>JAFQPO010000018.1 GCA_017411715.1 Bacilli bacterium | reverse complement strand
AGGATCAAACTCTCAATAAAGTTTTTATCCTGCTCCACCTGTTCTGTTCAGTTTTCAAAGACCTTTTTGTTTCTGTTTATGTGCGCAGTACGCACATTGCTTTAGTATTATATCAAAAGTTAGTTTCTTTGTCAAGAAAAAGAACTTATTTTTTTAAAAAAAGATTTTTTTATTTTTTAAGATAGGAAAAGTAGCATTTAAATTTAGCTACTTTCCTATCTTATTTGATGCTTTAACAAGATTTTGATAATATTTTGTAACAAAGAAATTTTGAGGAAAAGATGTATTTACCAGCTTACTTTTAATGTTCACTATCATTTCATCTTTTACATATCCTCGTTTTGACATTTTCAAATTCAATGGAAAATTAGTTTTAAAAATTGACTCTTTCGAACTATTCATTTTCTTCCTTATTATATGAGAACAAATCACTAACAGGTTTGTCATCAATAATATTAAGAATACCTTGCCCTAAAACCGGAGCAACTGACACTTGTACAAATTTTGGAGATTGCATAATTTTTTCAGGTTGCTTAATTGTATTAGTTGATACAACTTCTGTTAAATGACTAGCCATAATTCTATCATATGCAGGATCTGATAAGATAGCATGAGTGCAGCAACAATAAATTTCAGTTGCACCTTTTTGATGTAGCACTTCTACAGCAGCCACAAGTGTCCCTGCAGTATCTACGATATCATCTACAATAATTGCAATTTTGCCTTCTACTTCACCAATCAGATTCATAACTTGCGCAACATTTGGTCTAGGTCTGCGTTTGTCAATAATTGCAATAGGCGCTCCTAATGCATCAGCAAGTCTTCTTGCCCTTGTTGTTCCTCCATGGTCAGGTGATACAACAACAATATTTTCCATATGTTTTTGATGGAAATATTTCGCAAAAATTGGGAAAGCTCTAAAATTATCAATCGGAATATTAAAGAAACCTTGGATTTGGTCAGCATGTAAATCCATACATAATACTCTATCAGCGCCAGCAGCTTGTAGTAAATCTGCCATTAATTTAGCAGAAATAGGTTGACGAGCAGCAGCTTTTCTATCTTGTCTTGAATAGCCATAATAAGGCATAATGATATTAATAGATTTAGCAGATGCACGTTTTAATGCGTCAATCATAATTAATAATTCCATATAATTTTCATTAACAGGTTTATTAGTTGATTGAATTACAAATACTGCGTGTCCTCTAACTGTTTCTTCGATATTGATTTGTACTTCACCATCAGCAAATCTAGTAACTTCACAATTTGATAGAGGTACTCCGACATAATCAGATACTTCTTGTGCTAGTTCTGGATTTGAGTTTAAAGAAAATAATTTGATTTTTTTACCATGAATTAATGCCATTTTAAATTTCTCCTGTTCTTAGTTCTTATTGTTTTTTAATTGCCTCAACAATATCTTTTGGGGTCATATTATACGCTTTAAGTAAATCACTATATTTACCCACTTGACCAAATTGGTCTTTCACTCCTATGCCCTCTACTTTGACTGGATGATTTTCAATTAGTAATCTACAAATAGCCTCGTATAGACCACCAATTAAATTATTATTTTCACAAACAACTACTTTATTAGTTTTCTTTACAGAATCTAAAATTGTTTTTTCATCTAGAGGTTTAATCATGTTAACACTAATTACTTCAACATTTATATTTTCTAATTCTAATTGTTTTGCAGCTTCCATTGCTTCATATACCATTGTACCTGTAGCAATGATGCTAGCATCTGTTCCTTCTTTTACAATATCAGCTTTTTCTTCAAATATATATCCTTCGTCAAAAACATCAGGACGCTCTTTACGAGGCATTCTAATATATACAGGTTGTTCAGAATATATTAATTTAGGTAATGCTGATTCTAATTGTCTTGGATCAACAGCATCATATATCTTCATTGTAGGAATAGCTCTCATAAGGGCTACATCTTCAAAAGACATATGTGTGCCGCCATTTAATTCAGCAGTAATACCTGGGTCTGTTCCTATTATTATAATAGGTAATTTAGCATATGCAACAGATACAGCTATTTGATCATAAACCCTTCTTGTAGCAAAAGGAGTAAATGTAACAACAACAGGTATCATACCATACGCTTTTAGCCCTGCAGCAACACCAATCATATTAGCTTCTGCAATCCCTGCATTAAATGTTCTCTTTGGATATTTTTCATATAATTTTGCTGTACCATTTGGTTTTGAAAGGTCAGCATCTAGAACACAGATTCTTTCATCTTGTTCCATTAATTTATCTAATACACTACATAATATTTTTCTAAATTCCATACTATTCACCATCCAACTCTGCAATAGATTTTACTCTTATTTCTTCATTTATTGGCATACTATGAGAATTTTCTTTTGCATCTTCAAAGTATTTAACACCGCTTCCTTTTACAGTGTTTAAAATTATCATATGTGGTTTACCATTAGATACTTTTGCTTTTTTGATTGTTTCTTTACACAAATATGGATCATTACCATTTATACTATAAACTTCAAATCCATTCGCTATCCATTTTAGCGCATCGTTACCACAATCTGCAACATCTTTAGTATAACCATCTAATTGTAAATTATTTTTATCTAAGAAAAGAATTAAATTGTCAAGTTTTTTGTGTGAGGCAAACATAGCTGCTTCCCATACTTGTCCCTCTTGTGATTCACCGTCACCAATAATACAATAGATTGTAGCATTATCTTGTTTAATTTTTGATGCTAGTGCCATCCCTACAGCGCAAGATATTCCTTGTCCCAAAGAACCAGTAGTCATGTCAACACCAATTGTTTTATTCATATCACAATGACTTGGTAAATTAGTTCCATATCTATTCAAAGTCATAAGCTCATCTTTATCAAAATAGCCCTTATATGCTAAAGTAGCATATACAGCAGGCCCAGCATGTCCTTTAGACACAACTAATCTATCTCTTCCTTCTTTTTTAGGGTCTTGTGGGTCAATATTCATTTCAGAACAATATAATGCGGTAAGTACGTCTACAATTGACATACTTCCACCAATATGACCAGCACCAATTGATGATATACAATTAATTGTTAGTTTTCTTATTTCTTTAGCAGCACATTTTAAGTTTTCACTCATATAAGTTGTACCTCCACTTAAAATTATTATACACTATTTTATGTTTTTTGACTATTAAAATGTTTATTCTTATATTATTTATTTTGTTTTTTCTTTAAATTTATCACTTTCACTCAAATATTCTTTCAATAATTGAGTTAAAGTTTCCGAATTAGGACATCTATGTTTATTAATTGGCAAATATCCACCTGTTGCCATACCAATAAATAAATAATTATTAGTTGATATTACTTCGCTTATACCTTCCCAAGGAATGTTAGGTACATTAGTTTCATATTCATATGCATAATATATACCTAAGTCAGTAACAATTAAAACCATTTTTCTTTTATCGGTTTGCATCTTTTTATCAATTTCCATCCTTAAAGTTTTCTTTCTTAAAGGCATACTAATAAATAATTGATAGATAGTAAATAAAGCAGATGCCGCTAGGCCTATCCAATTTAATTTAACTGCAAAGATAATTACAAAAGCTATACCTATTAAAGAGAATATATATCTTCCAAGTTTGCCACCTCTTTTGTGAACAACAACATATTCATTTAAGTCATATATATCTTCCTTATATACATAGTGAATAGTTCTATATTTTTCATCACCAAAATCTATCACAACATCATCTGCAGTATCAAACATTGGTACATCTGAATGACCAATTGCAGGTTTATTAATTTCTTCTTTTTCTTTAACATCTAAAAATTCATTTGGATTATTTTTAACTATGTTATATATATTCATAGTTAAATGCGGATATTTCATTCTAATATTATTTAACACTAAATGTGCCTTGTGGGGTTCAACAAAAGCTAAGATTGTTGCGCCTGCCCCACTTGTTTGAACGCCAAATACATCTTGTGTATTAATATATTCTATTACATCTATTAATTCTTTGTGATTATTCAAAACTATTTTTTGTAAATCATTACCAAGAAGTTCTTTAACGTTAGTTGTCTCAAAATTTAATTTTTCACTTTCAAAATCTACTTGGCTATATATGTCTTTAGTGGATATTTCACAAATAGGATTTATTACTATAACACTATAAGGAAAATATACTGGTTTAAATTCTACGTTTTCACCTATTCCACTAACATGACACATACTATCATATAAACAATATACTACATCTGTCCCCATTTCAAGTGCTATTTTTTCTTTTTCTTCTCTTGACATTTTTAATTCAAAAAATTCATCAATTAAATTTATACTACAAGCACAATCAGCACTACCACCAGCTAAACCACTAGAAAGTGGTATTTTTTTATTGATAGTAATTTTAAATCCTTTTTCTATATTATATATATCTTTTATTTTTTTAGAAACTTTTGTCACTAAATTTGATTCGACTTCTACAACATTTGGAATCATTTCTACAACTACAGTGTTTTCTTCTATTTCCTCAATTGTTAATTCATCATATAAATCAATTTTAGCATTTAGCATATCAAGTTCATGATATCCATTTGTTTCTTTTAAAACCCTAAGCGCTAAATTAATTTTTGCATAAGCTTTTTTTGTCATATATACCTCCTACAATAACATTTTCATTTTACCATATGTTTCTATTCCGCCTATTGCATCTTTTCCTTTTTCAATATATTTAATAATATTATTAAAATCAACTAATTGATTACAAGAAGTTGTGGCTACTTTTACTGCGACAACCGCTGGATCATATGTATGCGTATTGATTCTTTTAGGACTAGAAGCAAAGTTTGCCCCTGATGCGATTATCGCTTCAAAATGCGATGAGCAAGCTCCCGCAATAACTATTAATTCATTAAAAGTAAAATGATTTCTTATTTTTTTAACTGCTTCAATAAAAAATTTACTGTTTTCATAATTATCAATATCTTTAATATCTTCACCATTATAATTATCGTGACCTGTGATTACTACTATATCTGGATGAAGTTCTAGTATTATTTCTTCAATCTTTTTATGTATATTACATTCATGAATATATATACCTGTTGCGTCTACGCCTATTTTTTTGTATAGATTCATACAACTTTCTAAATATCTTTTATCACCATCAATATGTAGTATTCTTCCAAACAAAGCATTTTTATTCTTTTTGTTTCTTTTATTTTGTTCAGTTATGTTTGTGATTTTTCGAATATTATTTTTATTTTCTTTCTCTATATCACTTTGACTTGCCTTAATTATATTAGATATATTTGTAGTAACAACATCACGATAGCTATATCCTACCAAAGTTACATTTTCTAAATCAATATTTTCTATTATATATATTCTATCTTTATACTTAACAATATCTTCTATCTTTAATTTATCTTCCATATAAACACCCATTTATATTATATGAAAGAAAAAGAATAAAGTTATTGAAATTCTTTATAAAACTCATTTGATAAATCAACTATTTGTTCAACTGTTAATTCTTCAGCTCTTGTTGTTGCCTTATATCTATTTCGTTCTAAAAGGCCCGAAATTTGCGTTTTATCGTATTTAAAATAATTATTAAGATTGTTTACTATAGTTTTTCTACGCATCGAAAATAAGGCCCTATTAAAGCTTAAAAAGTATTTTTCAGATTCAACAAATAATAATTCATCTTTTCTTGTAATATCTAAAACAACACTATCAACATTAGGACTAGGATGGAAACAATTTCTAGGAACATTTATACTCTTTTCAACTTTAGTATAATATTGTAATAATACACTTAGACTATTATAATCTTTTGTATTTGGTGCTCCCATTAATCTTGAACCAACTTCTTTTTGCATCATAACACGCATTAATTTAACACGTTTAGTTTCTTCTAATATTTTAATTAAGATTGCGGTAGTTATATAATAAGGTAAGTTAGCTACTACATATATATCATCATCATCAAAATATTTCTTAATATCATTTTCTAAATCTTGTTTCAAGAAATCCCCTCTAATAAGTTTAATATTAGAATACTTATTACAAAGCTCATTTTCAATTACATTCGCCATTCCTAAATCTATTTCATAGCATAAAACTTTTTTAGATACTTTAACAAGTTCGTTTGTTAATGACCCAAGCCCTGGACCAATTTCAATAACATTTTTACCTTTTGCACAACTAGCTATTTGAGAAATTATATTATTATCAATCAAAAAGTTTTGACCAAAATTTTTATCAGGACTTAATTTATATTTATTTAATAAATTCATTACTTCACTATAATTCATAAAACCACCTATATAAAAGGAAAAAAACTGCTAGGTGTGTAGCAGTTTATTCATCTGTATCGTTTTCTAAGTCTTCAATATCTCCAACAGATATTTCGAATTCATGTGCTAAATCATCTTCAGTATCATTTTCTTCATCTTCATCATCTTCATTAGATTCTTCAAATGATTCATCTTCATCACCATATACATTGAATTCTTCATCTTTAAGTTCATTTTTCTTAACATCTTCATCATCAGAAAGATATTCTTCAAAATCACTACCGTCTTTGTCTAAAACAGAAGTTGGTTGACGATCTTTTAAATCCCAAGTGTCATCTCCGCAATAAACAAAATAACCAGAAAGCATAAAGTCCATAACAAATTGAGGTGCAACTTCTTTAGCTTGTGCTTGTTTTAAACCTTTTAAAGATAAAACTTCTTTAATAATTACATCAATGTGTTGAGGTTTATGTTTCTTTTCTAATAAATCGATAGCTATTTCTAGCATAGAATTGTCTTTAATAGCCATATTCTTTCTCCTTTTATTTAACTTATCTTATTATACACTAGTTCTTAAAAAATTGCAACTCTTTTATTTATTTTCTTCCCATTTTACTTTTAGCTGGTGACTAACGTTTTGTTCTTTATCAATTTCAGTTTGATATATTATCTGAATTTCTGATTCTTTAATTAATAAAAAGTTAGTATGTGTATACATTGATATTTCATATTGATTATCTACTTTAAATAACGATAATGTTTCTTTTACTTGATCAAATATCATTTTGCTTTCAATTTGACCCGTTCTTTTAATTGTAACAGTATTTTGTTTTTCATTTATATATATAGTAGTTGGCAAGTGCATGTCCGTTTGTTCGATAAAAGTTAGCACTTTTTCTTCTTCATCAATTCTTAATATTCCCGTAGTTTCAAATGTTAAACTATTTTCATCTGTTGTTTCTAAACTAAACTTTACTTTAACTTTCATATCTATCTCCTTATATATAAGATAAAACTAACAATATTACCGCACCTGGTATTCTTAAAGTACCAACTATCATAATAGTTAAAAAATTTATCGGAATATTTAAATTTATAAAACGACCTACTAAATTAAAAACAAATAAAAATACAATACCAAAGACTAAAGACTTCAAAAACCATTTAATATATTTCATAGTTATCACCTATAAAATATATATATTATCCTAAGTTATTTTAGAACTTTAATTTTTTAAACTCTTCAAATACTTTCATATCAGTTTGTTCTAATGTTATGGGTGTAACTGATATCTTATTATTTATGATTGCGCCAACATCGAATGATTCATCTTGTTTTTTCCAAATCATTTCTCCCCCCGCAACATATATATTATTACCTTTATGTTTGTAATATGAATCAAAAGGGCATGTTCCTTTTCTTGTAATCACCATACCTGTAGGATATTTTGGTAAGTTTACATTAAACATATTACAGTTATTATATATATCGCTTGATAAAAGATTATTAAATACAAAACTAAATCCTCTTTCAAGTGCATCAATAGCTCCGCGTTCAGCAGAAAAAGCAATTCCTTTTTTGCCGTAAAGACTAGCTTCTTTAATTGCGGCTACTGTTCCTGAATATAATATATCTTCTCCCATATTATATCCATTATTAAGACCTGATACAACTAAGTCAAAATCAAACATTTCTGTAATTACAACAAATTTAACACAATCAGCTGGTGTTCCTGTAAGTGAATAAGTCGGAACTCCTTTTATTAAATCTGGCTTTTTCTCTAATTTTAATGGATCTCTTAATGTTAGTCCACTTGATATAGCAGACTTTTCAAGTTCTGGAGCCATGATAAATAGTTCATAATCATATTTAGAAAGAGCTTCAACTAACGCATATAACCCTTTTGAATTGATACCATCATCATTTGTAATTAATATTTTCATTATTTTACCTCTTTTGCTTTGTATTCAACAATTAGTTTATCCAATTCAGCAAGCACTTCTTTGATTTCTTTCTTATTATATACAGTAGCGCCACTTGCGAAAAGATGACCGCCACCACGATATTTTCTAGCTACTTCATTAATAGCTATATATCTAGAACGAAGTCTTACACGAATGTTTTCTGGATATTCAACAAATGTTGCCCAAATGATTGAACCTTCAATGTTGCTAAATAAATTAACATTAGCTGCTGCTTCTTCTGGAGTAACATTAAATTTTTTCATAACTCTCTTAGTGAAAATCATATAATATATACCTTCTTTAGTACATTTTAAGTGGTTATATATATATGCTTGTAATTTTAATTGTCTAATATCTTTAGTATTTAAAATTGTATTAATTTTTTCATTATCTACATCATATTCCATTAAGACACTTGCGCATCTTAAAATTTTATGATCGACACCTCTAAATTGAAATCTTCCTGTATCTGTTAGAATTCCTGTATATAAAGCAGTAGCGGCTTCTTTTGTCATTACAAGTTCATCCTTGTTAGCAAGATAAAATTCTGTAATAATTCCACAACAAGCGCTCATTTTTTCATCTACATATTCCATATCAGCAAATTCAGGTGAATCATCATGATGATCTATTTTAATAAAATAATCACCTGTATTATATCTATTATCATATATTCTATTATCGACTGATGTATCAACGCTAATAACTAGTGCACCTTTATAAGTATCATCACTTATTACATCGTTTTCACCAAGGAATCTTAAATATGTTGGGATATCATCACCAACCGCATATATATTCTTATTTGGAAATGATGCTTTTAATAAATATTTTAGTCCCATTTGTGAACCAATGCAATCACCATCAGGACGCATATGACGATGAATTATTATTGTATCATATTCTTTAATTTTTTCTAGTATCTTTTTAAACATTAAATTCTCCTTTTGTAAGTTTTACTAAACAATCTAAAACTTCGTCTATTTTTTCAAATCCATCTAATGTAGCACCACTTGCATACATATGGCCACCGCCACCAAAATATGTGGCAATTTGATTTATATTATATTTATTTGATCTAAGTTCTAAATAAACTTTGCCTTCTTCGTTTTCAGTAAAGTTAACCCAAATATTTATTCCTTCTATTCCAGACATTAAATTTACCATACCACGTGACATATTAAAAACAGTTGAGTTTTCTTCTAACACTTCTTTATAAGTAGTCACTAAATAAGCAATACCACAATCTAAATATTTAAAGCGAAGTGTAGTTCTTGCGCGTAATAAAACCGTATCTAAATTTTCTGAATATAAGTTGTTATATATATATTCTAAATCTATTTCTTCTTTCATTAAGCGAGATGCTCTAGTAAATGTTTCACTATCAGTTGAAGAAAATCTAAACCTTCCACTATCAGTTACCATTCCTGTATATAAAGCTGTTGCGGCTTTCTTATTTAATACAAGTGGAGTTTTTCTTATTAAATCAACAATTACACCACAACACGATTCTGCTGATGTATCAACATATGCAACATCTCCGTATTCACCTTGTGGAATATGATGATCAATTTTAATAACACACTCAGCAGTTTTAAATCTTTCATCACTAACAAGCATTTCAGCACCACTATCAACAACTATAGCAAGTGCCCCATTATATACACTATCTTCTATAATATCCATAAAACCCAGGAAATTAAGGCGTGCACTTTCATCACCTACTACAAATACACTTTTATTAGGAAAAGTGGCTAGAATAGCTTCTTTTAGGCCTATTTGAGCACCTATAGCATCACCATCTGGTTTAGAATGACGATGAATAATTATTGTATTATATTTTTCTATTAAATCAAAAATCTTACTAAACATTTATATAATCTCTTTCTATATTTTTTATATCATATAGATTATAACACAATTTGTCATTTTTGTCTAGCAAACGAATACAAACATAAAAAGGACACAAGTTACCTTGTGTCCTTAAAAAGATTGTTTAAATTATGATTATTTTAGATTAAGCAGCTGCGCCAACCCATTCAATGTTCCATAGAGAAACTCTATCTTTATTAGATGAGCTACTATTTGTTGGAGAATTGTTTGTAAATTCGATTGTGAATTCACCAACGATTGGAGCATCTAAAACGAATTCTGCAACATAAGCAGTTTTTTGAACTACTTCTGCATTAGTTTTTACAAGAGTTAATTCAACTTTGTTACCAGTTGCAACTTCAGTAATAGTGATAGTAATATTAACACCATTTGCTTCTTTGAAAGCATGACCATAATTGAAAGTTAATTTAGAAATTCCACCAGCAAGAGTTGGAGATTTTAAGAAACCTTTAGCAGCAGTTTTACCATTGATAGTAACAGCTTTAGTAGTATTATCAGCACCGATAAAAATGAATGTAGGGTTTGCATCTGATGTACCACCAATTAGTAAAGCTGAATTTTCACAATACCAACCACTTGTTGAAGTAAGAGGTTTACTATATTGACCAGTACCACCATTAGTTGTTGCTGGATCCATTGTTTCTAGGTCTGCTTTACCACCTGCAGTTACAGGAGTTTCAGGTTCAACTTCATGACCAGCACATTTTTCTTCTGGGCAGTCTTCTTTTAAACATTTACCACATTCAGGACATAAATCATGTTCATGTGTTGGAACTTCTGGTTGTTCTGGAGTTTCACCAGTTGTTGCACCATAGAATTGACAATAGAATCCTGCATAACTTACTGCACATGGACCTACTGTTGTGTAAGTTTTATCATTTCTTGTACCATACCAATATTCAGTATTGTTAACAACTGCGATTACAGTTTTGCTTTCTTCATTATAAGTATGAACTGTTGAAGCT
>JAFQPO010000001.1 GCA_017411715.1 Bacilli bacterium | reverse complement strand
TATAGAAGGATTAACTGAAGGTAAGTTTATAATATATCAAGAAGTAATAAATGAAGAAGGAATAATAAGCTATAGTTTAGTAAAAGAAGAATCATTTACTGGAGATTTTACAGATTCATTTAGTCTAGAAGCTGGTAGTTATTATATAGGATATATAGATGCAAGTACTAGTGATGATATGAATTATGATATCATGAGAATAGTGGTAGATTGATGACTTATTTTTGTTTTAAATTTTGAAAATCACTATTAATTAATGTTAAAGTAAGGGGGGAGATTATTTTTCTCTCCCTTTTTAATTATTTAAATTTTATATAAGTCATTTTGGCTTTTTGTATGTTTGTGGAAATTTAAGAATGATTGTGGTATAATAAATAAACAAGAAGGTATTGATATGAAAGAATTAGTAGTAAATGTAATAGGTGCTGGTCTTGCGGGGAGCGAGGCGGCATATCAACTTGCCAAGCGTGGCATTAAAGTTAAATTATATGAAATGCGTCCTAAAAAGATGACAGCTGCACATAAAACTGAAGGATTTGCGGAATTAATCTGCAGTAATTCATTACGCGCAAATGACACTAAAAATGCAGTTGGTCTTTTAAAAGAAGAAATGAGAATGCTAGACTCATTAATAATTAGGGCAGCTGATCATACTAAAGTAGAAGCTGGTGGCGCATTAGCAGTTGATCGTGAATTATTTTCTAAATATATTACTGAAGAACTTAAAAATAATTCAAATGTTGAAATAATTCAAGAAGAAGTAACAAAAATTCCTGATGGCTACACTATAGTCGCAAGTGGACCTTTAACAAGTGATGCTTTAAGTAAGGAAATAGTTAGCTTAATGGGAGATGACCATTTATACTTCTTTGATGCGGTAGCACCAATTGTTGATGCTAATACGATTGATTATGATAAAGTATTTTTAGCATCACGTTATAATAAAGGTGAAGCCGCATATTTGAACTGTCCTTTTAATAAAGAAGAATTTGAAAAATTTTATAACTTTTTAATAAATGCTGAATGTGTTGTACCACATGATTTTGATTTAATAGTTTTTGAAGGATGTATGCCAATTGAAGAAATGGCTAAAAGAGGACCACAAACAATGTTATTTGGACCAATGAAGCCGGTTGGATTAGATGATCCAAGAACCGGTCGTTATCCTTATGCGGTGGTCCAACTTCGTAAAGAAAACAATGAAGGTACAATGTATAATTTAGTAGGTTTTCAAACTCATTTAAAATTCGGCGCCCAAGATGAACTTTTGAAATATATCCCAGGCCTTGAAAAAGCTAAGATTTTACGTTATGGGGTAATGCATCGTAATACTTACTTACATTCTCCTGGAATGTTAAATTGCTATTACCAAATGATTAATAAACCAAATATATTCTTTGCCGGGCAAATGACTGGGGTAGAAGGTTATGTAGAATCCGCATCAAGTGGACTTGTTGCTGGGCTTAATATGGCAAGGATGCTAGAAGGGTTAGAGATGATAGATTTTACTAAAAAGACTTCTAGTGGTGCTTTAGCACATCATGTAAGTGAAGAAAAAAGTGAGTTTGTACCAATGAATGCTAATTTTGGTATCTTTGATAGTTTAGAAGAAAGAACATATAAAAAAGCACGAAAAGAAGCTTATGCTAGTCGTGGCTTAGAAACAATGGCTAGCATTATAAAGGAGTATAATCTTGAAGTTAAATAAAATAATTGAAAAAGAACAAGTTAAAAGTGTTAAAGTATTACATGATTTACATGTTCATTCAGAATATTCATATGATTCTGAGGAAACTCTTCATAATTATTTTGAAATAGCATCTAAAAATAATCAAACATACTTTATTACTACTGAACATATTGAATATATGTTTATAGGGACAAATTGTGATTGGACTGTTGATTATGATAAGATGATAGAAGAGTTAAATAAACTACAAAAAGAGTTTCCTAATATTACTCCTCTTTTAGGAATTGAAGTAGGATATCATAAAGAAAATATAGAAAAAATGAATAAAACAATTAATAGTAGAAATTTTGATCAAGTAATTATGAGTGTCCATGATAGTGGAGAAGTTGACTATTATTATGCGGATGTAGCCTTAAAATTAGGCGAAAATGAGTTTTTAACATTGTATTTTAATAATGTGTTAGAGGCAGTTAAAACATTTGATAATTATGATATTTTAGGCCATTTTGATTATGGATTCAAGAGTGCATATAAAGCATTTGCAAATGTAAAACTTCAAAATTATCAAAATATTGTTGAAGAAATATTTAAAGAATTAATAAAAAAAGATAAAACTTTAGAAATTAATACTAAGGTTCAAAGCGCTTTGAATGATGAACACTTAAGATATTTTTTAAATTTATATAAAAATCTCGGTGGAAAAAACATCACTTTAGCATCAGATAGTCACGAAAAGAAAAACTACAAATATCAATTTGAACATTATTTACAAATAATTAAAGAACTAGGATTTAATAAACTATCATACTTTATTAATCGTCAAAGATTTGATTATTATATTTAATTACTATATAATAAGGAAGGAGGCAATATGCGTAATTTTAAAAAGCAAGAAAAAGTAGTAGATCAAAAAGCAATTGAAGCAGTTGAACGTTTTGAAGTTTATTTAGAAGTAGAACGTAATGCCTCAGATTATACAATTAAAAATTATTTAAAAGATATTAAGATGTTTAGCGAATATCTTGAAAACGAAGATTTTGGGTCTATTTTAGAATATAAAGTAAAAAATGTACCTAGATACTATCTAGCTTACTTAGTTAGTGAGAACTATTCAAAAACTTCAATAAATAGAATGATTTCATCACTTCGCTCAATGTATCGATATTTTTTAGAAAAAGGACTTGTTAAAGAAAATCCTTTTAAGGCCGTAGAAACACCTAAAGCTGATAAAACACTACCTAAGTTTTTATATCCGAAAGAAATAGAACATATGTTTAATGTAATTGAAAGTAAGACGGCTTTAGGACTAAGAGACTTAGTTATTTTAGAACTATTGTATGGCTCAGGACTTCGTGTTAGTGAACTTTGTGCTTTAAAAGAAGAAAATTTAGATTTTTCTAACAAAATTGTTAAAGTGTTTGGTAAGGGTCATAAGGAAAGATTAGTACCAATGAGTACTAAAGCAATTAGTGCTTTAAAAGAATATTTATATTTAGCAAGACCTGAACTACTTCTAAAAAATGAAATTAACAATCCTAAAAGTTTACTTTTAAATCATCATGGTGGAGAATTAACGCCAAGAGGTGTTAGAGTAATTTTGGATAATATAATTTTAAAAACGTCAGAAAATTTTCATGTTAGTCCGCACATGTTAAGGCATTCTTTCGCGACCCATTTATTAGATGGTGGAGCTGATTTAAGAAGTGTCCAAGAAATGTTAGGACATGTAAATTTAAGTACTACACAAATTTATACACATGTTTCAAAAGAACAAATTAAAAGAGCGTATATGGAAAGCCATCCGCGACAAGTAGGAGGAATAAATAGTGAAAATAAGAAATAGAGGATTTGAAAAAGTTTCAAAAGAAACATTTTTAAAAGATGTAAATCTTACTGAACAAGATTATAATCAAATTGTATTGCCTGTTCGTAAAACTCAAAAAAGTGCTGGCTATGATTTCTCAACCCCAATTGATATTACACTTTTACCAGGTGAATCAACAATTATTCCTACTGGTATTAAAGCTTACATGTTAGATGATGAATATTTGTCTATTTATATTAGAAGTAGTATGGGAACTAAAAAAGATGTTATTCTTAAAAATCAAGTGGGAATAATTGATGCGGACTACTACAATAATAGTGGGAATGAGGGCCATATCTTAATTGCTATTCGTAACATTGGCAATAATGTATTTGAAGCTAAAAAAGGAGACGCAATAGCTCAAGGAATCTTTCAAAAGTATTTAACAGTTGATGAAGATGATAAAGTAATAAAAAAAGTACGCCAAGGTGGCGTTGGAAGTACTGGAGTATAATGTATGATTAAAGTAATGAAAGCAGAAATTAAAGATGCTAAAGAATTATTAAAAATTCAAAAAGCAGCCTTTGAAAAATACGCACAAATTTATGGTGATTTCGATTCTAATCCTTATAATATGGATTTACAAAGAATGGAGTTTAATATAAATTATCGATTTGGTAATTATATTAAAATCATGGATGATGAAAAAATAATTGGTGGATTGTTTGCGTTTATGTTAGATGATCCTAAAATTGTTAAAATCGCGCAATTCTACATTCTTGAAGAATACCAACATCATGGTATTGGTCACAAAGTATTAAGTGATTTTATGGCAAGCGGTGAAATTGTTGATGTGTGGTATGCGGATACAATTATGCAAGAAGAACAAAACGTTGCGTTTTATAAATCATTAGGATTTGAAATTATTGATTTAGAAGAGGAACATGAAGGGCTAGTGTTTGCGACATTCATGAAGAAGAAAAATGCAGCATAAGCTAAAATCACTATTTGGAACAAAAGAATTTTATAAAAGAGTTTTATTAATTGCACTACCAGTTATGCTTCAACAAGGCATAACTTCTTTTGTTAGTTTACTTGATAATATCATGGTTGGAAACTATGATGATTTAGCAATGACCGGAGTCGGAGTCACCAATCAAATATACTTTGTATTACAAATTGTTATTATTGGAGGACTCGCGGCATCTGGTATTTTCTTAGCTCAATATTTTGGAGCAAAAAATGATGAAGGAATGAGAAATTGCTTTCGTTTTAAAATTCAATATGGACTAATTGTTTTGGTGATATCGACAATTTTATTAACGACACAATATGAGTTTTTCATTGATTGCTTTTTAACTAACCCTGCTACAGAAGAAGAAAAAATTATAATTTTTTCTTACGCAAAAGACTATTTATTTTATATGTTAGCAGGGATTATTCCTTTTATTATAACTCAAATTTATGCTAGTAGTTTAAGAGAAATTGGTGATGCGAAACTTCCTTTCATCTCGGGAGTAGCTGCGGTTGGGGTTAATTTTATTATTAACTATTTATTGATTGAAGGCCATTTCGGCTGCCCTAGACTAGGTGTATTGGGAGCAGCGTTAGGAACTATTTCAGCTAGAATTGTTGAATGTTTGATTATCGTTATTGTTACACATATTAAGATTAAAAAATATAGTTTTATTAAAGGTGTCTATAAAACAATTTGGGTACCTATTGAACTACAAAATAGAATAGTTATTAAAGGTGCACCACTTGTTTTAAATGAATTTATGTGGTCACTCGGAATGACGGTGTTAATGATTTTATATTCAAAACGAGGAACAGATGTTTTACAAGCAATGAATATTTCATCTACTATTACAAATTTATTTTTTATTGTTTTTAATGCACTTGCTACCGCAATATCAATTATTGTCGGTCAATCATTAGGAGCTGGTAAATTAAATGAAGCGTATGATGGAGCTAAAAAACTTCTAGCATTTGCGGTAATAGTATGTTTTATAGCTGGAATTATCTTAGCGAGTATTTCCTATTTTGTACCTATGATTTACAAAGATGTTCCAAGAAATTCACAGTTACTTGCGACATACTTTATGTTAGTTGTTGCACTGTGTATTCCAATCTTTGGTTTTAATAGCGGATGTTTTTTTACACTAAGAGCAGGCGGAGTTACAGTTGTGACATTTTTATTTGATTCATTTTATGTGTGGGTTATTTGTATTCCTGCAACCGTACTATTTGTAAACTTTACAATGATGAATATAGTACTATTATATTTATTAGTACAATTACTTGATTTTGGCAAAAGCATCATTGGATTCTTTATGATTAAGTCAAAAGTATGGGTAAAAAATTTGGCTGAGCAACAAAAAGTGTAAAAAACTTAAAAATTAGCACTTTTCGTTTCGGGAGGATAATTTTAAGCGATATTGTAAAAAAAGGCAGTTATGCTATAATATGGCTTTATTACACATAATATTATGTGAAAGAGGGTTTGGAGGCTTATATGAAAATTAAAAATGCGGTGTTTTTTTGTATTTTATTAGCTTTTTTTGGCTTAGTAAGCTGTTCTAATACAGTTATTGATAGCAATAAAGAATTCACAGTGGGAACAGAAGGAACGGGAAAAACAGTTTTTCAAGACAAGGCTGGATTTGGATTAAGTCAAGGTGGAGTATATATTGATTCCAAAGAGAACTTTGAAACAATATGTAATAAGTTAAACAATGGTTTCTTTGATAATGGGAGCCAAACTTATAATTCTAAAGCCGCCACAATATGTAGAAACTATGATGACTCATTTTTTGAAGATAAAGCATTAATAATATATGAATTCATGGCTGGGCATCATTATAATTATAGTGTAGAAAACATTGATATTTATAATGAAGAAGCAATTGTAAATATTAAAGCAATTGAAAAACAAGGAGTTTACGAAGATTTAGCTTTTTCATATTTATTCATTTTAGAAATCGATATAAAATTAGATGTTAAGTCGGAAAATGTGAAAGGAAATATAATTTATTCATAGATAGTTCCTTTGAAAATTGTTTTTGCTTTGTATTATTTCATTTGTATTTATTTGCTTAGATATAATCTTCATTTGAAAATATATTTGGAGAATCGTATGAAATTTAAAACTATAATTATTTTAATAACTGTTGTGTTATCAACACTGTATTCTTGTGGTAGTGTTGATAATACAAAAAAACTGAAATAATAAAAAACGATTTATATGGCAGTCGCGATATGAATGTTTCTTGTATTATTGATAAAAAATTTTGCTATAAATTATGAAAGATTAACTGAAGGTAAGTTTATAATATATTAAGAAGTGACAAGTGAAGAAGGAATAATAGGCTATAGTTTGGTAAAAGAAGAATCATTTACTGGAGGTTTTACAAATTCATTTAGTCTAGATGCTGGTACTAGTGATGATATGAATTATGATATAATGAGAATAGTGGTTGATTAAAATTTTAGTTAATTTATGGACTATTATTGATTGGTATTTTTAAAAAAATTACTACTTTTTGCTTAAGTATGAGAGAGAAGAGTATTTTCTTCTCTCTTTTTAAATTAAATAAGATTTTTTACTTGAAAAAGTTGGGAGAAAGTGGTATAATAATAAACGGCAAAAAATACACACAAAGAAGGAGTAATTCGTCCTGTTGTAAGGTGGCGGATACGTTGATAGCTTTGGAGGCCAAAAACAAAATAAAAAGGAGATTTAAAAAATTATGGCAGTAATTACAATGAAACAATTACTAGAAGCAGGAGTTCATTTCGGTCATCATACTCGCCGTTGGAACCCTAAAATGAAAGAGTATATTTTTGGAGAAAGAAATGGTGTATACATCATTGACCTTCAAAAAACAGCTGATAAGATTGAAGAAGCTTATGCAGCTATGGTAGACATCGTTCGTAACAATAACAAAGTTTTATTCGTTGGAACAAGAAAACAAATTCAAGACATTATTAAAGAAGAAGCTACACGTGCTGAACAATACTACGTTGATAAACGTTGGTTAGGTGGTACAATGACTAACTTCAAAACATTACGTAAATCTATCGCTAAACTTCATAAATATGAAGAAATGGCTAACGATGGTACTTTCGAAATGTTACCTAAAAAAGAAGTTATCTCTATCAAAAAAGAACAAGCTCGCTTAGAAGCATTCTTTGGTGGTATTAAAGAAATGCAACAATTACCAGGTGCTGTATTTGTTGTTGACCCTAAAACTGAACATAACGCAGTTGCTGAAGCTCGTAAATTACATATCCCAGTATTCGGTTTAGTTGATACTAACTGTGATCCAGATGACGTTGATTACGTTATCCCTGCAAACGATGATGGTGTACGTGCTGTACGTTTAATCGTTGGTATTATGGCTAACGCTGTTATCGAAGGTAACGGTGGTGCAGTTGAACCATATACTTTACCAGAAGAAGAAGTTGTAGAAGAAGCTCCAAGAGAAACTAGAGCTCCTAAAGGTAAAGGTCAAAAAGGTAAAGCTCCTCGTCAACCTAAACCAAAAGCTCCAAAAGCTGAAGCTGCACAACCTGCAGAAGCTGCACAAGAAGCTCCAAAAGCTGAAGCTGCACAAGAAGAAAATGCTCAAGAAGCATAAGATATAAATAACAAAGGAGAATATTAAAAATGGTTAATGCATCTTTAATTAAAGAATTAAGAGATAAAACTGGCGCTGGTATGATGGACTGCAAAAAAGCCCTTGTTGAATGCAATGGCGATGTTCAAGCTGCTATCGACTGGTTACGTGAAAAAGGTATCGCAAAAGCTGCTAAAAAAGCTAGCCGTATCGCTGCTGAAGGTTTATGTGATGCTGCATTCGATGGTAACTATGCTTACTTATACGAATTAAACTCAGAAACTGACTTCGTTGCTAAAAACGAAAAATTCATTACATTAATGAATCAAATCGGTGAAATTTGTGTTGCTAATAAATGCGAAAGCGCTGAAGCTGTATTAGGTCTTGGTGCTGAAGAATTAGTTGTTAACGCTACTGCTACTATCGGTGAAAAAATCAGCTTACGTCGCGTACAAAAAGTTGAAAAAACTGATGCACAAGTATTTGGTTTCTACAAACACATGGGTGGTAAAATTGCTACTTTAGTTGTTTTAGAAGGTGGAGATGCTGAACTTGCAAAAGATATTTCAATGCATGTAACTGCTTCACGTCCATTATACATTTCTAAAGAAGATATTCCTGGTGATTATATTGAAAAAGAAACTCACATTCAAATGGAATTAACTAAAAACGATGAAAAACTTGCTGGTAAACCAGAAGCTGCACTTGCAAAAATCGTTGAAGGTAAAGTTAACAAACAATTAAAAGAAATTTGCTTACTTGACCAAGTATATGTTAAAGGTTCTTCAAATGAATCTGTTGCACAATTCTTAAATCAAAAACATGCTAGTATCGTTACATTCGTTCGTTACGAAGTTGGTGAAGGTATGGAAAAACGTGTTGATGATTTCGCTGCAGAAGTAGCTGCTGCTGCTAATGCTGCTGCAAACAAACAATAATAAATATAAAAAATAATATAGCAAAGGGTGAAGTAGATGCGCAGAGTTATCCTAAAACTTAGCGGTGAAGCACTATCAGGTGGAACTGGTGTTGGTATCAATGCTAAAAGTGTTCAACATATCGCTAGTGAAATTAAACAACTATATGATACAGGTAATACTCAAATAGGAATTGTTGTTGGAGCAGGTAATATTTGGCGTGGCCGTGATGCTAGTGAAAATGGTATGGAACGTGCTAGTGCTGATTATATGGGAATGCTTGGAACAATTTTAAACTCTTTAGCACTACAAAATGCTCTTGAATCATTAGGTATTGATACAAGAACAATGTCTTCAATTTCAATACCAAGTGTGGCTGAACCTTATATTAGAAGAAAAGCTTTATCACATATGAATAAAAATATCGTGGTTATCTTCGCAGGAGGAACTGGTAGTCCATTCTTCTCTACAGATACTACAGCTGCTTTAAGAGCTGCTGAAATGAAAGCTGATATGATTCTAATGGCCAAAAATGGTGTTGATGGTGTATATGACTGTGACCCACGTAAAAATTGTAATGCTAAAAAATACACTAAACTTACTTATGATGAAATGTTAGCAAAACATTTAGAAGTTATGGATCTTACAGCCGCAACATTATGTAGTGAAAATAATATTAACATTCTAGTATTTGATATGAATGTTGATGGTAACATTAAAGAATCAATTGATCATTATGAAATTGGGACTTTAATAACTAAATAACGGAAATTTAAGAGGAGGAAAATTATGCCTACACAAACAATTAAACAATGTGAAGATAAGATGTTAAAAACAATCGAATCTATTAAAAAAGACTTCTCAACTGTACGTACAGGTAAAGCTAACCCTAGTATTTTAAATGGCGTAACTGTTGAATATTATGGAAGCCCTATGGCATTAAATCATCTTGCAAGTATTTCAACCCCTGATCCGCAAACTATTGCTATAAAACCATTTGACAAATCTGTTTTAAAAGCTATCGAAAAAGCCATTTTAACTGCTGATTTAGGGTTTAACCCAAGTAATGATGGTGAAACAATTCGTATCGCTGTACCTCCACTAACTGAAGCTACACGTAAAGAATTAGTTAAGCAAGTTAAGAAAATCAGTGAAGAAAATAAAGTTGCTATTCGTAACATCCGCCGTGATGGTATTGAACAACTTAAGAAAATGGAAAAGGACAGCTTAATTTCTGAAGATCAATTACGTAAACATTCAGATGATGTACAAAAATTAACTGATAAATATATTACTAACATTGATGCTCTTGCTAAAGAAAAAGAACAAGCTATCATGACATTTTAATAGCAAAGGATTGTTACAAGCGTTGTGATTTAGCAACGCTTGTTTTAATTTATAAGAATTGAGGAGGTGAGGTAAGTGGAAAAAGAAACTACCTTTATTCTAACTTGTCCTAAATGTGGTGGACAAATCATTAAAGGAAATAATCAACAAATCGCAACATGTGAAGAATGTAATAGCTTAATCCCACTACCAAGCTTTCTTTACAAAGAAGATTTAGATGATAATATTAAATTAAATATTTTAGAAAAACTAAATCGTGCATGTTTATTACAACTCGATTATCAATTTCATCGTGCATATAACATTTATGATAAAGTTGCTAAAGCTAATGAACAAAATAATATTAATGATTTTTATCCTTACTGGTGTAAAGTGTTATCTCAATATGGTGTAATGTATCAACTAAATGATCATTTAGAAAATGAAGTTGTATGTTATCGAGCTTCTATGGATAGTATTTATACTAATCCAAACTATAAAAAAGCATTAGAATGTGCTTCTCTTAGTATTCAAACAATCATTAAAAAAGAAGCACAACAAATTGAAGATTATTTAAAACTATCATATAGCGCTTTATATAATTTTGAACCAGTCGATGTTTGTTTATATGTTGATGATAGTGATGATAATCCTAGTAAGATAAAAGATTTGAAAATTGTTGAAGATGTTAAAAAAGTACTTGATTCAAGAAAATGTAAAACATTTATTACTAGCGATTTATTCGATATAAATAAAAGAGCAGAACTTGAAAAAAATCTTTTCGCGGCAATTGAATCATCTTCAATGATGATTGTAGTGTCATCTTCTTTGAAACATTTTTCAAATAATTTATTTAGAAATACTTGGATGAGATATTTAAGGCATCCAGAGTTAAAAGAAACAATTAGTAATCGCTTTATAGTTATGACTGATCTTGATCCAAATGTTGTAGATGAAAAAGAATTAGGAATTAATAAAGAGATGATTGTTAATACACGTGACCATAAGTATTTATCTGTGCTTGGGGTTATGTTAGATCGCAATCTAAAATATTTAAAATATAAAGATCAAGAAATTTTAGAAAATGCCTTTAAACTTGATGAAATAACTGCAGTTATTGAAAAGGGTAATTTTGAAGAAGCAAAAGGTGCTTTAAATATTTTAGTGGGCGATGATGATGTAAATTACGCAGTATGGTGGAATTTATATTTAGTTAAAAATAAGATTCAAGGTGCTAGTCAATTAGATAAAAAACTGATTGATCCAAGACTTGATTATTACTATCAAATGACATATAAAAGTTCACCAAGAGTAATTAAGAAAAAATTATATGATTATATGATTAATGCTCTTGATAAGTTACAAATTCTTGATGAAGTTGATAGTAAGTACGAAGAAGAATTGGTTAAATATCAAAAAGAAGAGTATCGTCATAGACGTAATCGACTAATAAGGGACTTTGGAATTGTTTTATTAGTAAATATTCTATCTTTTATAACACTATCACTTGGAAGTGTTGTGAGTGTTATAATATTTGTTTTAATATTTGGAACAACTTTTTCATTTGCTTTACGACAATATGTCTTAGCATATAATAGTGAAAAATTGCCAATCGGCTTGAGAAATGAAGTAGATGTTCGTAAGTATTATCATAAAATTAAGACTTCACTTCCAGCTAATCAAGCATCAAGATTAATTCTTGGAACTTACGCAAAAAAACTAAAAGTGTTTGCTAATATTTTACTAATTTCTTGTAGTATTATTAGTGCAGGATTCATTGTAAAAGAAGTATCATATAAGATTATTAATAATGATATCAATTACTATTATATTTTTAATCGTGTTATCATAACTGGTGGTAATGATAAAAATATTGTGATTCCTACAAAAATAGGCAATAAAAAAGTCTATCGTGTTGCGGATAGAGCGTTCTATAAAAATAATAAAATTGAAACTATAACATTTAATAATGGAGTAGTTAAAATTGGTAATGAAGCTTTCGCAAATTGTGAAAACTTAAAAGAAGTTATTCTTCCTGCTTCACTTCAAAGAGTCGGTGAAAGTGGAAGTGAATCTTTTAAAGATTCTACTAATATTGAAGTTGTATATGGTACTAAAGCAGGTATTTCTTATCGTGATTTATTCGGTGAAAACTGGGAAGAAAAAATGCACCATTTAAAAAGTGGGGAATAATAATGAAAGAAATGATTACAAAAATCCCTCAACATGTAGCATTAATTTTAGATGGCAATGGCCGTTGGGCATTACAAAGAGATCTTCCACGTACTAAAGGTCATGAAGAAGGAATCAAAACATTAGCTGAAATAGTAAAAGAAGCCAGAAACTTAGGAATTAAGTGTTTAACTGCTTATGCTTTTAGTACTGATAATTTTAAGCGTGAAAAGTATGAAGTAGATTATTTAATGTATAAGGCTGAAGAATACTTCTTAGAATATTTAAAAAAAGCACCTAATGATTCAAAATATCATTTAAATATTATTGGTGAAAAAACAAATCTTTCACCTAGATTAATTGAATTAATTAATCAAATTAATGAGATGAAATTTGAAAGTGAATTAGAATTTAATTTAGCTTTCAATTATGGTAGTCAAGAAGAAATTACTAATGCGGTTAAAAAAATAGCTGCTTTAGTAGAACATAAAAAACTTGATATTAATCAAATTGATAAAGACTTGATTACACAGAACTTATATACAAGTAAATGTCCTCCAGTTGATTTAGTTATTAGAACAAGTGGAGAACAACGATTAAGTAATTATTTATTATGGCAAATTTCTTATAGTGAATTATATTTTACAACTACTTATTGGCCAGATTTTTCAGTGGAAGAATTCCATAAAGCTTTAGTTAATTATAGTTTGCGTGAAAGAAGATTTGGAAAGGAGCATGCTTAGTGTTAAAAAGAATTATTACAGGTATTGTTTTAGGACTTGTATTAATACCACTTTTAGTGTTAGGATCATGGCCTTTCTTATTAGTTGGCTTATTTCTAACCTTTGTTGGCGGATATGAAGTTTTAAAAATGTTTAGTTTAAAAAACAAAGATTTAGAATTTTTAAAATTTTTATTACCTTTAACTAATGCAGCAACTTTATTTGTTGCTTATGTTAG
This sequence comes from Bacilli bacterium, assembly GCA_017411715.1. Classification (GTDB taxonomy): domain Bacteria; phylum Bacillota_I; class Bacilli_A; order ML615J-28; family CAG-313; genus UMGS1109. Next base: position 140,492 of record JAFQPO010000001.1, on the reverse strand, counting down.
TGGATTAAGTCAATTTTTACTTTTTATAATTTGCTTTTTTATACTATTAAATATCTTAATGGCATATCTTTATTGTGAAAATAAAAAATTAGCTGGTAAACAAGTTATTATTTCTTATTTTTACACTGGCATTTTATTAAATTCAGCAATTCTTGTTAGATTTATGTTTGCGACTAATTTATTTAGTAACATTAGAGAATCTATTTTTGACACTGGATTTTATATGTTAGTATATGGAGTTATAATCGCCACAGTGACTGATATGGCAGCTTATTTCTTTGGTATTAAATTTGGTAAACATAAAATGTGTCCAACTATTAGCCCAAAGAAATCTTGGGAAGGAGCCATTAGCGGAACTATTATCGGAACAGTCAGTGGGTGTGGTTTTTATTTCCTTGCGACTAATTTATTAGGATTTAGTGGATTTGCGGTTATCAGTGAATTGCTATTAGGATATCAAATATTAATTATTTTCTTAATAAGTTTGGTTTTATCAATCTTAGGCCAATGTGGTGATTTATATGCGTCAAAACTAAAAAGAGGTTATGGTATTAAAGATTATGGTAACATTTTCCCAGGTCATGGTGGAGTAATGGATCGCTTTGATAGTCTAACTTTTGTTGGCGCATTCATCTTCTTAATGATTGTTCTATTAGGAGCTTAAGATGAAAAGAATAAGTTTATTAGGAGCAACTGGTTCGATTGGTAAACAAGTATTAGAAGTGATAGATGTAAATAGTGAATTATCACTTGTCGCATTTTCATTTTATAATAACATTGAACTAGCTTTAAATATAATTGAAAAATATCGACCACAAATGGTAGCTTCTCCGCTAGAAAAATATCACGATGTTATTTCTAAAAAGTATCCTTATATAAAAATAACTAATAATATTTGTGATATCACTGAAATTAATGGGGATGATATTATTGTTATTAATGCTCTTGTTGGCTCAAGTGGATTAAAACCAAGTTATACATGTCTAAATAAAGGACGTGATTTATTACTGGCTAATAAAGAATCATTAGTGGTTGCAGGTGAAATACTTACATCACTTGCTAAAGAGAAAAATGTTAGAATTATTCCTATTGATAGTGAACATTGTGCAATCGCTCAAGTTATTAATGGGAAACAAACAAGTCAAATTGATGGTTTGGTTCTAACAGCTAGTGGTGGTGCATTATTTCATTTATCAAAAGAAGAGTTAAAGAATGTTTCAGTTGCTGATGCTTTAAAACATCCTAGTTGGTCAATGGGAGCTAAAATCACCATTGATAGTGCTACAATGATGAATAAAGGATTTGAGGTTATTGAAGCTTGTCATTTGTTTAATGTAACACCTGATAAAGTTAAGATCTTAATTCATCCTGAAAGTATTGTTCATTCTTTAGTATCTTTTAATGATAAAAGTATGCACGCTCAATTATCAGTTAGTGACATGCGTATACCAATTAATTATGCTATCAATTATCCAAATCTTTATGATAATTATCTAAGCAAAGAATTGGAACTTGATAAAATAGGAACACTTCATTTTTATCCGTTTGATAAAGAAAGATTTAGTTTAGTTGATACTGCAGTAATGGCATTTAATAAAAAAGGATTTTATCCTTGTGTTTTAAATGCTAGTAACGAAGTAGCTGTTAATCTATTTTTAAATGGCAAAATTACTTTTGATAAAATTGAAAGTATTATAAATGAGTGTTTAGAAAAGACGGAAGAATTATCAAAAGGTTTAGAGTTAACAATTGATAATTTAATTCTTGTCACAAATAAAGTTAAACAAATGATTGAAGAAGGGGGAAAATATGAATCTACTTGCGATTAATTTTCAAACCATTTCAAGTGTTGCTCTTGGAGTAGTAGTATTTATTTTATTACTTGGAATTATCGTTTTAATTCATGAAGGAGGACATTTTTTCTTTGCTAAAAGAGCAGGAATTTTATGTTATGAATTCGCAATTGGAATGGGACCTGTTTTATTTTCTAAGAAAATTGGTGAAACAGTTTATTCGATTAGAATGATACCAATTGGTGGATTTGTTTCAATGGCAGGGGAAGAAGTGGATCAAGATCCACTTAAAGGAATTGAAACATGTAAACTGATTTTAAAAGATGGAAAAGTTGTTAGAATTATTCCACAAGGAAAAGAAAAAAATCAATCTTATCCTGAACTTGCTACTTATTATATCGGAGACCATGATTTAGTAGGAACAGCTGAAGGAAAAGATGATGAATTATTTATTGAAATAGAACTTTTAAGTCATCATGAATATGCTGATAAAAAGCGTGTTGAAAATTTAGAACTTGGTGAAAAACTAAGATTGACTGTTGCGAAAGATGCAATGATTGAATTTTCAAATAAAGAAAAATATCAAATTGCACCGTATGACCGTTTATTTAGTAACAAAGGTTTAAAAGAACGTTTCTTATCAGTTGTAGCTGGACCATTTATGAATATTGTATTAGCATTAGTTGTTTTCTTTATTCTAGGGTTAGTACAAGGATATCCTGTTACAAGCGGAACAAAAGTTCATGGCTTAACAGAAGGGTATTCTCCACTTTATGAAGCTGGTTTAGTTGATGGTGATGAAATCTTATATATCAGTGCTTATGATGAAGAAGTAGATCCTTCCTTATATTATACAAAACAAAGTCAAATTACTGATGTGTTACGTAAAATGTCTACTGAAAATGGTATTCGTCCACAATTTTATGATGAAGTAATTTATGTTACATATAAGAACCAAGCTGGTGATATCAATCGTGTTAAGGTAAATCCTTACATTGTAATTAATACACTTGAACTTGTATTAATAAATAATCCAGAAAAAAATCAATATATGATTAGTGCTCCAACTGAAGGCTCACTTTTTGAAAAAAGTGGTTTCCAACAAGGTGATATTTTATATTCAATTGAAATAGCTGATCAAAATACTGTTAAGTATTTTAGTAAGGATACCTTCCATACAGCACCTATTACTGATATATTAGAATTCTTCTACAGTGACTCAACTGCTGATAAACAAGAATATACAGTAACAGTTCGCCGTCCTTCTGAAGGAGATAAAACTTATACATATACTGTTACAAGTAGATATGACCGTGCTGCTTTTGAGTCTCAAGGCATTAATGCGGCACAAATATATATTGGTAAATCTTTAACTTATGAATTCTCATTTGTTAAATTACTTTATATGCCTTTTGTTGAAACATATAAATCATGCGCAACAGTATTTGAAACTTTAGGTCTTCTAATTTTTAATAAATCAGTAGGAATTAAAGATTTATCTGGCTTTGTCGGAATCGCATCTGCGACTGTTACAGTGGTAAATAATGGATTTACAACTGTACTTTCTTGGATGGGATTATTAAGTGCTAATATCGCAGTAATGAATTTACTACCACTTCCTGCTCTTGATGGAGGAAGATTGGCCTTTATTGCGTATGAAGCAATAACACGCCGTAAAGCAAGTCCAAAAGTTGAAAATATGATTCACAGTATTGGCTTTATTCTATTAATGGCATTATTCGTTATTGTTACTTACAATGATATTGTTAGAGTAATTACATCAATTATCAAATAAAAAGAGGTTATTATGAAACAAAGTTTATTATTTGCACCTACTCTTAGAGAAATACCAAAAGAGGCTGTAATTAGTAGTCACCAAATGTTATTAAAAGGTGGATACATTAAAATGAATGCTGCTGGTGTTTATACTTATTTACCACTTGCTTTAAGAGTAATTAAAAAAATTGAAGACATTATCAGAGATGAATTAAATAAAATTGGATGTTCTGAATTACTAATGCCGGCTTTACAATTAAAAGAATTATGGCAAGAGTCTGGAAGATGGGATGTTTATGGTAAAGAATTAATGCGTCTTCAAGATCGTCATGATCGTGACTTTTGTTTAGGGCCTACACATGAAGAAGTTATTACATCAATTGTTCGTGATTATGTAACAAGTTATAAAAAATTACCACTTGCTTTATATCAAATTCAAACAAAATTCCGTGATGAATTTAGACCTCGTTTTGGATTAATGCGTGGGCGTGAATTTATTATGAAAGATTTATATACTTTCCATGCGAATGAAGAAGATTTAGATGTATGGTATCAAATGGTAAAAAAAGCATACCAAAATATTTTAGACCGTCTACATGTATTATATCGTAGTGTTAGTGCTAATAGTGGACAAATTGGTGGATCATCAAGTGAAGAATTTATGGTTCTTTGTGAAGTTGGTGAAGATACAATTTGTTATAGTGATGAAAGCTCATTTGCTACTAATACAGAACTTATGGATTTAAAAGAAGGCGATCCTTCTCCAGATGGTAAAGGTACAATTCATTTAGCTAAAGGGATTGAAGTTGGACATATCTTTAAATTAGGTACTAAGTATACTAAAGCAATGAATGCTAATTTCATTGATGCTGACCAAACTAAAAAACCTATCATCATGGGATGCTATGGTATTGGTGTTAGTAGATTAATTATGGCTATTGTTGAACAAAATAACAATGAAAAAGGTATTTTATGGCCTGAAAGTGTAGCACCATTTAAAGTTCATGTTTTACCACTTGATAAAATGGGTACACCAAATTTTGAAGTAGCAGAACGTGTTGCTAAAGAATTAGAACAAGCAGGTCTTGAAGTACTACTAGATGATCGTGATGAACGTCCAGGCGTTAAATTTGGTGATGCTGATTTAGTAGGTGCTAGATATCGTTTAATCTTCGGACGTAAAACAGCTGAAGGCATTGTTGAATTAAAAGATATGTTTAATAATACAAGTACAGAAGTGGAAATCACTTCAATTAATAAAGAAATGTTTAACTAATATGGATTTTAATGTAGTTTTAAACGCTTTATATATTATTATCTTTTTAGCTTCAATGATTGTAATATTAAAATTGTTACTTGAATCACAATTACATACTATCTTTAAACAAGGCCGAATCCTTGAAATTAGAATCTTTTATTGTTTAATATCAGTAATTGGTGGATATTTAACCGCGAGTGCTTTTGTGAGATTAGTAGAAGCAATTGTAACAATTATAAATTAAGATTATATAAACATATGTTTGTATAAAACTATGTTGATAAAACAGAGGGAAATTCCCTCTGTTTTTTTATATTAATAAATAAATTATTTGCTTTGTAAAAGTTAGAAAAATTAGTATAAAAATGAAATTTTAATCCATAATAAATTCGAGGTGATATAATGAAAAATTGGGTTAAAAGAATCGGCCAAAATAAATTTCAATTTTTCTTTTTTATAGGTGTTGTTGCGATGTTAGTGCTTGCGCTTGTTATTTCTAGTGCACTACCAGAAAACGAATCACCGGTGGATGGGACGATTGATCCTACTCCAATTGACCCTACACCAGGAGAAGTTGTTACACCACCAGAAGAAACCATTAAATTACCTTTTGATTCATCTATGGAATATAGTGTTGTCCGTAAATTTTATGAAAAAGATGGGACAAAGGAAGATCAAGAAAAGTCTTTAATCAAGTATGGTACTAGCTATCGTACAAGTGTAGGTACGTCTTTTCAAAATAAAGATAACACTTCATTTGATGTCTTAGCAGCTTTAAGTGGAACTGTCGTAGAAATTAAAGATAGTCCACTTTATGGAAACTATATTGTATTAGAACATAATGATAAACTAAAAACATATTATTATAGCTTATCAGAAGTAACAATTAGTGTTGGAACAAAGGTTGCTCAAGGTGATAAAATAGGAGTTAGTGGTAATAGTGAAATTGATAAAGAAGCTGGTAATCATGTATACTTTAAAATAGTACGTGATACAAATCATTTAAATCCTGAACGCGTGATAGGTAAAAAACCAAGCGAAATTTAAAACACAGATTGCTCTGTGTTTTTTACTTTTTGATGATAGAAATTAAGAATGGCGCATTATTTTGGTTTGAGTTTTTGTATGTTGAAACAAGGAATTCTTTTGAAGAAAGATTATTACAAAACTCGCTTAAAACATCTGCTTCAATTTTACCTTCTTTATGTCCCGGATAAAGAACCATGATGATTAATACATTGTCTTTTAATTCTTTGATTATATTTTCAACTGCAGTAAGTGAAGAACTTGCTTTAGTGGTAATTGATTTATCACCGTTTGGTAAATATCCAAAATTAAATACGACTGCCTTTGCATCATTAAGTTCTAGGAATTCATGGCTTTGATGAATGAATGTGATATTGTTTTGATTAGCATTTAGTATTTTAGCAGATTCTAAAGCAGCTAGTTGGATATCGTAACTATAAATTTTGCCCGTTTCACCAACTAATTGGGATAGAAAAAGTGTATCATGACCATTACCACATGTTGCATCAATCGCTACGTCACCTAAAGTTAAATGTTGTTGTAACATTAAATGAGCTAATTCAATTATTTTATACATAAGTCACCCTGATAAATTTTATTTTTACGCATGTGTTTATCGATTTCATTGAGAACAACAAATTTTTTAAGTGTCCATGTAGGTTCAATTAATAAATCTTTTGGTGCATCACCAGTTAGTCTATGAATGATAGTATTTGTATTTAAATATCTAAGTTGGGTAGTTGTAATATCAACAAATTCATTTATTGTTAAACTATTAAAACCAAGTTCTTTAAATTTTAGAAGATTATTACCTAAATAAGTGTTTTTCATAATATGAAGCATATGAATTTTAATACCAAATAAATTATAGTTATTTAAATATTTGACAGTTTCAATCATCATTTCCTTATTTTCAAAAGGTAGACCATTAATAATGTGAACAATTATTTTAATGTTTGCTTCATTTAGTAAATTCATTGCGTATTCAAAAGTATTTAATTGATATCCACGGTTAATTAACAAAGCGGTTTTTTCGTGAATTGTTTGTAGGCCAAGTTCAATCCAAACTTCTACTGATTTATTAATTTCCTTTAATAATTCTATGACATTTTCATTAATACAATCAGGTCTCGTCGCAATACTTAAAACTTTAATATTATGATTGATAGATAGAATTTCAGTATAAATTTTTCTTAATTTATCAATATCGGCATAAGTGTTAGTACCAGCTTGTAAATAGGCTATAAAAGTATTAGTATCCCATTTTAATTTCATAATACTTAAAATATCATCAAACTGATCCTTAAAGGGTTTAGTTTTTTCTCCAGCGAAGTCACCACTTAGATTACTTGAACAATAGATACAACCACCATAGCTAATTTTACCATCACGATTAGGACAACTAAGCCCCGCATTTAAACTGATTCTAGCAACTTTAGTATGGTATTTATATCTTAAATAATTATTCAGCGTGACATAGTGCTTTTCATCATTCATTAGTTTATCCATAATATTACCTCTATAGTATTATATCAAAAAATAGAAAAATTAAATGAAAAAAGAACTTTTTTCATAAATTCGAAAATGATAAATAAAATGATAGTGGTGATATCATGGATGAATTAATGAAAGATCGGATTATACAAGCAGCTAAGATATTTTTAAAAGAAAAAAGTAATGTTAGGCAAGTAGCACGAAGATTAGGTTGTTCTAAAAGTACAATTCATAAAGATTTATCAGAAAGGTTAAAAATGTTAGATCACGGATTATACCAAGAAGTTTCTAGTTTATTAGAAATAAATAAGCAGGAAAAACATATTCGAGGCGGCAACTCCACTAAAAGAAAATATCAAAAGTTAAAAGAGTTATAATTTTTATTTTTTGATAAAATATGATATAATAGTAAAAGAGGAAATTGTTATGAAGAAAAATCGAGTTTTTAGTTTTGCTGTTATATTATTAGCTTATCTTGTTGCTTTTATTGGTGGTGCTTTAGTATGGCATTATTTAGGCTTGTATTTAGCTAATATTAGAAATGATAATTTATTTAGTTATTATATTTTACTATTTTTAGTAAGTGATGTTGTCGCTACAATCATTATTTGGATTTTCTCGACAATTTTTAATAATGCATCAATCTATGATCCATATTGGAGTGTTTTGCCAATGGTGATGGTTGTTGTCTTTGCGAAAGACCTTGCTAATTTTGCTCCTCACACATGGATAATGATTGCTCTTGTTGAGGTTTGGGGATTACGTTTAACAATTAATTGGGCACTATCATTTAAGGATTTAACTATTCAAGATTTTAGATATGACCATTATAAACAAAAATTCCCTAAACTATGGCCATTAGTTAATTTATTTGGTATCCATTTATTTCCAACTTTAGTAGTATTTTTAGGCATGTTATCTGTTATAGCTTATATGCAAGCTACACCTATTTTTAACTTAGCTACTTTTATGTCAATAGCTTTATGTATAGCCGCAATTGCAATTGAAATGGTTGCTGATATTCAAATGAAACAAGCGAGAAAAAAACCACATCATGGTTTAATTATTACAGGACTTTGGAAAAGAAGTAGACATCCTAACTATTTAGGTGAAATTACTTTTTGGTTATCATTATATTTAATAATGTTATCACTTGCGGAAAACATGTGGATATTAGGCTTAGGACCAATGGTTGTTTTATTGTTATTTGGCTTTGTAAGTGTTCCATTAATGGAAAAACATTTATCAAGTAAATATCCTGAATATGCAGAATATAAAAAGACAACTAATACCTTCTTAATCTTCCCTGCGAAGAGTAATCCTAAAGATGAATAAAAACAAGGTTAAAAATTAACCTTGTTTTCTTTATTCTTCATTTTTAGGTAAAATAGATAATATGATTTGACTATATGAAATTTGTTTAATAAGTGCTTCTAATAAATTAATATCACTGGTAGGAATTTTAATAGTTAGTGTAATATTGGAAGTAAATTCACGATTAATTATTTCATAATTTGTTAGTAACTTTTCAATTTGGGTAAGGTAAGAATAGCCAAATTCTAATTTAATTAGGGAGTATTCAATAATAGGGACGATATTAGCGAGTTTTAAACATTCACTGGCAGCTTTACTATAAGCTCTTACTAAACCTCCGGCACCGAGCTTAATTCCCCCAAAATAACGAATTACAACACACATTGTGTTTGTAAGATTGTTTTTTCTTAAAACATCAAAAACAGGAGCTCCTGAAGTTCCAGATGGTTCACCATCATCATTCATTTTACCGAACTGTCCACTATTTCCGATTAAATAAGCTGAAACGTGATGAGTAGCATCAGGATATTGATTTCTTAAATCATCTAATATTCTATTGGCTTCTTTGATTGATTCAACATGATACATGTAAGTTATAAAAACACTTTTATTTACTTCATATGTATGAGTTGGTTGATTATTAATCGTAAACATAACTTCACCTTCTATTAGATATATTATATCATATTTTTAAATTTTAGTTTATATTAAAGAGTATTTTATTGCTTTTGTGGTATAATAGATATGAAATAAGGTGATATTATGAAGAAAAAATATATTGTATTTGAAAATAGTCTTCCAGAACTTAAACTTACATCAACATCTATAAAAGAAAAAGGTTTATGTTCTACAACTTATATATTTGAAGATATTAGTGAAGATGAAATGCTTACTTTTGAAAAGTATTATGATTACTATATAATAGGAAAAGATGATCTAACATTAGAAAAAATGATTGTTAATGCTTTGTTTAGATTAGGCTATCATGTTAGTTGTGCAGAAAGTTGTACTGGCGGAGCAATTATATCACGTATCATCGGCGCAAGTGGAGCTAGTGAAGTAGTAGAAGAAAGTTATGTTACATACAGTGAGAAAGCTAAAAGTAAACTACTAGATATTCCATTATCATATATTGATAAATATGGAGTAGTAAGTGAAGAAGTTGCTGAAAGTATGGCGAATGGATTGAAAAAAAGAACTAATTCAGAGGTTTGTATTTCTGTAACTGGATATGCTGGTCGTGATGATGAAAACTTTGGGGAAAATGATGGTATGTGCTATTTTTGTATTATAGTCAAAGATTATATTCATCTTGAAAAATACCAAGTTAAAGCTAGCAGAAATGCAACAAGAGAACTGTTTACAACTTATATTTTACATCAACTTTTAAATATTTTAAAACGTTTATTTTAGTGAAAAAATTGATTGAAAATGGCTATTTTGGCCTTTTCTTTTTTTATTATTTTATTTGAATTAAATGGCGATTTATGGTATAATATTTTAGTAAATTTGGAGGCTACAGCATGGAAAATAATTATATTAATGATGTTTTATTAAAACAAATCGCTAAAGAATTAAACATCAAAATTTCGCAAATTCAAGCGGTTTTAAATTTAATTGAAGAAGGAGCAACTGTTCCTTTTATTGCGCGTTACCGTAAAGAAGTTACTGGTAACTTAGACGAAGAAGAAATTCGCGCAATTTATCAAGAATGGGACTATGGTCAAAAACTAGCCCAACGTAAAGAAGACGTTATGCGCCTAATTGAAGAAAAAGGCAAATTGACTGATGAAATTAGAAATGCTATTATTAATGCAAATAAACTTGCAGTAATTGAAGATATTTATCGTCCATTTAAGGAAAAGAAAAAAACTCGTGCAACAGAAGCTAAGAAAAAAGGTTTAGAACCTCTTGCACAATATTTACTATCATTCCCTGAAGAAGGCAATGTAGAAGAAGAAGCTCAAAAATATGTAACTGTTGAAGTTACTGAAGAAGCAGAAAAAGCTGGTACAGTAGTTAAAAATGTTCAAGAAGCATTACAAGGTGCAATGGATATTGTTGCGGAAATGGTATCTGATGAACCTCGTTATCGTACATGGATTAGAAACTATTTCAATAGAGCTGCATCTATTAAATCAGATGTTAAAGATGCAACACTAGATCCAAAAGGCGTATACGAAATGTATTATGATTATGAAGAACCAATCAACAGTGTTAAATTACACCGTATTTTAGCGCTTAATCGTGGTGAAAGTGAAAAAGTATTAAAAGTTACAGTTGCTGAAGATGCACCATTTGTTGTATCTTATATTTATAAAGATATGGTTACAAATCCTCAAAGTATTACTGAACCATATGTTAACTTAGCAATTGAAGATGCTTATAAACGTTTAATTAAACCTTCTATTGAACGTGAAATTCGTTCTGATTTAAAAGAAGCAGCTGAAAATCAAGCAATTCATATCTTTGGTGAAAACTTAAGAAATTACTTATTAACTCCACCAATGAAAGATCGTATTGTATTAGGAGTTGACCCAGCGTTTAGAACAGGTTGTAAATTAGCTGTTGTTGACCAAACTGGTAAAGTGCTTGAAAAGAGTGTTATGTATCCACATCAAAAATATCCTGGTGAACCAGTTCCTGAATCAAGAATTGAAAATGCTTATTATATTTTCAAATCACTTGTTATGGGTAACGATGTTGAAATCGTTACAATCGGTAATGGTACTGCAAGCCGTGAAACAGAAGCATTTGTTGCTAAATCATTAAGACAAATCAATGCTGAATATAATAAACAAATTAGTTATGTAATCGTTAGTGAAGCAGGTGCATCAGTTTATTCTGCATCTGACTTAGCTCGTGAAGAATTCCCTGATTATGAAGTCGAAGAACGTTCTGCCGTATCAATCGCAAGACGTTTACAAGACCCACTTTCAGAACTTGTTAAAATTGATCCAAAAGCAATTGGTGTTGGTCAATATCAACATGACGTAACACAATCTAAATTATCAGACGCATTAGACTTCGTAGTAGAAACAGCAGTTAACCAAGTTGGTGTTAATATTAATACAGCTTCACCATCATTATTACAATATGTAGCTGGTTTAAATGCTGGTACTGCTAAGAAAATTGTTGCTCACCGTGACGCAAATGGACGCTTTGAAAACCGTGAAGCAATCAAAGTAAAAGGTATTGGTCCAAAAGTTATGGAACAAGCAATTGGCTTCTTAAGAATTGTAGATGGTACTGAACCACTTGATATGACAGCAATCCACCCTGAAAGTTATGAAGCAGCTAAAACAATTTTAGAAAAATTAGGATTCACATCAAATGATTTAGGTTCTGCAGAACTCGCGGAAGCTGTTAAGAGTGTTGACCGTGCTGCCCTACAACAAGAACTTTCAATTGGTGAATATACTTTAAATGATATTTTAGATGCATTTATTACCCCTTTACGTGACCCTCGTGATAAAATAGATGCACCAGTGCTTAGAAGTGATGTTCTTGATTTAAATGATTTAAAACCTGGTATGGAACTTCAAGGTACTGTAAGAAACGTTGTTGACTTTGGCGCATTCGTTGACTGTGGTGTTCATGATGATGGTTTAGTACACGTATCTAAAATGAGCAAAAAGTATATTAAACATCCACTTGAAGCAGTAAGCGTAGGACAAATTGTCAAAGTATGGGTATTAGATGTTGATCTTAAAAAGAGTCGTTTACAATTAACTATGATTGATCCAAATGACAAAACACCTAATCCTAGAGAAAACAAGAAGAATAAAAATAAGTAAAAAAAAAGGAGACATTAAAATGGTATTCGAAAAAGTAAGAGATATTATCGCAAAAGGGTTAAATGTAGATCCAGCAAAAATTACTATGGAAACACATTTAATTGATGATTTAGGAGCTGACTCATTAGACGCAGTTGAATTAATCATGGCTTTAGAAGACGAATTTGGTTTAGAAGTAGACGATGATGCTGCTCAAAACGCTAAAACAGTAGCTGAATTAGTTAAATATATCGAAGCAAGATTATAATTTTATAGAAGTAACGATTTTAAAAAATCGTTACTTTTTAATTTAAATATATTTATATTAAAAGTAAAATAGTTTGACATTAAAAACAATTTGTAGTATAATAAAATTAAGAAAGAGGATGATATTATGGAAAACAAAACTACTCCTACTAAAAAAACTACAACTAAATTAACTGACGCTGAAAAATTAAAATTACAAAAAGCTAAAGAAAAAGAGAAAGAAAAAGCTCGTTTAGCTAAGGAAAAAGAAAAGGCCAAAGAAAAAGAACGTCTTGCTAAAGAAAAAGAGAAAGAAAAAGCTCGTTTAGCAAAGGAAAAGGAAAAGGCTAAAGAAAAAGAACGTCTTGCTAAGGAAAAAGAAAAAGCCAAAGAAAAAGAACGTCTTGCTAAAGAAAAAGAAGCTGCTTCAAAAAATGTTCCTGCGAAAGAACCTGCGAAAAAAGCTGCTCCTAAAAAACCATTATCTGAAAAAGATTCTATTTCTCAAGCTAAGAAACAATTAACAGGCCAAAAAAATATAGTTATTTTCAATAAAGGTAAAGTTATTCAACAACAACCTGAAGAAAAGCCAAAAACACCTGCTAAGAAAACTAAAACACCTAAAGTTGCGCCAAAAGTACAAGAAGTAAAACCTCTTCCTAAGAAAAAAGTAAAAACCTTTACTAAAGAAGAAAAACTAATGTACAAAAAACTTGGCGAATATTTTGATTATATCGCTAACTTAACTATGGTTATTGAAGAAAAAACAATGGATAAAAAAGGTATTCCTGATTTAACAATTGGAGAATTACATGTTGTTCAAAAAGTTGATGAAATGAATAATCAACCAATGACTAAAATTGCGGATGCTTTAAAAGTTACAGTTGGTTCTTTAACAATTGGTGTTAATAGATTAATTCAAAAAGAATATATTGATCGTATCCGCGATGAAAAAGATCATCGTATTGTAAGATTAGTTATTACTCAAAAAGGTAAACGCGTACTTAAATTCCACGATAAATTCCATGAAGATATTTTAATGTCAGTACTTGATGGAGTTACTATTCGTGATGCTACAAAAGTATTAGCCCAATTTACTAGAGTTTTAGAAAACTATATTTCTGTATATAATAGTACTAAAGAAGGAGGAGAAACAAATGACAAACGCAGCACTACATCAAGAAAAGCGTAATTTATTATTTTCTAAATTAACTAATAATTCAGTCGCAATGTTTGCTTCTGGTTTTAGTGCTTTTAAATCTGCTGATAGTATGCATCACTTTGTGGTTAATAAAAACTTCTATTATTTAACTGGCTTAGAACAAGAAAATATTATCTTATTGATTGCTAATTTTGATGGCAAAAAGCAAGAATATTTATTCATTGATGAAAACGATCCAATTATGGTTAAATGGGTCGGTGCTAAATATACTAAAGAAGAAGCTAGTTTAATTTCTGGAGTAGATATTAAAAATATCATGTACCATGGAGCTTTTGATAACTTTATGAGTAATTTACTACAACCACTTAGATATTCACTAGGGGTTGTAGAAAGAGTATATCTTGATTTAGAAGAAAGAAATGTCCCTTTATATAATACTTATTCTTTAGAATATGCGAAAACTCTTCATGAAAAATATCCTGGTATCGAAATTAAAAATATTTATGCAGATGTTGTTGAACTTCGTATGACAAAAAGTGATGGTGAAGTAGACCTTATTAAAGAAAGTATTGCCACAACAAAAAGAGCTATTTATAATGTTATGAATCATCATCATGAATTGACTTCTGAAAAAATAGCTAATGCGCATTATAATTTCATTCATAATATAGAAGACAAAATCATTTCATTCAACAGTATTATTGCTGCTGGCGAAAATGGAACTATTCTTCACTATGAAGAAAATAACTCTGATATTAATTCAGATGATTTATTACTAATGGATGTTGGAACTTACACAAAACAATATGCAAGTGATATTACAAGAACATTCCCTGTAAGTGGTAAATTTACAAAACGCCAAAAAGAAATTTATGAAATTGTTCTTGAATGTAATAAAAAATGTATTGAATACGCAACAGATGGAATGAGTTGGCAAGAATTAAATGACTACGCTAAAAATATTTTAGCAGAAGGTTTAATTAGACTTGGCTTAATTAAAGAACATTCTGAGCTATCAAAATACTATTATCATTCTATAGGTCATTCACTTGGTTTAGATGTTCATGATCCTAGTATTGCTAAATTAGGTTTAAAAGCAGGAATGGTTATCACAATTGAACCAGGGCTTTATATCGCAGAAGAAAAAATAGGTATTCGTATCGAAGATAATATCTTAATAACTTGCGACAAAGCAATTCTTTTATCTAAAGATATTATTAAAGAAGTTTCTGATATCGAAGAAATGATGAAATAATTATATAAAACTAAATTTAAATAAACACCTTATTTTCGAATTAAAATATCCTTGAATAACTAATATTTCAAGTGTATAATGGTTGTGAAAAGAGGTGTTTTTAATATGCGTAAAGTTATAATGATAATGTTATTAGTTTTAAGTCTTTTTAATCTAATGTCATCGGTTATGATTAAAGTAAATGCAGATAATCATTCACATGAAGACTTCGAATCTTTATCTAGTTATGATTATCGTAAATTGTTCTT
Organism: Bacilli bacterium; assembly: GCA_017411715.1. Taxonomy (GTDB): domain Bacteria; phylum Bacillota_I; class Bacilli_A; order ML615J-28; family CAG-313; genus UMGS1109. Next base: position 125,144 of record JAFQPO010000001.1, on the reverse strand, counting down.
AGATGAAATATCAAAAGAAGAAGTAGCTAAGGCTCATAAAAAGGCAAAAAGACGTTTGTTCGGCTGGAGTTTTGTTCCGATTAAGACTAAAGAGGATGTACAGTATACAGGAATGACAGTTTTCTCTAAACATAATGATACTTCTAATAGATTAGATTTTACATATAATTATGAAAGTACGGAAAGAATTTCAAAAAGTATTAAAACTACTAATAGTTTAACAAGTGATTTAGGGGCAAAAATTGAACTAGTTAATTTGGGCTTTGATACAGCTTTAAAATTAGAAGTTGGAGAAGAACATACTAAAACAGTAACTGAATCAACTAAAATTCTAATCATCATTGATCCATATACAAGTTTAACTATTAAAACTAAAGGAAATGCAATACTTAGTAATGGAGTAGCTCATTTACATGTGTTAGGTGTAAAAATAAAAAAAGGTGAATGGGAGTATGTAAATGTGGAAACTGAATACTATGAATTTCTTGAAGAAGTATTACACTAAATTAATATTATTAATTGCGGTAGTATCTTTTATAATTAGCTTAACAATTATCATAATTAAAAGAAATAATCGAGAAATAGTATTAGTTAATTATTTACAAAACTATATTATTAATGATAAAAACTATGAAATTAGTTTAGAGTTATTTAGTTCTGAAAAATCAGTTGAATATTTTGATCAAGAATTAATTACTGATACTTATTTAACAGATAATAATTCTTTAACTAATTATTGTCAGCTAAAATTAACTTCAATTACATATGAAAAATTAGATACAAATAACTACCATTATAAAATAAAATTTGATTTTCCAATGCTTGGAAGTGATGTATCATATTTTGAAAATGTTGTTTTAAATATTGAATCAAATGAAGAAAAATTAGAAATACCAATAGGTAATGTGATTTATTTACCAAATAGTGAGACTAATTTTATTAATGTTTCAAGAATTAAAGGAATTGTGAACAAAATTAATGATATGGAGATGTTATGCGGTGTAGTTGTTGAATTTGGCAAAAATGATAAAGTTAAAATAACTAACATTGATTTATCGCTACCTTATGGAAATGTTTCAACTGCTAACATACTAGAAGTAGAATATGATAATATTTCTAATAACACAGAATTAAGTACAATCATTCCTAATTATAATATTTTAAACGAAGAAAAAAATAATCTTTCTTTATTACTAGATAAAGAAAGTAATACATATTTGATTCCTTTTTCATATAAAAAACTTTTCTTTACTAACCAAACTGCGATAATAATAGAGTTTGAATATTTAGGCTCATTGTATAAAGAAATTATACCACCTTATTGTTATTTTAATTCTACAAATAATTATTATGAGGAATATAGGCAATCATTATAATGGATATGATTTTAAAAGATATTTGTAAGAAGTATTCAAAATTAACAATTATTCAAAAACAAGACATCATCATAAAAAATGGTGAATTGAGTTTATTTGTAGGTGTTAATGGTTCTGGAAAAACAACGTTAATTAAATGTATTTTGTCCCATATCAATTATCAAGGTAAAATTGATTATAATAATGAAATATTTTCTTATATGCCGGATAAAGTTTATTTACCAAGTTATATGAAGGTCATTGATTATTTAACTTTGTTTGCGGAATACGATATAATATGTAAAGAACTAGAGAAATTTAAGATACTTGATGCGAAAAACAGATATTTATACCAATTATCTAAGGGAATGTCACAAAAAGTATCATTAATATCAACACTTACTAAAAATGCGACGTGTTATATTTTTGATGAGCCAACGAGTGGTTTAGATAAAGAAAGTATAGAACTTTTTGTTAAGGAAATTGAAAAATTATTGAAGTTAGATAAGAAAGTGATAGTTATTACTCATAATATTAATTTCTATAATAATTTGAAATATCATTTATATGAGATTAGTGAAATAAGTGAAAAATTTAATTAGAATTCATTTTAGGTATTTTATAGATAAGTTTAGTATTATTTTAATTAGTAGTTTGTTTATAATAAGTATTATTTTCTTTTTGATTTTAGGGTTGACTTTACCTAAAATGAACTTTGTAGATAGTTATAGTAGTTTATCTTTATCAATTATTAAATTCATAAGTGTACTTTTTTCAATAAATATTTTTACTTTTTCAGGCTTACCAAAAAATGATTCATACGCTAATATCTGGGTTACAAGTAAAATAGAAAGAAGTAAGTATATTATTACTAAGTTAAGTGTTTATAGTTTAATCGTCATTAGTTTTATTACTGTAATGTTTTTATCATTTATTATAATGGGGATTATTAGTAATGAATACTTTAATTTTAGTGACTATAAATCAGTTCTTATAGTATCGATAACCGCGATTTACTATGGTGTTATTGCGAACATCTTAGTTAAGATATTACCTAATTATTTAATTTCCTTTGTGACAATTATCTTATTTTTGTTTGGTGACTTTCTTGCAAATTTAATAAGTACAGAAAGTGTATTGTTAGATTTGTACAGTGTAGTTTTTCCGATTATATCAAATGTTAACAATGAGTTATACTTAAAGAGTGGTTTAACAATTATAATAGTCTTTCCTGTTGTAGTAATGTCAATGTATCATTTGTATATGATAAAGGATCTATAAAAATTTATTCATATGTTTTGACAAAGCAGTAAATTTATGGTATAATTATGTGAATTAAAAATAGTTATGAAAAGTAGAAGTCCTTTCTCACCTGATTGATTTTAATCTTTGGGTAAACAGTCATTAACATTAAAGCCGTTTTTATACGTTTTGTTAAATTGATTTCGAGGTGGACTTTGTCGTCCACTTTTTTTCATACTTTTTTAATAAATTCGGAGGTGAATGTTATCAGTAAATCTTTAGACAAAAAACAAGAGAACTTAGTTAATGAAGACATTACTGCGGAAGTGGTTCTCGTTATTTCAGAAACTGGTGAAAAACTAGGAGAATTAGATTGTTTAGAAGCATTAAAAATTGCGGATGAACGCGGCTATGATTTAGTATGTGTTGCTCCAAATGCACCTGTTCCTGTTTGTAAATTATTAGACTATAGTAAATATCGTTACGATCAAATTAAAAAGGCGAAAGAAGCTAAGAAAAACCAAAAAGTTATTGCTGTTAAGGAAGTCCGTTTAAGCCCAACTATTGATGTTGGTGATTTTAATACAAAGCAAAAAGCTGCTCGTAAGTTCTTAACTGATGGTGACAAAGTTAAAGTTAGCTGTCGTTTCCGTGGACGTATGATTGAACATGCTAATAAGACTAAAGAATTATTCGTTAAATTCCAAGAAGGGTTAGCGGATGTAGCAAATGTTGATGTTGCGCCTTATTTAGATGGCCGTAATATGTTCATGATGTTATCTGCATTACCTGACAAAAAGAAAAAGTAAAAATTTAATAAAAGGAGAAAATTAAAATGCCAAAAATGCACTCACATAGCGGTACTAAAAAACGCTTAACAAAAACTGGTAGCGGCAAAGTTGTTCGCGGCCAAGCTGGAACTAGCCATTTAGCTCCAGGAACTACACAAAAACAAACTAGACAATTACGCAAGAAAGCCCTTGTTTGTACAGCAGACCTTCGTCACAACAGACAAATCATTGCGAATATTAAATAAGGAGGAAAATCAAGATGCCAAGAACAAAAGGTGGAGTTGTATCTCGTAGAAGACGTAACCGTGTTTTAAAACTTGCAAAAGGTTATTTTGGTTCAAAACACACATTATATAAAACTGCCCATGAACAAGTAATGCATTCATTAAGATATGCTTACCGTGACCGTAAAAACAATAAACGTAATTTCCGTAAATTATGGATTATCCGTATTAATGCGGCTTCACGTGCAAATGGTTTAAGCTATAGCCAATTAATGCATGGTTTAAAACTTGCTAATATCGATATCAACCGTAAAATGTTAGCTGAATTAGCTGTAAGTGATGCAGCTATGTTCACTGCTCTTTGCGATGCTGCAAAAGCTAAATTAGCTTAATAATTAAAAATAAGGATTAAAGATGTTTACTTCGGTATACAAAATTTAATCCTTTTTTATTTTTTACTAATTTTATTGCGATAATATTAAAAAAATTATATAATAAGTATATAAAATATAGGAGAAATATAATGAGTAGTATTGGAAATATAATTATAGAGGCGAAAAAAATAATAAACGTAGAAGAATTTAATAAATATGTTAATTCTAGAGAATATGAAATGAAAATAACTGATGTTGCTAAATCATATAAAATTACAAAAGATTTATATGAGAATTTATGTGAAGAAGTTAGAATTGCATATAAAGAAAATAAAGAATTATCATTTACAATTTTCTTCATTCTTTTTACAATGTGTAGAAGACAAAGCTATGGTGATTATTTAACTATGGCGATGTTAGCAGAAGATAATTTTGATGAATATGAATTAATGAAACATATTAAGTTAATGGCCGTATTAGCCGCTGCTAGTAAGTCATCTGTTATTTACAAAGCTATAAAAGAGTCAAGTGCTTTTGTATCACTTAAAAATGATAATTGTGATTATACTAATCATGTTGGAGCACTTAATGTTTATACTGCTTTAATATGTAAATACTTTGAATATCATCTTAATGAAAGAAAAGAACCAGAAAATATCGAACTTTTGAAAAAAGCTGAAAGATGTATTAAAAAAGTAATTAGAATTGAAATGCAGGAAAAAGGCTCGCCAGAGGCTGTATATGAAAAATTTTATTTAAATTATGGTAGAATATTAATTCTTCTTGAACAATATAATAAAGGTGAAGAAGAAATCACTAAAGCAATCAATTTACTTTCAGAATCAACTGATCGTGACGCTAAAGTCAATGAATATAACCAATATTTACTAAAAGCCTCAATCACTCATGCTTATGATTTAAATGAAGAGAAAGTTAAAGATTTAGATCAACTAAAAGTAAGTAATTACAAATCAATTGCTTTAATGACAACTTTACTTGGTTTCTTATTAGGAACAATTAATATCTTTACTACAATCACAGATCCATTTACACTAGCTATGTTAATGCTAGGTTATGCAGGTTTATTACTTGTACTACTCGGATTAGTTTTATGTGGATTTACTTTAACACTACATGAAAGAAAAAAGACTTTGCTTTTATATGATGTTGCATTATTAATAGCAGGGATAATTGTATTTGCGGTTGCTTTATGTATAATAATAAATAAAGGAATGATTTAGATGAATGTAATAGCTAAAACTAGAAAGTCGCATAGTTGGAATGAAGATCGTTACATTATCGGTGACTCATTTTATATCGTTATTGATGGCGCAACACCACTTATAAAAAAAGAAAAAATGAATTTAGCTTGTTGGATGGTATCATATGTAAAAAAATATATTAATAGATATCATGGACCAATAAAAGAGCGTCTTGAGAAATTATCTAAAGATGCATATTACGATTTAGGAATTGAAACAGACGATACTGCGCATTTGCCATCTGCTAGTATTTCATATTTGGAACAAGATGAAGAGTATTACTATGCTAGTGTTTTTGGAGATTGTGAAGTAACTTTTAGAATGAAATCAGGAGAAGTAATTAGATGTTATACAGATGAATTGACTCATTTAGATGCAATTTCAATTAATGAATTAATTACTGCTGCTAAAACTCATAATATTCATGTTGTGAATGCTAGAACATACATTACTGATAGACTAATTAAAAATAGACGCATGTTAAATAAGCCTAATGGATATAATGCATTTACAATCTCGCCTAATTTAGAACTTAAACCTAAAACATTTAAGATAAAAAAAGAAGATGTGCTGGAAATTTATTTATATTCAGATGGATTTTCACAAGCTTTCGAATTTTTAAATATTTATGAGAACCATTTATCAATGTTTAGTAAGAGTTTGGATTTAGAAGAAGAAATTAAAAAAATAGAAAAAACTTCTTTTGAAGACAAATATTGTGATAAACATCCAAGATTCAAAAAGATTGATGATATTACCGCAATCAAAATTGAACTTGATTAAGTATATAAAAAAGGCATCATACCAATTGGTATGATGTCTTTTTAGTTACGTAATTACTATTTTTGTCTTCTTAAAGCTAGTGCACAAAGACTAACTGCAGAAAGAAGTGTAACTGTTAAATAAACAGAACCCATATTACATCCGCTAGTACTTTGTTGAGGAGCTTGTTCCCAAGTTGCTACTAATGTAATTTCTTCTGTAATTTGAGTTGCGAAGTCAAATGCTTCACCATTTAGAGTCCAACCTTTAAATGTATAACCATTTTTAGTAGGATTTGCAGGCATAACAGAAATGTATCCATATTCTTGTACTTCAATAGGATTAATGCTAGATCCACCTTGAGTATCAAAGTTAACTTTAACATTTTCAAGAGCTACCCATTCACATTCTAAAGTAATATTTTCTTCTAATTTAGAACCAAATGTGAATTCTTCACCATTTAATAACCATTTAGCTTTATAACCAGGATTAATAGTAGGATCTTGGTAAGCTTTAGTTTTTGCATTTTCAACGAATTGAACTTTTACTGAATTTTCTTCGTCAAATTGGAAAGTAATAGTTTTTGATAATAGTTGTAAAACAATTTCTTTTGAGAAACTTGAGTCATTAACTGTATCTTCTTGATCATCATCATAAGCTTTCACCATGAAACGATAGTTACCAGATCTTTCGATAACTTCATAAGGTAAGATATCGCCATTTTTAATAGTTCCTAAATAAATTTCTGAGCTAAATGAGCTTAAAACTTTTAATTCATAATATTCTGCATCTCTAACTTCATCAAATGAAATTTTAATACCATCTTCAACTTTTTCAGCTTTAACATTTTGTGGTGCTATTAATGGATTAGGAATTTCGATAGAAGAATCATTTTCAACTTCAATACGTTTATATAAAGAAGTACCATCTTTTAGTGTAATAAATACATCATATAGATAGTTTCTATCTGTATAGCTAATACCGATAGGCATTTTAGAAATATTGCTTGTGCTAAGTGCAAGTTCAGGATATGTTGTTCCTTCTAGTGCATTAACTACATTAATAGTTGAAACATAGCCATAAGCATTTGATTTCCAAGTTAAGAATGTTTCTTTTGTTGCGTCATCACGAGTTACTTTTAATTCTCTTAAGAATCCACTTTGATTAAATGAAGCAGCTTGTTTTCTACGTGATTTAATACTAAATGTCCATTCTGGTTCAGTATTTCCTTCTTCATCATAAAGAGTAAGTGTAAGAGTATCACCGAATACTTCAACAACACAACCAGCATTTTTAATTGTTTCATTATGAGCAAATTTTTGTTTTTGAGTTGCTCCCATTGCTGTACCTTTTAAAGCAGCAGATGGACCAACCGCATAAGTTGTACCTAATAATTCATCAACAACGCCATTAACAAGTGGTTTAGTATAACCGAATACATGGTCATGACCATTTAAAGCTAGGTCAACATTGTATTTTTCAAATAGTGGACGCCAGTTTGCATACATCCATTGTGAGTCAGAAGAGTTAGCACCTGTATCCATAACACCACGGTGTGTACTAACGATGATAAATTCAGCAGGGTTTTCTTGAACTACTTTTTCAAACCAAGCTTGTTGTTCAGCACAATAATCAGCTTTCATAACATCAAGCATGATAAATAAAATATTGTTATATTTAAAATAGTAAGTAGAGTTTAATCTTTCAGTAGGACCATTTTTAGGATTATTGAAGAATTCGTTATAAATTGAAGGATCAATATATCCAGCATCTTTGCTATGATAGTATTCATGGTTACCAGGGATTGTTGCGATAGGTGTAGAATCTAAGAAAGCTAGTCCTTCATAGAAAAGATCCCATTGTGATTCGTATCCACCTCTGTCAACGTTGTCCCCAGAAGTAAGAACGAATGAAATATCTGAGTGCTTAGCTTTCATTTTTTGATATAAATTATCAACAAGTTTATAATTTTCACCCCAAGATTGAGTATCTGTTAACCAAGCAAATTTTGTGTCTCTACCACTTGCAGTAACAAAAGAATAAATTTTAGATTTTTCAGAACCAGAAACGATTTGATAATAGTATGTTGTATCTAAAGATAAGTTTTCAAATTCAGCAGAACATACATATCTATCAGCAAAACCAGTTTCTTCATCATCTTCTCTTTGTTCAATACCCCAAATATGAGATTCAGGAGTTACTTCAGTGTAAGTCGCAAGTGATTTGTCAGTACCAAAGCGAACAACAGAAGATTCTAAATCTGAATGATAATTAACTCTCATTTCTGTAGTTTCTTCACCTAGTGTAGTAGTGATATTATAGAAATGAGTTGAATCAGCTCTTACTGTGAAGACTGAAAAAGTAAAAATACTAACAAGAATTGTTAGAAAAGTAAATATTTTTTTCATTTTAATCACCTCGTGTATTATTTTAGCATATATCATTGTTTTTTTCAAGATATTTGTAATTTTAATAAAAACGATTTCAATGTTATAAAAAAATAATTAAGATAAAAAATAAGACAAAAAAACTATATTATGGTATAATAGTATAATAAAGGTGAGAGATATGTATAATAGATTAAAAAGTATGCTTATTACCCCGAAAGGGATTGTACAATATACAAGCGATAGAACAATACGTGTTATTGGGGTTATATTTTGTTATATACTTTTATTAAGTATACCAAGTTTTATAACTTCAGTTATGAACTATGGATTAGATGCAGAAACAAGAGATATAATAATTGAAACTTTTGAAGCAGCTGAACCCGTAGAATTTCAAATAACTGCCGGAAAACTGATTCCAGTAGAACCAAGTACACGCTCTAGCGCAAATGTTTTAATAAAAGATTTGAATCTTTTAATAGTTTTTAACCCAAACTATGAATTTGAAAATGAAGCTAACCTGGGGCTTGAATACATGTATTGTATTGTATTTACTGAAACTGAGGTTAAATTTGCTTTAGCATCAAATCATTCAGTGAATTTTACAGTTTGTGATTATAGCATGTTTGATAAATATGTAAACTTTAAAGAGGCTACATCACCTACTAATAATGAGTTTTGGATAAGAATATTTAGTGTCGCATCAGATATTATTGATAACTATAAAGTGTATTATTTTATTGCTGTTGCACTTGCATTATTCATTCAAAATTTATTCTCGATTGTTTTAAGTACTTTTATACTAATGGTATTTATGAGATTTGTTGATGGCACTAAGTCATGGTTATATACTAAGACATATAAAATGGCTGTGTACTGTTATTTACCATGTGTATTAGGTAATTTATTGTCAATTTTATTTAGTAATTATTTCCTATATTTAATAGGATTTATGATAACAACTATTTATGCATTCATTGTCGCTAAACTAATGGCAATGTCAAAAATTAAGAATTGAGGTAGACATTATGAATTATAATCATATTGAAATAGAAGCTAAATGGCAAAAGTATTGGGATGAACATAATACTTTTAAAACAAAATATGATCCTGCATCAAATAAACCTAAATATTATGCTCTTGATATGTTCCCTTATCCAAGTGGAGCTGGGCTTCATGTAGGCCATCCAGAAGGGTATACTGCCACTGATATTATTAGTAGATATAAAAGAATGAATGGCTTTAGTGTAATTCACCCAATGGGATGGGATGCTTTCGGATTACCGGCTGAACAATATGCGATAACTACTGGTAATGACCCTAGAGAATTTACTGAAAAGAATATCGCTAACTTCAAACGCCAAATTAAAATGTTAGGTTTATCTTATGATTGGGATCGTGAAATTGCGACTTGTGATCCTAAATACTATAAATGGACACAATGGATTTTTACTCAATTATATAAAATGGGTCTAGCTGAACTTAAAAATATTGAAGTTAATTGGTGCCAAGAATTAGGTACTGTTCTTGCTAATGAAGAAGTATTAAATGTAAATGGTAAGATGGTTAGTGAACGTGGAGAATTCCCCGTTGTAAAAAAACCAATGAGCCAATGGGTACTTAAAATTACTGAATATGCAGAACGCTTATTAACTGATTTAGATGAATTAGATTGGCCTGAATCAATCAAAGAAATGCAAAGAAACTGGATTGGCAAGAGTGTTGGGGCTAAAATTGATTTTAATGTTGCGGGAACTGAACACAAATTTACAGTTTTCACAACTCGTGCTGATACATTATTTGGCGCAACATATTGTGTACTTGCTCCTGAACATCCACTTGTTGAATTAATTACAACTAGTCAAATGAAAGAAGCAGTAACTAATTATGTGGAAGTTGCCAAAAGCAAAACTGATCTTGACCGTACTGAATTAAATAAAGAAAAAACTGGTGTTTTCACTGGTGCATACGCAGTTAATCCAGTTAATAATAAGCAAATTCCAATTTGGATTGCTGATTATGTATTAAGTACTTATGGTACAGGCGCAATCATGGCAGTCCCTGCCCATGACGATAGAGACCATGCATTTGCTAAAAAATTTGATTTACCAATCATTCAAGTTTTAGAAGCAAAAGATCCTAACTTTGATATTATGTCACAAGCTTATACAGAAGATGGATTACATATTAATTCAGAATTTTTAAATGGACTTAATAAAGTTGATGGTATCAACACAATGATTAAATATCTTGAAGAAAAAGGTGTTGGAACAGAATCAGTTAGTTACCGTTTAAGAGACTGGATTTTTAGCCGCCAAAGATATTGGGGTGAACCATTCCCAATTATTAAATATGAAGATGGTACAATTGAAACATTACCAGAAGAAAGTTTACCTCTTGAATTACCAATTATGAAGAATATCAGAATTAGTGGTACTGGTGAAAGCCCACTTGCTAATGCGACTGAATGGTTAGAAGTAGTTAGAAGTGATGGAGTTAAAGGTAAACGTGAAACTAACACAATGCCACAATGGGCAGGTAGCTGTTGGTATTATATTGGATACTTACTAAAAGATGTTGATGGATATAAAGATTTAACTGATCCACAAGTTCAAGAAATGATAAATTATTATTTACCAGTTGATTTATATATTGGTGGTGCTGAACATGCGGTTTTACACTTATTATATGCACGTTTCTGGCACAAAGTATTATATGATTTAGGTGTTGTTAAAACTAAAGAACCATTCCATAAATTATTCAATCAAGGTATGATTCTTGGTACTGATAATCAAAAAATGAGTAAATCTCGTGGAAATGTAATTAATCCTGATACAATTTCAAAAGAATTTGGTTCTGATACATTACGTGTTTATGAAATGTTTATGGGCCCACTGGAAGCTATGAAACCTTGGTCAGAACAAGGTGTAGAAGGCGCAAGACGTTTCTTAGATAGAGTTTGGAGAATGTATACTGAAGTAGCTGTAATTGATGAAAATAACCATACTTTAGAAAGATTATATCATCAAACAATCAAGAAAGTTACTGACGATTATGAAAATCTTCGTTTCAATACTGCTATTTCTGCGATGATGGTATTTGTAAATGAAGTTAATAAAGCTCCAAATATCCCAAGCGAATACTTAAATGGTTTCTTGCAATTATTAAATCCAATTGCTCCACATATTACTGAAGAATTATGGGCAGAAGTAATGAAACATGAAGAAACTATAACTTATGTTCCTTGGCCTAAATATGATGAACAAAAAGCTAAAAACGATGAAGTTACAATCGCAATTCAAGTTAATGGAAAACTTCGTGATAAGATGATGGTAGCAGCTGACACTTCAAAAGAAGAATTAGAAAAAGCAGCTCTAGCGTTACCTAAAGTTACACAATATACTGAAGGATTAACTATTAGAAAAGTTATCGTTGTGCCTAATCGTTTAGTAAATATTGTAGCTAATTAATAGTATATAAAGGCACTTAATTGTGCCTTTTCTTAAAGGAGTTAGTATGATTAGATTAGACTATTTACCTGATTATAAAGATATCAAATTATATCAAGATGATGAAATGTTTTGTATTAATACTGATACTTATGTGCTTGGTAATTTTTTAGAAGTTTATAAAAAAGATAAAGTTTTAGATATTGGAACTAATACAGGAGCACTTTTATTATATGCTAGTTTGTTTAAACCAGAAAAAATGGTTGGTCTAGATATTAATGAAAAAGCCTTAAAACTAGCTAAACAAAACATGGAATTAAATGGAATAACTAATTGTGAATTAATATGTGCAGATGGTAATACATTTAAATATCATGAAGAATTTGATGTGATTATTTTTAATCCTCCATATTTTAAAACTCCTTCAAAAGATCTTGGAAACAATGAATATTTAGCACTTGCTAAACATGAAAATAATTTCTCATTACCTCATATGATTGATTGTATAAATAGAAATTTACGCAATAATGGGACTGTATATTTCTTGTTTCAAACATCTAGATTGTTAGAAGTAATAAATGAATTTAATAGGAAAAAATTGATAATTAAAAAAATGCAATTTGTATACGATGAGAATAAAGATTTTTCACAAGTTGTCTTGTTAAAAGCTGTAAAAGGTGCTAAGATGGGAATGATTGTTGAAAAGCCTATTATAATCTCACGTAATATGTTTTCGAAAAATAATTAATTTAAAAGATTAATTTCATTTTCTTGCAAAAATACCTAATTCATGCTAAAATGTACTTAATCATAAGGAGGCACATATGAAAGCTAATAGTAAACATACTAATTCTAAAACTAGTTATTTATTAACTAGAAAAGAATTATTAACAAATTATTTGAAACAAATTGAAAAAGTTTATTATCTTTATATGGATAAACCTACTAAGTTGTTAGAGTCACTTCAAAATTGTGAAGATTTTAAATTATGTGTAATTAATGATGACTTAAGCGTTGATATCTTTTTAAACCGCATTGCGACAAAAGTTATTGAAACTAATGAATTTGGTAACTACTTACACATCACAGTTAAGTTAGATCAAATTGATTCATTACTTCATATTAAAACATACATTAATAATGAAGAAACTAGAATTTTCTCTTTACCTTATAAACAAAGAGTAATTCTAAAAGAAGAGGATTTTGAGGTAGAACAATAATAAATACAATTGATACCTATTTATTTATTTTACTAAGTATTATTTTGGGTTTGTTAGAAAATAGGCTAATTGATTATATACCCAAAAGATTTAATTTAGAAACAATCAAAAGAAATAAAAAAAGATATTTATTGTTTTTAACATTAAATATCTTTCTTTCGTTAAGCTGCTTATTTAATTTTGGTATTACAACATTAGGTATTGTCTATTTTATTATCATGCAGGTCTTATTATTAATAACTGTCGTTGATTACTATTATTATATAATTCCTGATTTATTTAACATTATAATTTTAATTTGTGGAATTACAATAACAACATTTATTACTAAAGAACCATTACTTCATTTATTATCAATTGCCTTTACGATAGGATTAATTGGATTGTTCTTTATTTTATATAAAATATTCAATAAAGAATATATGGGAGGTGGCGATTTGAAATATTTGGTTGCGGTAGGGTTAGTGGTCGGATTACCTAAGTTAATATTGATAATTGCACTTGCTTCTTTGATTAGTTTTGTTATAGAAGTAGCTATTAAAAAGATTGTTCTTAAAAAAGATAATAATGTATTTGCATTTGGACCTTATTTAGTTATAGGAACTATTATAACTTTATATTATGGAGATGTGATCATTAAGTTATATTTGAATTATGGAGTTTAAAATGAAATATGTATTAACAGGTGCAACAGGTCATGTTGGCAATAATGTATTAAGATATTTACTTGAACAAAAAGAAAAAGTTAAAATATTAGTAAGAAGAGAAAAAGACGAATCATTTGCGGGATTAGATGTTGAAGTTTGTGTAGGTGACTTACTAAATGAAGATTATCTAAATGCTAATATCGAAAGTGATTCTGTTGTTATTCACTCAGCAGGGATTGTTGACATTACAAAAGGTAATGAAAAACTAATGTATGATACAAATGTTGTGGCAACTAAAAAGATTGTTGATGAATGTATTAGAAAAAAAGCTAAATTGATTTATATTGGTAGTACAGATGCGATATACAAAGAAAGCAAAGATGAAAAAGTTTCTGAACCAGTTGATTACTATCCTGAATATTTTAAGGATAATTATGCAGTCACTAAAGCTACTGCTTCAAAATATGTTTTAGAAAAACTAAATAAAAAAGAACTTCGTGGTTGTATTATTATTCCATCTGCTGTAATTGGCCCAAACGACTTTAAAATATCAAGTGTTGGTCAAGCTTTTCTAGATTGTATTAATCATAAGATGATGGGGAGAATGAAAGGTGGATATAATTTTATTGATGCTAGAGATTTAGCGCAAGCAATTTATCAAGCTAGTATTAATTCTAATAGTAATCAGTATTTAATTACTGGTACAGATGTGTCAATTGATGAGATGATAAAGTCAATTTATAAACATTTAGGTAGAAATAAATTACCTTTATATTTTCCATTATGGCTTGTTTATATAGGGGCAACATTTGCACCAATGTTTGCAAAAATAAAAGGAACAAAACCAATTTTTACTATTAAAATGGTTGAAACTGTTAATGGTAATCATAACTATGATAACACTCTTGCAAAAAGCGAATTAGGTTTAAAAATTAGACCTTATGAAGAAAGTATAAGTGATTCGTTAGATTGGTTAAAAGAATATAAAACTAAATAGAAAATGAATATTAAGCCATATATTTGCAAAATTGAAGCCAATTTGTTATAATAAATAGATGAGTATTTATATTAAGGAGATTAAATAATATGAACGTAAAAGTTGAAAGAATTAGTGACAATCAAGTTAAATTAACAATTGAAGTGTCAAAAGAAGAATTTGGTGTAGCTTTAGACAAAGCATTTGAAAAAGTATCACCAACTGTAAAAGTAGATGGTTTCAGACCTGGTAAATTACCTAAATCAAGTTTTATCAAACGTTTTGGATATGAAAGTTTATATGAAGAAGCAGTAAATTTTGCTATTAACGATACATATCCACAAGCTATTCAAGAAAATAAAGTTGAAGTTGTTAATTATCCAGAACTTGATATTGATTTTAAAACATTAAGCCATGAAACAGGATTCACTTATACAGCTGTAGTTGATGTTATTCCTGAAGTTACACTTGGCGAATACAAAGGTTTAGTAGTTAAACCATTAAGCACAAGAGTTACTAAAAAAGAAGTTGAAGAAGATATCAATGCTAAACTAGCTCAAAAAGCTGAAAACTTAGTTAAAGAAGGACCAGCAGAACTTGGGGATACAGTAGTTATTGATTTTGAAGGATTTGTTGATGGCGTAGCATTTGAAGGTGGAAAATCTGAAAACTATGCATTAGAACTTGGAAGTGGATCATTCATTCCTGGTTTTGAAGAACAATTAGTTGGTACAACTGAAAACAGTGAAGTAGATGTTAATGTTGTATTCCCTGAAAATTATCATGCTGAACTTGCAAGTAAAGCTGCAGTATTCAAAGTTAAAGTTCATGAAGTAAAACAAAAAGTTATTCCAGAGTTAACTGAAGAATTCGTTGCTGAACAAAATATCGAAGGTGTTACAACAGTTGAAGAATATCGTAAACATACTGAACAACACATTCGTTCACATAAAGAAGCTGAATCAGAAAGAAAATTTGTTAATGATTTAGTAGAACTTGCAACTAAAAACGCATCAGTTAATATTCCTAAATGCTTAATTGATGAAGAAGCTAAACGCTTAAAAGCTGATGCAGAAGCACAAGCTAAACAATACAAAATGCCATTTGAAGTATTACTTCAATACATGGGTCAAACATTAGAACAATTTGAAGAACAAGCTGCTAAACGTGCTGAAACTCAAGTTAAAGTAGAACTTGTTATTAGCAAAATTGCAGAAGTTGAAGGATTACAAGTTACTAAAGAAGAATTAGAAGCTGAATATGCAAACTTAGCTGCTAAATATAATATGGAATTAGAAGCAGTTAAAAAAGCTGTTCATCCTCAAAACTTATATTTACAAGTTGAACAACAAAAAGTTATCAACTTATTAAAAGAAACTGCAGTAACAAAAGCCGCTAAAAAAGAAGCACCTGCAAAAGAAGAAGCACCTGCTAAAAAAACAAGAAAACCTTGTGCTAAAAAAGCAAAAGCTGAATAATTAATAAATTATTTATAAATCACGTTAAATATGCTCATAATAAAATGGGAGAGTGTTTAATGTGAATCAAACTAAAGATTGTTTAATATGTTCTTTTTGTGGAAATGTTATTTCTCAAGAAGAAAATGATCAATTTAATCAAGCAATGATAGGTATTGATGCGGCTATATGTTATAGTTGTATTGATATCTATTATCATATAATGCAACTAGAAGAGAATTCTTCAATAATGAATGATAGTGAAAAACTATCAAAGGTGTATCCAAAAGAGATTTTTGAAAGACTTGATGAATGTGTAGTAGGGCAAACAGAAGCAAAGAAAGTCTTATCGGTTGCACTATATAATCATTATAAAAGAATTAGTTGTAACGAAGATATTGAAAAGTCTAATGTTTTAATGATTGGACCATCTGGCTGTGGTAAGACACTTTTAGCTAAGACAATGGCTAAAATATTAGATGTGCCTTTTACAATATGTGATGCTACTGTTTATACAGAGGCAGGTTATGTGGGAGAAGATGTTGAAAATATCTTGTTAAAACTTCTTCAAAATGCTGATTATGATATTGAAAGAGCCCAAAAAGGGATAGTCTTTATTGATGAAATTGATAAACTAGCTAGAAAAAGTGAAAATGTATCGATTACTAGAGATGTATCTGGTGAAGGTGTTCAAAATTCATTACTTAAAATAATTGAAGGAACTATTGTCAACGTTCCACCATATGGGGGCAGAAAACATCCGTATCAAGAGTATATTAAATTTGATACTTCAAATGTTTTGTTTATTTGTGCTGGAGCATTCCTTGGCTTAAATAATAAAAAGAATAAGCAAATTGGGGTTGAAGGCAGATATAAATCAGATGATAGTGATTTGATTGATTCAATTATCAAATATGGTATTATACCAGAATTACTTGGTAGGATGCCAATAATCATTAAACTGGATGATTTAACAATTAATGATTTTGAAAACATTTTGGTATCACCTAAAAATTCAATCATTAAACAATATCAAAAAATGTTGGAATTAGATGATATTAAATTAGAATTTGAAAAAGCTGCAATCAGTGAAATTGCTAGAATATCATATGAATCCAAAACAGGAGCTAGATCATTAAAACAAACTTTAGAAAAAATAATGTTGGATATTATTTTTAATATCAATAATGAAGGGACTAAAAAAGATATAATAATTACATTAAATGATGTTAGAAAAAGTGAAAGGAGGATAAAATCTTATGTTTAATAATAAAGATGTTGTTCAAGGGACATTACCTGCTATTTCCGTAAGAGGAATTGTACCTTTACCAAATAATGAAATTAGATTAGACATTGGACGTGCAGAGAGCTTAAAAGCTTTAAAATTAGCTGAACAATACCAAAATTATGTAGTATTATTAGTTCAAACAACAGCTACTACTGAAGATATTAAAAGTAGCGATTTAAATAAAGTTGGGATTGTAGCCAAAATATTACTTAATATGACTGTTCCTAATAATATTCGTCGTGTTAAATTCGAATGTGTTGTACGTTGTAATGTTTTAGAATTTGTTGAATATAGTCCAGCGGTAATTGTTAATGTAGAAACAATGCCTTCAGTGATTGAAGAACCTCAAAAAGAAATGCCTCTACTTAACTTACTTGTTGCGGAACTTTCAAAAGAAGATACAAAACTTGCATTTGATTCTAAAGAATCACTAAATGTTTTATCAAAAGGCGTTACTACTGATGCTTTAACTGATATTTTGGTGTATCATTCAAAATTAGATTATTCAGCAAAATTACGCTATTTAAATACAAACGATTCAGTAAATCGTATGTTTATGTTGTTAGAAGATTTAAGAAAAGTTAAATACTTCGCAACAATAGAAGAAAATATTGAAAATCAATTAAAGAAAAACATTAGTGAAAGCCAAAAGGAATTCTATCTACGTGAAAAGATGAAAGTTATTCAAGATGAACTTGGCGATAAAGTAAAAAAAGAAACTGATATTGAAGCTCTTCGTAAAGCAATTAAAGAAGCTAAAATGCCAGAATCAATAGAAGCTAAAGCTCTTCATGAATTAAATAGATATTCATCTCAACCATCTAACTCACCAGAAGGTGGTATCATTCGTACATATTTAGATTTTTTAATCAGTATTCCATGGCATGCAGAATCTAGTGATTGTGAAGATATTCAAAAAGCTAAAACTGTACTTGATGCAGATCACTATGGACTTGAGAAAGTAAAAGATCGTATTTTAGAATATCTTGCGGTTAAGATTATGACTAGAAAAAATCCTCAAGCAATTTTATGCCTTGTAGGCCCACCTGGAGTTGGTAAAACCTCACTTGCAAGAAGTATCGCTAGTGCTTTAAATAGAAACTTTGTTAAACAAGCATTAGGTGGAGTTAAAGATGAATCTGAAATTAGAGGACATCGTCGTACATATTTAGGAGCATTACCTGGTCGTATTTTACAAGGTATGCAAAAAGCTAAAACTGTTAATCCAGTTTTCTTACTAGATGAAATCGACAAAATGAGTAGTGATTATAAAGGAGATCCGACTTCTGCAATGTTAGAAGTGCTTGACTCTGAACAAAATAAATTCTTTAGTGATCACTATTTAGAAGAACCATATGATTTATCTAAAGTATTCTTTATTTGCACTGCTAACTATTTAGGAAATATTCCTGCTCCACTTCGTGATAGATTAGAAATCGTTGAATTATCTAGTTACACTGAATATGAAAAATATGAAATTGCTAAACGTCACTTATTGACTAAACAATTATTATTACATGGATTACGTAGTGAAGATTTCTCAATTAGTGATCAGTCAATTTATAAAATTATTCAAGAATATACACGTGAAGCGGGTGTTCGTGAATTAGAAAGACATCTAGGAACTATCATTAGAAAATCAATTAAAAATATTTTAATGGATAATGTTAAACGTGTAGATGTAACAGTTGATAATTTAGAAGATTTCTTAGGTAAACCAAAATATGTGTATTCTCATGCGGAGGCAACTGACCAAATAGGTGTTGTTAATGGACTTGCATATACACAATTTGGTGGAGATACTTTATCAATTGAAGTAACTCACTATAAAGGTGATGGCCGTTTGGTTTTAACAGGTAAACTTGGTGATGTTATGAAAGAATCAGCACAAGCTGCTCTAAGTTTTGTTAAAGCTAATTATGATAAATTTGATATTGATTTCAATGTCTTTAAAGATGATGTTCATATCCATGTTCCAGAAGGTGCTATTCCTAAAGATGGACCATCTGCTGGTGTTACGATTGCGACTGCTTTAATATCAGCATTCTCTGGTAAAAAGGCAAGATGCGATGTTGGTATGACAGGAGAAATTACTCTACGTGGTAGAGTTTTAGCAATTGGTGGTTTACGAGAAAAATCAATTGCGGCACATCGTAGTGGACTAAGAAAAATCTTAGTTCCAGTTGATAATGTAAAAGACATTGATGAAATACCTGACAGCGTTAAAAATAGTCTTGAAATTATACCAATTTCTACAATCGACGAAGCTGTAAAATACACATTAAGATAAGTAGCATTAAAGGAGAGTATATGTTAATATTAGTTGGACCAAGTGCTTCTGGTAAAACTGAAGCCGCAAAATTATTAATCTCTAAATATAATATGAAAAAATTAGTAACATATACTTCTCGTAATATGCGACCAAATGAAGTTCAAGGGGTTGACTATCATTTTATTAGTGTAGAAGATTTTGAAAAGAAAATCAAAGAAGATTTCTTCATTGAGTATGTAAATTATAATGGTAATTATTATGGTACTTCTAAAGAAGGACTTGATAGTGATAAAGTGGTTATTCTAGAACCCACTGGTTTAAAACACTATCTTGAAGTAGCAAAAGACTTAGTTAAGATTTGTTATTTAAGATGTCCTAAGGAAGTTAGATATCAAAGAATGGTTGTTCGTGGAGATAGTGAAGAAGTTATTAATAAAAGAATTGATAGTGATGATGTCGTGTTTTCTAAAGAACTTGAGCTTATCGCAACATGGACCATTGATGGATACGGTGAAAGTTTAGAAGATATGACTAATCGTATTTATAATCTTTATAAGGACTATATTGATTAATGAGATTACAATTATTAGATGAATTATCTATTCCTTATAACATCAAAATAGGAAAATATAAAAGGTTAACCTTACGAATGGATGCTTCTGGCGTTTGTCAAATTAGAATACCAAGAGGAGTATCAAACGAATTTTTAGAAAATTTTATTTCTAAAAATATTGAGTGGATTAAAAAACATAACCATTTAAAACAACAACCACAAAGACTTTTTATAAATGGTGAAAAGTACTTATATCTTGGTAAAGAATATGATACATATTATTTTATTAACAAACATGAAGGTGTTCACTTAAATGACAATCAAATGATTGTATACACAAAAGATGATAGTATCACTCGTAAGTCTAAAATTATAAATGAATGGATAAAAAAACAAGCTGAATTAGTATTTAATGAAATGTTGATGATAACCTTTAATACTATGAAAGAGTATTTATCCAAATATCCAAAACTCAGTATTAAAAGATACAAATCACGTTGGGGATGCTGTTATCCTAGTAGATGTGAAATCATTATTAATTTAGACTTAATCCATTTACCAATTGAGTTAATCAGTTATACTTTCTATCATGAACTATCTCATTTTAAGTATCTTAATCATTCAAAAGAATACCATGAATTTTTAAGAAAATTTGTTCCTAATGAGAATAAATTAAGAACAGAATTTAAAAAATATCATGTAAGTTATGAATAAAACGACATTAGAGTTGTCGTTTTTCTTATATAGGAAGGCATTATGAAAATTAAACAAGTACAATCAATCATTGACCAAAATGCTCCTTTGATTAGTAATTTAGCTAATTTATCAAGAGTATTAATGGATTTAGTAGAAGGTACATTTTGGTGTGGTTTTTATTTAGCTGATGAAGAAAACAATCTTTATTTAGGCCCATATCAAGGAAGTCTTGCTTGTACACATATTAAATATGGTCATGGAGTATGTGGTAAATCATTAGAATTAAAAAAGAGTCTGATTGTTCCTGATGTTCATAAGTTTCCTGGTCATATTGCTTGTTCTAGTTTATCTAATTCAGAAATTGTTGTACCAATTATTAAAGATAATAAAGTTATTGGCATCATCGATTTAGATAGTACCATGTTTGATAATTACACAGAAGAAGATAAAGAATTTTTAGAAGAAGTAGCAAACATTATAGCTAATCTTTAGAGGTGAAAAATGAAAAAAATATTTTTAAGTTTAACAATATTAGTTTTTATATTTTTAATAACTGGATGTAAAGCACATATTGAGGATACTAATGGCCCTGATAATTATAGTTTAGAGACATTTTCTGAAGAAGACAAAGTCTCTTCAGGGTGGCACCTTACAGTTGGATCCATTTCTTCACAAGTAGGTGGAAAAGGAAAATTTAGTGCGAAGAAATTTACTGGTGTTTATACTTTATATGAAACATATGTCAGCACATCTAATAGTTGTTATTTTGACATCGAAGTAGAAAGTGGTAATTTAGAAGTTGTTTTAATTCAAGATGCCAAAATTATTAAATCTGTTGACCTTAATACTACATCTAGATTTACTATTGACACAAATGGTAAAATTAGTTTGCGTGTTATTGGTGAAAGTGCTAAGTTTAGTATAACCTACGAATTTACAAAAAATGAATTCTAATAAAAAAACGTCTTTTAAAACCAATTGTATTTGGTCAAAAAGACGTTTTACTTTATGTAAGATAAGATACTACAACACCAAGGAGTGCAGATATTACAATTAATAAAATGGTATTGATTTTCTTTTTGAAAACAATTTTATAAATTGAGTATATTAAGCAGATTCCTGCAAATATACCAATTGATAAATCATTTATTGTAAATTCAAAGTTACTATTATACCCGATTGCTTTGGCAAGTAGGATTAAACCAGTTGAAGTAATTAACGCTACAATAATTGGTTTGATACCCTGTAAAAAGTTTTTAAAATGTTTGTTGTTCGTAAACTTAGTAAGAATAGTTGCTACTAGAATAATGATGATAAATGAAGGTAATACAACACCTAATGTCGCAAGTATACTTCCTAAAAGTCCGCCTTGCGTAGAACCTACAAATGTTGCCATATTAATCGCAATAGGACCAGGTGTTGATTCACATACACCGATAAAGTCATAGAAAAGTTCTTCAGATAGCCAGCTTTTATTAATTACTAATTCTTTTACAAGAGGAATCATCGCGTATCCACCGCCAAAAGTGAATAAACCTATTTTAAAGAATTCAAAAAATAATTCTAAGTAAATCATTCAGACACCTTCTTTCTTTGACTAATGCCATAAAAGATGATACCTAAAAGTCCACCACATAAGATGAAAATGATAGAAGAGAAGGATATTGCGAATAATTCGAATATAATCAATAAACTAAACACAATTATAAAAATTGAAAGTGAGAAAATAGTTTTCTTCATTTTTTTAAACATATCAAGGCCAGCTCTTAGAATTAAGAAAGCAACAGCACATTTAATACCTACAAAGGCATAGTTAACAAACTTTAAAGCTAAGAATTGGTTAAAGAATAAAGAAATTAAATAAATGATGATTAGTGATGGTAGAATAACACCAATTGTTGAGCAAAGGCTTCCTAAAACTTTACTTTGTTTAAAACCAATATAAGTTGCCATGTTAATCGCAATTGGGCCAGGAGTAGATTCGGCTATTGCGATAATCTCCATTACTTCATCCATGGTTGCCCATTTTTTCTTTTCTACGACAATTTCTTTTAACTGTGGAATCATGGCATAACCACCGCCAAAAGTGAAAAGACCTAATTTAAAAAAGGTCCAAAACAAATCTAGACATGTTTTCATAAAATTTACCTCGATAGTTATTTTAACACAAATGAATTACTTTTTCAAATTTTTTACTAAATATATCAATTTTCTCAAAAATTGTAATAATTTGGAAAATTAAATCAAAAAAAGTAACACAATTATGTCAAATGTTGACACTTGAATATGTTTACATATTGAAGATTTTTTGTTAAAATATAATAGGGGGTGATAAGATGACCAACATTGTGAAAACACTAAAAAATAAATGTCTTAGTGAATCACAAGAGTGCAATCACGTGATGTCAAGAGTTGTAAGGCGGAAAAGAATTGAACAAAAAAGGACTTTGGAGGAAGTCTCGAAAGGTATTTGTAGTCCTAGTTATTTATCTAAAATTGAAAATTGTTTAGTCGAAGCAGATGATGTTTATTATAAAGCATTATTTGAAAAGCTTGATCTAAAATATGAAACTGTTAAAAGCCGAAGATCAGAAAATGTTATTTCACAATTATTAACCTATTATCTTTTAAACAAAAAGAACTTAATTGAAGAAAAGGTAAATGAAATTGTGAATGATAAAAGCTATTGTGAAGTTGAATTAGAATTGATAGTCTTATTTTATAGTATTATCAGTAAAACTTATGATGAGGCAGCTCATTATTTAAAAAGTTTAGAAAGTGTTAGAAATTCATTAGATCGGAAAGAAATCTGGTTCTTAACATATTGTGATGCACTATATCACTTTTTTACTTGTAATTATATCACATCACAAGAAATAGCCGATGTATTATATGAGACACCAGATTTAGAAGAAGAGTTTAAATGTGTAATTTTAAATCTTTTACTTAATTTGTCATTTGAACTTGACAGACCTGAACAGTTTTTTAGATATTATAACATTTTAGAAAAAAACGATTATGCACAAAAAATTGCTACTTTAATTAATCATCATGATATGCAAAGATTAGTATTTATGAGTGAAAATAACTATGATGCAGCAATCAAAAATATGAAGGACTATGAATTAATTATTGATCTTGATAATCCGGAAATTAATGAAGAATATCATTATTTTACCTCAAGAATTCTTTTTAATAAAGGATTATATAAAGAGACTTTTGAAATGGCGGATATACCTCAACCGTCAATTCGTCTTTTGATGATGATGGGGGCTTGTATAATTATGATTAAAGATTTCGAACTCTATATGAAATTTACTGGTATTTTAAAAAATAATAATTTTAAAATATCAACCGATGCAAGAAGTAAATTTGTTGAATACGCTAAATTAAAAGCAGGACAGTATGGATACTTTGATCAATATAAATATTTAAAGAGCATTCTCATTGTTTCATTATTAGACGCTGGATTACATTACTATTGTGATCTAGCAGTTAAAGAATACTTACGAATTGCAGTTGAACTTGGTAAGTATAAAGAGTCATTAGGCTTTATTATGAGACTTCAAAAGGTCCGTTTTATTAATTAGAAAAATTCCCTAGGCTATAGATAGTCTAGGGAGTTTTTTTATGATAAATTAGTAATCTTTTGAATAAATTTAAGTAGGTACTATTTAAATGCTTAAAAAACACTAAAATATGGCAAATGCTACTTGAACTAGTAGTAAGGTATAGCGTGACAAAGAGAAGGGTTTGTGGTAAAATAAGTATAATTAAAATGGGAATTTTATCAATTCTTAAGAGATTGGAGATATTTATGGAAAAAATAGTTGAAAATGCATTACAAAATGAAGAAATGACAAAAGTAGTATCAATTTCACATTTATCAAAAAGATATGGAAAAAGTCCAGTTCTTGCAGCTGATGATATTAATATTGTTGGTTATAAAAATGAAGTCATTGGTTTATTAGGTCGTAATGGAGCAGGAAAAAGTACAACAATTAAATGTTTAACAGGGTTCTTGCCTTTTGAACAAGGAGAAATTAAATTTTTAGAATATGACATCGTTAAAGATGCAATTAATGCTAAAAAGACATTTGGCTATGTTCCAGATGATAGAAGCGTTTTTGATAAAATGACAGGGATGGAATATTTAGACTTTATGGCTAATGTTTATAAAATTCCTGCTGATGCCGCAAACGCAAGAGTAGAAGAATTACAAAAACATTTTATGCTTGGTGATCGTATTCATAGTATCATTAGTTCATATTCATTCGGGATGAAAAAGAAAATCTCAATTATGGGTGCTCTAATGCATAATCCTAAAGTTTTAATCCTGGATGAACCTTTTACAGGACTTGACCCACAAACTACTTATTCATTACGTAACTATATTAAAGAACATGCTAAAAATGGTAACACTGTCTTTTTCTCTTCTCACAATATTGATATTGTTGAAAAAATTTGTGACCGTGTTTATATTATTCACAAAGGTAAATTAGTTGATGAAGTTACAGTTTCATCTTGTCGTGAAAAATATCATATGTCACTTGAAGAATATTTCTTAGAAAAGTGTGCTGCTGAAGAAGGTGACGAATAATGAGTGATTATTTGTTACTGCTGAAAAAAGATATTAAGAGTATGTTTTCTATTAAAGGTAGATTTAATAAGAAAACAGACTACTTAGGTATTTTCATTTCAGTATTCTTAACTTTAGCAATTGTTGCGGTTGTAGTGTTAGTATATCGTGAATTTTTACTAACATATACAGAAATAAAAGAATATGGAAAATGGGAACCACTTTTAAGATTAAAAGAAATTATGACAGTTACTTATACAGTAATTATTATTATTAATGTATTTGCCGGGATTAGAAAAATTAATCGTGAAATTTTAGCTGGTAGCGATATTGTTGTGTTAGTAAGATTACCTATTAAACCTGAGTCAATTTTCTTATCAAAACTTACAACTCTATTCATCAGCCAAGTCTTAATTACTGCTGTTACATTAATTCCTTTAACTGTAACTGTTGGAATTGTAATGAATGGAACTGACTTAGTGGATACAATGTTTTGGATTAGAAGTATCCTAATGGTAATTATTTTACCAATGGTATCACTTTTAATGGCTGCTGCCTTATCAATGGCTACTTATCATATTGTAAACTTTTTAAAATCACATTTTGTTTTAACTGCTATTATTATTATAGTTCTATTAGGGGCTGGTTTTGTAGTTTATAGTGAAATTTTAGGTACTGTTGGAGATATGTTAGTTGGTGAAGTAAGAGATCAGTTCTTTAGTCAAGGAACAATGAAGTTCTTTAATTTAATGTATCGAATTCTATATCCTGCTAATCTTTGTGCAAGATTTATTTTAGGTGACAAACCTTGGTTAATGTTACTTTTGATTCTATTGATTGCAGGTGCAGCTTTAGCTTTAGCATTCTTTATCGTTATAAAAATTCTAAACAAAGTAATGAAAGCAGGTATGGAAGGTCGTGGACGTAATACATTTACTAAACGTACTAAGATTAAACATCGCAGTGGACTTTTGAATCTAATTAAAAAAGAGTTCATTATGGTTTTAAGAACTCCTAACTATACATTCCAATTCTTAGCGACTGCTGTAACAATGCCGGTTATGGTATTTTGTCTGATTGTTAACTTTTCAGGCTTTGTTACTAATCTAATTGGTGGTCTTGCAAATATCGATTTTGAATTAACTATTACAATTATTATGATGCTAAGTGTACTAACTAATACTTTCTGTGCTAGTAATATTAGCCGAGAAGGATCAATGTTTACAATGGAAAAAACAATGCCAATCTCTTATAAACAAATTGTTTTTTCTAAAATTATCTTCTGTAGTACAGTTAGTGTTGCTTCAATTTTAATCAGCTGCATTATTGCATGTGTTACAGGATATGTCAATGTTTTACAAGCATTATTAATTTTTGTTATTACGGCTGTTATTTCAGTTAGTGAAATCATGTTTGCTACCCGCAAAGATTTGAATAAACCTCGTTTTGCTGATAACGAAGAAAATGAAATTAAAGAATCAACACCAACCATCTCATTTGTTATTATGCTTGGTGTCTTAGTTTCTGGTTTAATTAGTGGCGTATTATTAATATTAGGTATTTTGAAAGATGAATCTTTCCAAAAACTCGCCACAAAAGCTGGAATTAATGTTGCGTTAGTTCAACCAATTTCAATTGCTTTCATTGCTGTTGTGGTTGTTTTAATTACAGGTGTTTCAGTTATCTATTTATTGAAAGGATTATCGAAGAGATTCTATAATACGGTGAATTAGATGAATAAGAAGATTATTGCATTGATTATAACGATTCCTTTGATTCTAATGGTTTTAATTTTAGCTTCAACTAAAACTATTAGTCGTCAAGTTGATATTCCGGTAAGTGGAATCGCTTTAGAAAAATCTCAAACAAATTATACTAGATATATTGATAAGTGGGAAGAATTAGAAATAAAAGCTTCTGTTCGTCCTGCTAATGCTAAAAACCAAGGTCTTACATATACTTGTAGTTATGATGAAGAAGTATCAAGTGATTTAAGATCTCTAAGAGAAGGTTTTGCTAAAAATAATGTTACTTTTGATAATGAAACAGGAATAGTAAAAGTTCAAGATATCGCAGATGGTATTGATTATTCTGGTAAATATACTATTACTATTTCTACTAATGATGGTAACTATCAAACTAAAGTAAACTTAAATCTTCGTTATTATTATGCGAGAACACTTGAGTTTACTGATGTTTATCGTAACAATGAAGATGTGAATTTTGCAGATAAAGATGAAATCAAAATTGATTTAAGTTCTACTTTAAATGTAGCAGTTGAAGTTTTACCAGGTAATATTCAACATAGTAATGTTAAGTTAGAATCTTCAAATAAAAATGTTATAGATGTAAAACTTAACAATATTTCAGCTAATATCTATGAAGCAACTATTACACCAAAAGGGTACGGTGAAGCTTATATTGTCGCAACCTACACAACATTAGAAGAAGAACAAAAAATTGTATCAAAATACAGAGTTATAGTTGTTGAAAATTATCATGACAAGATTGTTGAGAATATTAAATTAGTTGAAGATGAAGTAGGAATGTTACTTTCAACTCCACTACTTTTAAATCAAGAAATTGATATTCAAGATATCCGTTATTTAGTTAACTATGTGGGCGGTCATTATCCAAGCGTAACTACTAATCTTGTTAGTGCAGCCGCATCAGGTAGTGTTATTGATGGTTATTTAGATACAACTACAGCTGGTAAACATACATTTGCGATTACATATGATGGATTCACACAAGAATTTGAATATGAAGTATTAGAAAAGAAAATTTCCGATGTTAAATTAAATGTTGTTATCGATGGGGAATTGCACGAAGCAATCAGTAAATATGATGAAGAGAAAAAACAACATATAATTGATATTGATTTTAAAGTAGGAGAAACTTTACTTTATAGTGATTTCTCATTTATAATCAATTATACAAATAGCGTATATTCATCAACTAAATTAAAATTAAGAGAATCATTAATTTTATCTGATTCACATTTAATAGCAGATTTTGCTTTCGATACAAGAGAAGATTATATTCTAGAAGATACAACAATTGAATTCTCAATTAAAGGTTATGAAGATGTAGTTGTAAGATTAAATATCTTATCTAAAGAAGTATTATCTAATAATTTGATTAATTTCTCACAATATTTTGCGCTTAATGATGTATTTGATTTTAAAACAGTTTTCTTGGAATTAATCTATACTCATGATATTTTTAATGAAATAGTTTCTTTATCGCCAAGTATGGTTACAGATTTTGATACTACAAGTGTTGGTGAAAAAGAAATGTCTATTAAATATGCAGGACAAACATATAAGTTTAAATATTTTGTAGAAGAAATTGACATTGATGAAATTGTTTTATCATCATCATACAAACAAGATTATCTTTTAAATGAAGCAATTAATCTTGAAAATATCAAATTAATTATTGTTGATGAAGATGAAAAGTATGAAGTTAGTGTTACCGAAGATATGATTGTTGCGGGGGCTTTTGACACATCAAAGGTTGGAACTTATAATGTTCAAATTAAATACCATGGCTTAATTAAAAATCTTACATATACAGTATGGGAAAATCAAGAACAATTGAATAATACGAATAAGAAAATTGTATCTAGTATTGAATATTTAGGTTCAAAAGTTGTATTAAAAGATACAGCGCTAAACGATTTATTAAAATATAGTAAATTATCTTTAACTTATACTAATCAAGCATTTAGTGAAGAAGAATACTTAATGTCAGAAATAGATGTTATTGTGACAGGATTTGATACTGAAAATGTTGGAAAAACAACTGTTACAATTACTTACCAAGGTGTAAGTCAAGAAGTAGAATTAGAAGTTGTTGATACTCAAGCAGATTATATGTACTTAGATTCTACATTTAAAACAAGCTTCTTAGTTAATGAAGTAGTTGATGCTATGAATTCATATGTGTGGGTTGAAACAAGTTTAACTAATAGCTTAAAACTTTCGTCAAAACAAATAATAACTAATAATAATACTTTACTTCAAAAAGTATTAGTAAGTGATTTATTTAATAGTTTAAATTTTGATACGACAGTAGCTGGATCATTTACACTACAAGTGGAAGTTTTAGGTCAAACTTTTGATATTCATTATAATGTTTATGAAAATGAAATTGCAGCTCCTGATTTAACAAACGCATCGTTTGATTTAGTATTCTTTAAAGATAAATATTTAATTGGCGATAAATTATCTTTAGACGAGGCGGTTGCTAAGATAAGTAATCAAGATGGTAATAACATCGTTTTAGATGGTATTAGTGAATATGTGTTAGAAAGCGAAACATTAGTAACTGAAAGTAAAAATGCCACATTTGAAATTAAATATCATTCAATAATAGAAATTATCAATTACCAAGTAATGGAAAAAGTAATTGAATATGTTGAATTACTAGATTTTGATGGAATTTTCGAATTAGAAGAAGAAGTCTTAATAGATTCTGTTAGAGCTGTTATTTACTATGGTAATAATTACGCAAAAGAAGTTAGAATGTTAACTGTTAAAGATATTGAAGCTATTACTCCTGGTGTAGTTGATAAAAATAAATTTAATACGTCATCTAAAAAGACATATACTTTTACAGTATTTGGTTATGAAGAAGAATTTTCATACACAGTAATTGATAAACAAGTTAAAGAAATTATTGTGGAGAGTGGTTTAGAAAGTGAATATGTAGTAGGATCTGATATTGATTTCTATGAAATTACTTTAAGAATTGTATTCCAAAACCCTAATCTTAAACCACTAATTGTATCGCTTGGTGAAGTACAACATGAATTACCTCGCAATTTATATACAGTAGGTGAAAAAGTTATTAAAGTTACTTATAGTGGCTATACACAAGAAATTAAATTTAATCTTGCGGAATTAAGTGTTGTTAAAGTTGCTTTAGCTAAGAAATTTGACAATGTTTATTTATTAAATCAAAAGATTAACTTAAATAATTATTCTGTAGAATTAACTTATAATAATGGGGAAAAAGAAATAGTTGATTTAACTAGTGATATGATTGTTGGTAATATTGATACTACAAGTACTGGTACTTGTGAGTTTAAAGTTCAATATGAAGATATTCAAAGTATCAAGTATAGTTTTAGTGTATTATCAGGAATTAGAGAAATTGAAGATCAAATTGTTTGGTCATCTGACTTTACATTCCAATTAAATGTTGCTACTTCAACATTAAATAGTTTAGGCCATTATGATTATGGTTTAGAATTAGGTTATGATGATAGTGTAGTTGATTTAGGATTTACAAAACTTCCTAATGGTAGTTTTGAAATTTCAGGACGTTTCTTAACAAATGAATTAGGACAAGAAACAGTTATTACTTATCAACTTGCGATTGCTGGTGTTAAGTTTGATGTTAAATATGAAGCAACAATTACTCAAAATATTTCAAATTTTGAACTTGCTTATCCTGAATATATTAAATTAGGAGCTTCAAACAGTATCTATGTAACAAATAATATTCCAGTTGAGGAATTAGAATTTATATGGTCTACATCAGACGAAGCAATTTTATCAATTGCTGGTACATCTTCTAGTATTCAAATTAATGGTATTGCCGAAGGTACAGCAAAAGTTAAGATTATTGTTAAATTAATTTCTTCGGGTTCTGTCTTATTCGAAGAAGAAATGACTATTAATGTAGTTGAAACATATGATGGATTATCATTTAATGAAATTCCAAGAGAAATCTCAAACTATGTAGCAATTGGTCGTGAAACATACGATGATCAAAACGGAGCTTCTAAATTAGAACGTTCATTTGAAATGGTAGATGGTAATGGCGTAATGGTTCCTAGTGATAAATTATTATATTTCTTAGTTCATCCAGAAACACTAGACCTTGTTACTAGTATTGAAAATGTTGCTACTTTAGAAAATGGTAAATTAATAATTAGTGATGCTTTAACTGAATCACAAATTGTTGTTATTAAAGCTATTTCTAAAGGTAATTATGAACTAGGCTTAACAATGGAAGGAAATTATGCATCACTTCGTTTAATGCTTGTTCCAGGTGTTAATGTAAGTACTTATAAAGGTATGCTTTATGCAAGTGAAAATACATTACCTGCTGTATTACTAAATAATATTAATATTGGCCAAGATTTATTTGTGTATAACGGTTTAAGTAGAACGATTAATCCTGAACTTGCACCTAGTGGAAATTATAAAAATGATGACGAGAAGATGCTTGCGGCAATGCAAGAAGCTGCTAGAATTTTAAGAAGTGAAATCAATTATTTACCAACTACAGCTGACTGGTCTTATTATGAAAATAATAAAAAATCACATCCTGATGTTAAATACTGTTATGAAATTACAAATGATATTTTTGGTAATGGATACATTATAGATACTAAGAATATCACAACTGTTACTGACCCATTCACTTATGGTCCTTTAAAAGATAGTAATGGTAATGTTGTTTCAGTATTTGAAGGTCCACTTAACCTAGTTTGGTTTGGAGGTAATTCATCAGTTGGTGCGAGTGCTAAAGCTCAAGATAATATTGCATTCTTAATTAGAAATGATAATATTCGCTTAGATAATGTAACATTACAAGCTTGTGATGATGATTTCTTATTAGAAGAAGATCGTGATGGTACAAGATATATCGAAATGAATCATCTAAACTATGTTGGTACAACACTTGAAATTATGGGTGATAATGTTGATATTACAAACTCTCGTATTAAAAATGGTCGTACTGTAGTTAGAGTATATGGTAAACCACACAGTGAAAATCCACTTGAGGTTGAACCTATTCATGTTAGAATTGAAAGTAGTATTCTTTCTATGGGCCGTGAATTCATCTTAAAAATGGGAACTAATCAATTCCTAGAAGGTGAATTAGATCAAAGTAATATTTGGGAATCTGTTTCTCCATATTTAACTGATAATAAAGGTAATAAATTCTACGCAAGCAACTATGATCCTCTTAAAGATAAACCAAATCATAATACTGATACTTCAGCTAGATATGCCTATAAAGATTCAAATTATTCAACAAATGAAGAATACAATATGAATAATGAGTATTTTATGAATAATTTAGTTAAAACATTTGTAACTGTTAAGAATTCTGTCTTTACAAATAGCGGATTCTTCTCGATTGGACTAGAATCAACATTTGCTGGTCCTTGCTTAGATGGTATGAAGTATGGAAGTTATGACTTCAAGAAAGATGGATGGGAAAATATTGCTGGAACAAGTTATCCTGCTATGTTAACATTACAAGGTGATGTCAGAATTTATGACTGGAAACCACTTTCTAGTGTTGATAGTTCAACATTAATTGATGGTGATATTTTTGCCTTTGATGTACAAGGATTATTTAAATACCTAGTAGATAAGGTATCAGGTTATGAATTACTAGTAACTAAATATAGTGGTGGGGACGATGATATCTATGTTCATGGCGGTATAGCACTTTATGGTGGTGGTAAAAACTATCATATTGTTAATAATGAAATGGATACTGACTTATTCCCTGATCATCCTTACTATGTAAGTATGAAACAATTTGCTTCAGATGATTTTATTTCATCTGGTTATGTACAAGGTAATTTTGCTGCTTTATATAAAGCGTTACCTTATGCATCTGGTAATGAATCATTCAAATTCTATATCTATGATAATCGTGAAACAACAATCACTTATCAAAAACAATTAGATGACTTGAAGAGTCAAAAAGCTTATGAAATGATTAAGCCAGTAAATGAATAATTTTGTTGCAAGGATTTATCCTTGCTTCAAAAGCAAAGGTATTAAAGCAATTTAATATTTTTGCTTTTGAAAATAAATAAATAGAGGTGCTTTATGAAAACAAGAATTAGTAAGTATTTTATATTGATGTTTGTGATGATACTATCGATACTCACATTATTACAAACACCAAAGAAAGTATCAGCAGTTGAAATGGCTGATAGTTTTGAACATGGAAGTGGAACGATAAGTGATCCATATCAAATAAAAGATGAAAGTGAATTCTTATTGTTTAAGAATAATCCATCTTTTACAAATAGTCACTTTATTCTTGTTAGTGATATTATTGTTACATCCCAACTTGGTGATGGTACAAATAATACGATTAATATGTTTAATACATTTGGTGGTAGTTTTAATGGTAATAGCTTTACCATTACATATCTTGCATCAAATGAAGTAATAGGTAATAATTTTGGTGGTATCGCAGGTACTATTACAACTAATTACACAACTAAGAATGATAATTGTACTGATGAAACTGGTTCAATTAGCAATGTCAATGTCAAAGGTACATTCAATGTTGTTGGTGATAATGTTGGTGGTCTTGTAGGTGAAGTTAAGACAATATCTGCT
This sequence comes from Bacilli bacterium, assembly GCA_017411715.1. Classification (GTDB taxonomy): domain Bacteria; phylum Bacillota_I; class Bacilli_A; order ML615J-28; family CAG-313; genus UMGS1109. Next base: position 91,220 of record JAFQPO010000001.1, on the reverse strand, counting down.
CCAACTGATGTTTATTATGAGAGTTTAACCCTAAAAGCAAATACTTTTAACACTGTATCTTTTGATGGTAACCTTGATGTAACAGGAAGCAATGTTGGTGGTATTGCGGGGGCATTAATAGAACCAAGTTTTATAATTACAAATAATGATATTCAAAATCTAAACATCAATCATCAAAATGTTTTCTTAAATGTAAAAGTTTTATCTACATCGCTTATTAAAGGTGGTAACTATGTAGGTGGTATTGTTGGCCGCATAGTATGTGAAGAACTAAATGATACTCTTGAATTATTAGGAACAATCAATAATTTAGAATATAAAGCACCGAATATTGAATGTTTAGAAACTGGTAGAGTAGCAGGTAAGGAAATAAAAATTGATAATGTTAGTCAAAGTAAATACGTTGGTGGTATTGTTGGATGTTATGATAGACTAGCAGTTTATGATACAAGAGTTCTTGTCGAAAAAACAATAACTGATGCGAAAATTACTTATACAAATAATGAAATTGAAGTGTTAAATGGTAAACAATATGTTGGTGGTATTGCGGGTTACTTTGGTGGTCGTGAAATAGATATTAATGATGATTTAAATATTAAGATTACAACAGATATTGCAGGCGCAACAAATGTTGGTGGTGTTTTTGCAGTTATATCAGATGAAGCATATAATACTTTATTTGAAGAAGAACTTAAATTTAAAGCTGTTATTACTACTAATGCTAAAGTAGTTGGTGGTTTTATTAGCCAAGTTAATGATTTTGCAAAAGTTAAAAACATTAGTGCTAATGTTTCCATTACATCAACTAGTAATACTGTTGGTGGCCTTGTAGGAAGACTAGGAAGTAAGCATGGTGCCCAAATTGATAATTGTAGCGTATATGGTGATATTAAAGCAGGTTCTTATGTAGGTGGTCTTGCGGGTGATGTACTCGTATCTGCATTACCTAGTGGTCAATATCACATTAGTAATTCAACAACATATTGTGATGTCATTGGTGGAAGCAGTGTTGGTGGTGTTGTCGGAAGTTTCTCTAATGGATTAGATGCTTTAAATTGTCAGATTTATAACACATGGATGGCAGGAACTGTTGATATTGATTTAGACATAACTAAGAAAGTTGGCTCATTAGATAGTAACTATGTTTACTGGGGAGCATTCTATGGATATCAACATAAACAATATGACCCATCTAACCCAACAACTGTTTATTTAGTAAATTCAGGAACCATTTTAGATGTTGAAGTATATGGTGAACATCAAGATATTGATGTATTTGGTGTTCAATATAACTTAGAATCTAACTCAGTAGTTACTAAAACTTCTGAAACTGAAATAAGTACAACATATCAAATAAAAGCAATCATCGGGGCTGACTTAGGTATTGATGATAAAGTGTATGGTTTTATCGCCAATTATAATGGTCAAGTTTTGAGAATTAAAAAAGGTGATGATAGTTTTGTCTATGTAACAACAATGGATAGAACACAATCTAAATTTAATTCTGACTTTACAATTGATTTAGATACTCTAACTTCTTATGATTCATCTACTGATTTAGATGTTTTAGAAGAGGGAGAAAATACAATTATTAATGTTACAAATGCTAAACAATTAGAAAGACTTACATTCATCCTTAATTTCTTTATCCCAAGTGATGCGGGATATGAAATTGCTGGACCTATGGATGCTAATGTTTTAATCAAATTAGCTGGAACTAATCAAACTTATGATTTAACAACTAGTGTTGGTTATTATGGTGATAATAATTTCTATGGTTTTGGTTGGGGCTCATTTGGACCATTCATGGGTGATTTTGATGGTAATAATAATACAATCATTCTAGATATGAAGTTTGAGGACGGCTTAGCAGTTGGTTTATGTGGAGCTGTATCAAGTAATGCTGGTGGCTTAAATGCTGTTGCTTCTGAAAACTCAATTAGAAATCTAAAAATTAAAGGAACTATCGTTGGTGGTGCTCAAGTAGGTGCAGTTGTTGGCTTCCATGATAATTATGCCCCGGCTACCGCATTTAACTATGATAGATTATCAAGCGTAGAAATTAAAAATGTCACTAACTATGCGAATGTTAGTGGACGATATATTGTTGGTGGATTAATTGGTTATAGCCATAGTAGTTCAACATCAGCTGCTCCTCTTGAATTATATCCTTATTTTAATGATAAACTAAAAGAAGAATATGCTTCAAATATTGATAATTATTATACTGTTAAGGGCGAAAATAACGAAGATATTATTAAGGAATTTTCTCTTAAATATGTCAGAGTTAAAATCATGAGTTCAACGAACTATGGTGAAGTTTATAGTACATCAGATATGGGAACTGGTGGACTTATGGGGTCAACTGGTATCTTAATTTCATCTAGTGCTTATATTAGTGGTTGTACAAGTATTGGTTCTGTTACATCAACTGGTGCTAATGTAGGTGGATTCTTAGGACGTACTCATAAAGCAATTATCACTGATGGTGTTAATAAAGTATATTGTAATGTAAGTGGTACAAAAAATGTAGGATTAGTATACGGATATGCTCCTAGTTCAATTGGAACTTACGCGCCTACATATAAACCAGATTTAAGTAATGTTACAGCTTATTATTATATTTCCCTAGGTGATATGGATGAAAGTATTTTAGGTACTACAATCTTAATTAATGGTGAATCATTCACTTTTGGAAATGAACATTTATATTCTGATATCTCAACATCTGAACGTAATATCTATGCAATTAATAATGCTAACTGGCATGTTAGTGGAGTTAATAAATTAACAAATACTTCATTAATAACAGATTATATTAGTAATTATAAAGGTGCTTATGAGAAGAATCCGATTGATTTTGAGGTTCAAGAAACTACACTCGGTTACATTTTAAATATCATCAAAGATATTAAATATGAAGCATCAGAAAGTACTTTAAATAAAGTATATGATTTGGAAAAAGATGCTTACAACGAAGAATGGAAGCTAATGGCAACTGTTACAGAATATGATGATAGTACTCATTTAGTAGAAGTTGATTTTAATGCTCCTTCAGAGAATAGTAATCTATTAGAATTTAATAATATTACAATCAATGATGATTATTACAATTTAGTAGTTAACAATATTACATTAACAAGAATTACAAAAGAAATTGTTACTTATGAAAAAGAATTTAATTTAATCAATGAATTATCATCAAGTGAACAATATGAAAAATACTTAGAAGTAGAATCTTTATATTCAGAATTAATCACAAAATATGGTGATCAAAATCTAATATTAAATAAATATTTGGAAAATAAACAAATAACAAGAAGCCATTTAAATATTTGGAAGAACATTATAGTAGCTGGAATCGAAGTACAAAATGTTCCTAGTAGTATTACATATGGTGATCCTATTAGAAATTATCAAATTAGATATAAAACTATTAATGGCGAATATCATAGTAAGACAACAGAAGTTGTAGTTTCTTATGATTACTCTTCAAATGGTACAAGTCAAGAAGTAATTATTAAATATCTTCATTTAGCAAGTGGGGCTAGCTTCTATGAAGTAAGTGAGTCTGGACTAACCGCAAGCTGGGAACTTGATGAATTAGAAACACTAGCTGTTACTGATTTAATCAAGCGAAATTTAGTATTTACAATTAATGCAAATCAATATTCTTACGATGGAAATATTCATAAAGCAAATTTGACTATTTCAAATGCTTTACCTGCTGATAATATTTCCGCAGAACTTACTTATAATAATAGTTTAGTTGAAGGAGTAATTGATGCGGGAACTTATAGTGTAAGTATTGATAATATAATTGGTGAAAACTTAGAGTTCTATGATTATACAATTCCAACTGTAAATTTAGTTATTAAAAAGGCTAAAGTTCAAGTATCATATGATAGTTTAGAATTTGTGTATAATAGTGAAATTCAAAAACCTACTTTAACAGTTGATGCTCCAAGTACAGTTTATAGTATTACTAGTATTGACTCAATTAATAGTGGTGAATATTCTATCACTGTTAAACTCACTGATACTACTAATTATGAATTCGAAAATACTACTGATGATGAAATTACTTACGATTATGAAATTACAAAGCAAACTGTATCAGTAAGTTTACCAACAATTAAATACATTAAAGAAACAAGTGTATCATCAAAATTACAACCTACATTTACAGGACTATTAGAAGAAGTATCTTATGTTGATATAATAGTTCGTGATAGTATGAATAATATTATAGATAAAGATGCTAAACTTAGTGTAGGTACTTATACTGTTGAATATGTTTTTGAAGATTATGTAACTAATAAAATAACTATTGAAATTGTTGAAAGTATTGACATTAATGTTCCAACTTTAAAATCATTCCCAACTACTGATATTTATAGCGGAATTCATCATGAATTAGATGTTGTGATGATTGATGATGGTTATGTATTACAAAAAGGTACAGACTATGTTATTGAATATGGTGGTCAAGAATTAATTGAAGTTGGCAGTTATGTTTACCAAATTAAAGGTATTAATACTTATAGTGGATCAATTACTAAAACTTATACAATCACTAAAGCAAGTGCTTCATTTGTAGGTGAAGCAAATCAAGAATTTACTTATAATGGTACTAATGATTATGTATTATCATTCTCATCAACAGTTGGTGAAGTAGATGTAACATATACTTATTATGATAAATTAGGTTCACTGCTTCAAACTAAACCAATTAATGCGGGGGAATATAAAGTTGTTATTAGTGCAATTAATTCAAATAATTATGATTTTGCTGAAACATTAGAAATTAATTACACTATTAAGAAAGCAAATAGCATAATTACAACAAATGATTTAGAAGTTACTTATGATGGGCAAGTTCATAGCGTATCTGCAACACTTAATCATTATGAAGCAGAATTAAATTATGTTAATAATGGACAAATTAATGCGGGGACATATTTGGTTACAATTAGTGCTAGTGAAACTCTTAACTATTTAGCTACAACAGAAACAGTCACTTTAAAAATTAATAAAGCAAATAGTATTATCACAACAAGTGATTTAGAAGTTACTTATGATGGGCAAGTTCATAGCGTATCTGCAACACTTAATCATCAAGAAACAATCTTACAATATCAAAATAATAATAAAATTAATGCGGGAACATACAATGTTATTATTACCGCAAGCGAAACAGCAAACTATTTAGGTGCTGAAACAAAGGCTACTTTAAAGATTAATAAAGCGAGCCCAATTTGTACTAATCAAACAGTCAGTGTTTATTACTTAGATACAGTTAGACAAGCAGAGTTAAAACTTCCAAGTGGATATTATTTTGTTGATAATAGTGGAAGTTTTGAAGAATGTAAAACATTTGAATATGATGGACAATATATTCCAACAGATTTAGACAATTATAATATAGTTAATATCAAAATTACTGTAAATGTATTACCAAAGATGCCATCATTTGTAGTTCCAACAAATTTACAAATGACTTATGGCAATCCTTTAAGTAGTATTACAAACTTACTTCCAGAAGGATTTAGTTTTATGGATGAAGATATTATTGCTGATAGCATTGGTAATATGGTATTCTTCTTAAAATATACTCCTAGTGATACTACTAATTATCAAATAGTTGAAAATATTAGTGTTACAATTAAAGTAAATAAAGCATCACAAGTATTAGATCAAGCAAGTGTTTCAGTAATTTCAAAAACTCTTAATGAGATTACAATTAATAGTATTGTTAATGCATTATATAGAATAAATGATGGCGTATGGCAAACATCAAATGTATTTACTGGATTAACTCCAGATACTACTTATACAATTGAAGTAAAACTTTCAAGTAATGAAAACTATGAAGAAAGTAATGTTGTAACTATAACTGAAGCAACACTTGGTAAAAATGAACCAGCTATTGGTGGTTTATCAAACATTACACATGACTATGAATTAGGAGGAGTAATTAGTTTAAATCATACTTCTAATTCAAATGGTAAGATTACTTATCGCTTTGCGGATGGATCTAGCCGTAATGTTGTTACAATTAGTAACAATACATTGATTATTTTAAATGCTGGTACAGCAGTTATTGAATTATATCAAGAAGCTACTGATAATTATTCAAGTACAACAAGATCATTTATTGTAACAATCAACAAAATATTACCATCTGTTCCGACTCTTCCAACAATTGTTGCGACATATGGTGATACTTTAAATGATCTTACTTTACCAACAGGATTTAGATTTGTAAGTGATTTAGATACAAAAGTTGGTAACTTTGGTGAAAGAGAATTCGATGTTATCTATACTCCAAGTGACCTAACAAATTATTTAGAAGTTACTGGTTTAAAAGTAACTATTAATGTTCAAAAAGCTACACCTGTTGTTACTCCAACTCTTAAAAACAATGATACATTATATGCAGGTGGCTTATTACCTGAATTACAACTATCATTAGGTGATACTGAAGGTACAGTAAGCTTAGATGGTTCTCAAACATTAAAACCTGGAACTAATGAATATACATATACATTTATTCCAGCAGATAAACTTAATTATAAAATTTTAACAGGTACAATTACATTAAATGTTGTTGATAAAGTAGTTGACAACATTGAAGTAACTAATATGCCTAATAAAACAGTCTATACTGCTTTTGAAAACTTTGATAAAGCAGGTATGATTGTTGTTGCGCATTACAATGATGGAAGTACTGCTGAGATTACTAATTATGAATTTAAACTTGATGCACTTTTAACAAGTGATTCAACATTTACAATTAGTTATCAAGGTAAAACAACAAGTATTTCATTAACTATTAATAAAAAGACAATTGATTTCACAATTGTTCAAAATGAATTTACATATGATGGTAATAGTCACTCAGTAATTTACTCTTTACCATATAGTGTAAGTGAAGTTATTGGAAATGTTAATTTAACAGAACCTACTATAAAAGAAGAAGTTACATTAACAATTGTCGACGATAACTACGAAGGAAGTATTTCTACAACATTAGTTATTAATAAAGCTATTCCAAATTATACAATTCCAACTAATCTTACAGCAGTCTATAATCAAACATTAGCGGATGTAGTATTGCCAGAAGGATTTATTTTTGTGAAAGAATTATCAACTAAAGTTGGTAACGCTGGTGTAAATAAATTCTTTGTTAACTATACACCAAGTGATCATATTCATTATGAAGCGATTACAAACATTGAAGTTGAAATCAAAGTTAATAAAGCTACTCCAGAATATGAAATTCTAACTGGCTTAACTGCAGTTTACAACTCTAAATTATCTACAATCACTTTACCAAGTCATTATGTTTTTGTTAATGAAAATGATTTTGTTGGTAATGTAGGTAGTAATACTCATCAAGTAAGATTCATCCCAGATGATCTTGCTAATTACGAAGCAGTAGTATTTGATGTTTTAGTTAATGTAACTAAGGCTAAAACTAATGCTCCAATCGTAAGTATAGTTGAACTTACAAATAATTCTGTTCGTTTAACATCATTAACAAATGCGATGTACCGCATTAATGGTGGTGAATATCAAACATCAAGTTATTTCTCTAATCTTAATAGTGGAGAAACTTATGTAATTGATGTTTATCTAATAGGTGATGAAAATCATTTTGATAGTGATATAACAACAATTACTGTTTCATTATCTGAAAAAACATTACCAATTATTACAAATTTTGAAAATATTAATGTAACTTATAGCCCTAGTCAAAAAATTACGCTTGCGGCCAACTCTACTAGTGCAGGTTTAATTTCATACGAATTAAGTGGACATAATGGTATCGCAACAATTAGTGGCAATATTATTACAATTCAAAATGCAGGAACTTTCTATGTTACATTAAAACAATCTGCGACATCTACACATACTGCTTATGAAAAAACAATTGAAGTAAGTGTTGATAAAGCAATCCATTATTATGAATTGCCAACTAATTTAACTGCTACTTATAATGATTTATTATCAAGTGTAGTTTTACCAGCAGGATTCACTTTTAAAGAAAATAATCCACTAGCAACAGTTGGTAATGCTGGTAACAATAGTTTCGAAGTAATTTATACACCAGAAGATACAAATAATTATCAAGTAGTTTCGGATATAGTTTCAATTACTGTATCAAAAGCTGCTTCAAGTGTAGTTGTTGAATATAATGGGCCAACATTATTCACAACAACATCGACAGTGCCAACTTTAACTTTAGTCTCTTCAAATACTCCTGGTAGTGTTGAATTTACTGATTCATTACCTTTAGTATATGGAACAAAAAATTATAGTTATAAGTTCACTCCAGATGATTTAGATAACTATAAAGCAAGAACTGGTTATATCAAGCTTACAGTTCTAAGACCAACATTAGAATCGTTAATCATCAATCAAAATCCAACAAAACTTGATTATGTTGCATTTGATACTGTTGATTTAACAGGAATTTCTGTAACAGCTATTTATAATGATGGTATTACAGAAAAAGATTTAACTATTGCTGACTTAGATGTTATTTATCAAAATAGTGAAACTACATTAAAAGCAAGTCATACTCACTTCATGATTAGTTATGAAACAATTACATTACAAATAAATGTTAATGTTAGTAAGAAAACTCTTGCCTTTAACAATGTAGTTGATGAATATACATTTAATCAAACAAAACATTCTGTAACTTATAAATTACCAGTTAATGGATTAGAAGTTAGTGGTGTAGTAAGTGGTACTGATGCTTGTAATAAAGAGTACACATTAGAAATCATTGATGACAACTATCAAGGTAAGTACTCTGGAACATTTGTAATAAATAAAGCAACTCCAACAAATGTTACACACCCTACTTTATATGGTACTTATGATCAAACTAAAACATTATTTGATTATGTGTTAAATACAGGATTTACTTGGGTTGACCCAACAATCGTTCCTACTGTTTCAACAACTACATATCAAGCAATTTATAATTTAGATCAAAATAATTATAATGATGTTTTAGTTAATATAACTTTAAGCTTGTCAAAACAAGAACTTACATTTAATAATGTTATTGATAACTTTGTATATGATGGTTTAAGTCATACTGTATTATACGAATTAGATTATCATGTAAAAGAAGTCAAAGGTAATGTTTCATCAACTGATGCGACAAACGGTATTAGTTATTTCTTAACAATTGTGGATGATAATTATACAGGTTATATCGCAGGTACTCTAGTAGTACAAAAAGCTACACCAGTTGTTACTATTACATATAATGGTGGTAGTATTTATCCATCAACAGGAAGTATAATTCTAGATGTTGAAGGACTTGCGGGGGTCGCAAAACTTGATGAAAATCAACCATTCGTAGTTGGAACTAAAAAATATAGTTATACATTCGTTCCAACTGATATTAAGAACTATAATAACTATCATGGTGAAATTGAATTAACAGTTGATAGTATTGTTCTTACAAGTATTGAAATTTTAACAAAACCTATTAAACTTGAATATACTGCTTTTGATGAATTTAATAACTATGGTGCAGTGATTGCAGCTAATTATAATGATTCATCTCAAAAAGTAATTTATGATTATACATATGCCGCATATGTAAATTGCACTGAACATAAAGTAGTATATGAATATACTGATGGTGATGTAACAAAATCTGTAGAATTAAGCTTGAATGTTAGTAAACGTGAATCTACTATTAATCCAAGCTATGATACAAATGTTACTTATTATACATCAAGTAATTTACCAGTTATTAGTTTAGCTGCTACTGATACAAAAGGTAAAATTAGTTTTGATGCACATCAAACTTTAATAGCCGGTGAAAATGAATATTCTTATACATTTACACCAAGCGATACTAATAACTATACTATCGTTACTGGTAAAATGCAAATTAATGTTTTAGCAGTTATTGCGACTTCAATTGATGTAATAACTCTTCCTAATAAATTAATTTATACTGCTTTTGATAATTTTGATGATAGCGGTATGGTTGTTGAAGTATATTATAATGATGGAAGTAAACATATTTTAGAAAAACAATTATATGATGTTACCGCAAGTGTGTTAGTAAATGACCCAGTTGTTCATGTTACTTATAAAGAGTTAACTGATGAATTTGAAATAATAGTTAATAAAAAAGCTCCAGTTGTGGATGTAACTTATGATGATGTTACATTATATACATCTAGTACTATTCCAACTTTAACTTTACTTACTACTTCAACATCAGGTATGGTATCATGGGTAAATAATACACTTGTTGAAGGTACTTATGATTATGAATACTTATTTACACCTTTTGATGATGTTAACTATCAATCTTATACAGGTAAGATTTCATTAGTAGTATTAAAAGTTGAATCTGTTTATTTATCAATTGATAAGAAAGCTAATAAGCTTGACTATGTTGCTTTCGAAGAATTTAGTTCAAGTGGCATGGAAGTATTCTTATATTATAATGATGGTTCTAAAGAAGAAGTTACAAATTATGAAGTAGAATATCAAACAACTGATGGTATGTTTAGATATGGAGATACTTTAGTTAAAGTTAACTATGCGGGATACTCTATAGAACTTATGGTTAACGTTGTTAAAGCATCACTTGTTGGACTTGTTGAATTTAATGATGAAACATTTGTATATGATGGTAATTTCCATCGCTTAGCAATCACTAAGTTACCAGATTATGTTGAATCATCTAATATTAAATATTCTAACAATAATAAAATTACAGCTGGTAGTTATGAAGTAACCGCAACTATTAATGCTTTGGATTATGAAGTATACAGTATTTCTGCGATGCTTGAAATCACTAAACGTACTATTAATATTTCATTTACTGGTCTTACAGAAGGCATTTATGATACTAATGAATGGATTAATAGAATCGTATATCCACAATTTACTAATATCGCAGGTGCAGATAGTGGTAATATTGATGGTATTGTAACTGTGGGATATTCAATTGATGACCAACATGTTACATCTATTAAAAATGTCGGTAAGTATAAAGTTGAAATTGATTTAACTGAAATAGGTAATAAAAACTATACTTTAGCACATTATGAAGATGCATTCTTTGAATTAACTGCTCGTAATATTACTCTTACTCCAAGTGAAACAACTTCTGTATATGATGGTTTAACTCACACAATTAAAAACTTTATAAATGATGAAAATAATCTTATCTTTACAAGTTTAGATGTTTTATATCTAGATTCAAAAGGCGAAATTGTATCACCTGTTGATGCTGGCGAATATAAAGTTAAACTTACATCAACTGATGCTAACTATAATATTATTGATACAAATATTGTGTATACAATTACTCCGCGTATTATATTACTAGATTTAGCATCAAATAATAGTATTTATAATGGTTTAGTTAAAGATGTTGAATTAAGATTATTAAATCAAATTTCAGGTGACGATATTTTTGTTACTTATCAAATTGTAAAAGATAATATTGAAAGTGAACTAGTAACAGCTGGAATATATTCAATTATTGTTAAATCAATTGAAGGATTAGATAAAGATAATTATCAACTTGGAACTACAGAATTTGAATATACTATTGATAAATTATCAGTAAATGTTAAAATCGAAGATTTATATGTTACATATGATGGTTTAGAACATACTCCGATGTATTCTGTTACTTTAGGTAGTGAAGGACCAGCAGTTAATTATGATATTGAATATTATAGCGGTCAAACATTATTAAGTAGTATGCCTATTAATGCTGGAACTTATGAAATGGTAATTGTTCCAACTGATTTAGACAACTATGCATATGATGAAAATGAATTGTCACATTCATTCACAATCACTAAACGTAATTATAATATTACATATCCTACTGATTTAACATATGATGGTAATATACATCATATTGAAGTGTCATTTACTAATATTTTAGAAAGTGATCTTGAATATTTTGATTATTATGTTGATAATGAAAATAATAAAGAAGTACAAGAAGCTAAGAATTATGTTATTCATGTAACTTCTACATCGGCTAACTATCAAACAACTGATGAACTAACTAAAGTACTTGTAGTAAATAAATTAGTAGTCAATTTATCATTAGAAACTTTAACAAATAAAGTCTTATATAATAAGGAAGTACTTGGTGGACTAGGTCTTGATGAAATCTATCTTGTTAAATCTGATTATAACGGCGAATATGAAATTGACTATGAAGTAGTATTTAAATATCATCAACTAGTGATAGATACAGAAGAAGTTGTTAACGCGGGAACATATGAAATTAATATTATCCCAGAAGTAAACGAAAATGTAGAGTATAATGTTACAAATAGCATTAACTTTGTAATTGATCAAATCGTCTTGTCAGCTGATGATTCTCTTGCAGCATACATTAAATTAATGCCTAAGACTGTTACTTATGATAGAAAAATTCATTATGTAGATTATGAAGTAGTCGGAATTATTCCTGGTGATGAAGTTAATATTACAATTGATTATCGTAACTTACGTGGTGAAAGTATTGATATCATTAATGCTGGAGACTACTTAGCAGTTGTTACAAGTGTTGATAATTCTAACTATCGTCTATCAAATGAGGCTATTAGTACTACTGTCACAGTTAATAAACGACCAATTAAAGTTGTTGCTTTAAATTATCAAAGCTATTATGGCGATGATTTAATCGCTAATGAAGCATTAGAATATGTAATTGCGGATGACTCATATCCAATTATTGAAGGCGACTATGTTTCAGGATTATTAGTTAATGGCGGTAATAAGAGCGCTATTGGTGAATATGCAATTGGTATTAATAGCGAAAAACCATTATATGTTTACAACGGAACTACTAATTCAATTGATAATAACTATTGTGACATAAGCGATCAATTCGTTCCTGGCGTTTATACTGTCTTACCAAGACAAATCAAAATTACTTTAGCAGAACAAGAATTTGTTTATAATAAGCAAGCTCCAGAAATTAAATTTATTTATGAATTTATTGAACCAAGCATTTCACTAAATGAAAATTTAAATGATGCAATTATTTTTAAATTTTACAATAGTAGTCTTGAAGAATTAAAAGAATGTGTTAAAGTTGGTGAATATTTTGTAAAAGTTTTAATTTCTAGTGGATATAGCATTGTAAATGATGGAATAGCTCAAACTGAAATTATGTTACCATTTACAATTGAAAAAGCACAATTAGATATTAATCTTGTTTCAAATGAGTCTGTTTATAATAATCAAGCCGTTAAGATTGGTTATGTTACTGATGAAATTGTTAATGTTGTATGTAATGATATTAAATACAATAATAATTCAGTTTCAGAAATCAAAAATGCTGGTGTTTACACATTAGATCTTGAAATAGTTGATGATAATTATTATGGTACTGCTACTTTAGATTATACTGTTCATCGTGCTAAATATCGTGATATCACACATAATGACTTTATTGAAACATATTATGAAGGAATTAAACTTTCTGACTTTGTTTTAGATGAAGGATTCAAGTATGCTTGTGATGATGAAGAATTGTTTGTAAAAGATAGTGGACGCAAATTTAAAGTAATTTACAACCTTGATTCATTAAATTATGAAGATTTTGAATTAGAAATCTCTATCACTATTTTGAAAAAAGAGGTTACTGATTTTGAATTTACATCACAAACATTTGTATATGATGGCTTAATTCATACACTAGAAATTAATGAATTACCACTTGGTATTGAAAGTGTAGAATATACTTTAAATGAGTTAACAAATGTAGGAGTTATAGAAGTTACCGCAACATTTACAACTAATGATAATTATCATATGGTTGAAGATAAAGAAGCTACACTTGAAATTACTCCAAGATTAGTTAAAGTTACTCCAGAAAGTACTTCAATGATATATTATGAAGAAGAACCGGTAATTAACTATAGTGTTACAAATCTAGTTGAAGGCGATGTTCCAACTGGTTCATTATCAAGAGAACCTGGTAATAATGTAGGCGTTTATAAAGTAACATTAGGTGACTTATCATTTGGAGATAATTACGAAATTGAATTTGTTGAAGAAGCTACTTTAACAATCAATAAACGTGAAATAACTGTTACACCTAAACAAATAAATAAAACATATTTAGATCAAGATCCTACTCTTACATACGAAGTGGAAGGAATAGTTGATAATCAAAAAGCAACTGGTAAATTAGCTAGAGAAGATGGTGAAGATGTCGGCGAATACAAAATTACTCTTGGCAATTTATCATTTGGTGATAACTATGAAATTAAATTTACTGAAGATGTTTTATTAACAATTTATCCTTATGTCTTTGATTCAATTTCATTAAAGAAAAAAGTCTTTGAATATACAGGAATGGAATGTAAGATTACATTAATTAGCACACAAGGTTATATTCCATCAAATATTACTTATGTAGTTGAAGGTGGTCAAAAGATTAAAGATGCTGGTACTTATAAACTTACAATCGTTTCTGATACACCAAACTTTGAGATAAGTGATGCATGTAAAGAACATACTGTAAGAGTAGTTGAACGAGATGTCACTGATGATATTATTCAAATGTCTAATAAATCAGTATATAACGGTCAAACTCCAACAGACTTTATTATTTGTGATTATGAACATATAATGACAATCACTCGTAATGGAACTGTTGTTGAAATGATAAATGCTGGCAAATATGAAATTACTATTGAAATAACAGAAAGTAATTTAACTGGTTCTGCTACATTTAGTTATACTATTGAAAAAGCTAGATATGATCATCAAATTACTACTAATGATTTGACAATCACTGCTCATTCAGTATCATCTAACATTGAAAATATGTTATTAAATATTGATGGTGTTTGGTCAACAAGTATTACAAAATTAGAACATGATAGTGAATATGTTGTTGAAGCTTACTTAAAAGGTAATCAAAACTATCGTGATTCTGCGGTTGTAAAATTAAATATTGTGACACCTATTGATTATGAAATGATGAATGATCTTATTACAGGTGTTACAGAAGTAACAGATGCTAATATCGAAGAAGTGGAAAATTTGATTCTATTCATTGATAAAGATGATGCAAATTACTCACAAGATACGCTTGATAAATTAGCTGAAGTTATTGATAAAGTTGATGAATACTATGCTGATAAAGTAGAAAAATTAATTAAAGATATTTCTCGTCGTGATAAATCTTCAATCACTAGAGCATATGAAGAATATCAAAAATTAACTGATGCTCAAAAAGCTAAAGTTGACAATTTTGAAGCTTTAGAAAAAGCAATGAATCCAAATACAACATGGTGGATTTATGTTGTTATTGGTTTAGTAGTAGTTGCGGGAGGCATAGTTACAACATTAATTATTATCAAGAAAAAGAAAACTGCTTAATAAATAAAAAGTCAAATTTCAATTGAAATTTGGCTTTTTTTATTTGTAAAAATCAATAAAAAACATTTTTTAAAAATAGGAAAAAATCATTGAGTAATACTTAAAATTAAAAATTTTAATTTTTATATTTTTCGCAAATCAAATCATTAACACTTAAAACCTACTAGAAACTACTAATTTTTAGTAGGTTTTTACTAAAGTTAGTAGGATAAATAGACTAGCATTTTTATTAAATAAATAGTATAATATGTAAAAATAGAATGGGAAAATATCTAAATTTGTTTTTATTTAATAGAATTTAGTTAAGAAAGGAAAGTTTGATTATGCGCAAACGACGATTGATTTATTTACTAAGGATAAACATAAAGAATGTTCTGTGGGAATATAATTGATAAAGTTAGGCTTTGTCAGTATTTCGCGCATAACAAATTTATCCCAAATATCAAGAAAATTATCATTATGGTAGAGGTAATAATATGAAAAAAGGTTTTACGGCTTTATTAGTCTCACTCGCTGGAGTGTTTATTATAGGGATTGTGGCTGTAGGAAGCATATCGCTTTTCAATCACAATAAAGAACTTGATGGATATCACAATATTGTGATTTCTACATTAGGTGAAGAACAAGTTATTGATACTGCTTTTGAAGGAAGTACATGGAAAGAGGAAATGATTCCTGATGGACCAGTCATCGCAGGGTATACATTTGCGGGGTGGTATGTAGATAATTTATTTAGTGAACCATTTACTTTTGAAGGCACAATTACAGCTGATGTTACTTTATATGGTAAGTATGATCCATTACCATATGTTTTAACACTTGAACTTAATGGTGGTATATGTGATATTACTTTCATTGAAGGTTTCTATAATCAACCTGTCCAATTACCAAAAACGCCTGTCCGCGTAGGATATACTTTTGGTGGGTGGTATACTGATGTTGAATGCGAATACTTATTTGATGCTTCTAAGATGCCACTTGATGGTGGAACTCTATACGCAAAATGGATTTCATCAGCTATTGAATTCAGAATTACTGATCTTGCGATTGAATGGAAATACTTAAGTGATAGTGATGATGAATGGCGTGAATTAGTTTCTTTAGCATTAATTACTGGACCTAAAGGTGAAAGTATTAAGAGTGTTGATATTAATGATAAAGGTGAATTAGTTGTTACATTAACTGACGGAACAACATCTAATTTAGGAAATGTTATTGGCCCTACAGGCCCAGGTGGAGCAGATGGCTCTGATGGTGAGGATGGTAAAGATGGATTAGATGGCGTTGGAATCAAAGATGTTGAATTAGATATCAACGGAAACTTAGTTATTACATTAACTAATGGTGAAGTTTTTGAACTTGGTAAAGTAATTGGTGACAAAGGTGAAACTGGTCCTGAAGGTAAACCAGGTCGTGAAGTTGAACTACAAGTTAATGGAACAATTTTAGAATGGCGTTATTCAGATGAAACTGAATGGAAACCTTTATTTGATATCATTACATTAAAAGGCGCAGATGGTATTGCTGGTCCAGTTGGTCCTTCTGGTAGTGATGGAGCAGATGGTGCTGATGGAAGAAGCGCTTATGAAGTAGCTGTAGACAATGGCTTTAAAGGTACAGAAGCAGATTGGTTAGCATCACTTGTAGGTATTAAAGGTAAGAGTGCTTATGAAGTAGCTGTTGATAATGGCTTTAAAGGTACAGAAACTGAATGGCTAGATACATTAGTCGGTAGTCGTGGTTCAGATGGTATTCCTGGTAAGAGTGCTTATGAACTTGCGGTTGACAATGGCTATAAAGGTTCAATCACTGAATGGTTAGCTTCATTAGTTGGCCAAAATGGTAAAGATGGTGCTGATGGTGAAGACGGAACAGATGGTAAAGATGGTTTAAGCGCTTATGAACTTGCTAAACTAAATGGTTACCAAGGAACGCTTGATGAATGGTTAAAATCATTAGTTGGTGCTCCTGGTATAGCAGGTAGTGATGGTAAAGATGGTGCTGATGGTGAAGATGGAATTGATGGGAAAGATGGGTTAAGTGCTTATCAAATTGCTGTTAATAATGGATTCAAAGGTTCAGAAGCACAATGGATTGCCAGTTTAGCAGGTAGTGATGGTAAGAATGCTTATGAATTATCAGGCTTTAGTGGAACAATTGATGAGTGGTTAGAATCTTTAACTGCATATCAAATCCAAATTAGAGTTGATGATGTAACAAAAGAAATTCAATGGTC
Organism: Bacilli bacterium; assembly: GCA_017411715.1. Taxonomy (GTDB): domain Bacteria; phylum Bacillota_I; class Bacilli_A; order ML615J-28; family CAG-313; genus UMGS1109. The sequence continues at coordinate 73,564 of JAFQPO010000001.1, read as the reverse complement.
TTATGTTCCAAAGAGTTTTGATAATCCATCTGATGATTTCTTTAAATGGCATACATTAATTTCATTAGATGAATTAGTTGGTGCTCCAGGAGCAGATGGTACCAACGGAACTGATGGTCGTGGCATTAAAGAAATGTATTTAAATGATCGTGGTAATATTGAAGTATTATACACAGATGGCACAACTGAAGAAGTTGAAGTAACTGTTAACTATTATAGAGTAACTTTCAAAGATGGTTCATATACAATTAATTATCAAAACATCAAAGAAAATGATGTAGTCGTAGAACCAAGTGAACCTCAAAAAGAAGGGTATACTTTTGATGGTTGGTATAATGGTACTGAAAAATATGATTTTACAAAACCTATCACTGCTGATATAGAATTAACTGCAAAATTTATTCAAAACACATTTGAAGTAACTTACGTTGATTCTTTTGGCAATGTAGTTGAAAAATATACTGTTGGATATGGTGAAAATGCTCCTATCCCTTTAGCTCCTGCAGTGGCTGGTTATAATTTTATTAGTTGGGATAAAACTGCTAATAACGTTAAAGCAGATTTAACTGTAACTGCAATTTATCTAGAAGTAAATAAAGAATTATATCAAGTAGTAGTTAAGGACACATTTGGCAATATCTTAGCTGTTGAATTAGTTACTAAAGGCGATAACATTACTCTACCTAATAAACCTGAAGTAGAAGGTTATACCGCAAAAGATTATAACCATAATGGTCAAAATATTAATAGTGATACTATCATTATTTTAGAATATGAAATTAAATCATACACTGTAACATTAAATTATGGTGAATCTTTACAAAAAGAATTAACAGTTTTACACGGTAGTGATATTGTTATTGATAATACTTATAATCTTGATAAAGTAGGTTACATCTTTACTGGATGGGACAAATCATTAACAAATATCAAAGAAACACAAGTGATTACTGCACAATATCGTGAATCAACTTATGTTGTTACATTCAAAGATATTAATGATGGTATAATTTCAATTCAAACTGTAAAACATGGTGAAGCAGCAATTACTCCAACAATCCCTTATGTTGAAGGTAAAAACTTTGTTAGATGGGATAAAGATTATAGTAATATAACTTCTAATACAGAAGTTAAAGCTGTTTATGAAACAATCAAATTTATTGTTAATTTCTATGATGAATCAAATTCATTAGTAGATACAAAAGAAGTTACTTATGGTGATGCTGTTACAAGTAATGTAACTCTTAATAAAACAGGTCATGATTTTGTTGGTTGGAATCAAAATTTAACTAACATCAAATCAAATTTAGATGTTTATCCAATTTTTGAAAAACATAGTTTTATTGTTATTTTCAAAAGTTTTGATGGATCAATCTTACATACTGAAACTGTTTTATATGAAGAAGCAGCAAATGTAGTTCCTAATTTCCCTAACCGCGTTGGTTATGAAAATCCTAGATGGGATAGTGTGGAATATAAGAAAGTTACAAAAGATTTAGTAATAACAGTTGAATATGACAAAATTAATTCATATCAAGTAACATTTAATGTTGAAGGTGAACTTCCTACAACTGTTTATGTAAATCATGGTGATAACGCAAACGCACCAGTTGTTAATAATAAAGCTGGTTATACATTCATTGGTTGGGATAAAGATATTACAAACATTACTAGTGATTTAGTTGTTAATGCGGTATTTGAAATCAACCAATATAGTGTAATCTTTGTTGATATGGATGGTACAATCATCTCTAGCCAACTAATTAAACATGGTGAAGATGCACAAACTCCAACATTACCTACAAAAGTTGGATATACTAATCCTGTTTGGGAAGGTAATATCACTAACATTACTCAAGATGAAATCATCAAAGCTAAATATACTCCACTTGTATATACAGTTACTTTTGATGATGGTAAAGTGTTAAATAAAGTAACTTATAATAGTCAACTAGATTATTACGAACCAACTCCAGAAGTTGGACATAAGTTTATTGGCTGGTATAAAGATAGTTCATTAACAACTCCATTTGATTTTAATTCAGATGTTGTTACTGGAAATCTTTCTTTATATGCCAAATATGAAAAAATTAATCTAACAATTACATATTATGATGGACTAAATGTAGTATTTGAAAAAGTTGTTGAATATGAATACTTATTACAAGCAAGTGATTTAGCTTATAGTATTACAAAAACTGGTTATAAATTTGTTGGCTGGTATAAAGATGCAAGCTTTAACGAAGAAATAGATTTAGATGCTAGTGATTATTTAGTTCAAGAAAATCTTAATTTATTTGCTAAATTCGACTTACTTACTTATTTAGTTAAATTTGACTTAGATGGTGGAACATTATCAACAGGTACACCAGCTTCTCAAAATGTTGAACATGGTAAAAATGCGGTAATGCCTACAGCCATTCCTGAAAAAGAAGGTTATGAATTTGTAGGTTGGAGTAGTGATGGAACAAATATTATTGCTCCTCGTACAATTAAAGCTTTATATATAAGTGTAGATGTTACTAAGCATGTTGTAGTATTTAATGATATTTTTGGTAATATTTTAAGTGTTGTATTAGTAGACGATGGAGCAAGTCTTTCTGCAAGCGACTTCCCTACAAAACCAACTGTAGATGGATATAATACACTTGATTGGAATCACAATGGTCAAAATATTACTGATGATACTACAATCACATTAAATTATGAAATACAAAAAGTAACAGTTAAATTCCAAAATTCATTTGGTGAAACTGTTAAAGCAGATGAAATTATTGACTACAATAGTATGATTACTTTACCAACTTTAAGTGAAGTAACAGGTTATACTTTTGTTAATTGGTTATTAGATGGTCAAATCTTTAATCCAGCAACTAAAGTAGTAGAAGATATTACCTTAATTGCAGAGTACAAAGTAAATAGTTATACAATTTACTTTGATGTAGATGGTGGATTAAATATTCAACCTATCACACAAGTTTATAATAGTGCTGTTGTATTACCAACCCCTTCAAAAGAAGGTTATGATTTTGATGGTTGGGATCAAGTAGTTACTACAATGCCAGCTAATGATGTGATTTTAACAGCAAAATGGGTTAAATCAACACATACAGTTAAGTTTGTTGTAGATGGTAGTGTTTATGATTTACAAGCAAATATTGAATATTTATCTGATGCGGTTGCACCAATAGCTCCTACTAAATTAGGATATGTTTTCATTGGTTGGGATAAGAGTTATGAAAGTATTACTACAGATACTACAGTTACGGCAATTTTTGAAAAAGCTACATACACAGTAGTATTTAGAAATGACTCTACTATTTATGATATCGTTAGTGTTAAATATGAAGAAATGGTAAATATGCCAACTAGTCCTTTAAAAGAAGGTTATGAATTTGTTGGTTGGTATCAAGATTCATCATTAACACAAGAAGTTGATTTTAATGAATTAATTACTGAAAATACTGAATATTTCGCGAAATGGAATATTAAAAAGTTTAATGTAGTATTTAAAGTTGATGGAGTAGAATTATCTACAGTTGAAGTTGAATACTTAAATGATGCGGTTGCACCAATCATTCCTACTAAATCAGGTCATACATTTATTGGTTGGGATGCAAGCATTGAAAATATAACAGCTGATGTAGAAGTAGAAGCAGTATTCAAAGCAAATTCATATAGTATTATTTATGAAGATAGTTTTGGTAATACGCTTGCGGTTACAACTGCATCATATGGTGATGTATTAGCTCCACAAAATCCTGAAGCTATTACAGGTTATAATTTTGTTGGTTGGTATTTAGATGATCAAGCATTAACAAGTTCTAATAATGTTGTTAACGCTAATACTGTTTTAACCGCAAAATATGAAAAACAAGAACTTATTGTTAAAGTATATAAAAATAGTACTGACTATGTTGAAGTATCAGTATTATATGGTGAAAGTATTTCTGCAAATAATCTTCCAGTTGTAGATGAACCACTTGGTAAAGAATTTGCTGGATGGGATCAAGGTTTAAATAATATCACATCATCTAATTTAGAAATTAAACCTACTTATCAAACAAAAACATTTACTGTAACATTTGTTGACTACAATGGCGCAATCATTAAAGAAGAAGTTGTAGAATACAATGAAGATGCTCAAACACCACTTGTACCAGAAAGAACTGGTTACAAAAATGGTGTATGGGAAGAAAATTATAAAGGTGTAACATCTGATCAAGTAGTTGTTGCACAGTATGAAGAAATAACATACACTGTTAGATTCTACAATGCGGAAGCTGAAGTTATTAAAACTGAAACTGTTAAATATGGAGAATCAGCAGTGCTTCCTAATAATCCAACAAAAACAGGTTATACATTTGTTGGTTGGGATAAAGATACAAGTGTTGTATTAACAAATATTGATGTTAAACCAATTTTCAATATTAATACTTACACTATTAACTACTATGATAATACTACATTAATTAATACAGATTATGTAACATATGGAAATGTCGCTCAAAACTATACAATGCCAAGTAAAGCTGGTTATAATTTTGTGGGCTGGTATCTAAATGATCAACTATATGATTTCACATCTTTAATTAGTGGTAATATTAATCTTTACGCAAAATATGAAATAATTACTCTAACATATAATTATGACGTATTAGGAGTAATTGAAACTCTTACTTGCAAATACAATGAAGCACAACCATTCCCAAGAGAAATTCCATCTTTAGTAGGACATACTTTTGTGAAATGGGAATTAACAAGTGTTTTAGACAATGAATTTAATTATACTGCAATTTTTGAAGAAAATACATACTTAGTAACATTTATGCTAAATGGTAAAGTATTAAGTTTACAAACTGTTAAATATAATGGATTTGTATCTGAAATATATGCACCAGTTATTAATAATCAATCATTCAAAGGTTGGTATACTGATAGCTCATTTACTGATTTATTCGACTTTAATACAAAAGTTAAAGAAAATATAACTTTATATGGAAAATATGAAGTAACATCTAATCCAGTTAAAGTTACATACAAAACTGAATTTGGATATATCGTAGATATTCAAACAATCGAAAAAGGAGAAACATCAGTTTTACCAACTGCTCCAAGTGTTGAAGGTTATACGTTTGCTGGATACTTATTAAATGGTACAAAAATTACTGCTAACCCTGAAATTAATGAAGATACAATCATTATTTTAGATTATACAGCTAAAGAATATGAAATAGTGTTCAAAGATGCTAGTGGTAATACTTTAGTAACGATTACCGCAATGCATAATGAAGACATTTCAACACATACAAATTTACCAACTGATGCGCAAATGAATATCATTCCTGGTAAAAAATTCATTGGTTGGGATCAACAATTAAATAGAATAACATCTAATTTAGAAGTTACTCCTATTTATGAAGATATTATTTATCTTGTTACAATTCTTGACAAAGATGGTAAATTATTATCAACTCAAGAAGTCAAATATGAAGGTCTTGTTAAAGAAATAAGTGCTCCAGAACTTGCTGGTTATGTATTTAAACATTGGGCAAATGGTACAGAAGTATTTGATTTCAATACTAAAGTAACTTCTAACATTACTCTTCAAGCAATTTATTCACAAGAAGCAACTGTTAATTTCTTATACACAATTAATGGATTAACAGTTACCCATAGTATAAATGTATTAGTGGGTGAAACTATTTCAACTGCTAAATTAAACGAAGTAATCGCAATTATTAATGCGAACTTACCTGCTGGTTATGCATTTGAAAAGTTTGTTTTAGCTACTGATTCATCAGTTTTATTTGATGAACATACAACTATTACATCTAATATTGATGTTTTAGCTCAATTATTAGCTAATGCAGTAACAATCACCTTAAATGATAATGGTCAAGTTACAACATTTAATTCTAAGTATGATAGTTATATTGATATTCCTCAAGAATATATCTATAATACGCCTGCTCACTATCGTTTTGTAGGATGGTATACAGATAGTGAATTTACAAAACCTTATAACTTTGAAACAATTGTTGTTAAAAACTTAACATTATATGCAAAATATGAAAAAGAAGTATATAGTGTAAAAATTTATGATACAATGTCTCATTTATATAATGAACAATTTGTAACTTATAATGAACAAGCTGTACCTACTTTATTAAATAAAGATGGTTACAAGTTTGATTGGTATACTAAAGATGCACATGACAATTATGTTTTATTCAGTTTTGAAAATCCAATAACTGAAAACACTGAAATTTTTGCTAAATGGGATTTTGAAGATTCTGTTGTTGAATTAAATCATAATTATGATTCTGAAATCACATATGGTGAAGATGTAATTAAATTTAGTGTTGAAACACTACTTACTGATTTATCAAATGTTACTATTACTTATAAGTGGTATAAAGTAACATTAGATGATACAAATAATCGCGTTTTAAACGATTTAAATAAAAATTCTGAAAACTTTACTGTACATCAAGTAAAAGATAGCGGTACTTATTTAGTTGAAGTAACACTAACTAATACAGAATTAAATGCTACAAGAGTATTTAATTTAGAAACTCCAAATATCGTGATTAACAAAGCTTTTTTAACACCAATTTTCACATCTGAAGAAGGTATGTTACATGATGAATTTGTTGATGTACTATATTTACAAAATACTCTATTAGAAGATATTGTTTATACTAATGGCAGCAATGCTACTAACACAGCTGGTCTAAATGCTTATTACAATGCGCCAAAATTATCTGGATCTAAGTTTATTAACACTCCAATTGCTCTATCAACTTATTACTATTATACAGATGCAAGTGGCAATAAAGTTGCTGATCCAACAGTAACAGAATTCACACCTGGATTATATGTAGTTGAAGCAGTTGCTTCTGCGACAAGTGATGACTTTGAAATTATAGATAATGCATACTTATTACGTGTTGTAACAACAAGTATAAATGATACTTATTATTATGATTTAAAAACTGCTAATAACGCATCATCTTTCGGTGATACAATTACAGTTCATACTCCAATTGAATTAACTTCAGATGTTGAGTTAAAACGTAATTGTACACTATATGTTGAAAATGGTGCAACTATTACTGGTGCTTATACTATTACTATTCCTAATGGTGCTAGTGTATATGAACCAATGTTATTTAGTGGTTTATCAGATGAAGGATATTATGCACATAATTCAACTGGCTTAGTATCTACTGGAATGACCATTCAATCATTCATTCTTGACAATTATAATGAAATTATTAGTGGTCAAAAAGAAATTCCTTATTCATTCCCATTCCAAGACTATTCATTAAATACAATTCAATCTAAATTAGTTATTGAATATGGTGCAGAATATCATGCGGTAACATCATTCGAGATGGGGCCAAATGGTAATGCAGTGTTATCTGCCTTTGACATTACATCTACTGTACCAGCAATTGTTGCGAAGTATGAAAATGAATCTACTGAAGGTATTATCCTTCTAAAACGTGGTGCTAGATTTACAAAAGAATACAAGAGTGCAAGTTTAACTGAAGTAACATTAGAAGGTGATGTTACTAGTGGTATTTTCACAGCATCTATTCTTTTAAAGAATACTAATATTACTAATGACCCAAGTAATCCAATGGGACAATATTCTGAAATCTATTTATCTAAAGATGATTTCCCATTTGCATTAAAAGGTACTGTTACGACATACATTAAATCTGGTACATTACATCTTAATAATTCAATTGAATACTTAAATGGTTCAAAAGTAATTATTGATGAAGATGCGACTGTCATCTTTGATACTCCTGAATACTATCATACAATTAATGCTAACGCTAAGTTTGTTAATAATGGTACAATGATTGTTAAAAACAACTTTGGTGGTCATATTACAACTGAGGTTAGTGGTTCAAGAGTAATTGTTGCGGATACTGCAACAGTTGATGGTTCATCAATTATTGAAGTAGCTGAGGGAAAAGCTACATCAGAATTTAATGGAAAATATTGTCATCGCCCATTTGCGGCATTCACATCTAATATAGATGGTGTAAGAAGAGGTTTTGAAAATAAATCTATTTATACATCATATGAATTAAATGGTGTGTATGTATATGGTAAATCTCTTCTTGAAAGCAGTGTGGTTGCCGATAAAGGAACTACTCAAACATACGCAAAAGACAACTATATCACATTAAGTGCTGTTACTGTTGTTTCTAACGCAAGTAAATTTGAGTATCAATGGTATAAAGATGACCAATTAATTATCGGTGCTACATATAGTACTATTAGACTTTCTAATGTTTTAGACAGTGGTAGTTACAAAGTTTATGTTAAAGCACATCTTGATGGATTTATTCAAGAGGGCTTCTCTAATTCAATTGATATTACAATTAATAAAGCAAGTATGACGCCAAGTTTAACAGTTGAAGCAAGATATAATGAATTATTAGGTAATATTACATTGCCTGATGGATTTAGTTGGGTTGATGCAAACGATACTGTTAAAGAAGTTGGAAGTAATCACCTTTATAAGGTGTTATATACACCAGTTGACCAAGATAATTATCTTGTTGAAGAAGTAGAAATTGATATTCATGAAATTAAAGCAATTCCACAATATTCAGTACCTAAATTTGTAAGTACAACTTATGGCAAAACTTTAGGAGATATTATTTTACCTACTGGTTGGTCATTTGTTGAAAGATTAGATACTACAGTAGGAGATGCGGGAATACATGAATTTGTAGTCAAATTTACTCCTGATGATACAGCAAATTATGAAACTATTGAAAATGTTATAATTGATGTTACTGTTAATAAAGCTGAGGCTACATTTACATTAGCTAAACAAATTATAACTTATGATGGAAAAGAACACATAATTACTACAGGTGCTACATTAAATCATAATGAGACTTCAGTTATTTATCTTAATAATAAAGTTCTTAATGCTGGTGATTATGAAGTAGTAGTAATGGCACTTGAATCTGATAATTATACAGCTATTCAAGCAGTTTTAGAAGTTAAAGTTAATAAAGCACAACAATCTATTGATATTAATAATTTTGTTACATCAATTAAATATTTAGATAATATTGAAGCATTTGGTTATATTACAGCTCAAGGTATGCTAAGTTATGAAGTAAAAGATCAAACTGATAATGTGGTTGCGGATAACTTAGAATGGTTATTAAATGCTACTCCTGGATTATATAATGTTAAAATTGATGCAGCAGAAACAGCTAATTATCAAAAAGCACTATCTAAAGAAGTTGTAGTAGAAGTTAAGAAAGCAAATCAAACAATTGATGCATCTAATATTCAAACTGAATTTATCTATAATAGAAATCCTCAAACATTAGATGTATCAAATGTTAGTGGTATAGGATCTATTAGCTATCATGTTAAAGGATCATCTGATACTACATTTACAAATGCTGGTTCATATATTTTAATAGTTGAAGCAGCAGGAAACGAATATTATAATGCAGCTTCTGTTGAAGTTGAAGTGATTGTTAATAAAGCAATCTCAGAAATTAATATTTCTAATTTAAATACTAGTCATGTTTATGATGAAGGTAATGTTTTAGATTTAGGCATAGTAACTGCTTCTACCGCATTACAATATAGTTTAGATGGTATAGTATTTAGTTCTAATCTTCCACAAATTACTGAAAGTGGAACTTATGAATTAACAATTAAATCATATGGTACAGCTAACTACACTGGTTCAACTAAAGTTGTTACAATTGTAGTAGAAAAAGCTGAAGCAGTAATTACAATCCCAGATAACTTAGAAACAAATTATAGTGAAGAAGGAAAAATAGTAGTAAATACAACATTATTCCCTACTATTTCGTTAAACCATAATGAAACATCATTAGTCTTCCACAATAATATCTTAGTAAATGCTGGTGATTATAAAGTAATCGCTGTAGCCCATGAAACAGCTAACTATAAATATCAAGAAGTAGAATTTGATGTTAAAGTTAAACCAATTGATCAAGTTGTTGATACAACAATGATTAATACATCATTACAATACTTAAAAGAATATCAAACAGTAGGATATGCATCAGGTATTGGAACAATCACATACGTGGTAAAAGATAGTACAGATGTAGTTGTAGCAGATAATCTTGAATGGTTATTAACAGCTACTCCTGGAACATACAAAGTAATCGCGAAAGCATCTGGAAATATCAATTACAACGAAGCTTTATCTACAGAAGTTGTAGTTACAATTAATAAAGCTGATCAAGTAATAGATGCATCAAGCATTCAAACTATTTATACATATAATACAAATGTTCATACATTAGACTTAACAAGTGTTGAGGGTCAAGGAACAATAAGCTATCGATTATTAGACCCAGTTCAAGAATTAAAGAATGCCGGAACATATAAAGTAATTATCGAAGCGGCAGGCAATGATTTATATAAACCTGGTGCAGTAGAAATAGAAGTAGTAATAAACAAAGCACAAAGTATTATTACAGCAAGTGATTTAGTAGTTGTATATGATGAATTAGAACATAGTATTACTGCTACATTAAATCATGATGAAACATTATTAACTTATGTTAATAATGGAAAAACTGATGCTGGAACTTACCAAGTAGTAATTAAAGCTAATGAAACAACTAACTACTTAGCAAGTGAAAAGACAGTAAACTTAGTAATTGAAAAAGCTGAAGCAGTAATTACAATCCCAGCTAACTTAGAAACAAATTATAGTGAAGAAGGTAAAGTAGTAGTAAATACAACATTATTCCCTACTATTATGTTAAATCATAATGAAACATCATTAGTCTTCCACAATAATATCTTAGTAAATGCTGGTGATTATAAAGTAATCGCTGTAGCACATGAAACAGCTAACTATAAATATAAAGAAGTAGAATTTGATGTTAAAGTTAAGAAAATTGATCCAGAATTATCTCCTATTACAGTAGAAGGTGTTCATGGTTCAACATTAGCAAGTATTGAGCTTCCACAAAACTATGCATGGAATAATCCATCATTAGTACTTGATAGAAGTTTAAATACAGAAATTAAAGAATACGCAACTTATACTCCTGTTGATACAGTAAATTATAATGTTTTAACAGATGTTGAAGTTGAAGTAATCATTTTACAAGCTATTGATCCTTTATATGTACTTCCTACAGGTTTAACTGCAAACTATAAAGATACATTAGCAAGTGTTGTATTAGGAACTAATTGGACATGGAATGACCCAGCTAATACTTTAGTCGGAGATGCTGGAGAAAATAAATTCTATGCGACATATACTCCTTCAAATACAATTATTTATCAAACAATAGTAGAAGAATTAACAATTGATGTTCAAAAAATTGATCAAGTTGTGGACACTACTAACTTAAATGTAACATTCACTTATGATAAAGATACAACTCATACTATTAGTGATGTGATTGCGGTTGGAAATGTATCATATAGAATTAATGGTGTCACAACAAATACTCTATCATTTAAAGAAGCAGGAACATACATTGTTGAAATTGCTGCTCTTGGTGATAATAATTACAATCCATGGTCAGATGTATTTGAAATTAAAGTAGAAAAAGCTATCCAAACTATTGATCTAACAAATATTAGAACAGAAGGAACTTATAATGAACATTATCAATCATTTGGTTATGCGGTAGGATTTGGAACAATTAGTTATAAGATTACAAATGAAAATGGCGTAGTAATTAATACTAATTCATTAGAATTAATTAATGCAGGTACATATAAAGTTGTAGTATCAGCAAGTGGAGATAATAATTATGAAAAAGCTACTTCAAATGAAGTAACAATTGAAATTGATAAAGCTACACAAACAATTGATACAACAGAAGTAAAGACTAACTTTGTTTATAATAATAGTCCATGTGTTGTTACAGGAGCTTCAGCAATTAATGCGATTAGCTATGAATATTATGATAGTGAAGACAATTTATTATTAGATGCTCCAACTAAGGCTGGAACTTATAAAGTAAAAGTAATTGGTGCTGAATCTGATAATTATAATAAAACTGAAAAAGTATTAGTTCTTACAATTGATAAAGCTACTTATGATATGAGTGGAGTTACTTTTGATGATATGACTTATACTTATACAGGTACTCCTTATACATTAGTATTAAATGGTACTTTACCTACTAATGTTGTGGCAACATTCACAAATAATGATCAAATAAATGCAGGTGTATATGAAGTTGTGGCTAGTTTCATAATTCCTGATTCTGATAACTATTATCAAATAGATGATATGGTTGCGGTATTAACAATTGAAAAAGCAACCCAAACTATTGTTAAAAACTTAACAACTACTAATCTTATCTATAATGGATTTGATATTAATTTAGGTAGCGCAAGTGTTAATCCAGATACTGCTGGTACAATTAGTTACAAGATTAATGGAAAACAAGTAACAGAACTTAAAGTTAAAAATGCAGGTGAATACATCATTGAAATTACCGCATCTGGTAATAATAATTATCACGATGTAACAGAAGAAGTTATTGTTACAGTTGAAAAAGCTGAAACTGTTATTACAACAGATAATTTGGAAACTGCTTTACAAACTCTTACATATGATGGTCTTAGCCATAATGTTCCACAATTAGCAACAATTAATGAAATTGTTGGAAATAATGAAAGACAAATTTCGTATACTGGAGATATTGAATATCTAAATGCAGGCAATTATACGTTAGTTGTATTTGTTGCAGAAACTCAAAACTTTAAATCTGCTGCAAAATCAATTAGTTATAGTGTTAGCCGCGCAGCAACAACAATCACAGTTGATACTAGTAATCAAGTTTATAATGGTTCTATATTAGGACCTATTGCGGAACTTAGCAATAGTGAATCTGTTTTAGAAGTTTATTACCATCTAAGTAGTGAAGCTTGTGATACTAAATTATCAGGGCTTCCTACAAATGCTGGTACTTACTGTATTCATTACAGTAGTTTAGAAACTAATAATTATTTTGCTTTAGCTGAATGTACTTACATTTTTACAATTGACAAAGCTGATACAATTATTACAGCTTCTGATTATCAATCTGTAAGTTATACTGGTTCAAATATTGAACCAACTGCATCAGCAAGTGTTGCAGGTACACTTACATATGATAATTTATATAGTAAACCTGGCATTTATGATATTGCAATTACATTCACTCCAACTGATCAAGATAATTACAATAATTCTACAAAAGTAATTACTTTAGAAATTAATAAAGCATTGACAGTAATTGATGCCATTAATTCAAAAGATTTAAGTAGTGTAATTTATTTTGGACATGATGGTTCAACTCACACATTAGATGTTGAAATAAACCATACTGAAAATGATGCATTTGTGTATCCACAAAATAGTTTTAAAACTCCTGGTGTTTACAATGTTATGGTAATTGTGCCAGAAAGTGAAAATTATCAATCATTAATTTATCAATTATCAGTAGTTGTTGGTGATGCTAAAATTGGTGATATTGTCTATGTAACATTAGAAGAAGCAATTGCCGCTGCAAATAGTGGTGATACAGTTGAAGTATTATCAGATACTACATTAAATGAATCAGCTACAATTTTAAATGGCGTTAGCTTATCACTGGATACATTTGAAATTACAATTCCAAGTGGAGTATCATTAATCAATAATGGTACAATCAATGGTACTGCTGCAACGTTGAACGTTGATGGTACACTTAATAATACATCTGGTACAATTCATGTTGGTACAATTAATGTTTCAACAGGTGCTAGTTATATTGAAGATAGTTTACATACAACTTATATTTATGAAAGCTTTATCAATAGTGGTATTTTAACCGGTACTGGTAAACTAGTAGTAAAAGAAAATGCATCATTAGATGCAGGTATTAATAATAGTGTTAATACAATTATCGCTGAAGGTGGTTCAACTGTAATTACTAACTCAACAGAAATAGTTGGTAATAATGGTTTACTTTCTATTGAAATTGGTTCTATTACAATAACAAATTCATATCAAGACTTTGTTATTGAAGATGCAATTGGTGAATTAACTGGTATTTTATCTGAGGCAAACAGTGTTACTGTAGCAAGTGGTACTATGGCAGTTACAGGAACAAGTGCATCAATCACATGTAATCTCGTTGTAACATCAGCAACTCTTGTTATTGACACTGATACAACAATTGAAGCTGCAGCTACAGTACAAGGTACATTTACAGCTTCTGCAACAAACGAAAATGTTAAATTAACAGTTGAAGCAGGCGCAAATGTAGAAAATGCAAGTGTTTGTAGTTTAAATGATCAATCTGATAGCGCTCCAATGACTAGTGATTTCGTATATGAATCTTCAATCAAAGAAATAAATGGTGAAACAGTTGGTAGATGGAATGGTACATACGTTTTAACATTTGACTTAAATGACTCTGAATTAATTCCAGCTGAATTCGTTGATTCTACTTTTAATGGTTCAATTAATGTTGTATATGGAGATATATTTACATTACCTGAAGCAATTAGAAGTGGTGTATATGAACTAGACCAATGGAGTAATGATGAATATTCATATTCAATGTCAGATGTTACAGGTATTTATTCAAATGTTGGCGGAATGACATTAAAAGCTAAATGGAAATTAAAAAATTTAAATATTAACTTTAGTGATGGATTAAATACTATCACACAAGTTGAAAAAACATATGGTGAAAAAGTTGAAATTATACCTACTACAGAACCAGCTGAAATTGTAGGACTAACATTTACATATGTTTGGTTTAAAGTCAATAATGATAACTCAACAACACAAATTGGTAGTGAATATCATCATATTGATGAGGCAAAATTAGTGCTTACAGATGTATCTGAAAGCGGAAAATATCGCTTAAATGTTAACGCAACTGATGGTAATGAAACGACAACTAATACTGAAGATATTGTTGTCACAATTAACAAAAAAGCCTTAACAATCACAACAAATGATGCTTCATGCATTTATGGTGAAACACCAAATCTATCTGCTAGTGCAAGTGGATGGGAATACACTGATACTGATACACTTTTAAATGGTACAGTAACATATGATCAAAGTTTAGTTGATGTTAATACATATAGTGAAGTTATTACTTCAACTTATGAAAATAATAACTATACAATTGAAATTGTTAAAGGTGATTTAGTAATTACTAAGCGTGATTTAACTATCACTATTAATGATTTAACAACTGTTTATGGTGTTGCTCCTACATTAAAAGCAACTGCAAATAACTGGGCAAGTGTACATGGACATAATGATACGTTATTAGAAACTACATTATTCTATGATACAACTAAAGTAGACGCTGGTAATTATGTTGATATTATTTATACAACATACACTAATGATAATTATAATATTACAACTATCAAAGGTGATTTAACAATTACTCCTAAAAATTTAGGCGATACAGATGTAACATACGAAGCAATTGCGGATCTTAATTATACAGGCTCTGCGTTAGAACCAACAACTGTATTCACTTATAATGGAGAAACTTTAGTTGAAGGTACTCATTTTGAATATAGTTATGCGGATAATACTAACCCAGGAACTGCAACATTAACAATTACTGCTAAAGCCGATACTAACTATCAAGGAAGCAAAAATGTTAACTTTGTAATTAAGCCTATACAATTACAAAACTCAATGATTAGTGCTATTGATAATGTTGTATATAATGGCTTAGCACAAACACCTACTCTAAATATTGTTTATAATTATGAAGGCGGCAGCAATATATTAATTAAAGATACTGATTATACAGTTATTTATAATGAAAATGTAGATGCTGGTACTGCTAGCGTTAGTGTAACTGGTGATGGAACATTCTATGTTGGCACTATTACTACAACATTCATAATTGAAAAAGCACCATTAACACTAAATGCAAAAGATTTAGAAATGGTATATCGTGAAACAATGCCAGAATATGGCTTAATAGCGGTTGGACTTGTAAATGGTGAAGAAGTAACAGTTTTAAAAGGAACAATTTCATATAGTGTACAAGAAGGTATCTTAAATCAAGGAACTTATCCAATTACATTAAATTATATAGCTCATTATGATGATAACTACACTGTTACTACTAATAATTCTACATTAGTTGTTAAACAAAAAGCTTTAACTAATGAAATGGTTACTTTAGAATATACTGAAACTACTTATTCAGGTCTAGCAAAAACTCCAACAGTATCAATTGAACATCAAAGTGAAACATTAGTTAAAGGTACTCATTTTAATGTTTCATATGATGATAATGTTGCAGCTGGTACTGCTGGTGTTATTGTAACTGCAATTACTGATACTAACTATACTGGTAGTGTTACATTAGCATTTACAATTAACCCACTTGATTTATCAAGTGCTTCAGTTAACACATCTTCATTAACAGGCCTAGTTTACACTGGAAATCCTCATAAACCTTCAGTTAATTCAGTATTGTTAAGTGGCCAATTATTAACAAAAGATACTGATTATGAAGTTTCTTACGGGGAAAATACAAACGCAGGTGCTGGTAGTATTAAAATTACTGGTGTTAACAATTATTGTGGTGATATAGAAATTACATTCACAATTTCAAAAGCACCACAAACATTAAATGTTGATAATGTACAAACTGATTATGTTTATGATGGTGAAACTCATCAAATAAGTGGTGCTACAGCCATAACAAATATCACTTATTCTCCTAGTGAAATTTGTAATGCTGGCACTTATAGTGTCACTATTAAAGCAGAAGAAACTGATAATTATTTACCTGCTACAACAACTATTTCAATCTTTGTTGATAAAGCCCAACAAACAATTAAAACTGATAGTATCACTTTAAATAAAAATTATAATGGAGCACAATCATTCGGTGAAGCAACAGGTATTGGTGAAATTACATATCAAATTACTGATCCATTAGGAGATGTAACTACAAGTTCATCATTAATTCTTGAAAATGCTGGTACTTATAAAGTAGTGGTAAGTGCTAGTGGAAGTGAAAACTATTACCCTGCTACATCAAATGAATTAACAATTACAATTAATAAAATTGATCCAACTTACACAATTCCAACTGGACTTATAGCTGAATATGGTGATGTATTAAGTAATGTTACATTACCTCTAGGATTTAGTTGGCAAGATGGAACAATTAATCTTACAACTTTAGGCGTAAATACATTCTACGCTACATTTACACCTTCTGATACAGTTAACTACAATATTAAAGAAGATATTGAAGTTTCTGTTACTGTTGTTCCACACGTTGAATTTACTTATAACGAAACTCAAACTACTGTATATACAGGTAATCCAATTGAACCTGTTTATAGTGTAGAAGTAGTTGGTCATCCTTCAATAATCCCAGCTATTAACACATATTATCGTGTAAATGGAACTACTGATGAATTTACATCAGGCTTACCAACTAATAGTGGAACTTATGAAGTTAAATTAGAAGTTGTTGCGACAAGTGAATATGCAGCTAAGACTGTAACACTTGTACAAACAATTGAAAAAGCTCAAGGTGTTATTACAGCATCTGATATTAATACAGTATACGATGGTGAATACCATAGTATTGTAGCTACACTAAATAATACAGAACAAGAATTAGTATATACAAATAATAATAATAATAAAGATGTTAACGCATATACTATAACTATTAGTGTAGATGAATCTGATAACTATTTAGGAGCATCTATTACTAGATCAATTACAATCACTAAAGCAACATTAACTGCAACAGCAGATAATAAAACAAAAGTTTATGGTGAAGTAAATCCTGAATTAACAGTTACAATTACTGGCTTTAAAGGTACAGATACTAAAGCATCTTTAGGATTAACAATTGTTGCATCAACTATTGCAAATGAAAATTCAAATGCAGGCTCATATGTTATTAAATTAGAAGAAGTTACTGAACCTACTAACTATACAATTGATTATGTAGATGGTACTTTAACAGTAAATAAAGCTGCCTTAACATTGAGCGTAGCAAATGCTTCAAAGGTTTACGGTGAAGCAAATCCAACATTCCCAGTTACAGTAACAGGCTTTAAAGGTAATGATGAAACAACATTAGGATTAACATTAGAAGCTATAACAACAGCAGAACAATATTCAAATGTTGGTGAATATCCAATTACAATAACAAGTGTTGGAACTCTAACTAACTATGAAGTTTCATATAATGATGCAGTATTAACAGTAACTAAAGCTGCTTTAACATTAAGTGTAGCAAATACTTCAAAGGTTTACGGTGAAGCAAATCCAACATTCCCAGTTACAGCAACAGGCTTTAAAGGTACTGACAATGAAACAACATTAGGATTAACATTAGAAGCTATAACAACAGCAGAACAATATTCAAATGTTGGTGAATATCCAATTACAATAACAAATGTTGGAACTCTTACTAACTATGAAGTTTCATATAATGATGCAGTATTAACAGTAACAAAAGCTGCCTTAACATTAAGTGTAGCAAATGCTTCAAAAGTTTATGGTGAAGCAAATCCAACATTCCCAGTTACAGCAACAGGCTTTAAAGGTAATGATGAAACAACATTAGGATTAACATTAGAAGCTACAACAACAGCTGAACAATATTCAAATGTTGGTGAATATCCAATTACAATAACAAGTGTTGGAACTCTAACTAACTATGAAGTTTCATATAATGATGCAGTATTAACAGTAACAAAAGCTGCCTTAACATTAAGTGTAGTAAATGCTTCAAAGGTTTACGGTGAAGCAAATCCAACATTCCCAGTTACAGCAACAGGCTTTAAAGGTACTGACAATGAAACAACATTGGGATTAATATTAAAAGCTACAACAACAGCAGAACAATATTCAAATGTTGGTGAATATCAAATTACAATAACAAATGTTGGAACTCTTACAAACTATGAAGTTTCATATAGTAATGCAACATTAACTGTAGCAAAAGCTATTTTAACATTGACTCCAAATCATTATGAATACACTTATGGTGATGTTATTAATACTTCGTCATTAGGTTATACATATTCCGGATTTGTTGGCGATGATACTATTGACAATGTTATAATTACGCCAGAAATTAAAGTCGTTCCTGAAACGCTTGATATGGTTAATGCGGGCGAATATAATTTAGTATTTACATCAAGCTATTCTGCAGATAATTATGAAATCGTATGTAATACTAATACAATCAAGATTAATCCAAAAGGATTATCTGCTACAATTTCTAATGCTGATTATACTTCTGGTGATGTATTTACTGGATTTGTGGTTACATATACAGGATTTATTAATGGCGATACTGAATCAGTTCTTAATACTGAAAATATCACATTTGAATTCTTCAAAAATGGGGTATCTGTTGGTACAGATTTACCAATTAGTCCTGGTACTTACACTGTTAAATTAGCTGAAAATAATGGAATTGAAGCTCTTAACTATGCGGTTACAGAATCTAATGTAGCAACATTAATAGTAGATGCTCCACCATTTGATGTAAGTGCAATTGAATTTAAATTAGAATATATTTATGATGGAACTGAACATTTCGCAGAAATTATTTCTGAGGTTCCTAGTTATATTGAGGTTATATGGACAAATAATGGTTTGACAGAAGTTGGCAGTAAGACTGTTACATGCACAATTAAAAATGGCGATATTGTGTTGGCTGAATATAGTAAAGAATTGATTGTTCGTAAGTCAGTTGTTACTATTACGGTAGAAGATAAATCAGTAGTTTATGGAGAAGATTTCACACCGGTAATTACGGCGATTTCTGAAAATGGCGTGGATATTACTGAACAAGTACTTCCAGACATCAAATGTCAATACTTCAATGCAGCAACTTATCCTCAAAGTACTGTTAA
This sequence comes from Bacilli bacterium, assembly GCA_017411715.1. Lineage (GTDB taxonomy): Bacteria > Bacillota_I > Bacilli_A > ML615J-28 > CAG-313 > UMGS1109. Next base: position 53,638 of record JAFQPO010000001.1, on the reverse strand, counting down.
ACCTACAAATGTTGGTACATATGAAATTATTATTACTCTTGATAATACTAACTATGATGCAACTATAACTAATGGTACATTAACTATTGGAAAAGCTACTTATGATATGAGTAGTGTAGTATTTGATGATAATTCTACGACATATACAGGCCTACCACAATCATTAACAGCTACTAACTTACCTGCCGGTGTAACAGCTACTTATACAAATGCAACTAATGCAGGTACTCATACTATTACTGCAACATTCGCAGGAGATGCTGATAATTATAATTCAATTGCTGATATGACAGCTGAACTTACAATTTTACCAGCTCCATTAACAGTTACTGCAGCAAATACAATTAGAAAATATGGTGAACCTAATAGCTTTACTGCTACATACACTGGATTTGTTAATGGTGAAACAGCTGATACTGTATTTAGTGGTCAAACACTAAGTTATACAACTTCAGCTACACAAACGTCTCAACCAGGATATTACTCAGTTACTCCAACAGGATTAACATCAACTAATTATAGTATTGAATATGTTGCTGGTGAATTAAGTGTTGCGGCTGTATATAAACAAAGCGATGGTACATTATACGTTACAATCAATGATGCTTTTGAAAACCCTACTTCAGGTGATGTATACATTGTAATAGCCGGTGGATTTACACATAGTAATGGCACTAAGATCCCTTATTTAACTACTACAATCACTAGTGATTTAGTAATTCCAAGTGGTGTTACTTTAAAACTACCATATGTTGGAGAAGAAATAACAGGTACTGATACAGCTGGACCTTCAGAATTTTCTGATCAAACCGCAGCTAGAGTTGCAGCTAATTTAAAAACTAGCATAACTGTTGCAGATGATGTCACAATTGATGTAATTGGTACATTACAAATTGGTGGTTTAGCAGGACCTGCTTATCAATATGTTGCTGGCGGTACAGTAGGTGGATATGCACAAATTTTAATGGGTGCTAATTCAACAATGAATGTTACGGGTACTGTTCATTGTACAGGTTATATTAAAGAGACTTCACTTAATAATGGAAGTTTAGTTGATCATACAAGTGGTACTATTTCAATTCCGTTTGTAGTGTATGACTTTTGTGGTGGTACTAATACATCTGTTACTTATGTTGGTGGAAAAATTACACCATTTAGTGAATATGACTTACCTAATATTCAAACTATATTTAAGATACATTATGGAGCTAATTTAATTGGCTATTGTGATTTATATGCACAAGATAAACATAATACAACTACAACAAGTATGGTAGGTTCATCAAGCTCTGTTATTAATTTAACATCTAGTGACTCTTATATTGAATCAAAATATACACCGGAAGTGTTTGGATATACAACAAGTAAAGGTATTACAACATTGAAGATTTATGGTAATGCTAATTTAGGTAGTATGACTATGTCAGTAATGGGCCAAACAGTAGATACTAAAACTGTATTATTTGGTGTATCTTATCGTTATCAAGTTGAACTTTATGATGGAACATTTACGATGGATCAGAAAGTTAAATTATATCCTGGTGCTACAGTTAAAGTTGGCGAAACTTCTACATTAAATATTTCTGGACAAATTAGTTTGTATACTAAGTTTGACGATGATGTTGTGTTTGCAAGTAGAAAATATCCAGCTGGATATCCAGCAGCACGCATAGATGTTGCGGGTAAAGTTAATATTACTGGTACATTCGGTGGATTAATCACCCCAATAAGTGATAATGCACAATTAATTATTTCTGATAGTGCTGTATTAACAATTACATCTAGTGAAGGCGATAGTGGTAGTGCTAGTTCTGCATCTGTAATGACTCAATTACTTTTAGGTGCATTAGGTGATGTTAAGCAATTCTATGTTGAAAGACATAAGATTGTTGAAGTTGCAAAAGGTCGCGTTAAGACTGAAAATGATACTAGAATTGAAAATATTTACAGTGGAACATATTATTCATTAGATAATGGCTGGTATGCAGCTAATGGTCATTTAAAATATGATGCTAATGGTGGAACACCGTTATCAATAGCTGATGGTTCTAACTTTACAATTGGTGTAAACGGTCATACAATAGTATCTAGTGACCTTACAACAACTGTAGTAACACAAGATGGCTATGAGTTTGTTGGCTGGTATTTTGATCCTGATGGCACAGATGGAAACCAAGCATTAGGAGCAGTTGTATATAATACAACAACACTATATGCTAAATGGGAAAAATTACCTGATATTATTTCAGTTAGAGTAACATTTGATCCTCAAAGTGGTTTCTTCGATGCTAATCAAGTTGTCACAGATACAAAAAATTATAATGACTATGTTTATCCAAGTACAGTTAGTGGTGGTTATGCAATGCCAACAGTTACTAGAGAGGGTTATACATTTAATGGATGGTATACAGCTGCAACAGGTGGTACAAAAATTGAAAAACTTACTGATGATTTCTTAACACAATATCAAAATGGTAGTGTTACACTTTATGCACAGTGGACTCAAAATACAAGTAGTGGTGGATGTGTTGCTGCAGGTACACTAATTACTTTAGCTGATGGAACTAAGAAGAAAGTAGAAGAACTTACTACTGATGATATGTTATTGGTATTTAATCATGAAACTGGTCAATTAGAAGCAGCTAATATAATATTTATTGATTCAGAAAATTGGACTGATTATGAAGTTGTCAATTTAGAATTCTCCGATGGTACAATTGTTAAGGTTATTTATGAACATGGTTTCTATGATTTAGCACTTAATAAGTACGTTTATATAGACGCGAATAATTTTAATGATTATCTTGGCCATCAATTTGTTAACGAATCATTACAATCAGTTACATTAGTTAATGCATTTATAACTACAGAATATACTTGTGCATATAGCCCAGTAACTGTATATCACTTAAATTACTTCACAGAAGGCTTATTATCAATGCCTGGTGGTATTGAAGGCTTGTTTAATATTTTTGAATTTGACGAAAATATGAAAATTGATGAAGAATTGATGAAGCAAGATATTGAAAAATATGGTTTATATACATATGAAGATTTTGCTGAACATGTACCTTATGAAGTTTATATGGCTTTCCCTGCTGCATTTTTCAAAGTTTCAGTAGGTAAAGGTTATATTACTTGGGATGAAATTATCGTACTTATTGATAGATATTTATCTAAAATGGTATAATAAAGAAGTGCTCTCACTATAAATGAGAGCACTTTTATTAAATTTCATATATTTTTCAGTTTCAACTATTGTATAAAATATCAAAATATGATAGAATATAGAAAAAAATGAAATGAGGAAAATAAATGACAAGTCTACTGAGTTTTTTAACCCCTAAATTTAATACTTTCTACTTTGAAGATGACGCAACAATTAGACAAATATTAGAAAAATTTGATGTTCATAAATTTAGTATTGTTCCATTAATTAATGAAAAAGGTGAATTTGTTTCAACTATTTCAGAAGGTGACATTCTAAGATTTATTAAAAACACATGCAATTTTAATATTCAAATGGCTGAAAGTGTTAGAATTAGTAGTGTTGAAAGATATCGTCCTTATAAGCCTTTATCTGTAAATACACCAATGGAAGAAGTAATTAAGTTATCACTAGAACAAAACTTTATTCCCATTGTTGATGATAGAGGAGTTTATATAGGAATTGTTAAACGTAAGACCATTATTGACTACTATTTTAATGTAGAAAAGATATCTAAATAGGTTACTCGCATATTAAATTATGCGAGTTTTTAAATTTTTTTTAAAAATTTTAAAAAATATGTGTAAAATTGGTATTTTTTGGTGTTATAAGTAAGTGAGAGGGGTAAAATGCACAAATTGCGTTTTTTACTAATCAACACAATATATAAGCCACCATTTAAAACTAAAAAAGTTGATTAATAAAGACAAATTTGTCATTTAACGCTATTAAAAAATATGCAATTAGTTTATAAAAAATTAGTTTTGTGATATATTATTAATAGTTAACCCCTCTCAGGTAGATCAATTCGGGGGAGGGAATGTAGATGAATGGTATTAAAAATTATAAACAGATTATAATTGATTTACAAAAAGAAGACGAAAAGGTCTTCGCAGAGTTTCTTTCAAGCCATTTTGTTTTAGTATATCATTATGTAAAAAATTACATTAATGATGTGAGACTAAGTTTGGATTTGACTATGGAAGTATTCTTAAAACTATACTATAAAGTATTAGATTATGAATATTCAAGTGATTTTGATTTTATTACATGGATGTTTAATGTAGCTAAGTTTACTGTTGAGGATAAACTTAAAGATGAGTTTTCGCTTAAAGCAAAACATGCAAAAATTATGAATTCTTTAGATAATTTTGATGAGCTCTACAACTGTCATTTCTGCAGAAAAATGGAAGTGTTAACAAATATAGATGACTTATTAGAAGTAATTATTGCGAATTTCAATGGCGTTGCGCAATTCATAATGATCAGTAAGATTTATAATGATGTAGATTTTGTTGATATTGCGGAAATACTAAATCTTGACGAAAATAAAGTTAGATACATTTATAACAAATCAATGGAACAATTATTGAAAGTACTTAACATAGACTCATCTGAAAAAGCTTCATAAAATCTTTGTTATAGGAGGAGTTTATGGATCGTGATAAATCAGAAAAAGTACTCATAAAGGATTTTCGCGACTTTAAAGCATTTATTCGATATTATAAAAAAACAATTATTAAATATCGAATAAATATTCAAAAAGTTAAATTTCTTACAACAATCTTATTCTTATCATTTATTACACTTTGCTTGGCGGGGATGCAAGCAAAAGTGTACACTATGAATGAACTGGTAGAAGGGGAATTAAAAAATATAGATGCCGTGGCGCCTTCAATAGGTGAATATGAAATGTCGATACAATCATTCATAACCAATGAAAGAAGTAAACTAAGTTCAGAGGGAAAGGTCAAATCACTGTACTTAGGCGATTTTATCTCAGGAAAAAAACAACACTATGAAGTTAAATTTAGCGAAAACTATAATCCTTATTATGAATTAATTTATATTGATCAAGAGTTGTATGATAAAATTCAGAGAGACATACCAAACTCTAAATATGAAGAAATTTTAAAACTATTTAAAAGTAATCTCTCTTTTATAATTGATAATAATGATAGTGAGGGGTATAATTATTATCTAGAACATACAACTTTTAAAAAAGTGGATAGAAATAGTAAATATAATATAAAAGCGGGTAATATGTATTTAATTGGTTGTTTTGACATTATCGATTGTGAAATAGTAAGCAATCTAAATACAGGGGAAATGTACAACATCAAAACAAAGTATTATTATGATGTGAATATAGAAAACGAAGAAGCGGGTAACTTCTTCGAAGAGTTTTTAGGTAAGACATGCATATTCACAACAAATGGAAAAATTCTGGTTAATAATCTATTTGGGGGAATAGATTCTTTAAATGAAATTTTAACTATTTCTAATTCAAAATTTACTTATTATGAGATATCACAACAAAACGGGGGAAAAGAATTAATCATAAACTTCTTAACAAAAACTAAAAATAAGCAATTTGGTAACTACTATGAACAATTAGATTCATTAGTATTAGAAACTATTCAATATAATCTAGATGGTTTAGACGCAACTAAAATCACTTTTGATTATAATGGATTAATGGGATTGTTGAACAATCAAATTTGAAGTGCCAAGTTGCAAGTTGTTTAAATAAATTATTACTGATTGTTATTTTTACAATGGTGGCTTTAGCATGCATTAATATTAATAAAGTAGAAGCTCATCCAGCTTTGCTTGATGTTTATTATGAAGATCCAGAAACAGCTACAGGAGCTTGGTACTATTTGATGACTGATGATGATTCATGTATTCATTTCGATGGAAGTACAATTAAATATGCTTTTGGAAATGAGACAAATAATTCTAAATGGTTTTGGACTAATTCATATTATACAGAAGCAGAGGTGGCGACACTTAAAAATGCAGTTGTCAGAAGTATGAAAAAATGGGGAGACATTCATATTGGTAAAATTGTTAATGGTGAACCAGTTAAATCGAGATTAATTAACTTCGCAGAGGGATCATATGATGATTATAATTTATTAATTTTACCTGATCAAGAATGTTGTACAATGGTTGCTGGTATTATGGACATACCAATGACAAGAACAGTAATAGAAGAATATCATGCCCATGCAGAAAAATTTTGGATGTATTTAATGATGCCTGTGTTAGGTCAAATGAAAGATTATGATGATCCGAGTGAATACAATGTAGCACTTGAAAGAGTTGGTGCTCATGAATTTGGTCATGTTCTAGGACTTTTAGATATCGATGATGTTGAACATGGAGATGCCGATTATGATTGGGAACATAGTGATAAAATCATGGGCTATGCAACATATGGTGAATATACTGAATATCAAACATTTATTGGCTTCTATGATTTTATGGGTGCCGCAATAACAAGAGGACTTCATACTGAAAATGACCATAAATGGCGCGTTGAAGGTACAAAGGGTGATTTGACTGTATTAGAATGCTATCTTTGTAATGGACGAATTGATGTAGCTCAAAATGCAGATGGTACATATGGACCAAATAATCTTACAGCTATTACGAAAAGAGCAAGTTGTACAAGTGCTCAACATACTTATACTTCTTCAACAATGGAGTATGTTGGTTGTTCATCATCATCAGACTTCTTTAAATGTCAACATTGTGACTACTATAGAATGTATACTCACTTTGTCGGAGGAGCATATCATTTTGGACTAAATGGACATTATCAAGACTGCAATTATTGTGGTGAAAAGATTTATGGTGAACATGAATATGTACAAGAAGAATTATATTATGTTTGCACTGTCTGCAATTATCGTACTCGCATTAGAACAATAAGTACAGCAGATGGAGAAACATTATATGCATTTAGTGATGATACTTCTGAAGGTATTTATGACTATAACCAAGCGCAAAATTATATTTGGGATAATAATAATTACGATATAACCGAAAAAATTGAAGTTTTAGAAGAAATTTCAAACGCATAATGTGAAGGGGTGTGTAAAGGGATTCGGTACAATACTATTATAAACAATTAAAAATAACAACGGTACTTTAATTATTGGGAGGCGTATCTTATTGATATGTTTCCTCTTTTTTATATTTTTTCAATTAAGTTGCTAAAAAGCATAAAATATAGTATAATAAGTGATTGAGGTGGATTATGCAAAACTATCTAAACAATTACAACAAGTTAGAAAAATATCCAGAAATCTATCAGTATGCTAAGGAATTTAATGTACCAATTATTATGAAAGAGTCTTTAGAATTAATTGAAATGTTAATTTTAAAAGAAGCTTCTAATAAAAAAGAGTATCGTATTTTAGAAGTTGGTTGTGCAATTGGTTATTCTAGTTTACATTTTATTAGTGTATGTCCAAATGTGTTTGTTGATACAATTGAACGAAATGAAGAGATGATTAAGGTAGCTACTAGTAACTTTGCTAGATATGGGTTTGGTCGTATCAACTTAATTAAACAAGATGCATTAGAGGTTGAATTACCGGTTGAGGCTTCTTATGATTTAATTTTTATCGATGCCGCGAAAGCTCAAAACATTAAGTTTTTTAATAAATTTAGCCCTTTTTTAAAGAATGATGGAATGATTATTACTGATAATCTATATTTTCATGGCTGTATGGAAAACCCTGAGGAACAGTCTAAAAACGTCCGTAATATGGTTAGAAAGATTGATGAGTATAATAAGTTTTTATCTAATCATAATGATTATATTACGACATTTGTGCCAATTGGTGATGGGATTTCAATATCAGTTAGAAGAGGTATAAATGAAGTTAATAGTTGATATTAATAGTTTAGAGATTTTGGATGAATGTTTAGATAATATCGATGTAGTTGTTGTTGGATATGTTGATTTAGCATATGACAGTGGGATGATTGTAGAGTTTGATGAATTAGTTTCATTATGTGATAAAGTTCATCAAGCAGGCAAAGAAGTATGGGTTAATGCTAGAAGAATAGTGCATGAAAATGATGTTTCTCTTATTAATCAAAGAATTTCTGAAGTGTTGAATACTTTAGTTGATGGTATCATGTATACTGATTTATTTTTCTATATGGCTTTAGAAAATACATCTTTATTGAAAGTTTATACTCCTACTACTTATGTAACTAGTAAATATGATTTAGAGGTTTTAAAGAAAAAACATGATATTGTTTTAGCATCACCTGAGGTTAGTATTGATGAACTTGAACAAATGGCTAGTATGAATAGTATTTGTTATTTGTTTGGACAAATGAGTATTTTTCATTCTAGACGTAAGTTACTAACTAATTATTATGAATATCGCTTGTGGATGTATGATAGTGATAAAAAGTATCTTTTAAAAGAAGAATTGCGTGAAGATTATTTACCAATTAAAGAAACTAAATTAGGAACTAGCATTTATTTAGAGGGCTTTTATAGTTCGATTAATTATGTAAATAGACTCCAAAAGTTTGAATTTGGGCTTATTTCGGGGCTATTTTTAACTCCTAGTGAGTTGGTTAGCGTTATTAATGCTTATGTTAGAAGCGATGAGAGTTTAATAGATGTTAAGCTTGTAAGAGGTGCTTTAGATAATAAAACGATTCTTTTAAAGGGGGATGACTAATATGAAATATGAATTATTAGCCCCAGCTGGAAATTTAGAAAAAGCTTTTATTGCTTTACGTTATGGTGCAGATGCGGTATACGTAGGTGGTAAAAAGTTTAGTTTAAGAGCCAGAGCATCTAATTTTGAAATAGAACATATTAGAGAACTTTGTGCTTTCGCAAAATCTTTAAATAAACGCGTTTATGTTACAATGAATATTATTCCTCATGATTCTGATTTTGATGGACTTGAAGAATATTTACTTGATTTAAATGATTGTGGTGTTGATGCGATTATCGTGTCTAGTCCTTATATAATAGAGAAAGCAAGAGAACTAGTACCTAATATTGAAATCCACATTTCTACTCAAACATCAATCACTAATGTTAATACCATTAATTATTATGCTTCACTGGGAGCTAAACGTGTTGTTTTAGCTAGAGAAGTGACGCTTGAAGAAATGAAACTCATCAAATCTAAGACAAAGATGCCACTTGAAGTGTTTATCCATGGGGGAATGTGTGTTAGTTATTCAGGCCGTTGTGTATTAAGTAATCACATGACTTTACGTGATGCTAATCGTGGCGGATGTGCTCATTCTTGTCGTTGGAATTATACTTTAAATGATGGGTCGGATTTAGAAAAATTTTATAATATGGGTTCAAAAGATTTAATGGCAATTGATTATATTCCTTATTTAATAGATCTAGGGATTGAATCATTTAAAATAGAAGGAAGAATGAAGTCTAGTTATTATCTAGCAACAGTTGTTAGAGCCTATCGAATGGTAATCGACTGTTATTTAAAAAATGGCAAGATTACAGAGGCAAAACTTGATGAATTTAAACAAGAAATAAAAAAAGCTGAAAATCGTCAGACTTATATTGGTTTTTATAATGGACTACCTGGCGTGTGTGGACATTTGTATGATAATCGTTCAGAAATACCAACTAAAGAATATGTTGGGTATGTTATGGATTATAATGAAGAAACAAAAATAGCTTTAATTGAACAAAGAAATTATTTTACGCCTGGAGCAACTTTAGAGTTCTTTGGCCCAAATTTAGCTAATACAACTTATCAAATTGATAAAATCATATCACATGATGATAAAATAGAATTAGATGCGGCACGTCATCCATTACAATTATTAGAAATCTATGTGCCTTTTAAATTATCAAAGCATGATATGGTAAGATTAAAAAATTAAAAGAATAAATTTGTTATTTCATTTACAATTTAACAAATATTTGGTATAATAGTTTAGAAAAATAGAGGTGTTATTATGAATAAAAAATATACTTTAACTGAAGAAGGTTTAAAAGCGATAAAAGATGAGTATGAACAGCTCAAGATTGACCGTGATTTAAATATCAAAGCAATCCAAGATGCTCGTTCACAAGGTGACTTATCAGAAAATGCTGACTATGATGCAGCACGTGATGATCAAGCTAAAATTCAAAATCGTATTTCACAAATTGAAAAAATCCTAAAGAACTATGAATTAATCGGTGATGAAACTAATAACTTAGGTAAATGGGTTAAAATTGAATTCTTAGATTTAGAAGATGAAGATGAACCAATTCAAATCTATAAAATTGTTGGTACATTAGAGGCTGACCCATTACGTCAATTAATTTCTAATGAATCTCCATTAGGACTTGCGATTGTTAACCATCACGCTGGTGACAAAGTTTATGTAAAAACTGAAAATGGTGAAGAATTCTATGTTAAAATTCACCAAGTTAGTTCAAGAGAAATTAAAAAATAATGAAAACAAAAGTAATTGGGATTTTATGTGCCCTTGATGTAGAACTTGAAGCTATACTTGATTTATTATCAAAACCTAAATGTCAAGTTATTATGAATAAATCGTTCTTTGTAGGAAAATATGGAGAAAGGTTAGTTGTTGCTGTTAAATGTGGCATTGGCAAAGTTGCTGCTAGTTTAACAACAACTCTAATCATTGAACATTTTAAACCGGATTTAGTTATTTCCACTGGTATTGCTGGAGGATATTATAAAGAATTAAATCCGTTAGATGTGGTTGTTGCAACATCATCTTATTATTATGATTTTGATTTAAGAGCGGATGGAGCTAAAAGAATTGGCGAGATGCCTGAAAATGAGTTCCCTTTCGTATCAGATGAGTTAGCAGTTAATATTTTGAAAGAATGCGGGCAAAAATTATATTTTGGTCCTATTACTACTGCTGATAAATTTGCATCAAATAAAGAAGAACTAGATTTAATTGTTGAAGAAAACTTTAAAGATATCATCCCTTTAGCTGTTGATATGGAAACCGCTTCAGTAATGCAATGTGCACAAACATTAAATGTACCTGCTTTATCGATAAGAGCAATCTCTGATGTGATAGGTAATCACAATCAAACTTTTGATTATTATAATTTTGCGGGGCGTGCATCACAAAATGCATCTGCAATCGTCTTAGAAATACTTAAAAAATACTAAAGAGGCAAATAGTATGAAAGAAAAATGTTATATTACAACTCCAATATATTATGCAAGTGGGAATGTTCAACTTGGTAATTGCTATACTACAATTGCATGTTGTTCATTCGCAAGATTCCAAAGATTAATGAATCGTGACACATTCTATCTAACTGGTATGGACGAACATGGCCAAAAAATAGAAGAAGCGGCTAAAAAAGCAGGCTTTGCTCCACTTGATTATGTAAATCAAATTGCTAAAAACACTAAAGAACTTTGGCATAACTTACAAATATCTTATGATGACTTTATTCAAACATCAGAAACAAGACACACAGTTATTGTTCAAAAAATCTTTGAAAAACTTCTTGAAAAAGGAGACATCTATTTAGGGTCTTATGAAGGGGATTACTGTGTTTCATGTGAGTCTTTCTTTACTAAAACTCAACTAGGTGAAGGTGGGACTTGCCCTGATTGTGGCAAACCAACAAGAGTTGTTTCTGAAGAAAGTTATTTCTTGCGTTTAAGTAAATATGAACAAAGATTATTAGATTTTATTGAAGCAAACCCTGATTTTATTCAACCAGAAACTAGAAAAAATGAAGTCGTTTCATTTATTAAAGGTGGTTTAGAAGATTTATGCGTTAGCCGTACATCATTCAAATGGGGTGTTGAAGTTAAATCTAACCCAAGACACGTTATCTATGTATGGATTGATGCTTTAATGAATTATTTAACTGCCTTAGGATATGAAAGTGATAATGATGAATTATATCAAAAATATTGGTTAAATGATAGTAAAGTTTATCATGTAGTTGGTAAAGATATTTTAAGATTCCATGCGGTATACTGGCCAATTCTATTAATGGCACTGGAAGTACCTGTAAACTTTAAATTAATTGTTCATGGATGGTTGCTTGCTAGAGATGGTAAAATGAGTAAATCTCGCGGTAATGCGGTATATCCAATGGATATGGTTAATCGTTATGGACTTGACCCAGTTCGTTATTATTTAGCAAAAGAATTACCACTTGGTAATGATGGTATTTTTAGTTATGAAAGATTTGTTGAACGTTATAATAATGATTTAGCAAATGACTTAGGTAACTTATTAAGCAGAAGTATTTCGATGATTAATAAATACTTTGGTGGATCACTTGTTGGAGAAAAAGTTAAAACACCTTATTGTGATGACTTAGAAAGAGTAATGAATGAATCATTAAAAGCTTATATTGCGAACATGGAAAAATTTGAATTACAAAATGCTTGTAGTAATATTTGGGAAATGATTGGTCGTGCTAATAAGTATATTGATGAAACTACTCCTTGGATTTTAGCTAAAGACGAATCTAAACATGCTGAACTTCGTTCTGTAATGTATCATTTGGCTGAAACTCTACGTTTCGCATCAACCATGGTTTATCCATTCTTAGTTGAAACAACACCTAAAATTAATGAAGCACTGGGTCTTGTGGAAACTTCATTATTAACTGACCTTACTTTTGGTTATGAATATAAAAACAATGTTGCAAGTTCTATTACTCCTTTATTTAAAAGATGTGATTTAAAAGAAGAACTTGAATATTTTGAAAATTTAAATAAACCAGCTGTCCAAGAAGAAGTTGTAAATTATATTTCAATTGAAGATTTTGATAAAGTTGAATTAAAAGTTGGTTTAGTATTATCATGTCAAAAACATCCTAACGCCGATAAATTACTTGTTTCACAAGTTAAGATAGGCGAAAATGTTCGTCAAATCGTATCTGGTATTGCTAAATATTATAGTCCTGAAGATATGGTTGGCAAAAAAGTTGTTGTAGTAACTAATTTGAAAGAAGCAAAAATTAGAGGTGTTGAATCTTATGGTATGCTTCTTTGTGCAAAAGATGATAAAGATTTAGAATTATTAGAAGTTAAAACATTGAGTGAAGGTACAAGTATTCACTAATATATATATTTTAAACTTGAGGCAATCAAATGGAATCTAAAGATACTAATCAAAACTCTTTCAAAAAGAAACTTTCCCACACTTTATGGGGGGAAGAATTCGTTGAGAAAACAAATGATTTTTTTGATAAAAAAACTTTAAAAGCACTATTTTTGGTAATCTTAGGAAGCTTAATTTACTGCTTCGCAGTAATGTGGTTTTACAATCTTGGTAATTTCTTTGCGGGTGGCGTAACAGGTACTTCGCAGTTAATTGCTAAAATTGTTGGCTTATTTACTGGTAAAACATATAATTTAGGTCTTTTAGTAGGCTTAATCAATCTTCCTCTATTTCTAATAGGTTGGAAAGGTGTAAGTAAAAAGTTTGCGGTATTATCGCTTGTTAGTGTAGTTACACAAACAATCGCCCTATTTATCTTAGAAGAAATTGGCTTTCAACCGCTAACAACAATTATTTCAAGTGAGGCTACTTTAGATTTAACTAAATATATTAACTCAGATGCACTTTTAAATGGAATTGACACTACTATTACAATTTCATTTAATAATTCTGGCGGTAGATTACTTCTTGCGGTATTAGGTGGCGGTATTGCAGCAATCGGAGCATCAATGTGCTTAAAAGCTGGTGGTTCAACTGGTGGTATGGATATTATATCTAATTCATTGCTTATGAAAAAGAATATTTCATTTGTCAAAGTAAGTTTTACAGTTGACATTATCATTATTATTTGTTCTGCTTTCTTTGAACTTGAATCAGCTTTATATACAATAGTTCGTTTAGTTGTATACTCACTAGCAGTCGATCATTTCTACACAATCTATCGTATTGTTAAAATAGAGATTATTACAGATCACGCAGAAGAACTTCGTTCACTACTTTTAAATACATTCCATCATGGTATGACAATTTATGATGTTAAAGGTGGATACACTCTACAATCTAAAAAAAGTTTAGAAATTTTAGTATCTTCATATGAAGTGGATGACTATGTTTCTGCTATTAGAAAAAATGATCCAGGTGCATTTATGGTTATTTCTGGAGTCAATATATTACACGGTAACTATAAGAAAAGAACAATTGTTTAAAAATATCTTAATATATAGTTAAATGATGAACAAAAGAGAAGTAATGTATATCATTACTTCTCTTTAATATTATAATGATAAGATAATATTCAAGTAAGGGTCTATTTGAGTGTATAAAACTATTGTGTATTACTTAAGCTATAGGAAATTTTCAAAAAAATAAAAAAATATCGAAAATGGTAAAAAATGGGAAAAAATGTCCTTTTCGTTCCACCAACGGACCGAAAATGATAAAAATATCAAAAAAACGTCAAAATCGGTTTTTAGAAGCATTAACGTTTGGTTTTTGCAATATTGACATAATAAAATATGTTTGATATAATATTAAAAAGGAAAGGAATAGATTTTATGAAAAAGAAATTTGTAATCTTAATTTTAATTTTTTTTAGTTTGTTTGTTGTAGGATGTGGGCAGGCAGGTAGCTATACTTTTGACTATGTAATAAGCGAAGGAGATGTTGTTTATTATACTGATAATTCAGGGGATATTGTTAGATTTTCGGAAGAAGGTCAAACAAAAGATACAATAATCATTCAATATTATAGAGTTTCAAAAGATGGAAAATATTATCAATCGACTTTACGACCTTTTGGATATTGGGTAAAATTGGAATCAACGCAATTAAGGGACTTATACGTTCCAAATCTTATCCTTGTTAATGATAAATATGGTTTAAGTATTGGTGTACATCCAAAAATGCCAAATTTAGAAAGGCTTTTTAGTGCCAGTGGTTCAGATTTGTACCTTCACTATGAAAACTTTAAAGGTACGCAATATTATCCTAACATTGATGGTATTAATTCATATGAAATAGTTGAAAGAGAAGATGGGAGTAAAGATGCGATAGCAAATGTGTCTTATTACATTAATCCATTTACATATTATAGTGATGGTCAAAAGTTTGAAAGTTCTTCAACAATAATTTCCATTGGAGGCAAAAAGGTTGAAAGTTCGTCAATATTATATTTTTTAGACGATGTAGATGGCGAAAAGATTAAAAATATTCCCCAATTGCCTGTTCTTTGTTTGAGTGGTGCTTTTTTCAATCCAACCCATCAAAAGAAATATTGTGCGATAGTGGATGGGTGGTACAAAGAACCTGAATGTATAAATAAATGGGATTTTGAAAAAGACATTGTTCCTAAAAAAATGTATGACGAAGAAGGGAAGTATTTATATAAAGAAACTAGACTATATGCACAAGTTACATCAGTTGTACCACTTGAAGAATTTGGTGTATGATTATGAGAAAAAATAGAATTAAAAATTTAAGCAAAATCATGCGTTTTTTTATGACCGTATCTATACTGATTGTAGTTATAGCTATATATTCTCAAGGTTTAAAAGTTTACGGTGATGAAAATAATGATATGGAATCAATAGTTGGTAGTGCGGTTGATCAAAATTTTTACTCGTATACAAATAATTATAATTGTAAATATTTTTCTAATACCAATAATTTAATAGAACAGATAAATGGAGAAACCAAGTATTTAATAGAATACAATTTATCTAATCAAATAAATGATTGTGAAATAAGCGAAATCTCTCAATTTACTATTTTAACACCCGGACTAGGAGCTCAAGCCTATCAATGGGGCAGAATTGATGATAATGATAACGATGGTAAAATCTCAAATGATGACGAAAATAATGACGGGAAAAATGACGATGAAAAGACATTAGGATATTATGAAAGTTCCATAATTACTAAACTCTTTCAAATTCAAAATAGTAATGTACTATTTATTAATACTTATACTGATGATGGATCGAATTATATTCCCGGTAAAAATGTGAATAGTTATGATGAAATAGATATTACGACTATTGATAAATTAAAAACATTAAAATATGATATTTATGATATTACCGCTCAAGTAGAACAATCTATATATAATGGTACAGATGGTGTTCCATATGATTTATCCACTCCAATAAATATTGCTGATTTAGACTTTTCAAAACATTCTATTATTATTTTTAATGGACATACTGTTAATTCTAAAAATTATATTGCATATATCGAATTTAATTACGTAATTAGTTCACTAGTAAAATTGTATAGAGATGATAAAAATGAACTCCCTCGTCTCAATTTAATTGGCCATAGTAGAGGAGGATTAACAAATTTACAGTATGCATTAGATCATCCTGACTTAGTAGCAAATCTATTCAGCATAGCTACACCATATTGTGGATCGATTAGTGCTGAATTGGATTTGATTTGCAAATTATTAACTGATGGTTCTAGTGATGGTCAAAAAGATATCGTTGATCCTGCTATATATCGTGGGTATATGAATAGATGGAATGAAAACTATAATACATTATATGATTCAATTAATGTTTATGCTTTAGGAGGTTATTCAACGCTAACGTTATTTCACGATATATTGGCTGATGAAAAGACAACTATCGTTGATAAAGTGAAAGATAAAGTGTTGTATGGTATGTTAATAAATGCATTCGGTAGTGTTTGGACTCTTACTGATTCTTTTCCCTCTTTGAAAACTAGTTTAGTTGGTGGAGTTACTGATAAACTTTATGAATTTTATGGTAGTGAGATGACAACAACATATGAGGAGATTGAAGAAGTGGTTGAAAGACTATTGTCTGATATCGAATATGATACTGTAACAGGACAAACAGTTTGGAAAAATGATGGTTTTGTTAATTTGTCATCACAACTAGGTAGAGCAGACAATTTACCGACAGTTCCTGGTATAATAAATTATGCAGAGTATGTGGGATTTATAAGAGAAGTAAAATTATTCGACTGTGAAAATAGTAATTTGGATGCTACTGCTGAATATAATGTTCCTATCCTACATAATTTAGAATCTAGAGATGATGATATTATAAATTATATAATAAGAGTGTTAAAAAAGGGGCTATTGGAACATAGTGTTTTTGTAAAAGACGTAATGTCAAATTCTGAGACCGCTATTATTGAGTATATTAATGCATCCAATTTACCTATTGTTGATGTCCCGAGTGTTATTGATGGTAAAACTGTTAGAAAAATTGGGCGAGGTGCTTTTTCAAATTTAGATGAAATTACTGAAGTTATAATACCAAAGGAGATTGTGGAGATAGATGATAATGCATTTTTGGGATGTTCTAATTTAGAAAAAGTCACTTTTGAAGAAGGATCAAACATAACATCAATTGGTGATTATGCGTTTTCTGGTTGTATTAACTTAAAAGAAATAAATCTTCCTAATAGTATAGTGACAATCGGAAAATTTGCATTTTCTGGTTGTACTTCATTAACCGATATTGTTTTACCTAGTGGAATAAGTACTATTGACACAGGTTTATTTGCAAATTGTTGTAACTTGAGCAACATAATTTTTTCACCATCGATAACAACAATTAGAGATGCAGCTTTCAAAGCATGCGTTAATTTAAAAAGTATTGTACTTCCACCTTCTATTAGTACAATTAGCACTGATGCGTTTTTTGAATGTAGTTTATCTAATATTATAATAAATGGAGTATCTAATTTATATACTATTTATGATGATGGGTTATATAATATAAATAAGTCAAAAATATATTACTATTTCGGCGATGCTTCTGTTTATGAATTTCCTGATGAGACTACAACAGTTGAAAATAATGCATTTTATGGGAACAGTAATATTGAATTGATAGATTTTAATAATGTTATTAACATCGGAAAAAATGCATTCAGTAATTGTGCCAATCTTGATGATATTGTAAATTATGATAATGTGATTCGCGCTGATAAAACATCATTCATTGGTACTAAGTGGTATGACGATAATTCATCACCGATAATTATATTAGGGAAAGCTTTCGTGAAGTATGAAAGTACAAATAGTGATAATTCGTTTTATATTCCTGATAACATTGAATATATTGGGGAATTTGCGGTAACCAGTGAATATTTAGAAGAAGTTTATGTTCCATCAAGCGTAACTAAAATTGCTGATAATGCTTTTTCTCTTGCTGTTAATGTAAAAGATGTTTATATTTTAAAAACTACACCACCAATCATTAATGAGAATAGTTTCCCAATGTTTGTTGAAAACATTTATGTTCCGAAGTATTATGTAAACACTTATGAACAGGATGCTATGTATCATGATTATTTAGGAATAATAAAATCTAAAGTTGTTAAAGTTAATTTTTATTATTCGAATGGTGAATTTTTTAGAACACAGCAAATTGAATACTACAAAACCCTTGAAGAGCTTTATGAATTTTACACGGCAGATTCAGGAATGTGTTTTGTTGGATGGAGCATGGATTCTACAGGAGAAGGAAAAATCTATCAAAATGGTTCACTTTTTGACATTTATGAAGATGAAATCAATATGTATCCGATATTTAAAGGACTTAACGTTAAAATAACATTAGAAGGAATGTTAGAAAGTAGTACAGAAAATGTTGAATATGGTGAAAATGTAGTATTAGAGGCGCCTGCATTAGATGGATATGCTTTTGTAGGGTGGTATAGTATGCCTAATGGCGGTGGTATTCAGTATACTAGCTCAGATGGGATAATTACTAACTGGCCTACTGTTGATACAGAAATAATACTATATGCCCATTATGAAGCTATTGTGTATACCATTACTTACTCAATTGATGGTATACCATATGTAGATACAGATATAACTCAATACACAATTGAAGACATAATTAAGTTGCCGCTTCCTACAAACTTTGGATATAGGTTTAGTGGCTGGATGAATGGTAATGAAGAAGTTTCTACTATTTATAAAGGCACAACAGGTCATTTGAATTTAAGCGGTAGTTGGATTGGAACTGAATATAATTGTACGTTTGTTGGCGGAACTATTGATATATCTGAGGATGTAAAAATAATAAACTTGGATGGTTTGCAGACAAATGAAATGCTATTTACAATTAAAAACACTGCCACAATGGTTACTTTTATAAGTTCAGATGCTACTAAAATTTATAATATGTCAATTGAAATAGAAAATAGAAATGCTGACTTGGTTATAAATTTGAAAAACGTAAACTTTGTAGCGCCAACTAATAAAAATGGTATCACTGCAAATGTTGGGGAATATACTTTAATAATTAATTGTAATGGAACAAATTCAATAGTTGGCGGACAAGGATCCCCAACACAATTTGAAAATGTTGCTGATGGAATGTGCGGAATACTTGCTAATAGGTTGGTACTTGATGGAAGCTTTATTGCTATTACAGGAGGAAATGGCAATCATGGTGCTGATAGTATTGAAGAAGATGGTGAAGTAATAGTTCATGCAGGAAATGGTGGCCATGGTGGCTATGCTGTTTATGTTTTATCAACTTTAAATCCTAAGTTATCCGAAATGGTTCTAACAGGAGGAACAGGTGGTAATGGCGGTGATGCTATTAATGGTGATGCTGGTTACGCAGGATTAGGACAACAAGCGTGTAATTTTGACCATAGTTATGGAGAAAAAGGTGGCGCTGGTATTCCTGGAACTAGTGTTAATGGAAGTAATGGTGGATTTAATGGTGCAGAAGAAAATGAAATGGAAAGTGTTACTATTCTTAACCTTAATTGCCATCAAAAAGTTTCTTATGATACTGAAATAGTTTCTAAAATGCAAACAATTACTTACAATTTGAATATTGGCTGCTTAAATGTTTATTATATTACAATTAGCTCACTTGCAGAAGTTACTTTTGCGATTTATAATTCAGAAAAAGAAATTGTTTTTGGGCCTATTGTGAAAGCTGCTAATGAAGAATCGATAATTCAAAATACATCATTAGAATCTGGCTGGTATACGATAGAAGTTACAAATAATTCTCAAACTGCATCTAGTATTACGACTCATGTTAGAGCAGCAAGTTCAAGTGCTGTAAGTTTACAATTATCAACAAGAACAGATGCATTTGAACATTTGCATAATGGTTTTAATGAATACATTTTTTACTCTGAAATAGGTGGCTTCTATAATTTGGAATTAGATGCTTATGAAGTTATACCGAAGAATGCTGTAAGCATAAAATATTATGATACTGTAATTGAAAAAATTGCCAATTTAGATATAGATTATTATGCTTCAAATATTTATGGAGCATCTAACATTACTTTCTATTACCCAGGTAATGTAACGTATTTTATAGAAATAAATGTAAATAAAATTAATTCTAATAGCGGAACTTTAACTTCGTTATTTTTAACTTTAGATAAAATAGATGCAGTTGAATCATTAAATGAAGAAGATGATTATACAAAAATGTTAGAAATAAATAGAGGAGATTTGATAGAATCTTTGATAATACCTACTAGGGGACTTTATGAAATTGTATTAGAACATGATTTATCGTTAACTTCTAAAGTAACTTTAGTAGTGACAAAAGAAAATGATGAGTCGCCAAATGGATTTGATATAATAGTTTTAAAAGATATTAATGCCTTGACTTCGCGTATATCAAGTGTATTTAGTACTGACTCAAATACAGTATTGCATTTTGGCTATCTAAATTCATATGGTGAAGGTGAAATTGAATTCAACATCGAACGCTTAATAGTTAATAATTTTACTATAATTACTGACCCGAATGATTCTGCTGGGTGTGGCAGTGAAGTAAGAATAAACGGAGGCCAATATAATGGTACTGATATGACTGTCGGTTATACAAGAATATGTTATTTGGGAACTGATGCACCTGATACTTCTTCTAGATTGAAATATGATTGGTATTCGACTGACCCTAATGTAGCAGAAATTAGTTCTTATGGTACAATAACTGCGGTTAGTGCAGGAACTACAACGATAAAAGCTATTTATAAAGATTATCCTGCTATTTATGGTGAAATTACTATAGTTGTAGGTGACTATGGTGAAATGAATACTGTTTATTTGAAATATGGGATGGATATTAGAACTGGTGGAACTGTGTCTGGTACAGAAGTTACAAGTGGCAAAGGGAGTGTTATCAATGTAGGCGAATCTCCGGTAGTTACTATACACACAGGATATACTAGACTAATTTGTTTAGGAAATGATTCACCAACATCAAGTATTCAAGATTTTTCGTGGACATCTTATCAAGAATTTGATACGGATGAAGGTATTGCAACGGTTAGTAAATATGGAACTATTACAGGAAGATATGTGGGAAGTTTAACTGTTAAAGGGGTTTATAAGTATAACCCTAATTACGTAGTTTATATTAGGATAACTGTTATATAGAACCTAGGTATGGTTTTTTGAAAAAAAACATATTAAAATCCTACTTGTAAGTTGTTTTTGATTTATATAAAAAATATGGTTAATGATTTGACAAATAGATACAATTAGTGTATAATACATACGATACATTTTAAAACAAACCCACAAAGCCCTCTATTGATCGTCTAGAGGTCGCTTAATCTCTTTCAACGATCAAATAATTATATTATTATATGGAGGATTTAAAATGCGCTCAACTTATATGCAAAAACAACAATCTGTCGAACGTAAATGGTACGTAGTTGATGCTACAGATAAAGTATTAGGACGTGTGGCAGTAGAAATCGCTACAGTATTAAGAGGAAAACATAAACCAACATTCACACCTCATGTTGATGGTGGTGACTATGTTATCGTAATTAATGCTGAAAAAGTTGCTTTAACAGGCAAAAAATTTGAAGACAAAATGTATTACAGACATTCAGGTTATGCTGGTGGTTTAAAAACTAGAACTGCTAATGAAATGTTAGAAAAACAACCACAAAAAATCGTTGAATTAGCTGTAAAAGGAATGCTTCCTAAAGGTGTATTAGGAGATAACATGTATCGTCGTTTATATGTTTATACAGGTAACGAACATCCACATGCTGCTCAAAAACCTGAAGCATTACCAACTGTTAAATAAGGAGGAATACGATAATGGAAAAAGCTCAATATCAAGCTACAGGTCGTCGTAAATCATCAGTTGCACGTGTACGTATGGTTCCAGGAACTGGTAAATTTGAAGTAAATGGACGTAACTTTGTTGAATATATTCCTTCAGGAGCAACTCGTTTAGACGTTCTACAACCATTAAACATTACTAATACTAGTACACAATACGATATCTATGTAAATGTTTGCGGTGGGGGTATTTCAGGTCAAGCTGGTGCAATCCGTTTAGGTATTAGCCGTGCTTTATTACTTGTTAACCCAGATTTCCGTAGCCCACTTAAAAAGGCTGGACTTCTAACTCGCGACCCTCGTGCTACTGAACGTAAAAAATACGGTCTACGCAAAGCTCGTCGTGCACCACAATTCTCAAAACGTTAGTATTTTGGTGTTTTGGATATTTAATAACGCTAGATTTGTTTATAAGACCACATAATGTGGTCTTATTTTATTTAAAATTATTCAATAACTTATATAGGTGATTAATATGGAAATTAAAGTATATAATTCTTTAACAAATAAACTTGAAAAATTTGTTCCTTTAAAAGAAAAAGAAGTGTCAATGTATGTATGTGGACCAACAGTTTATAATCATTGTCATATTGGGAATGCTAGACCGGTTGTTTTCTTTGACTTAGTTTATCGATTATTTAAATATTTAGGATATAAAGTTACTTATGCGACTAACTATACGGATATTGATGATAAGATAATTAAAAAAGCAATTGAAGAAGGCGTTGATGCAACTACGATTTCTACTAGATATATAGAAGCTTTTGAAAAAGTGTGGTCAGATTTAGGATGCTTAGAACCAACATATCGCCCGCGTGTTACCGATACGATGGATCAAATTATTGATTATATCGGTCATTTGATTGAAAAAGGTTATGCATATGTATCAGGAGATAATGTATACTTTAGAGTCCGTAAAATTAAAGAATATGGAATTCTTAGCAATCAAAAACTAGATGATTTAGAAAGTGGCGCAAGAATTGAGGTTGAATCTTCAAAAGAAGATCCACTTGACTTCGTACTCTGGAAATTAACTGATGATTTAGGCCCTAAATGGGAAAGCCCATTTGGACTAGGTCGACCAGGATGGCATACAGAGTGTTGTGTTATGATTGATGATATTTTCAAAGGATCAATTGATATTCATGGTGCAGGCAATGATTTAAAGTTTCCTCATCATGAAAATGAAATAGCTCAATCACTTGCTACAAACAATAATACGATTGCCAATTATTGGATCCATAACGCAAGAATTGATTTTAGTGGTCAAAAGATGAGTAAATCTTTAGGAAATGTTATTTGGACAAAAGATTTAATTAATGAATATGGAGGAATGATTGCTAGATTATTAATCATTAGTAACCATTACCGCCAATCTATTAATTTCACAACCGAATTAATTAATCAAGTAGCTACTGAATGGCAAAAAATTGACAGAGCATATTTATCTGTGTATCGCTATTTAGAATTAAATGATGCGTTTAATAAAGGTACAATGGATATTTTAGATAACTTTGTAGCTGAACTTGTTAATGATTTTTCTACCCCTAATGCTATGACTGTGTTATATCAACACATTAAAGATATTAATGTATTACTTAGATCAAAAGAAAAAGATAATGAAAAAATAGCTTCCGCATTTAATACGCTTAAAACAATGCTTGATATTTTAGGATTAGTTCCTGATGTTAAACCATTATCATCTGAAGAAAAAGAAGTGGTTTTAGCGTGGCAAAATGCAAGAAATAATAAAGATTTTGAAAAAGCTGACTTACTAAGACAACAAATTCAAGAATTAGGAATTAAAATGTAATGATAGATAAAAATAATTATGACTTGTTAAATGGGGCTGATTTGGCATATATTGGTGATGCTTATTATGAACTTCGAATTAGACTTCATTTAATTAATAAAGGTGTTACTAAAACGAAAGAACTTAATAAGCATGCTTTGCTGTATGTTAGTGCGAAAGGGCAAAGCAAAATTATGAAAGAGCTTTTGCCTAATTTGACAGAAGAAGAAACTAACATTTATAAAAGAGGAAGAAATAGTGTTAGTGGATTCCATCGAAAAAATGTTTTATTAAGTGATTATCAAGCCGCAACCGGTTATGAAGCTTTACTTGGATATTTGTATCTCCAAAATAAACTAGAAAGAATAGATGAAATTATTAACTACTCTATTAAAATAATTGAGGAAAATTAATATGATAATATATGGAAAAAATCCCGTTCGAGAAGCTCTAAAAAATAATAATAGTGTGACAAGTGTTGTGTCTTTTTCTGAAAATAAGGAAATTAGTGATTTATGTAAGGCTAAAAAAATTACTTTTTCACTAATAAATAAGGAAAAATTCATTAAGCAATATGGGCCATCATCACAAGGAATTGTAGCGTTTGTTGAAGATTATCAATATATTGAATTAGCTGATTTGCTTGAAAAAACTGAATATAATGAATCATCTACTTTAGTAATGCTCGATTCTTTGGAAGATCCACATAATTTAGGGGCAGTCTTAAGATGTGCTGATGCTACAGGGGTTGATGGAGTTATTATTGGTAAGAATCGTAGTGTTTCATTAAATAGTACAGTTGCGAAAGTATCAACTGGTGCGATTGAATATGTAGATGTATGCCAAGTTGTTAATCTTGTAAGATGTCTTGAAGAGTTAAAAAAACATGGATACTGGATTGTAGGCCTTGAGGCTGATGGTGCGATTGATTATCGTGAATATAATTATTCTGGTAAAAATTGTATTGTTGTTGGATCTGAAGGTAAAGGAATTTCAAGGCTTGTTAAAGAAACGTGCGATGTACTTGTCAAAATACCAATGGTTGGACATGTTAATTCTTTAAATGCATCAGTCAGTGCATCAATTATTATGTATGAGGCTTTAAGAAATAAGAAATAGAATGAAAAAAAGTGAATTGTTTAAAATTAATGATAATGAATTAATCTTTTTGATGCGACAAGGATCAGAGGAAGCAAGTAAAATTCTTTATCAAAAATATCATTACTTAATTCAAAAAAAATCGATTCAATTTAAAAGTAGTGAATATAAGAATGTTGATTTTCTTCAAGAAGGTCAAATTGCTTTAATTAAAGCCGCATCTACATATGATTTTACGAAAGATAAAACTTTTAATAAGTACTTTGAATTGGTGCTTGAAAGAAGATTTATTAGTTTAATTAGAAAATCTAACACAATTGCCAAAAGAGAAGTCAAAAGACTGGCTTTAGAAGAAGAAGCGTCTATTATAACTCAAGAAGCTGAACTAGATTTAAGTCTTGTGATAGGTAAACTATCTAATCAAGAAATGATAATTTATACAATGCGAATAATTGAACGTAAAAGTGTTGAGTTTATCTGCAAAAGCTTGAATTTGGAGCCAAAACAAGTCTATAATACCGTATCTAGAGTCAAGGAAAAGATTAAAAAGGCTAAAGAAATCAATAAATAAAACTATATGATTTGACAAAGAGAATCTTTTTTGGTAAAATAATATGAGCAGGTGGCAGTATGAGAGAAAAAGTTATATTAGTATGTGAGGAATGCTTCTCACGCAATTATATTACTGAAAAAAATAAACTTAATACTACTACAAGAGTGGTGGTTAAAAAATATTGTCCAAAATGTAATAAACATACGACACATAAAGAAACTAAATAGGAGGACAAAAGGATGTCAGAGTTAAAAGAAAAAAATGGAAAAAAAGTGTTATACCTTTTATTTGGAACTCAATTAATTGATGGTCCAGAACAAAAAGAAGTTGTTTATTCAGGTGATAGTAAACAACATCGTGCACTTCAATTACTATCAAAAGAATATAAATATGAAAACTTCATTTTATTAGTTCTTGCTTTATTCGCAATAGTATTAGGTGCATTACTTGTTAAAAATGTTTTACAAATTGATGAATCTTTCCCAATCATTGGTGAATATCAAGTTCAATTTGCTTGGGTTTTAATTTCATTAGGAATTGTATCTTTAATTTTAGTTGCATGGCCATTCTATCGCCCATCAATTGCTGAAATTAAACATGTTAAAGGGTATAAACGCGCTGAACTTTTCATTAATTTATTACGTGTTATTGTATTTATTTTAATTATGGCTGCATTCTTCGTTTTATGCGATTACGTATTACAAAAGTTATTCATTTCTAACGTTAAAGAATGGATTAACCCTACTAAATAATGTTTGATTATGAAAATGAACGTGCCTGGTATGTAATTCAATCATACTCAGGATGTGAAAATGCTGCTAAAAATAACTTAGAACGTCGTATTAAATCAATGAATATGGAAGACTATATCTTCAGAGTTTTAATTCCTGAAACTGTTCGCTATGAAAAAAAGAAAAATGGTGAATTGAAAGAAATAGTCGAAAAACAATTTCCTGGATATATTTTTGTAGATATGATTGTTACTGATGAGTCATGGTTCGTAGTTCGTAACACTCCAATGGTTACAGGATTCTTAGGATCTAGTGGAGGAGGGGCTAAACCAGTGCCACTACCAATGGATGAAGTGCTACCTATTTTAAGAAGTTGTGGCGTTTCAGTTGAACCTAATTGTCAATTTGCGGTGGGTGATGAAATTCAAGTTTTATCTGGCACATTCGCTGGACAAGTTGGAAATGTTGACTCTGTTAATGAAGAAGAACAAATGCTAACAGTGTTAGTTGACTTCTTTGGACGTCCTACTCCTACAGAAATACATTTTGAAGAAGCAAAATTATTAAAACACGAAAATGAATAGTAAATGCTCACTACAGTGAGCATTTTATTTTTAATAAAAGAAGTATAAATTTGTATTATTGTGCATTTAATGGTATAATAGTGTCAAGTAAATGTAGTATTAAAGGAGAATGATATTATGAAATGTCCTAATTGCGGTGTAGAAATTAATGATGCCAGTAAGTTTTGCAATGAATGTGGCGAAAAAATTGAAATTGCAACTGTTGATAAAGAAAATGTACAAATTACTGCTCCTGGTGATGGGCTTTTTTATTCAACCCAATTATTGACTGAAAGTGAAGAAAAAATAGTTCGAAAATTGGAAGCAAGAATGAAAAGAAGAGATGCTTTAGGCAAATTTGGTACGCAAGTGTTTGGTATTTTATGGATAATCTTTGGAGGATTATTTAATTTTATTTATGTTGCGATATGTGGAATAATTGAATTTATTTCGATTGTTGGAATTCCTTCGGGTATTATTTTATTTAAATCATTACCACTTGTTTTTAATCCGGTTAATAAACGTGTTATTTTGCATTTTAAAAAGCATCCAGTATTAAATATTTTGTGGCTTGTTTTTGGTGGCGCATTATTAGCGTTTATTTACGAAGTTTATGTATTTTTATTACAATTAACAATAATTGGTTCGCCAATTGCGGCCCAATCACAAAAGGTTTCTAAACTATTATGGGCTCCGTTTGGTGCAGAAATAATTGGTTCTAGAGAATTCTCTGATGAAGAGTTGGAAAAAGTAGCTTATACTATTCAATATTTAAGAAGAAAAAAAGTAAGAGTAACAAAAGGTGAAGGTGGATATGAATGCTATGCTGATATATGGAATATCCGCAAAAATATTTATGAATTGCTACTGCGTAGAAATGATAAACTATCTCAACTTATATCAAAAATTCTACCTGGTATTGTGGCAGGCGTAATTGTGTTAATGATGCTAGTTTTACCTCCTGATGTTAGAGTGCTAATAAGTGGTGCAATAGGTTCAGTAATGAAGATTTTCTTAAAATTAGAAGTTATTATACCGATTGTTTCATTCTTTGCGGGTTTCATAACATATATTTCTATAATATATAAAAGACAAACTACTGCTAGTAATTTTGGGTATTCAACAAGAAGCGAACTAATTTTGAAATTTGATACTGAATGGGAACTTAAACCTGATTACCTTGAAAATGTTAAGATGTTTTATCATTTATATAAAATGGAAATAGATGCAGAAATCGTAAAAGATCGATAATAATTGCGCGTATTTTTAGAGTAATTTCAAATTGAAATTACTCTTTTTTATTAATAGTAAAATAAAATATTAATTGCTTGACATTTTACAAATAATATAGTATAATAATAAACGCGTGCATTGACGGCACAAAATATACTATACAAAAAACAAAAAAAAGATTTGTGGGAGAACAATTGTTCAATAACCACACACGGACAAAAAGAGGAGGTGTGTCTCGTGGCAGCTAAACAAGTTAAAAAGATTGTTAAGTTACAAGTACCAGCTGGTAAAGCTAACCCGGCTCCACCAATTGGACCTGTTCTAGGGCAAGCTCAAGTTAACATTCAACAATTCTGTGTACAATTTAATGATCGTACAAAAGATATGGCTGGAAGTATTATCCCTGTAGTAATTACTGTTTATGAAGACCGTACATTTACTTTCATTACAAAAACTCCACCAGCATCTGACTTATTAAAGAAGTATGCAAATGTTAAAGCAGGATCTTCAAATTCTAAAAAGACCAAAGTAGGCACTATTACCAAAGCGCAATTATTAGAAATTGCGAAAATTAAAATGCCTGACCTTAACGCTTACGATGTTGAAGCAGCAGCTCGCATTGTAGAAGGTACTGCAAGAAATATGGGAATAGTTGTAGAAGGATAATCTGCGACTAAGTGGATTGAGTATCTCAATCCCACTAAAAAGTGGAAGATTTAAAATCGTTATACCACATTTAGGAGGAAAAATAAAATGGCAAAAAGAGGAAAAAAATATCAAGAAGCGTTAAAACTTGTTGATCGTCAAAAAAGATACAGTATTACTGAAGCTGTAGAATTAGTTAAAAAAACTAGCTTCGCAAAATTTGACGCAACAGTTGAAGCTGCTTTTAGATTAAACATTGACCCACGTAAAGCAGAACAAAATCTTCGTGGTACTGTATCATTACCTCATGGTACTGGTCGTACTGTAAGAGTTTTAGTAGTGGCAAAGAGTGAAAAAGCTAAAGCTGCACTTGATGCTGGTGCTGATTACGCTGGTGATACTGAATATCTTGAAAAAATCAAGAGCGGTTGGTTCGAATTTGACGTTGTTATTGCTACACCTGATATGATGGGTGAACTTGGTAAACTTGGACGTGTATTAGGTCCTAAAGGATTAATGCCAAACCCTAAAACTGGTACAGTAACAATGGATGTTGAAAAAACTGTTAAAGAATTTAAAGCTGGTAAAGTTGAATATCGTACAGACAAAACTGGTAACATCTTAGTTCCAGTTGGTAAAGTTTCTTTCGAAAACAACAAACTTGCTGAAAACATTCAAACTGTATACAAACAATTATTACGTGTAAAACCTGCAACTATTAAAGGTGTTTACATGGCAAACATTTCAGTATGCGCATCAATGGGCCCTGGCATTAAAGTAGCCGCTGACTCAATGGATGCATAATTAATTATATAAAATAAAAAATAAATTTAAAATAGTATATCGTATATAAGTCATTGCCCGTAGACAGTAGGTGCTAGAGTACCTAGCTTAATTTCCTACCGAGGAAATCCTAAAATTTTTTGGAGGTGAAAACAATGAATGTAGCGACTATCGCTAAAAAAGAACAACAAGTTGAATTAGTTCAAGAAAAAATGCTTAACGCTGGTTCAACTATATTCGTTGATTACCTAGGATTAACCGTAGCTGAAATCACTGAATTAAGAGTTAAGCTACATGCTGAAAACTGTGAAATGAAAGTTATTAAAAATAACATTCTAGACCGTGCTAGCAAAAAAGCTGGTTATGACATACCAGAAAATAACTTTGTAGGTCCATGTGCAGCAGTATTCTCACAAGATGAAGTAACTGGTGCTAAAGTATTATATGCTTTCGCAAAAGAACATGACAAATTACAAGTTAAAAATGGTATCGTAGACGGATCTTATACTGATGCTAAACAACTTAAACAATTATCAGCATTACCAAACAAAGCTGGTATGATTTCAATGTTATTAAGTGTTATGCAAGCTCCAATCCGTAATTTGGCTTGCGCATTAAAAGCAGTCTCAGAAAAAGAATAATTAAAAGTTAAACATAGGAGGAACAAACGAAATGGCAAAAATTAATACTGCAGATTTTTTAGCTGCTATTAAAGAAATGAGTGTATTAGAATTAAGTGAACTAGTAAAGGCTATCGAAGAAGAATTCGGTGTAACTGCTGCTGCTCCAGTTGCTGTAGCAGGTGCTGCTCCAGCTGCTGCTGAAGAAGCTGCTCCAAGCGAAGTTAGTGTTATCTTAAAACACCCTGGTCAAGGTAAACTTGCAGTTATCAAACTAGTTAAAGAATTATTAGGTTTAGGTTTAGCAGATGCTAAGAAATTAGTTGACAGCGCACCAAGCCCAGTTAAAGAAAAAGTTTCACCAGAAGAAGCTGAACAACTTAAAGCAAAACTTGTTGAAGCTGGCGCTGAAGTTGAAATTAAATAATTAAATTTAATACATTTATTCAATAAAAGCAAAATAGACCTAAATGAATGTTTAGGTCTTTTTTTAAAAAAGAAGGTAGAATATGAGTAATCAATATTTTGAAAATAATCCTAATTTAAAGTCAGATATTAAAATATTAAATCACTATTATTATAATCATTTGTTAAAAATTAAAACAGATTCTGGAATTTTTTCCAAAAATTCAATTGATCAAGCAACAATTTTATTACTTAAAAATATCAATGTCACTAAAAATATTAAAACAATTTTAGATGTTGGGTGTGGATGTGGTGTAATTGGTATTAGTTTAGCATCTGATAATCCAAGTGCTTTAGTAGATATGGTAGATGTAAATTTAAGAGCAATTGATTTAACAAATGAGAATATTATGGAAAATAATATTAAAAATGCATCCGCATTTGAAAGTGATTGTTATCAAAAAATCACTAAAAAATATGATATGATTGTATCTAACCCGCCGATTAGAGCTGGTAAAGAAGTAGTGCATAAAATCTTCTTAGAAGGGTTTAAATACCTTGAAAAAGGAGGAAAAATTCTTTTGGTAATAAATAAAAAACATGGGTTAGAAAGTGCTAAGAAATCACTGATTGAGAAATATGGAAATTGTGAAATTTTAGCTAAAGATGGCGGATTTAGTGTTGTAATGGCTATTAAAGAATAGGAAAAAGTTGATTATTAATTTATCTTTTAAAAGTAAGGTACTCCCTAGTTTTAGGGAGTTTTTTTGCATTTTGTGAAAAAAATATAAAAAAATAGGAAAAATTCCTTGACAAATGCTTCAAAATATGGTATTATAAGTTAATATGATACAATCGGGTATCATTGCTTCAAAAATATATAATTTAGTGAGGTGGATTATTTTGAGCTGGAAAAATATCCAATATGGGAAGAAAAGAGTACGTAGAAATTATGCCCGCGTACTAACAAATGTTGAATTACCTAATCTTATCGAAATTCAAACAAAATCATTTGATTGGTTCTTAAAAGAAGGGATTAAAGAATTATTCCAAGAAATCTCTCCAATTAAAGATCACTCAGATGGAGAAAAATTTGAATTATATTTCTTAGATTATGAATTTGACGAACCTAAATACACAATCCCAGAAGCAAAGATGCATAATGTAAATTACTCACGTGCTTTAAAAGCTAACGTGCGTTTAGTAAACAAAGAAACTGGTGAAATCAAAGATGATAAAGTATTCATGGGTGAATTCCCTGTAATGACTCCATGGGCAACTTTTATTATTAATGGTTCTGAACGTGTTGTTGTTACGCAAATTATTCGTTCTGCTGGTGTATTCTTCTCTAAAGAAAAGAATAAAAAATCTGGTCGTTACAATTATAGTGGGCAAATCATACCTACACGTGGGGCTTGGATTGAGTTCGAACTTGGTTCACGCAATATTTGGTATGCAAAAGTAGACCGTTCTAAAAAAATACCTTTAACTACATTTATTCGTGCATTAGGTATTAAACGTCAATCTGAAATCATTGAATTATTCGGTGATTCTGAAAATATGCGTAATACTTTAGCAAAAGATGATTCATTTGGTGAAGATGATGCGATCCAAAAATTATATGAGCGCTTACGCCAAGGTGAAAAAACTTCTGCTGATGCGGCTAGAAAATTCATTGCGAGTAGATTATTCGATGTAAGACGTTATAATCTTGCAAATGTAGGTCGTTTTAAGGTAAATCGTAAATTAGACGTTATCCAAAGAGCAATCGGCTGCAAATTAAAAGAAGATTTCGTTAATCCTGAAACTGGTGAAGTTATTCTAGAAAAGGATACTTTAATTCAGTACCACAATGACCCTCGTCGTAATACAGTTAGTGTATTAGAAGAAAATCGTGATTTCTTACGCGTAACAAAAGAATACGATTTAATGCTTGAAGGTAATAGTGTAACTCTTGAAATGTTAGATGTTGTATTACCAACAGGTATGACTGTTAAAATCATTGGTAATGACCAAAGAGAAAAACGTAATCACATCGTTTTATCTGATATTATTGCATCTATTTCTTATTATATTAATGTTCATGATGGCGTTGGACAAATCGATGATATCGACCACTTAGGTAATCGTCGTCTTCGCTTAATTGGTGAATTATTACAAGAAGAATTCCGTTTTGGTTTAGTAAAACTAGAAAAGAATGTTCGTGATAGAATGTCAACTTCAGTTGATTCACGTACTGTCGTACCTCAAAACTTAGTTAATATTAGACCACTTAGTTCAACAATTCGTGAATTCTTTGGTAGTAGCCAATTATCACAATTTATGGACCAAATCAATCCACTTTCTGAATTAACACATAAGAGACGTTTATCAGCTCTAGGTAAAGGTGGGTTATCACGTGACCGTGCTGGTTTCGAAGTTCGTGACGTTCATCCAACACACTATGGTCGTATCTGTCCTGTTGAAACACCTGAAGGTCAAAACATCGGGTTAATTAACTCACTTGCGACATACGCTCAAGTTAATAGTTATGGTTTTATCCAAACACCATATTTAAAAGTAACAAATAATCGTGGTACTAAAGAATATGAACAAGGTGTTCATAAAGCTATAGTATTAGATGAAGAACCTATCTATTTAACAGCTGATGAAGAAGAAAAATTCATTATTGCGCAAGCTAACGTTCATATGAAAAAAGATGAAAAGACTGGCTTAGTTGAAATTTCTGATGATAAAGTATTTGCTCGTCAATATGGAGAGTTCAAAGAAGTTAGTAAAATGGATGTTAACTTAATTGACGTTTCACCAAAACAAGTTGTTGCGGTATCAACTGCATGTATTCCATTCCTAGAACACGATGATACTACTCGTGCATTGATGGGTGCCAACATGCAACGTCAAGCAATTCCACTATTAAAACCTGAAGCACCATTTGTAGGTACTGGTATTGAATACAAAGCCGCAAAAGATTCAGGTGTCGCAATCGTAGCTGACTGTGACGGTGTTGTTGAATATGTTGATGGTGCTAAGATCATTATTTGTGATAATAGCGGTGAAAGACATACATATGATATGGTTAAATATGAACGTTCTAACCATTCTACATGTGTTAACCAACGTCCAATTGTTCATGTAGGTGAAAAAATTACTGCTGGTGATGTTTTAGCTGATGGTTCTAGTATGGATCAAGGTGAACTTGCATTAGGTCGTAACGTAGTAATTGCCTTCATGACATGGAATGGTTATAACTTTGAGGATGCTGTTATTATGAGTGAACGT
The DNA here is from genome assembly GCA_017411715.1 of Bacilli bacterium. GTDB lineage: Bacteria > Bacillota_I > Bacilli_A > ML615J-28 > CAG-313 > UMGS1109. The sequence continues at coordinate 19,860 of JAFQPO010000001.1, read as the reverse complement.
CTAGTTCAAGATGACGTTTATACATCAATTCATATTGAAGAATATAGTATTGAAGTTCGCGATACAAAACTTGGTCGTGAAGAAATAACTTGTGACTTAGATGGTGAAAGTAAAGAGTCAATCGCAAACTTAGGCCCTGATGGTATTGTTTACTTAGGTGCTGAAGTAAAAGAAGATGATACTTTAGTTGGTAAAGTTACTCCTAAAGGACAAACTGAACCTACTCCGGAAGAACGTTTAAGTCAAGCATTATTCTCTGATAATTCAAAAGATGTTCGTGTAACATCATTAAAAGTGCCACACGGTGGTGGTGGTATTGTAAGTAAAATTGAACATTTCACACGTGAAAACGGGGCAGAATTACCACCTGCTGTAAATGAAATAGTTCGTGTTTATATTGTCCAAAAACGTAAAATTACTGAAGGGGACAAAATGGCTGGTCGACATGGTAACAAAGGGGTTATCTCTAATATTTTACCAATTGAAGATATGCCATTTATGGAAGATGGTACTCCAGTAGATATCATGTTAAATCCACAAGGGGTTCCTTCTCGTATGAATATTGGGCAAGTTCTTGAAATCCATTTAGGTATGGCTGCTAAGAAGCTAGGTGTTCATGTTGCTACACCGGTATTTGATGGGGTTAAGAAATCAGACTTAGTTGAAATTATGAATGAAGCTCGTGATTATGAAACAAGTCTTGCGGAAAAAGATTCTCGCTTATTCCGTGCTCCAGTTGATGAAAATGGTAAAATGTACTTATATGATGGTCGTACAGGACGTCGCTTTGATAATAAAATCTCCGTTGGTGTAATGTATATGATCAAACTAGCTCACATGGTTGATGATAAACTACATGCTCGTAGTGAAGGTCCTTATACACTTGTTACTCAACAACCAATGGGAGGTAAGGCTCAAAATGGTGGTCAACGTTTTGGGGAAATGGAAGTTTGGGCGCTAGAAGCATATGGTGCTGCGCATACTCTTCAAGAAATGATGACTTATAAATCTGACGATATTGTTGGACGTAATAAAGTATGTAAAGCAATCGTCGATGGTGCTCCTATCCCTACACCTGGTATTCCTGAATCATTCCGTGTATTAATCAAAGAATTACAAGGTTTAGGTTTAAGTGTTAAATTAGTTGATACTAATGGTGTAGATGTTGCTAACGACAGCTTAGTTGAACAATTTGCGGAAGCACAAGCAAGTAATCGTGGCTTAAAAGCATAGAGGTGAGAAACTTGAAATACAATAAAAAATATGATTATCTTCAAATAGGTATTGCCTCTCCTGAAGAGATTCTATCTTGGTCAAATCCTGAACTAAGAGAAGAACTTAAAAAAGGAAAGACATTAAAATATAATCCACTTCGCCAAGGGAAAATTGCTATTTGTGATAAAAATGGTAATTTAGAACGTGAGTTTGACTTAAAAGGTGAAGTAAAGAAAAATGAAACTATTAACTATCGTACTCAAAAACCTGAACGCGATGGTTTATTCTGTGAAGTTATTTTCGGTCCAACAAAAGATTATCAATGTGCTTGTGGCAAATCACGCAAAAATGCAAGTGGTGAACACAAAGTATGTGAAAAATGTGGAGTTGAGTTAACTGAAAGTAAAGTGCGTCGTGAACGTATGGGGTATATCGCATTAGCTGCTCCTGTTGTTCATAACTGGTATTTAAGAAGTATTCCTAGTAAAATTGGTATTTTATTAGATATGAAAACTACGCAAGTCGATGACGTTGTTTATCTTGCATCTTATATCATTACTGAAGTTGATGATGATGTAGAAGAATTATACGAAGGTATGATCATTACTGAGCAAGAAAATAGTGCCTATAAACGCCGTTATCCATTCAAGTTTAAAGTAAAAACTGGCGCTGAGGCAATCAGATACTTATTACAAAGACTTGATGTTAATGAAACAATTGTGCAAATTCGTGAAGAATTAAAAACTGCTCCAAAACAACGCCGTGAAAAATTAATCAAACGTTTAGAAATTTGTGAAGCATTCGCACAATCTGATAACAAGCCTGAATGGATGGTAATGGACGTAGTTCCAGTTATTCCGCCTGATCTAAGACCAATGGTACCGCTAGATGGTGGACGTTTCGCAACTACTGACTTAAATGATTTATATCGTCGTATTATTAATCGTAACAATCGCTTACGTAAACAATATGAAGTTAATGCACCTGAATTAATCACTAAAAATGAAAAACGTATGCTTCAAGAATCAGTTGACGCATTAATTGATAATACAGGACTTAACCGTCGTAATAAACGTCCAGTAATGGATAAAAACCGTGCTTTAAAATCACTTTCTGACTTATTACGTGGTAAACAAGGTCGTTTCCGTCAAAACCTATTAGGTAAACGTGTTGACTATTCTGGTCGTAGTGTTATCGTAATTGGTCCGGATTTAAAAATGTACCAATGTGGTATTCCACGTGAAATGGCATTAATTCTATTTAAAAATTTTGTAATCAGTCATTTACGTCAAAAAGAAATTGGCCCAAATGGTGAAGTATTGAAAGATCGTGCTGGTCTTCGTCGTGCTAAAGAATTAATTGAACGTCGTGATCCACTTGCAATGGAAGCACTTGAAAAAGTAGTAGTTGAACATCCAGTATTACTTAACCGTGCTCCGACTCTTCACCGTCTTTCTATTCAAGCATTCGAACCAAAACTAGTTGAAGGTAAAGCAATCCGTCTTCACCCTCTAGTAACAACTGCGTTTAATGCGGACTTCGATGGTGACCAAATGCCTGTTCACGTACCAATTTCAAAAGAAGCACAAGCAGAAGCAAGATTATTAATGCTTGCATCTAAAAATATTTTAGCTCCTAAAGATGGTAAACCAATCGTTACTCCATCTCAAGATATGATCATTGGTAACTATTATTTATCAATTGAAAGAAGTCAACTAGAACATACTTTCGATAGTTATGTTGATTTAAAACGTGCAGTTCTAAAATGTCAAGTATCACTTTCAACAAAAATTGTTGTTAATGATGAAGAAGTTTATAATGACTTAAAAGACTTAGAAGATGCAATTAAAGCTAAAAAATGTCCAACTGTTGGTAAATTCTATGTTGCTCGTAAAGAAGGACGTGCATTTAGAAATCCAAGTGAAGTAGAAATGGCATATGATCGTGGAGAAATTGATTTCCATACTCGTTTCGTTATTCCTGCTAATACAATTGGTCGACGTTTTATCCAAATTGATGATAGTTTAGCTGATTCTAATCCTGAAGAATATGCTCGTTTAGTTGCTAAAAATGAAGAACTTTCTAAAAAATATATTATCACTACTTATGGTAAATTAATCATCAATGATATTTTCCCTGATAATTTCTCATATGTAAATGAACCAACTCATGATAACTTAGCAGTTGGTACACCAGAAGTTTACTTTGTAGAAAAAGGTGAAAATTATCGTGAAAAAATTGCTAACTTACCATTAAATGATCCATTTAAGAAAAAATTCTTAAGTATGATTATTAGTGAAGTATTTAAGCAAGCAAAACTTGCGGAAACTTCTAAGACACTTGACAAGATGAAAGACTTAGGTTTCTATTATTCAACAATTGCTGGTATTACAGTATCTGCATTTGACGTTATTGAAATCACTGAAAAACAACGTATCATTAAAGAAGCTGATGAAAAAGTTAAGAAATATAATCAAATGTTCAGACGTGGTACAATGAAAGATTCAGAACGTCATGATAAAGTTGTTAATATTTGGCTTGATGCGACAAAAGAAATTAAGAATATCATTGACAAAGTGATGAAAGAAAATGCAACAAATAATGACATTTTCATGATGGCTGACTCTGGTGCCCGTGGTAGTTCATCTAACTTCACACAGCTTGCGGGTATGCGTGGACTTATGGCTAAACCTAATGGGGAATACATGGAAATCCCAATTAAATCATGTTTCTCTGAAGGTATGTTAATGTCTGAATTCTTTATTTCAACTCACGGTGCGCGTAAAGGTTCTACCGATACAGCCTTAAAAACTGCTGAATCTGGTTACTTAACTCGTCGTTTAGTTGACGTATCTCAAGAAATTACAGTAACTTGTGAGGATTGTGGTACTGATAAAGGTATGGTTGTTAGTGACTTACTTAAATCTGATGGTACAGTCGCAATCAGCTTATATGATCGTATTGTTGGTCGTTGTGCGGCTAAAGCTATTCATCGTAAGAACCCACAAACAAGACTTAAAGAAACTCTTGTTGAACGTGGTGAATATATTACTGCTGAAATAGCTGAAAAAATTGTTGCAGCTGGTATTAAAGAAGTTGAAATTAGAACATTATTAACATGTGATGCTCACAATGGTGTTTGTGTTAAATGTTATGGTGCTGATATGTCAACTACTGAAATTGTTGAAAAAGGTGAAGTTGTTGGGGTTGTTGCTGCTCAATCAATCGGTGAACCTGGTACTCAGTTAACAATGAGAACATTCCATAGTGGTGGGGTTGCTGGAGATGACATCACTCAAGGTCTTCCTCGTATTCAAGAATTATTTGAAGCTCGTACACCAAAAGGTAAAGGTATTATTTCTGATATCAAAGGTGAAATTACTGATATTATTGAAGAAAAAGATAACCGCTTCACAATTAAGGTTGCTAGTCCAATTGCTGATAACGATAAATCTTATATTACAGACAGTGGTAAAAAACCAATTGTAAAAGTTGGTGACAAAGTTGAAGCTGGTCAATTATTAGTTGAAGGTATGATTCATCCAAAAGAATTATTACGTGTATCTAATGTTGATAAGGTTCACAAATACATTTTACGTGAAGTACAACGCGTATATAGCTCACAAGGTGTAGGAATCAGCGACAAACACGTTGAAATCATCATTAAACAAATGTTACAAAAAGCATTAATCGTTGATGGTGGGGATACTAATTTATTACCTGGTATGTTTATTTCACGTCCTGAGTTATATAAAAATATTAAAGAAATGCTTCAAAAAGGTAAACGTCTACCTGTTGCGAAACCTGTTATCCTAGGTATCACAAGAGCATCATTAAAAGCAGACTCATTCTTATCAGCTGCCAGCTTCCAAGAAACAACTCGTGTATTAACAGAAGCTGCTATTAGAGGTAAGATTGACTACCTTGAAGGATTAAAAGAAAACATCATTATTGGTGGCTTAATTCCTGCTGGTACTGGTTTAGTAGATGACGTTGAAGTAGTAGCTGCTGCTGAACAAGAAGCATTTAGTTATAAAAAATAACGATATTCGAAAATATCGCCTGAATTTATAAAATAGAGTAAGTAATTTTGATTACTTGCTCTTTTTTTAAACACATATTTTATTTACAAAATTGTTAATTTATGGTATAATAATAATATAAAATAATGAAAGGAGTTAATTATGTACGTAAGTGTTATTGTCGATAATCCAAGTAGTAATGTAGATTATGAATTTGAATATTTAGTGCCTAGTATTTACGAATCTATAATGGCTCCTGGAATTAGAGTCAAAGTAAATTTTGGCAAGTCTAATAAAGAAATATTAGGCTATGTTCATGATGTATATTTGGAATCAAAATATGAAGGAAATAAAAAAGAAATTATTGAAGTTTTAGATTTTGAGCCAATAATAAGTGAAGCTAGTTTAAAACTTGCGGATTTCATTCAATATGATACTTTATCACCACGTGTTAGAGTATTAAATCAAATGGTTCCCAAATCTTTACGCTTAAAAACTACTAAATATTTGCAAGTCGAAGATTACAATATGTTAGATGCAAATCTTGCGATAATGTTTAAAGGTAAGAAGTTAATTCCTTATACTAATGAGTTGTTAAATTATAAATCAATTATTAATAAGATGATTGAAAATAAGGTTTTAATTACTACATACGGTTCGAAAGTCGCATCATGTGAAAAAACTGTTACTAAATATAAATTAAATATTAGAAAATATAATGAAGAAAAGAAGTTTATTACTAGTCCTGCTGATCTTGAAGCTTTAGAGTTACTATTAAATGCGGAAGATTACTTACAAATAGACGAGATTACTGCTGAATTTGGTATTACTAACTATAAAATCAAGAAGTATATTAAAATGGGATTAATGAATTCTAAAGAAGTTGTTATATCAAGAATCAGAAACCGTAATCTAAATTATCATAACGCTAATTTTAGTATTGATGATGATACTTTAACTTTAGTTGATAAGTACTGTAACAAGATTGCTGATACTAATAAAAATATTTTATGGATTCCTAAAACAATAATTGAGGAAAGAGCGTTTATTAAGAAAATTGTGATTGATGATTGTTCTAAAGGATTAAAAACGTTAATCGTAGTGCCGGATATTTTATCAAGTTATCGTTATTCAACTTATATAACTCAAGATACTGATTTAAATGTTGCGACGCTAAATTCAAAAGTTACTCCATCAGAAGAATATGATTATTTTCATTTCATTAGAAAAGGTAATTTTGATGTTATAGTTACAACACCAGTTGCAGCGTTATGGAGTTATGATAATATTGGAACAATTATCATGATTGATTCTGAAAATGTTGGGCATCGTAATGATCAAAGTCCTAGATATGACTTGAATAATGTTTTAGAATATTTAGCCGAACTTTATCATGCGAAGTTTATTAAGCATACTTTGGCACCAAGATTAATTGATTATTCTGAAAGCATGTTAAATCATATGTTATTACTAAATGATGGATATCATGATGATAATAATATCAATATTGAACTTATTGATATGACAAAAGATGTTTTTCATAATAATCCAGTTATATCTTTACAATTACTAAATAAAATTAAAGAAACTACTAAAAAAGGACTATCAACATTATTAATATTAAATAATAAGTCATATAGTAAATCAATTGTTTGCCGTAATTGTGCACATACACTAGTATGTGATGATTGTAAAGTTTCTTTAAGTTATTATAAAGAGAAGAATTTATTACGTTGTAATCATTGTGGTAAAAAGTATGAAATGATTGATGTTTGTCCTAAATGTGGATTATCTGCTTTAAAACATACAGGATATGGAATGGAAAATGTGAAAGAAATAATTGAACATGAATTCCCTAATGTATCTGCTGTTATTTTAGATACTGCCTCAATTGATGAATTAAATAATCATTTAGAAGCATCAAATGATGGAAATGTTAGTATATTCATTACATCTGATGTATATTCAAGAAGTTTGATTGATGAACATATTGGCTTAGTAGGAATAGTTAATTTAGATGCTGTATCTAAATCATCTAACTTTGCTGCTCATGATAATGCTTATCAATTATTAATTCATGCGAAATACCACTTAACTGAAGGTGGTACAATGCTTATTCAAACATCTGATATTTCTCAACCACTTTTAAAAGCATTTATTATTGATGATTATAATTTATATTTTGATTCTGAAATTCAAATTAGACAATTATTAAAAGTAGAACCGTTTTATCAGGTTAATCGTATAATCGTTAAGTCATCATATGAGGAAAACTTTATGATCGCTAATAAAATTAGAAAAGCGATTTGGAATTTAGTTAAAGAAGAAGTCATTATTTTAGGACCTTCTTATAATTATCAAGAAAAAGGTGTTCAATTAATAATCAAACACCATAGTAAAAAAATGAATGATATTTATCATACGATTTATAAAGCTTATAAAGACAGTAAAGCCATTATTGTTTTTGATAAATATCCAAAATATTTATAGTGAGGTATTATGTTAAATATTGTATTTATGGGAACTCCTGATTTTAGTGTTCCTATTCTAGAAGCTTTAAATGAAGTATACAATGTAAGCTTAGTTGTTACGCAACCTGACAAACTTGTGGGACGTAAACAAGAGTTAAAGTATTCACCAGTTAAAGAATGTGCCTTAAAATTAGGAATTGAAGTATTTCAACCAGAAAAAATTAGAAAAGACTATCAAGCTATATTAGATAAAAAGCCTGATTTAATTGTTACAGCTGCTTATGGGCAAATAATTGGCCAAAAAGTTTTAGAATGCGCTAAATATAAAGCAATTAATGTTCATGGATCACTTTTACCTAAGTATCGTGGTGGTGCACCTATTCAAAGAGCTATTATGAATGGAGATAAAGAAACAGGTATTACAATCATGTATATGGCAAAAGGCATGGACTCAGGAGATATTTTAGCAATGAGAAAAGAGCCAATTATGGAAAACGACACAGCGGGTGATTTATTTAATCGTTTAAGTTTAGTAGGAAGAGATTTATTAATTGAAACAATCCCTAGTCTAATTAAAGGTGAAATTATACCACTTAAACAAGATGAAGAACAAGTAACTTATGCTTACAATATTAATAAGGAAGAGGAAGAATTAAATCTATCAAATGATGCTACAAGCATTGTTAATATGATTAGAGGTTTAAATCCAAATCCACTAGCACACATTTATTTAGGAAATGAAAAAACACCAGAAAATAAATTAAAAATAGCAAGAGCTACTGTAAGTGAATTATCAACTAATCAAAATCCGGGAACAATTATTGATATTAAGAAAAAGTATTTTACAATTGCTTGTGGGAATAATACCGCAATTGATATTCATGAAGTGATTCCATTCGGTAAAAGACTTATGAAAGCTAGTGATTTTATTAATGGTGGCTTAAAAAAATATCTATAAGGAGATTTTTATGAGTAAAGAAGTTAAATTATTCTATTCTCGTGACGAAATGTTACAACTAAATAAACAAAAATTGTTAGAACGTGGTGTAAATGTTGATGACATCGCGAAAATTGCATATAATCAACAAGCTAGATATAATCCAAATGTTGACTATGATGAATGTGTAAAGAGTGTAGAAAAGATACTTTCATTACGTGACATCTTTCATTTATTACAACTAGGCGTAGAGATTGATAGATTAACTGAAGAAGGAATGTTTAAAGGCCCAATTCAAGATATTATGCGTGCCGATTTAGGTGTATTTGGGATAGATGAAATTTTTGGGCTTGATATTGCGAGATTATATGGCGCAATTGGTCAAACAAACTTTGGGGATATTGATGTTAATAAACAAGGTATTGTAGCTAAATTAAATCATGATGGAAAAAGTAATTATCCTCAATGCAATACATTCCTAGACGATATCGTAGGCGCAATAGCAGCAGCTGCCTCAACGAGAGTAGCACAAATCATTAGTGAAGATGAAGCTGCTAAAAAATAGTAGGTTTTTATGGAATCAATAAAAGAATTATATAAAATAGGTTTAGGCCCATCTAGTTCACATACGATGGGACCTAATAAGGCAGCTAAAATATTTCAAAAACGAAATCCTAATTGTAAAGTTACTGCGGAGTTGTTTGGTTCGTTAGCTTTAACAGGTCGCGGTCACTTAACAGACGTTGCGATAAAACGTGTTTTTAGTAATCAAGATGTTGAAGTTATATTTAACTATGATGATACATTTGATTATCACTCAAATGCGATGCGTTTTAAAGCTTATGATAATGGAGAAATTGTTGATGAATGGTTAGTTTTTAGTGTGGGTGGAGGTGATTTAAAAGAATTTGGTGAACCTCGTGGAAAATCAGCCAAATCTATTTATCCTCATCACTCAATGACTGATATTTTAGCATATATTGAAAAAGAAAATATCACCCTTGCGGAATATGTATATAAACATGAAAATAATGATATTAAAGATTATTTAACAGAAATCTTTAGACAAATGAAACAAAGCGTTCAAGATGGATTAAACGCAACATCTGTTTTACCAGGTCGATTACAATTAAAACGTAAATGTAATGATTTTCTAAAGAATTATCACAAAACAAATAGTTTTAACATGTTAATCTACGCTAATGCTTTAGCGGTAAGTGAACAAAATGCAAGTGGTGAAACTGTTGTTACAGCTCCTACATGTGGTTCAAGTGGAGTTATGCCAGGATGTTTAGTAACTTATCAACAAGTAAATAATACTCCTGATGAAGATATTATAGATGCATTGGCTGTTGCAGGGATTGTTGGAAATCTTGCGAAACATAATGCTTCAATATCAGGAGCAGAAGTAGGATGTCAAGGTGAAATTGGTGTAGCTTGCAGTATGGCATCTGCTGCTATAGCGTATTTACAAACAAAAGATCCTGAACTTGTTGAATATGCAGCTGAAATAGCTTTAGAACATCATTTGGGAATGACTTGTGATCCGATTGATGGAATGGTTCAAATACCATGTATTGAGAGAAACGCGATATCAGCAGTAGCTGCTTTTTCATCTGCTAATTACGCAATAGCAAGTGGAAAAGAACATTTTGTAACATTAGATAGTGTAATTAAAGTAATGAAAGATACAGGGCATGATTTACAAGAAAAATATAAAGAAACATCAATTGGTGGACTTGCCCTACATAGTAAATAGGTATAATATGGAAGAATTTGTAAGAGAAAAGAAAGAAATCCCATATATTAAAGTGGGAAATAAATTTAAAGCTGAATTTGTCTCAATGACACATGATGGATATGCGGTAGCTAGAATCAAAGGTTTAATGCCTAAGGGAGAATTAAAAGAAGCATTTCCTGTATTTGTAGACTTAGCTTTACCAAAAGAAGCAGGAATAATTGAGCTTACAGAACTTAAAGCAAGTTATGCAAAAGGGAAGATATTAAAACTCTTTAATGATAAGAAAGTTGATTATCGTGTAGAACCAGCTTGCCCTAATTTTTATGATTGTGGTGGATGTCAGTTGATGCATATGAATTATGATGCTCAACTATCATTTAAAAAAACAATGTTAAAAGAAACTTTACGCAAAATTGGTGGTTTTGATGATATTGTTTTAAATAAAATAAGAGGTGCTGAAAATCCAAATTATTATCGTAATAAAGTACAAGTCCCATTCCAATTACAAAAAGGAAAAACAGTTTGTGGATTTTTTAAAAGCAACACTCATATCGTATCACCAATTACAACTTGTTTAATTCAATCTGATGAGATGACTGAAATTGTTAAATTTATTAGAAATTTATGTAATGAATTTAGAATAAAAGGATATGATGAATTAAATAATAGTGGTGATATTAGACATGTGCTAGTTAAAGAAAGTACAATTACTGGAGAAATTATGGTTGTATTTGTAATGACTAGAGAAAATGTTGCGCACATGGATGAATTATATGCTAAACTTGTAAAACGTCATCCTAAAATTGTCTCAATTATTGAAAATATTAATTCCCAAGTTACAAATACTATTCTTGGCGAAAAACAAAAATGTGTTTTTGGTAAAAATTATATAGTAGATAAATTAAATGGCTTCTCATTCAAAATAGGAGCAAAATCATTCTATCAAGTTAATCACGACCAAACAGAAGTTCTTTATAACTTAGTTAAAAAAGTTGGTAAGTTTGATAAAGAAGATATTTTAGTAGATGCTTATTGTGGAATTGGTACAATTGGCATTACCCTTGCAAATGATGTTAAAGAAATTTATGCGGTGGAGATTGTAGAAGAAGCTATTAAAAATGCTAAAGAAAATGCTAAATTAAATAATATATCAAACATTCATTTTGAATGTAATAAGGCTGAAGTCCAGCTAAAAAAATGGTTGGATAAAGGTGTTAAACCAACTGCGATTGTTGTTGACCCACCTCGTAAAGGGTGTGATTTATCTTTACTAAAGACAATTATTGAGTTACAAATTCAAAAACTTGTCTATGTATCATGTGATCCCGCAACTCTAGCAAGAGATTTAAAAACTTTAGTTAATGGTGGATATGAAATATCATCAATTACCCCGGTTGACATGTTCCCTCAAACTACTCATGTTGAAACGGTTGTCTTGTTGTCCCACAAAAGTAATAACTCCAAAGTTAACGTAAATCTTAATTTTGATAACGAAAAAGGGAAGAAACTTATTAAGAAAGTTGTTGAAGATGTGGATTCTAGAAAAGAACCAGAAGGAGCGTCATATCCAGAAATTAAAGAATATATTTTAAATAAATACAATGTTAAAGTATCTTCATTAAATATTGCTCAAATAAAAACAAAATATGGAATCATAGAAAGAGAATGCTATAACAAGCCAAAAAGTGAAAATTCACGTCAACCTAATTGTACAAAAGAAAAAGAAGAAATGATTGTTGATGCATTAAAACATTTTAAAATGATATAAAAATATTAGGCATTGAACTATAATTGTTCATGCCTATTTTAATATTTAAAACTATAAATTTAAAATATATATTTTTGAATATTTGAATAAAAAATGGTATAATGAAGTAACAAAAGCAAAATTAAATAATTATGCATTAATAAAAAAGTTTTTTAAAGGAGAGCTAGTATATGAAATCTTTAGTTGAAATTTTAGAGAATAATAATTTAGAAAAACAGATTGAAAATCAAAATATTTATTTTACAGTTAGCTCTTTAACTGAATATTTAAATATCATTAAATTGCTTAAAAGTGAGGCGAGAGGTGCTTTTTTGGGTGAAGAAGAGTTGATTTTTAGAGGTGAATCAGATTTTAATTATGATCTAGTTCCATCAATTCTAAGAGTGAAAGAAGAAGAAAAAGTTTATAATTTATTAACATATGAGAAACACATGATAAAAAGTTTTCAAAAATTAGTTCCTAATGAGTTTAGTGAATATGAGTCAACTATTGATTTATTATCTAAAATGCAGCACTATGGTCTTCCAACCCGTTTGCTTGATTTTACTTTTAATCCATTAATTGCACTATATTTTTCAGTAATTGATAGTCCAAATAAAGATGCCAAAATTTATGTGTTGTCACATCGAGTTGAATTAGAAGAAAAATATAATTTTATATTTGATGAAACATTTGAGTCTTTTGATGGACAAGTTCATTTGTGTAATTTATCTGATAAATATTTTCATAGTTTGCTTATGGATTTAGAATATGGAGGTTTATTTTCTTCAAAGATTTATCACCCTAAGTACATTTCACAAAGAGAAATTAATCAATCAGCAGTTTTTTTAGTACCAAATTATAAAGTTTCAAGACTCGAAATTACTGAAGAAGGCGAGCAATATATTGATTTAAATGATAAAGATATTAAATATTTGAGTGATATGCAAGAAAAGATAAGAGATATAAAATCTGATTATGTATTAAATTATAGTGAATTGAATTGTAAATTAAATGGTGGGAATTCACTTGTTTTGAAGATCCCTAAAGATTTAAAGAAAATCATTTTATATGAATTAAGCATTTTAAATATTACAGATGATTTTGTATTTCCAGAATTAAATAATATTTCAAAGAAAATAACAAATAAATATTTGAATATATTGCGTAGAAATGATGATTCCATGCAAAAATTTATACATAATGTTGGTACTGCTTCAAAATGTCTTTCTGATGTAAATAAAAGTTTGAAGATTAAAAATGAAAAAGAATAGTATATTTTAATGTTAGGTTATGAATACTGAAAGTGTCATTTAACACCTTTTTGTTTTATGAATTCATAAAAGTCGCATTTTGTCGAATTGACACATGTGAGGAGTATGTAACTTACATACCAAAAATAGAGGAAAACACCATAAAAATAGGTCATTTTAGTCATAAATGTAGATATTCTACGTTTATAATAACTGAAGATGGCTATAGACATAGAGTGTGGAAAGATAGTGTAAAGGTCATAATTAGTCTTAACCTCAGTGCGTCGAACATAAAAACTTTATAAAAAACAAATTAGTAAGAAGAGATTTTTATTTGAATTTCTTCTTACTTTTTAATTTTAAATATACATGTTATTTAATTAAAATAACTTATATCATCAACAAAAAATAAGTGAAAAATTATTTATGATATTAGAAAAATAGGCATTGTAATAAATTAGAAATTTTATTTTTACTAAAATAGAATAATAAAATAAATTTATGTTGTTTTATATATTTTTTTATAAAATTATGGTATAATTCTATTACGCTTAATCAAAAAACGTAGAAATTTTTAAATGTTAAATAAAAGTAATATTTAATTATTAATTAAATAAGTAACAAAAGGGAGAGATAAAATGTTTATTCAAGAGGTGACAATAAAAAATTTTAGAGGGCTAGATATAGATATAAAGAATTTAAAAAAAGATTTTTTAATAATTGGAAAAAACGATTCAGGAAAGTCTAATTTTTGTTATGCCATTAGAAAAGTTCTAGATTATAGTATTAGAAAAATACCTTTGACTATAAGTGATTCAAGCAATTATAACAAAGGTGATATTTTTATTTATTTAAAAATCAAGTTGGAAGATATAAGTTTGGCAAATAGAAACAACCTAAGTCATTATATAGAAAAAATAAATAATGAAGATTATATAGAGGTATATTTCAATGCTAAATTTAGTGAAGATACATTACATTACAACGAAAGTATTACAATCGGTTCATTGGATTCTAAAGAATATGCTACAAATATTTCAAATCCACTGGACAAAGTTTTAGATATAATTTATGTAAATCCAAATTATGATTTTGAAAAAGATAAAAAAAATTTTTTTAAACTTAGACAACAAAAAAGTATAGATGGAAACGAAACGATTAATCCCTTAATAAAGAAAAGTGTTGAAGAATTAAATGTGTCTATTCAAAATGATGATTATATAACAGGGCTATCAAATGAAATTAATGATCAAGAAGGATTTGGCGAAATATTTGAAGATGTTGAATTTAAAATTAAAAGTGATGTTGATATTTCCAATATATATAAATCTTTAGATATTATTCCATATGTCAAAAGCACAGAAGATAGCATAAATATTGGTGATGGAAAGAGTAAGACATTGTCAATGTTACTACAAAGAATTTCTTACAATGATGATAAAGAAAAAATATTGATTATCGAAGAACCAGAAAATCATTTATATCCGTTGTTACAAAAATGTTATGTTAAATTAACATCGAAATTTAATTTAGATCAAATGATTTATACTTCTCATTCACCTTATATTATTGATTATAGAAAAATGAGACAAATTTTAAAATTTGTCACTACTAATAACGGTAAACACAAAAAAACTATTTGTAAAACTTTAAATATAGATGAAAAAGACTATGAAGCTTTTGGCTTCATGCTAAATGAAGAAATAAGCGAGATTTTCTTCTATGATAAAGTATTGCTAGTAGAAGGTGATAGTGAAAAATATTTCTATAACGCTTTATCAATCAAAGATGAAAATTTTCAAAGTTATTTAGTGAAAAACAAAATGGGTATTTTTAGTGTATATGGTATTGATTTTGCACCAGCTAAAAAGATATTAAATAAATTAGGAATAAAAGTGTTAATTAAAACTGATAATGATATTTTTCCAAAGCAAAGAAGATATGCGGGTATTGCTAGAGTGCTAAATTGTTTGGATGAAAGCGGAAAAGAAAGACTTTGTAAAATATTGAATATTAATGAATTAACTAAAGAATTATTTAAATATGAGGAAAATGAGACTTGTAATTCTTTAATTGAAGAAAAAATGACAGAAATAACCTCTCTTTTTAAAGAATATGGGGTATTACTATCATGTCATCATGATGGATTTGAAAAAGATTTTTTAGAATTTATCGGACAAGCTGATAATGTTGAAGATTTTAATTATTTGAAGGAAGCGAAATTAAAAAACTTACATAAATATATTGTTGATAATAAAGTTGAACTTACTATAAATGAAGATAATAAAAATAGTATATTAGTTGGGTTTATGAATGAATAATATTGATCAAAGATTAAAAGAACAATTAGATTATCAACAAGGGCTAATTATCAACTCAACTGAAAAAAAAGTTGTTGTATCTGCAGGTCCAGGATCAGGAAAAACATATACAATAGTTCAAAGAATATCAAAAGAATTATCTAATATTAAATTCAATCAAGGCATAATAGCCTGCTCATTTACTAAAGAAGCTTCTAAACAACTTGAAGAAAGGTTGGAGCAAAAATGTGACATTTCTCATTCATATATAGGCACTATAGATTCTTTCGTATTAATGGGAATAATTGATCCATATAAAAACAGATTGATTAAACATTGGAACGGAAAAAATATCGTTAAAAAACTGAAAATTAGGATGGCTGAGATGAGATCTTTAGCTTCAGAAATAACGAAGTATGGCACTAAATATTATGATAAAGTAGCCTATAAAAATTATTTAAATAAATGGAAGAATGATTTCTTAAATGGTGTATATGAGATATCTTTCGCAAACTATTTAGTTGCGATTTATTTGATTAGAAATTTACCAGAAGTGAAGGAATATTTATCAAATAAATATATAAGTATTTATATAGATGAGGCTCAAGATTTAAATGAGTTTCAACACATGTTAATCAAGGTTTTAGCTGATGAATGTCAATTGAATTGCTTTTTAATTGGTGATAAAAATCAATCAATATATCAATTTAGAGGGGCACGTCCAGAACAATTCTATAATTTATGCAATTTAGGATATACAGAATATAAAATAAATGTAAGTGTAAGATGTCATAAAAGTATTTTAGAGTTTGCAAATTCAATAGTGGATGATAAATATGTTATCACTGGTTCAGATGAATCACGAGTAAATTTTAATATACTCCCAACTTCCGAAGAGTTGAGTTCTATAAGTGGTAATTTTATGATTTTGTTTGAAACTAACCAAAATGCATCATTATGGTATCAATATTTGTTAAAAAAAGGTGTGGATGTCATTTATTCTAAACCAATAGATATTGCAGATAAAGATTTTAAAGATGAATACTTAGATTTAATTGAAGAAATATTGTTTTTTTATTATAATTTTGATAATAAGAATACGAAATTAACATATAGAATTGATGATTTCAGAACTTATTTGAGTAATTTTATATTAGAGGAACAAATTAAAAATAATATATTAATAAATTTTGAGTCAAATGTTATTGAATATTTAATAAAAATTTTAAGTATGTTTGATGTTAGTTTACCAGAAACTATAAAAATTGAATTGTCTACACAATTATGCGAAGATGTTCACGTAAACCATTATATAAAAAGAGAAGACGCTAATAGGATAATGACAATACATTCGTCAAAGGGGTTAGAGGCAGAAAATGTATTTGTTGTATTTACTCAACCACCATTTAAATATGATGATGAGTATAAAAGAAAACTATTTGTTGCATTTTCTCGTGCCAAAAACAATTTATATATTTCATTTTCCAATACTTCTGGGATACATGGAACGCAATTTGAATCAATATTATTAAAGAAAGCTTCTGCATTATTAATAAGTGGATGATGTAAACTTCGAATCTATTATTTATTAAAAATTTAATAATTTGAATATTTTTAATTTAATATAAAATGTTTGTATAAAATATTGGGCTAATATAATTAAAGATAAACTTATTAGAATATGGAAAGAAGATTGAGTACAATCTAAATTTTAGAGAAATATAAATGAAAATTCAAATGTGTGATGTGGTAATTATTCATTACAAACAATTGAATAAGATTCTTTGCTTTTTTATTTTCTAGGATAGAATTATATAACTTTTATTTATGGCGTTAACAAATTTCAAAGACTTTAGTGTGGATTATATTTAAAAAAATTATAAAAATTAAATTTTAATTTTTGAAATATATTATTATTAAATCAAGTATTAATAATTTATATACTTCACCAATAATGTGACATTTTTTTTAAAATGAATATTATATAATAAATATATCTTTTGACTTTTGGAGGTAAATATTGTATAATATAGAAGATGCTTTAAATGTGAAAAAAAATAAAAATAATAGGAGAATTAGCAATATGTGTACTTTTATAAAAATGGAATATTTAGTGGCAAATGCATTAGTTGAATTATGCGAAAGAAAAAATAAAAGACAAATTTCGATTGATGAAATAAAGGCTTATGGTATAAAAGTAGAAGAAATTTTAATTAATGAAAACATTAGAACTATTTTGTTGTATTCAAATCAATATACCATGGAGTTTATTGAAGATTATTCGGACTTCTTTACTTTTGACGGAAATTTTATTATGTTAAAAGATGAAATAACACCAGATCACTTGAGAAATTATATTTTGTCCCGTGTTCCAATCGATATTTTATTAGCAATGTTAAATGAAAATACTTTACAAGTTATTTTAGGTTAATTTTAAAGATGAAAAAAATTAAAGATCCAATATATGGATATATATTAATTAATGATGATATTATACCACTAATAGATTCTCCATCATTTCAAAGATTAAGAAACGTTATTCAAACTAGTTATACTGCTGTTTATCCTTCAACTTTACATAATAGATTTACACATTCACTTGGTGTATATCATTTAGGGAAGATCGCTTTTAATTCTTTAAAAAATAACTCATTTGATTTTTTAGAAAATATTGATAACAAAATTATAGATGATTTAGAGAAAAGTTTTATTTTGGCTTGTTTATGTCACGATTTAGGACATTCCCCATTTTCTCATACTGGAGAGGTTTTTTACAATAAAGAACAGATTAGTATTGAATTACGTGATATCATTGATAACAGTGATTATACTTTTGATTTAAATAGAATGTCAAATTGCGTATGTGGGAAAGAACATGAAATTATGAGTGCATTATTAACACTGAGAGTATTCCCTGACATTATAAAAAAAGAATATTATGATTTTTTTTCTAGATGTATAATTGGACTTAAATATACAACATCCAAAAAAACTGACAAAGAAATAGATATAATCATTTTAAAAAATGCATGTATTGAATTATTAAATTCATCGATAATTGATGTAGATAAATTGGATTATTTAATAAGAGATAGTTATATGTCTGGTTATTTGTCTTCTTCGATAGATTACCAGCGTTTATTAGAGGGTGTTTCAATTCACAAGGATAATATTGATGTTCCTTTGTGTTATAAAAAAGGGTCACTAAGTGTTTTGGAATCTGTACTAAATGCTCATGATATGGAGAGAAGATGGCTACAATCTCATCCTGCTGTGCAATATGAATCTTTTCTTATTCAAGAAATAATAAAAATTATAGATGCAAAAATTTCTAATGAGGAACAGTCTTTATTGTGTTACGATGCTTTAACTGAGAAGGGAATTAATGTTAATAATTTTGGTAATATTAGATATATTTCTGATGTTGATATATTATATTTGGCTAAAAATCATTACTATGAATTTCCAATTGTTCAAGAATACTTTAATAGAGCAAATAGACGACATCCGATATGGAAATCTGAAGCAGAATATAAAGCATATTTTGGGGAACCCAAAAATGATTATTTATTGTCGATTATTAAGGATTTAAAAGAATCTTTACAAAACAATACATATGGAACATGTTGTATTAACGAGCAATTTTACTTAGGTTTAAAAGAAAAACTAGAAGAAACTATAAGTGAACAAAAAAATATGAGTCAATCCTCTTCTAGAACATTTGAGATTAAGATTAACACAATGAAAAATGAGATTAAATTAATTGAAAAGATTAAGGAATATTTAGAGAAATTAGGATTAAAATTAGATTTAGTTATTCTTACATGTGAACAATTTAGAAGAAATATATCTAAAGATTCTTTCAAAAACCTATTGATTAGATTTAATCAGTCTAAATTGGTGAAACAAATGAAAGAATTAACAGACATTAATTTTGATGACAAAGATTCAAAAAATTATTATTATATATTTTACAAAAGAGATGATAGTAAAAAAATAGATTTAACTACTTTTGCAAGACTGTTACACGACTTTTCTACTGATTTAAAATTTGAATCTGAGTATAGTTAATTTATCTGATTATGTTTTATGAAGAAGATATTTATTTTAGTATTAAGAAACAGGTATAATAATTATTAATTATATAGTAAAAAAGAGTTATAAACAATTTTCT
>JAFQPO010000014.1 GCA_017411715.1 Bacilli bacterium | reverse complement strand
TCAATTTTGAAAGAGAGTTTGGTGACTATAGCGAAGTGGACACACCTGTTCCCATGCCGAACACAGAAGTTAAGCACTTCAGCGCTGAAGATAGTGGTAACCCGCAAAAATAGGACGTTGCCAGCTCCTTTCTATTAAATGCCTCTTTAGCTCAGCAGGTTAGAGCACATGACTGTTAATCATGGTGTCCGCGGTTCGAGTCCGTGAAGAGGCGCCATTTTTTTTATTCACTTGCTTTTGCAGGTGTTTTATTTTATTCAAATTTCAAAATATGGTATAATAAGTATATGAGGTGATATGATGAAAGTATCTGTTATTGGTCTTAGTGGTCTATCATTATTTTTTAAACTTGATCATTTGCCTAATGTTGGAGAAACAATATTAACTGATAAACTTCATAAAGAATATGGTGGTAAAGGATTTAACCAAGCTATTGTGCTTGCAAATATGGGAGTAAATGTGTCTTTTCTAACTAAAGTAGGTACTGATGATAGTGCTGATGCTTGTGAAGAAGTACTAAGAAAACATAATGTAAATAAATATGGTATAAGAAAAGAAGGCTCAACCGCAATAGGAGTAATTTATACTTCGGTTGAAGGTAATAATGAAGTTATTGTATATGAAGGTGTTTCCAAAGATTTAGATGAATTAGATGTTATTGAGTTTGAAAAGGAAATAAAAGAAAGTGAATTTTTATTAATTCAAATGGAAACATCTTTAGATGTACTTAAAAAGAGTTTAGAATTAGCCAAAAAATATAATACAAAAGTTGTTTTGAATGCGGCGCCTGCTATTTATAAATTATCGAAAGAAGAATTAGATAATATTGATATTGTCGTGGTGAATGAGAATGAAGCTAAAACTTTATTTGCAATTCCAGATGAAATTAAGATTTCTGAATATGGTAATTTTGTTTGTAATAAGTATAAATGTACAATCGTTATTACCTTAGGCGAAGATGGTTCTACAATCATAAATAACGATGGAGTACATCAAATTAAGGCGTTTAAAGTACAGACAGTAGATACAACAGGAGCTGGAGATACTTTTATCGGCTTACTTACATATGGCTTAATAAATAATCTTGATATTATAAAAGCTGCAAATATAGCATCTTATGGATCATCACTTGCGGTTTCAAAACCTTATGTGATTGATGCAATCCCTGATAAGAAAATAATTGATAATATGATAAATAAATAAGATATAATATTTGCTAAAATGTGCATAATATGATATAATAAATACGATTTTTAAAGAAATAAAGGAGAAAATACTGTGATTTACAAAACAATTACAAACTATAAAGAAGCTACTAAAGATTTCTTAGAAAATGAAAAACAATTTCACTTAGGAGTTATTCCTACTGAACAATCTAATCCATTAACAAAAAATTTAAGTGCTACAATTGCTAAAGACACTGCAAAAGGTGTTAAAACAATTTTCTCTGCTGATAAATATATCGCAGATGTTGCACGCAAACAATTCAACACTCCAGAATTCGAAGCTTTCGTATCTGACATCAAAAGATGTATGGATGAAAGAAGAAAAGTTGTATTCTCAAGTGTAGGTGCATCTGGAAGAATGGCTATTCAAATGGATGGTGCTTGGAGATGTTTCTGGCAAGGATTAGTAGATAAAATTCCTGCTCATCGTTTTGAATTCTTAGAAATGGCAGAAGTAGTAAGCTCATTCACTACTGGTGGAGATAGAGCTTTAGTAAGATCTGTTGAAAACTTTGAAGACTATATGACTTTCGGCGCAAAACAAGTTGATGAAGCTGAAATGGGTCCTGGCGATGTATTAGTTGCATTATCAGAATGTGGTCTTTCTGCAAGTATCAATGGTTCTGCAGTTCGCGGATATGAATTAGGTGTTAAAACTTACTATTTATTCTGTAATCCTGAACACATTTTAAGAAAACACTTAGACCGTGCTCGTAAAGTATTCGAATGTTTAGATGAATATGAAGCTAACAAAGCTAAAGGTATTGACAATGGTAAATACATTGTTAAAATTCCTCTATTTGTTGGTAATATGGCAGTTTCTGGTTCAACTCGTATGCAAGTTACTACAGTTGAATTATTAGCAGCTGGTGCAGCATTAGAAGTTGCGGCTAACCGCTGGTTAAATGAAAATTTAACTGAACAAGAATTAGCAGTTATAGGTAAACAACAAATTTCTTTAGATGAATATGCAGATGCATTCGTATCATTAAATAAACAATTATCAAGTGGTAAAGCTTTAAAAGGTTTAGCAAAAGCTGTTGACTTTGAAGTTGAAACTTATAATAATAAAGGTATCGTTACTTATGTAACTCATGATTACTTATTAGATATTATGACTGACACTACTGAACGTCAACCTACATTTACTTTACCTCCATTCAGAAAATACAATGACCATACTAGTGAAGTATCTTGGGCTTATATCAAAGACCCTCTATATCCAAACGAAGTAGCATGGCAACAATTATTCCGTCGTCCTATTAAAGGTCTTGAATGGACTGTTGAAGACTATATTGAAATGAAAGCTAGCCAAGACATCATCAATAACCCTCCAAAAGTTAGTGGTGATGAAGTATTAGAATATGTTATTGGTAATGAAGATGATCCATCTAGATATGATCATGTTGAATCTAAACTTGTATTAATTGATATCAATGGTTCAGCTACTCCTGAAGTAATTGAATGGTATTATAAAGAATTATCAAAATATTCTGGTGGTGTTGTATTAAGATTTGGTCAAATCCCTGCTGGTAAAATTGCTAAAGATGAAATTAGAGTTCCAGTTGAATTACCACGTACTTGTACAGATATTCTTTACCACTTATTAGTAAAAGTTGCATTCAATGCATTAAGTACTGGTACAATGGCAAAAATGGGCCGTGTATATGGTAACTGGATGGTACAAGTATTACCAACTAACAAAAAATTAATCGACCGTTCTTCAAGAATTATCGCGAACCTTGCAAAAATTCCTTATGAACAAGCAGTTGAAGAATTCTTCATTTCTTACTATAATCGTAAACCTGAAGACGAATATCGTGAATCATATGTTATTGAAACACTTCGTCGTTTAGGATTCGATCCTAAAAAAGATATTAAATAGTAAAAAAGGACCGCAAGTATATTTGCGGTCTTTTAATATTCATTTATTTCATTTAATAATTCAGTAATAATTTGATCTTGGGGAATCTTTCTAATAGGTTTCCCTTTTTTAAATAGAAGAGCTTCATTTTTTCCACCAGCAATTCCTAAGTCGGCATCTTTAGCCTCACCTGGGCCATTTACACTGCACCCCATTATCGCAACAGTTAACTCTTTATCGATTTTCATGATATGAGGATACATTTCATCTACTATTTTCATCATATCATAATTACATCTACCACATGTTGGACAACTAATTAAGGTTATACCTTTATATAAACCATGTATTTTAAGAATTTCTTTGGCAACTTCAATTTCTTTTACAGGATCAGCTGTAAGTGAAACTCTGATTGTATCTCCAATACCTTCAGCTAATAGTGTACCAAGAACATAACTAGATCTAATAGTTCCACTAATATGATTGCCAGCTTCTGTAAGCCCAATATGAAGTGGATAGTTAAATAGTTTGTTACATAGTCTGTTTGCTTCAATAGTAAGAAGAGGATCTGTCATTTTAACACTTATGCAAAGATTAGTGAAATCTCTTTCTTCAAATAATTTAACATATTTAGAAATTGTTTTTTCAAGTTCATCAAGTTTATGTTTATTAGAAGTGATATCATCAATTGACCCACTATTAAAACCAATTCTGATAGGAATATTATATTCCTTGGCTTTATCAATGACTTTGTATAAATCTTCTGTTTGTGGAATGTTTCCTGGATTAATTCTAATTTTATCAGCCCCTGCTTCAATTGAAGCAATTGCTAGACGATAGTCATAATGAATGTCTGCGACAATTGGGATTGAAATTAGTTTTTTAATTTCCTTGATTGCTTGTGCATCTTCTAAATCGACTACCGCAACCCTGATTATTTCACATCCAGCATCGGTAAGTCTTTTTATTAAAGATACTGTTTCATCAATGTTTTTTGTTTTTGTATTAGTCATACTTTGAATTGGTATGTGGTTTGGATTGCCAATAATTACATTACCAACTTTAATTTGTTTTTTCATAGTTACTCCTATTAAAAAAATCGAAAATTGCTTTTCGATTAATTTATTTCTTAGTTGTTTTGCTAGTTTTAGTAGTTTTTGTAGCCTTTTTAACTGGAGTAGTAGCTTCAGTTGTTACTACTGCTTCAACAACTTTACGTTTTTTAGTTTTTCTTTGTGGACTACGAATACGACCACGACGTAAGAAGTTATAGATAGTACTGCGCGATGCTTTAATGCCATATTCATCTTGAACAAGTCTCGCAAAAGCACTAAAGTTCATACCACGGTATTCACGACGATATAATTTACATACGAAAGTACTAATTTCAGTGTCGTAAGTGTTATAAGGTTTGTATTGTTTGTTTTTGTGAACTACACCATCAATACCTTCATCAAGAACTTGACGTTTTAAGTTTCTCACTTGACGTGTTGTAATTTTAAGCTTTTTAGCAGCTTCAGTACCATTTATTTCACCTTCGATTAATTTAGTAATAACACGAAGTTTTTTCTTTTCAATTTTGGAAAGTTTTTTCTTTTTCTTTTTTAATTCTTCAGCTTCACTTAAACTTGGTGTAGCTACTACTATATCTTGATTACTATTCATAGTGAATTCTCCTTTAGATAGTTATATAATATCATAAAATAAAGAAAAAAACAACCAATTTGAATAGGAAATACTCTATTAGCAATAATTTTAAGATATTAAAGTCGAATAAATGTTTTAAATGTGGTATAATAGATGTGGTGATAAAATGGAAAACATTAAGATTTATCAAAATGGTATGAATTATCAAGTTAGTATTCTTTATGAAGATAATCATATTATAGTTTGTAATAAACCAGCAGGAATTCTTTCACAAGGCGATTCAACTGGTGATGCAAACATGGTTGATATTCTAAAAGAGTTTTTAAAAAACAAATATCAAAAGCCTGGTAATGTTTATTTAGGGCTAGTTCATCGTTTAGATAGGATGACAGAAGGAGTAATGGTTTTTGGAAAAACATCTAAAGCATCTAGTAGATTAAGTACAATATTTAGTCAAAAGAATGATGAAATTATTAAAAAATACCTTGTTATTGTTAAAGGATTATTTCCTAACGATTGTGATAAAAAATTATCTCATTATATAAAAAAAGATGAAAAATTGGTTAAATCATTTGTGACAACTGATAAAAGTGGAAAACTTGCGGAACTTGAATTTGATGTTATTGATCATAACAATAAAAATTCACTAGTTGAAGTTAACTTATTAACAGGTCGTCATCATCAAATTAGAGTACAGTTTTCACATATTGGACATCCTGTTATGTGTGATAGCTTGTATGGTGATTTAACAAAAGGTAATTTATGTTTATGCGCTTATTACCTATCTTTTATTCACCCAGTAAATAAAAAGAGATATGAATTTAAAGTGAAACCTGTAAATGATAACTTTAAGTTATTTTCATTGCAAAAAATTGACTTTAGTAGTATAATATTCAATGATTAAAATTAGAAAGGAGATTCTAGAATGATTGAAAATAAAAGAATTTTTACTTCTGAATCTGTTACTGAAGGACATCCAGATAAGATTTGTGATCAGATTTCCGATGCAATTTTAGATGATATTTTATCTCAAGATAAATATGCACGTGTTGCTTGTGAAACATCTGTTACAACTGGGTTAGTTCTTGTTATGGGAGAAATTACAACTACTGGTTATTGTGATGTTCAAAAGATTGTTCGTAAGACAATTAATGAAATAGGTTATGACCGTGGTAAATATGGATTTGATGCAGAAAATGTCGGAGTTATCGTATCAATTAATGAACAATCACCTGATATCGCAATGGGTGTTGATAAATTAGGAGCTGGTGACCAAGGTATGATGTTTGGTTATGCATGTAATCAAACAGATGAGTATATGCCTATGCCTATTACATTATCACATAAACTTGCATTACAACTTACAAAGGTAAGAAAAGATGGAACTCTTCCATATTTAAGACCTGATGGTAAAACTCAAGTAGGTGTTGAATATGTTGATAATAAGGTTAAACGCATTGACTCAATTATTGTTTCAACTCAACATGATGAAAAAGTTACTCAAGAGGAATTGCGTAATGATATTATTGAACATGTTATCAATGTTATCGTCCCTAGTGAATTAATTGATGAAAATACTTCAATTTATGTAAATCCAACAGGGCGTTTTGTTATTGGTGGTCCAAAAGGAGACTCTGGTTTAACAGGAAGAAAGATTATTGTTGACACTTATGGTGGTTATGCCCGCCATGGTGGTGGAGCGTTTAGTGGTAAAGACCCAACTAAAGTTGATAGAAGTGCATCTTATATGGCAAGATATGTTGCTAAAAACTTAGTTGCTGCTGGCCTTGCGGATGAACTTGAAATTCAACTTGCTTATGCAATCGGTGTTGCTGAACCAACATCTATTTGCATTAATACTTTTGGAACTTCTAAATTATCAGAAGTTGAACTTGTGGCTATTGTTAGAAAACATTTTGACTTAACTCCACAAGGAATTATTGATACACTTGATTTACGTCGTCCAATTTACCGTCAAACTGCTAGTTATGGACATTTCGGTAGAAACGATGTTGTGCTTCCATGGGAAAGCTTAGATAAAGTAGAAGAATTAAAAAAATATAATAAATAGGAAGGTATATTATGAAAATTTGTATTATTGGCGCTGGTAGTACCTACACTCCAGAATTAATTGAAGGAATTATTAATAAAAGAGAAACTTTGCCTGTTACTGAATTATATTTAATGGACATTGATGAAAGAAAATTAACAATTGTTGGTGGTCTATGCCAAAGAATGGTTGAAGCAGCTGGACTTCCATGCAAAGTTGTTTTAACAATGGATTATAAAGAAGCATTAATGAATGCTGATTTCGTTCTTGGTCAAATTCGTGTTGGTAAGTTACCTGCTCGTGCACTTGATGAAAGAATTCCACTTAAATATGGAATGGTTGGTCAAGAAACTTGTGGTATGGGTGGAATGTTCAAAGGATTTAGAACAATTCCAGCAATGCTTAAAATTGTTGAATTAATGAATGAATGCTGTCCAAATGCTTGGTTAATTAATTTCTCTAATCCAAGTGGATTAATTGCTCAAGCATTACTTAACCATACTAATGTTAAAATGATGGGATTATGTAATGTTCCTATTAATATGATTGATGGTATTAAAAAGCGTTTAAATTTACCAAATGCTAACGTTGAATATTATGGATTAAATCACTTCACTTATGTTACTGCAATTGAAGATGGTGGTAAAGACTATTTAAAAGAAGCATTAGATGCTGGTGTTAATAGTGAAGCTATGAAAAACATCCCTGTTGCTGGATTTACTAAAGAACAAATTCAAGCAATTGGTGCTATTCCTTCTTCATATTTAGAATATTATTATTTAAGAGATGGTAAACTTGATAAATTAATGCATACTGAAAAAACAAGAGCTGAAGTATGTATGGAACTTGAAGAACAATTACTTGAATTATATCAACATCAAGAATTACATACAAAACCTGAACAATTATCAAAACGTGGTGGAGCTCGTTATTCAGAAGTTGCTATTTCTTTAGTTAACGCTATTTATAATGACTTACAAGAAGTTCATGTTGTTAACGTATTAAATAATGGCGCATTACCATTCTTAAGAGATGATGACGCAGTTGAAATTCAAGCAGTTATCGGTAAAGATGGTGCTAAACCTATTAAAGCTAAACACATTGATAATGAACACATCATTGAATATATTCAAATGATTAAAGCATATGAACGTCACGCTGTTAAAGCAGCTTTAACTGGTGACCGCAAAGAAGCTATTCTTGCTATGAGTACTAACCCTCTTATGAAAGATATGAATAAATCAATGGCTTGCTTCGAAGAAATGCTTGAAGCTCACAAAGAATACTTACCTCAATTTAACAAATAGGTGATTTATGAAATACGTATTAGGCGTAGATGGCGGTAATACTAAAACTGATTATATTTTATTTGATGAATTTGGTAATTTTGTTGATGGTCATCGTAGTGGAACATGTAGTCATGAAGCTTTAAAAGATAGTTTCAGTGGAACTTATCGTGTTATGAAAGAAGAAGTTGAAAAACTTTTGTCTCGTAATAACTTAACTGTTCAAGATGTTGTTGGTGCAGCATTTGGTTTAGCTGGTGCTGATGTATTATCACAAAAGAAAGAATTAAATAGGGTTATTCGTGAAATTGGCTTTACTAATTTTGAAATGGATAATGATGGGTTCTTAGGATTAAAAGCTGCTTCTTTAAGTGGATATGGTGTTTGTTCAATTAATGGAACTGGTACTGTAAGTGTAGGAATTGATGAATTAGGTAATCATATTCAAGTTGGTGGAGTTGGCTACATCTCTGGTGATGAAGCTGGAGGAGCATATCTAACAAGACGTACTATGCAAGCCGTTTATGATGAACTATATCGTGCAGGAAATCATACTTCACTTACTAAAATCATTTTTAATTATCTTGGAATAACTAAAAAAGAAGATTTTTTAAGTGTTATTATTGAAAAAACTACTAATCGTACTTTAAACCGTACTGATGTTATCAAAACCTTATTTAAAGAAGCTAATGCAGGGGATAAAGTAGCTATTGATATTTTAGAAACTGCAGGTAGATGTATGGGATTAAGTATTGCGGGATGCATTTTAAATTCAACATTCAATCATCCAGTTCCTGTAATTTTAGCAGGTTCTGTATGGGCTAATGCGACTGCTCCTTTTATGTTTGATGCATTTAAGAATGTAATAATCGAAAAAACTGGTAAAGAATGTGAATTTATAATTCTTAAAACTGCACCTGCTTGTGGAGCTATTATTTGGGCATTAGAAGTTGCGAATAAAGAAGTTCCAAATAAAGAACTTCGTCAAAGAATAATTGATCAAGTGACTGCATATCAAGAAACACAACAACAAACAAAATAAGAAAGTATTAATTAGACTGAATTATTTGTAAAATAAAACGATGATAGATGCCTAATGGGTACTATTATCGTTTTTATTATTAAAATTAATTATTTAATATCAATTATTTTATGATATAATAATCGTAGTTATTTAGAAAGGAAGATATAATATGATTTATAAATACGTAGGGCATGAGTTAAATGTCGATTTATGGGAATCTAAAGAATCACTAAAAAAGTCTTTTTATACCGATTTTTATAATTTTATTAAGAATAATAATGGTGATGCTGATTTAAATGCTCATAATATTAAATGTGCAGAAGATTTTATTAATTTTGCTGATTTCTATGCAGGTGGTATGGAAAATTGTTACGCAATGGGATTTGCATTCCATAAGTATTTTCTTTTAAATAGAATGGATGGAAGTCTTAATAATGAACCAGAAACAACATTTATCGGATGGTGTGTTAGAAATAATAAATACCTTGATTTTATCAATTTCTTAATCACTTTCTTTGCATGGTGGAGAAATGATGAAGGTTGTACATGTATGGATCCATACAACTATGCGGATAACTTTTTTGTAGGTAGTTGGGCTGCATTAGTAGATACATCTAAATTATTTTATTACACAGCAGAAACTGTTCACTTTTGGCAAAGTTATCGTGTAAAATATGCAATTGATAATATCCCTGGAACATTCTTATCAAATTTACCAAAAGAAGGTTTACCTAAGATTAGGGTAGCTGGATATGAATTTTTAGGATGGTATAATTCTGAAAGTGATGATGCCAAACCAGCAAAATTAACTGATGAAGTAGCCTATGCTAAGTTAAAACGTCATGATTTTTATGACTATTGGGGAAAAGAAGAAAAGAAGATTGAAAAAGTTTATATTAAGGATTGGAAAAAAGTCGATCCTGCATAAAATTTATTTTCTTTATGGTGGCAAATATGTGGAAGATAGTTAAAAAATACAGTAAAAGATATTTTATTGATGCGATGTCTTATATGGCTTTAGGACTTTTTGCATCATTACTAATCGGAACAATCATCGGAGCTATTGCTGATATTCCATTTCTAGGATTCTTAAAAAATAATTTGGTTATAAATGGCGTAACTTATAAAGAAGGAATTGTAGGCATTATTAAATCTTCTTATGTATATGGAGCAGCTATAGGTGTAGCGATGGCATATGGGCTTAAAAAAGACCCACTGGTAATTTTTTCATCATGTGCAACAGGTGCAGTCGGAGCTATTTGTGGTGGACCAGTTGGCGCTTACTTAGGTGGTTTATTTGGAATGGAAATAGGTGGCTTAGTATCTAAAAAGACACCAGTTGATATTGTTGTAACACCACTTTGTGTTGTTGTAATAGGATGCTTATGTGGAAGATACTTAGGTGTACCAGTAAATTCATTTATGAAGGCGTTAGGTGCGTTTATTGAAACTGCTAGTACTTATCAACCAATCTTATCAGCAATCATCATTTCAGTTGTAGTAGGAATTGTTCTTACAATGCCTTTATCATCAGCTGCTTTATGTTCAATGATTGGTATAACTGGCTTAGCAGGTGGTGCCGCAACAATTGGCTGTTGTTGTCAAATGGTTGGCTTTGCGATACAAAGTTATAAAGATAATAAAATTAGTGGTGTAGTTTCAGTAGGAATTGGAACTAGCATGTTACAATTTAGTAATTGTCTTAAAAAACCAATTATCTGGGTTCCAACCATCTTATCAAGTGCTATTTTAGGTCCAATTGGTGTGTGCTTATTAGGTATTATTAATGATACACCGATATTGTGTGGTATGGGTACATGTGGTTTAACAGGTCTTTTCGGTGCATATGATGCAATGGTTAAAACTATGCCGATTGTTGATACTTTATTAATTATATTATTAATATGTGTATTATTACCAGCTGTTTTAACTTGGGTTTTTGATTATATTTTAAGAAAATTTAAGTTGATTGAGGATAATGATTTAAAGATTATCTCAACTGATAAAAAATAAGATTATAATATAAAAGACGCTAAGAAATCGAACTTTTTGATTTCTTAACGTCTATTTTTTATATAAATAGTTATTCAATGATTGAAAGCATTGTAATAACAACTTCAACCATTTTATTCATTTCATCAATATCCGCATATTCCATAACACCATGATGGTTATATGATCCAGTACCTAAATTTGGAGTAATTAGACCTCCGAATGATAGTCTTGCACCATCTGTTCCACCGCGAATAGGATCAAATGAAGGTTCAATCTTGCATCTTTTAAGTGCTTTAATTGGATATTCTAAAACAATTGGTTTAGAAAGTACTAATTCACGCATGTTTAAGTAACTTTCAGTGATAGTAAGTTTAATTGGTTTAGTTGGGTATTTATGATTTAAGAAATTTTCAATATTTCTAAAATCTTCCATTTGTTTTTTGAATTCATTCATATTATGATTTCTAATAATATAGTTTAAAGTTGTCTTTTCTACACTTCCTTCCATATTATTTAAGTGATTAAAACCTTGATATCCACTTGTATGTTCAGGACGCATTTGTGTATCTAGTAGACTATGAAATTCCATAGCGATATGTTGGCTATTAATCATTTTATCTTTGGCTGATCCTGGATGGATAGAAAGACCAGTAACCTCAACCACAGCACTAGCTGCATTAAAGTTTTCAAAGTTGATTAATGAAGTGTCTCCACCATCAATTGTATAGGCAAAATCCGCTTGGAAAAAATCATAATTAAATTTATCAGTTCCACGTCCAATTTCTTCATCTGGTGTAAAACAAACATAGATTGTTGGATGTGGTAAATTTTCTTTAACAAGTTTTTCAAGTGTTTCCATAATAATAGCGATACCAGCTTTGTCATCTGCTCCAAGTAAAGTTTTACCATCAGTTGTTATAAGTGTATGACCAATTGCTTTATTAAGTGATGGGTATTCTTTTGGTGATAGAAGATGATTTTCATCAATTTTAATATCGCTGCCATCATATTTATCAATAATTTGTGGATTTACATTTTTACCTGTTACTTCAGTTGCGGTATCCATATGGGCAATTAAGCCAATTTTAGTTGATACATTGTTATTACCTGGTAAAATACCATAAACATAACAAAATTCATCACACATTACTTGTTGTAGACCTAGTTCTTTTAGTTCATTGACTAATACTTCCGCAAGCGCAAATTGCTTTTTTGTGCTTGGATAAGAATTAGAATCTGGATCAGATTGTGTATCATAAGAAATATAGGTTAAAAATTTATCTTTTATACTCATAAGTCCTCCTACTTTTGGTATATTTTACCATAACTATTTATAAAAAGATATTTTAATGCTAAAAAAGGTATAAAAAGTATTTCCAAAACATAGTTTTAAATATGAATTATATCTTATTAATTAGTTTAGTTTTCATTTTTATTATATCAATTATATTTTCTATTTATTTGAAATTTCCCCAAATTAAAGCGCTTTTTAATATAAAACGTTTATTCAAACATTCTGATCATCATGCATTCTTAACAACGCTAGGAACTAATATCGGGACAGGTAATTTAGTAGGAATAACTTCAGGTGTTGCATTAGGGGGGGCCGGAGTAATCTTTTGGATGTGGATTTTTGCATTTTTTGGTTGCTGTTTGAGTTTTGCTGAAAATGCCTATGCGGTAAAATATCAGTCGGTTATCGGTGGCGAAAGAAGAGGGGGAGCAAGTTATTATATTTTAAAGGGTCTAAATAGTAAGATTATTAGTGTTATATTTGCGGTTAGTTTGTTAATTACTAACACTATTTTATTTCCCCCAGTGCAAATTAACGCTATTACTGTTTGCACAGCTAATATTTTTAACTTGAATAAGTATTTAGTAGGAATTATATTATTTGTAGTCTTAGGAATGATTGTTTTCTCTGGGACAAAAGTAATTGTTAAAGCTCAAGATACGATTGTACCAATTATGAGTATTGCTTTTATGATAGTTAGTAGCTTTTTAATAATAGTTAATTACAAAGAAATACCGCTTGCGATAACAAAAATAATTAATAGTGCCCTATCAATAAAAAGTATTGGAATAGGGATGATACTAAATACAATGTTAACGGGTTTTAAAAGAAGTTTATTTTCTAATGAAGCTGGCTTAGGAACTACTCCATCAGTTACTGGCATTAGTACAAGAAACAGTTTAGATAATGGTTATTTACAAGTGTTAGTTGTTTATGTTGACACTTTAATAATGTGTACAATTACAGGGCTAATTGTTGTAATATCTGGTTTAAATACAGATATCCTTTCATCATCATATGCTATCATTAATTTATTTGAAACTTATTTTTCAAAAGCAGGTTCATTAATAGGTTATTTATTTATTATAGTATTTGCTTTATCTAGCGTAATAGGACAATTCTATTTAGGTGAAAGTAATATTATGTTTTTAGGCATTGTTACTAAACTATCACCTAGTTTACTTAAAATAAGTTATCGTATTATTTATTCAGTTGGTATTATAATCGGGATTATGGTAAGTTTTAAATCAAGTTTAGAGCTATTAGATGTTGGCATGGTTATACTTGGCATTTTAAACATTATGGTAATTATTACATTAGAAAAGCGAGAAAAATACTTGCATAAATTAATTAAAGGTGATATAATGTAAATGCCTGGAGGGTTCGTGTTTCACTATTATAGCGACCCGAACATTATAACATAGGGAGCTTTGTACATTTGGTGTTGAAAACCTGTCTTTGAATAGGGATCCTAAGAATGTATGTATAGCTTACCACCATATTAACCTGCGGTTGACGCAGATGTGATAACGGCCTGCTGGGTGATATATTCATATTTTCTTTTGTTGACTTGTCTTTCTTTTATATCTTCATATTTCTTTTCTAATTTAGATAAACTCTTGTCCATCTTTTCAATAAATTTTTTAATATGTTTGATATCCGAATGAAAAATATTAAATGTCAGTTTATCTGAATTAAATTAGAAAGACGAGGGGAAAAAAGGACTAAATGATATTAGTCCTTTTTTTTTAGTTTTATTTGTTTGAAAAAGCATCTATTATTTGATATAATAAGTAAAACTATTGTTTTTTTAGCAAGACAAAATCATATTCGTAAGGAGAACTGTGAAATGATTGATAAATTTATGTATAATTTAAAATTAGAAATTAATAATGCTTTAAAATCATTAGGTGTTGAACTTAATAATTTTGAAGATGAAATAATCTTAGAAATTCCTAAAGATACTAAAAATGGAGATTTCTCTACTAACATTGCGATGCGTCTAGCAAGAACACTACGTAAAGCACCGATGATGATTGCTAATGATATTAAGGGACTAATTGATTTAGAAAAATGTCATTTAGAAAAAGTAGAAGTTGCTGGGGCAGGATTTATTAACTTTTATTTAGATATTGACTATTTATTTGCAAATGTTAGTAATATTTTATCTTTAGGGTCTAATTATGGGAACTCTACAATCGGACAAAATCAAAAGATTTGTTTAGAGTATGTTAGTGCTAACCCAACAGGATATTTGCATATTGGACATGGTCGTGGAGCAGCTTTTGGTGATACTCTAGCAAGAGTTATGAAAAAAGCAGGTTTTGATGTCCATCGTGAACACTATGTAAATGATGCGGGAAATCAAATTAATAATATGGCACTAAGTGTTTATGAAAGATATAAAGAATTATATGGATTAGACATTGATTTTAAAGAAGACTATTATCATGGTAAAGAAATTATCACAATTGCGGAGGCTATCAAAACTGAATATGGTGATAAATTCTTAAAAGACTTTGACCTTGATTTCTTTAAAGAATATGGTACTAAATATTTACTTGGCAATTTAAAGAAAGATTTACAAAGATTCAATGTTGAATTTGATAACTGGTTTAGTGAAAAGAGTCTTTATGAACAAAATCATGTTCAATCTACTTTAGAATATTTAAATACTCATGGATATACTTACACTCATGAAGGAGCACTATGGCTTAAAACTTCAACATATGGTGATGAAAAAGACCGTGTAATTGTAAAAAGTGATGGTAATTATACTTATCTATTACCAGATATTGCATATCATGCTAATAAACTATCACGTGGTTATGATCATTTAATCGATGTTTTAGGGGCTGACCATCATGGATATATTGATAGATTAAAAGCTGCTGTTTCAATGGTCGGTGGTAATAGTGATTTAATTGATGTTGAAATCTTACAAATGGTACGAGTTCTAGAAAATGGTGAAGAAGTTAAAATGAGTAAAAGAAGTGGTAAGGCAATTACTTTAATTGACTTAATTGATGAAGTTGGCAAAGATGCTTTACGTTACTTCTATGTTTCTAAATCACTTTCAACTCATGTTGACTTAGATTTAGACTTGATGAAGAAGACAAGTAATGAAAATCCTGTTTTCTATGCTCAATATGCTCATGCGAGAATTGCAAGTATTTTCAAAAACTTTGAAAAGACAAATGAAGAATTCTCATATCAGACAAACTTTGATCATGTTGATAAAATGAGCTTTAAAAATATCTTAATGTTAATGGCAAATTATCAAGTTGTAATTGAAGAAGTTGCTTCAAAAAGACTTGTTCATAAGCTTGCTCATTACTTAGATGAACTTGCATATGCTCTACATAGCTTTTATAATGATCAAAAAGTTATTACTGAAGATATACAAGCTACTAAAGAACGTATGACAGTTTTAGCAGCAATGCAAATTATAATTAAAGATTGTTTAACTCTTATGGGAATTAGTGCCCCAGATAAGATGTAATTGGAGGATAATATGGAAAAGAAATTAGCATTTTTAAAAGAAATAACTGAAGCTACTGGTATTAGTGGATATGAAGCTAATGTTAGAAAAATTATGGAACGTGAATTCGAAGCAATCGGTGCTGAAATTTCACATGATAATATTGGTAGTGTTATTGGAACATATGTAGGAAATCCAGATGGACCACGTATTTTAATTGCTGGTCATATGGATGAAATTGGATTTATTGTTACTGAAATCACTGAAGGTGGATATTTAAAATTCCATACTGTTGGTGGATGGTGGTCACAAGTAATGTTATCACAACAATATAATGTTACTACTAAAGATGGCAAAGTTTATCGTGCTGTTATGGGGTCAAAACCTCCACATATTTTATCACCTGAAGAAAGAAATCGCCCTGTTGATGTAGATGCGATGTATTTAGATTTAGGTGTCAAAAACAAACAAGAAGTTTTAGATTTAGGAATTAGATTAGGAGATATGATTACTCCTGCAATTGATTTCCAAGTTATGGCAAATCCTGATTATTTACTTGCGAAAGCTTTTGATAATCGTATTGGTTGTGTTATTGCACTTGATGTTATGCGTAATGTTTATGGTAAACAAATTCCTAATACTTTATTAAGTGTTGGTACAGTTCAAGAAGAACTAGGATTAAGAGGTGCTAGAACTACTGCGCAAATGGTTAAACCTGATGTTGTTTTAGCTCTTGATGTTACAATCGCAACTGATGTACCTGGTTTAAAAAATACTTGTAAAATGGGTAATGGACCAACTATTCTTTTATCAGATAGTGCTTTAATTGGCCATGTTGGTTTAAGAAACTATTTAACTTCTTTAGCAGATGAACTTGGTATTCCTTACCAAATTGACTATTTAAAACGTGGCGGAACAGACGCTGGCGCAATGCATTTAACAAATGCGGGTGCACCTGCTTTAAGTATTTGTATTCCAAGCCGTTATATCCATTCTCATACTTCAATGATTTCATACAGTGACTATGAAAATACAGTTAAACTATTAACTGCTCTTGTTGAACGTTTAGATCATCAAACACTTGTTGAAATCAAAGGTTATGATAAATAAACTTTCTTCCTTGATAAAGCTGACAACTTTGGAGAAGAACGCCCGTTATTGCGTTATAATAACAAGTAAGAGCAGAAAAAACTGAACTAAGGTGGTACCGCGGGTATAACTCGTCCTTAGAGAGGCTTTTTTTGCTTATTTTTTTGGAGGAAATATGAAAATTACAAAAATTAAAGGAACATTAGATTTTACTGGTAATGAAGCAGTAAAATACCGATATATAGAAAAAACATGTACAAATATCGCTAAAAAATTTGGTTTTTCAGAAATCATTACTCCAATTATCGAACAAACAGATTGCTTTGTTAGAGCTACTGGTGAAGCAAGTGATATTGTACAAAAAGAAATGTATACATTTTTAGACCGTGGTGAACGTAGTATTACATTACGTCCTGAGGAAACCGCATGTGTAATGAGACATTTCGTAGAAAATAAAAAATATGCTAATCCGGGGTTAACAAAATATTATTATTTTGGCCCAATGTTTAGATATGAAAGACCACAAGCAGGTCGCTACCGTCAATTTACTCAACTTGGTGTTGAATGTTATGGCAATGAAAATCCATTAATGGATGCCGATATTATTAATATGGCTTGGCAAATGTTATCTTCAATTGGCGTTGATAACTTAAAAATCTGTATTAATACAATTGGTGGTAAAGAAAGTCGTGCCAAATATCAAGTTGCTTTAAAAGAATATTTTGCGGATAAACTTGATGAACTATGTCCAGACTGTAAAGTTAGAT
Source organism: Bacilli bacterium (assembly GCA_017411715.1). Taxonomy (GTDB): domain Bacteria; phylum Bacillota_I; class Bacilli_A; order ML615J-28; family CAG-313; genus UMGS1109. The sequence continues at coordinate 245,782 of JAFQPO010000014.1, read as the reverse complement.
ATCAAAAAAATCCATTAAGAATGCTTGATTGTAAAGTTGATAGTGGTCTTGAAATTATGGCTAATGCCCCTAAAATTAAAGATTATTTAGAAGATTGTGATAAAGAATACTTTGATACAATCCTAACTTACTTAGATGCATTAGGATTAAAATATGAAATTAGTGAAAGAATGGTTCGTGGACTAGACTATTATACTAATGATGTTTTTGAAATTATTTATGATAACCCTAAATCACAATTAAATGGCTTAGCAGTTTGTGCTGGTGGTAGATATAATGATATGGGAGCTGAGTTTGATGGACCAACAATCCAAGCAATTGGTTTTGCGATGGGGGTTGAAAGACTAATGGCAATTATGGATGAGGCTGAAAATACTGACTATTTAGAACAAAATGATTCTATAACTGTTATTACTCTAGGACAAAATGCCAAACTTGCAGGTGTTAAATTAACTAATTATTTAAGGAAGAATAATTTACATGCGGAAATTGATTACGCGGCTAATAGTTTAAAACCTCAATTTAAATTATCAGAACGTATGAATGCAAGATACATTATTATTATTGGTGAAGATGAAATTGCTAACCAAGAAATGACAATCAAAGATACTGTATTAAAAACTGAAACAAAGATTAAATGCAGTGAATTAAATAAATATTTTAATATTGAAGGAAGTATTGATTATGCGTACTAAAACAAATGGAGAATTAAGATTAAGTAATGTTGGAGAAAAAGTTACATTAGTTGGTTGGTGTAGTAAAAAACGTAATTTAGGTGGATTAATTTTTATTGACTTACGTGATAGATATGGTATTACTCAATTAATTGTTAATCCAGATAATAAAAACTACGATTTAGCAAGTGAAGTTAAATCTGAATATGTTTTAAAAGTAGTTGGTACAGTAGTTGAAAGAAGTAACAAAAATAAAAATATTCCTACTGGAGAAATAGAAGTTGAAGTAGAAGAGTTTGAAGTTTTAAATACTGCAGCATTACCACCACTACTAATTCAAGATGAAACTGATGCACTTGATGAAACAAGAATGCGTTATCGTTATTTAGACTTACGTCGTGCTCCAATGCAAAAGAATATGCTTTTACGTCATAAAGCATGTATGATTATTAGAAATTATTTTGACAGATTAAACTTTATTGAAGTTGAAACTCCTATTTTAGGTAAATCTACACCTGAAGGGGCAAGAGACTTCTTAGTTCCTTCACGTGTTCATCCAGGATCTTTCTATGCTTTACCACAATCTCCACAAATCTATAAACAATTATTAATGGTTTCTGGACTTGATAGATATTTCCAAATCGTTAAATGTTTTAGAGATGAAGATTTAAGAGCTGACCGCCAACTTGAATTTACTCAAGTTGACTTAGAAATGAGCTTTATTGATGAAGAAGACATCTATCAAGTAATTGAAGGATTACTAAAAGAAATTTGGAAAGAAATTTTAGACATTGATGTACCTACACCATTTGTAAGAATGCCTTATCGTACAGCTATGGATTTATATGGTAGTGATAAACCTGATACAAGATTTGAAATGTTACTTCAAAATGTTTCAAGTTGGGCTCATACTATCCCATTTGTGGTATTTGAAAGTGCATTATCAGAAGGTGGCGTAGTTAAAGCAATTGTTGCAAAAGATGCCGCAAGCAAATATTCACGTAAAGAAATTGATCGTTTAACTTTACTTGCTAAAAAGTATCATGCTAAAGGACTTGCATGGGTTAAATATGAAAATAATGAATTAAGTGGATCAATTGCTAAATTTATTGATGAAAAAGCAAAGGCATCTTTAGTAAATTCTTTAGGGCTTGAAGCAAATGATTTAGTATTATTTGTTGCAGATTCATTAGATAATGCAAATACTGCTTTAGGTGCACTTCGTTTAACAATTGCTAATGAAATGAATCTAATTGATAATAATAAATTTAATTTCTTATGGGTTGTAGACTGGCCATTATTTGAATATTCTGAAGAAGAAGGACGCTATGTAGCAGCTCACCATCCATTTACATCACCTAAAAATGGTCATGAAGAATTACTTTTAACTGACCCTGCTAAAGCAATGGCTAAAGCTTATGACATTGTTTTAAATGGTTATGAATTAGGTGGCGGAAGTATTAGAATTCACAATCAAGATATTCAAGCCAAGATGTTTGAAGCAATTGGTTTAAGTGAAGAAGAAGTTAACTTAAAATTCTCATACTTCATCGATGCTTTAAAATATGGTACACCTCCTCATGGTGGACTTGCAATAGGATTAGATAGACTTGTAATGTTACTAACATACAACAATAACCTACGTGAAGTTATTGCATTCCCTAAAGCTGCGAGTGCTAAATGTTTAATGAGCGATGCTCCAACTCCAGTTGAAAATAAACAATTAAATGAACTTAAAATAAAAGTTGAATAGGAGAATTTATGAAAGATCAAAATTATATTTCATGGGATACATATTTCATGGGGGTAGCCCTTTTATCAAGTAAAAGAAGTAAAGACCCTAATACTAAAGTAGGTGCTTGTATTGTTAATAGTGCCAAACGTATTATTGGGATTGGTTACAATGGTTTTCCTTTTGGTTGCAGTGATGATGAATTCCCATGGGCTAGGGATAAAGGCTTTTTAGACAGCAAATATCCATATGTTGTACATGCGGAACCTAATGCTATTTTAAATTCAACTGCTTCTTTAGATGGTGCAACTTTATATGTAACACTTTTTCCTTGCCATGAGTGCGCAAAACTTATTATTCAATCAGGAATTAAAGAAATTGTGTATATGAGTGATAAGTATAATGGGACAGAATCTGATATGGCGTCTAAAAAGATGCTAGCAGCAGCGGGTGTTAAAACTAGAATGATTGATGAGGTTAGTTTGGAGATTAAATAATGAGAAGATGGGTTAGAAAACATTTAGCCTTCTTAATCACAATATCATTTGTTTTTATTACAGTTTTAACTCTTAGTGTTATTCGTATACCATATGATTTAACTAGTCCTGGTAGTGTTAATGAAATAGAAAAAGTTATTGATATTAAAGATGCGTCTGCATCAAACGGTTCATATAACACAATTTCCGTTTACTCATCAGAAAAAGTAAGTATCCTAAAATATCTACTATCATTCTTACATCCATCAATACTAAGAAATCCATCTAGTACAGCGATTGAATACGATTATGATAAAATGATAAAATCAGGAACAATTCAGAAGAATGTTAGTATTACAAATGCGTTAATTGCGGGATACACTTATGCAAAAAAAGAAATTAGTTATAAGCATATAGGAATAATTGTGGATAGAGTTACTGTATATGCACCTAACAATATTGAAATTGGGGATATTATTGTTAAATTTAATAATCAATTAGTTAATGAAGATAATTTTGATACGATAACTCAAAGTTCTCAAGAAGAATTCTCAATGGAAGTTATCAGAAATAATCAATTAACTTTAATAAATTCATCATTTAGATATTTAATTAATAGAAATGATGAAAAGGTTCCATATCATGGTATTACATACTATGATTATTATGAAATAGATCAAGATAGTGTTAATCCAAGTTATACAATTCATAAAACATATACTTTAGGACCTAGTGGCGGTTTAATGCAGGCAATGATGATAGTTGATAATCTTTTAGAAGAAGATTTGACTATGGGCCTAAAAATAGCCGGGACTGGCGAAATAAGTGCAAGTGGTAAAGTTTCTGAAATTGGTGGGATGTATCAAAAAATATTTACGGCTTATTATGATAAAGTAGATATTTGTTTTGTACCTGTATATTATAATGAAGAGAAGGAAATTGATTTAGATAAATCAAAGAATTACAAAGAAGCATTACGTGCTTATGGAGATTTAAATAAACCAAATAATCTAAAAATTGTGCCTGTAGCAACGCTTGATGAAGCAATTACTTATTTATTGGAGTTAAACCATGAAAACTAACATTTTTAAAGAAGTAAAAGCCTATAATCAAACTATCCAAGACTATACTGCTACATTTACAAAGGATAGCGTTTTAAAAGACAATCTTAAAAGATTATTATTTGGTTCAGTGATAATAAAAAAAGAGCCTGATAAAATATCATCAAGCCCTCGTGCAAGACATTCATTAATTGTTTTATTATCAACAATCATTATTACAATTATCTTTATCACGCTTTTAATTATCTATATTAATATCTTCTCAATCTTCTCACCTCTAACATTCATCTATAAACTTGCCCTTGTTTTAATTCCTGTGTTTGTTTCTTTACTTGGAGCTTTATTAGCACTACTTTATACTAGCATTTTAAAAGAAGAGTTTCCAACTCTTCCATCAATCAAATTATACAAAATCTTTATTTGTGAATTTTTAAGAATATCATATTGGCTAATGGGAACTGCTTTAGCAATATTTGTATATTTTATCTTTAAACTATTTTAGGAGGATTTATGGCCTATATTATTTGTGCTTTAATTACACTAGCATTCGTTCTCATCGACCAATCTACTAAATGGTATTTTATTTCTAACTTTAAATTATATCATGCGGTCGAATACATACCTCATTTATTCAACATCCATCCATGTTATAATACCGGCGCTGCTTGGAGTATGTTAGAAGATAATCCAATTATTTTACAAATTTTTAGTGTTATTGGAACTGCTTTAATTATTTATCTATTAAAAGATTTCTCATTAAAAAGAAGACCATTATATTCATATGGACTAACACTTGCGCTTGCGGGGACTATTGGAAATATGATTGATAGAATTTTCTATCCTAATGGGGTAATTGATTTTATTCAATTCGCATTTTATCCTAGTTTCCCAACCTTTAACATTGCGGATTCATGCTTATGTATAGGTGTTGCCATGATTGCGGTATTTGTTTTATTCTTTGAACAAAAAGATCCAGTTCAGTTCTTACCAGATTGGATGAAAAGACAAAAAAAGGATGAAGATGATGAGTGAGATTAAGACTTTAATTGTTGATGAAGTATATAATGGAATAAGAATAGATAAATATTTAACAGAAATACTATCTGATAAAAGTAGAAGTTTTATTAAAAGATATTTTGATGAAGAACGAATTTGTTTAAATGACCGTATTGTCAAACCTAGTGCTAAAGTTTATACTAATGATGTTATTACATACACTGATGTTGAAATAATCGAAACAACAATTAGTAAACAAGATATTCCACTTGATATTGTTTATGAAGATAGTGATGTTGTTGTTGTTAATAAGCCAAGTGGGATGGTTGTTCACCCCGCATTTGGCCATTATGAAGGAACTCTTGTTAATGCTTTAATGTATCATTGTAAAGATTTATCTAGTATTAATGGAGTGATTAGAGCGGGAATTGTTCATCGTATTGATAAGGATACTTCTGGTTTACTAGTAGTTTGTAAAAATGATGCATCACATGAGTCAATTAGTGAACAATTAAAAGCAAAAACGACAACTAGAAAATATTATGCGCTTGTTAGTGGGGTTATTGAGCATGAGTTTGGTAAAATTAATGCGCCAATTGGTCGAAATCCTAAAAATAGACAACAACAAGCCGTAGTTGAAGATGGAAAACCTTCAATTACACACTTCAAAGTTATAGAAAGATTAAATGATGCGACATTAATTGAATGTGTGTTAGAAACAGGTAGAACCCATCAAATTAGAGTTCATTTAGCTTATATTGGTCATCCTGTTTTAGGTGATCCAATCTATGGTTTAAGAAAGCATATTAGTCCAAATGGACAATATTTACATGCTAAAACTTTAGGATTTATTCATCCTACCACTAAAGAGTATATGGAATTTGATTCTGAATTACCAAAAGACTTTGTGGAAAAACTAGAATCATTAAGATAATTGAGGGGGATATTATGAAAAAGATTAAGTATTTTGTCTTATTAATTTTATTAGCTGTAGTATTAGCATCATGTACACCTACAACTAATCCAGGACAAGAAGATACTACACCTGAATATAATGAAGAAGGTGACCCATATCCAAACCGTAATCCTAATGGGGATAAATACGAAAAAGGCCATCTTGCGTATAATCTTTTAAATGGTGAAGATGGCGCTTATTACGAAGTTACAGGTATTGGGGATATTAAATCTAAAGATGTGGTTATTCCTGATGTTTATAGAGGATATCCGGTTAAAGTAATTGCTGATAGTGCTTTTTTAGAATGTGAAACAATAGAAACTATTTCTATTCCTACATCTGTTACGACAATTGGCTGGTTTGCTTTTTATAAATGCATAAATTTAAAAGAAGTTCACATTCCTAATAGTGTAGAAGTAATTTGTTCATATGCTTTTTATTATTGTACAAGTTTAGAAACTGTTACTTTACCTGATGATTTATTATCATTTGGTACAAGATGTTTTTACAATTGTCAAAGTTTAACATCATTAATCATTCCACTTTCAGTACACTGGGTAGGAGAGTCTGCCGTAGGTAAATGTCATAAAATTATTGTTTACTGTGAAGCTCCTTCTAAACCATCTTATTGGCATAGAAGTTGGAATCGTGATCGTCGACCTGTTGAATGGGGTTATACAGAAAAATAAAAAAGTGGAAAATTTCCACTTTTTTTTATTCATAGTAATCTCTAATTTTAATGTTATTGGTTTTCATATAATCAATAACTTTTTTAGTATTAGCATATTTTTTCTTTGCTACTTTATCTAAGATAGGATATCCATATGATTTAATGATACTAACTGCTTGACGATCTACAGAAGAACTAGCTCCTTTAAGTAAGTCAACATTAACAATCTTTGATAGTTCCTTCATTCCTTTTAAGAAAGCAGCTCTTGCAAGGATTGATGCGGCCGCAACAGCAACATGAACTTTCTCACCCTTAGGAATAAGTTTAACATCTTGAGCAACAACAGGTACTTTTCTTAGGTAATGATAGTACTTTTCAACTGGTGTAAACTCATCAATTATAATCGCGTCATACTTTACATTTTCGATCTTTTTTAGTATACTATTTATAGCATTATTATGAAGACATGCTTTAATAAAATTTAAATTATCATTTTCTGTTTTATGTAAAGCATTGAATTTTTCAGGTGGTAATACTAAAATTGAATAAGTAATCATTGTTCTTAGTTTAAGGGCTAAATCAATGATAATATCATCCATTAAAAGTTTAGAGTCTTTAACTCCTAATCGTTTTAATTCGGCAATTTGATCGCTTCTGACAAAAGCACTACAAACAACAACAGGACCAAAATAATCTCCAGTACCGACTTCATCGCAACCTATTACTGATAGGTTTTCATACATTGAGAAGTCAGGTTCATCTAGTTGAACTTTATCTAGTCCATATTTTTCTGCCCAAATGTTATATTCAACATTTTCGTCAATCCCTTGGAATAATACTGTGTTAGTCGCATAAAATGTGATAACCGCATTTTCAAGGCGTGCACGGGCAATTGTACTAACGCTATTGTTGTTTACTAGATATCCTTTGTAGTGTTCTAGCATTTCTTGTATTTGTTCAGGTGTAGCTTTAATTGTCTTGCTCATAAATTACCTCCTAAATCACTAATATTATACCATAAAAATTTTAAAAAAGAAAGTTAAATGAGGTACAAAATGAATAAGAGTGTCCAATTTTCGATGAAAAAGTTAGAATTTCATCTAATTTTAGAAGCCTTAGAAAACTTTGCGGTAAACGATAAAACAAAGAAGTTAATTACTGAATTATCCCCTATCTCAGACGTTAATGACCTTAATCTTGAACTTGATAGAACTGATGAAGCGTTAATGATTACTACGAGAATTGATTTTGCACAAATCTATTTAATTCGTGATATCACTGATATTCTAAAAAGATTATCAATTAAAGCTATTTTATCAGGAGCTGAAATCTATGAAGTTCATAATTTATTAAGAACTGTTAAAGGGAACAATCAATTATTAACAATATTACACAAAGAAAATATTGAAACTAAATACTTTGAAGAATTAGTTGATTCATTATTTTATGATGAAAACATCTATCAAAAAATTACATCATCTATTGATGAAGATGGTTCAATCTTAGATGATGCTTCATCTAATCTACGTAATATCAGATCAAAATTAAGAAATATTGATATTAGAATAAAAAACAAACTTCAAGAATTACTAGGTAAAGAATCAGCCAAACTTTCTCAAATAACAGTTTCAATGCGTGATGATCACTATGTAATCCCTGTTAAGGCGGAATATAAAAACCAATTTCCAGGGACTATTAGAGATGTTTCCGCAAGTAATCAAACAGTTTTTATTGAACCCCTTGTTGTAACACAATTAATGAATGAAAAAAGGGAACTAAAATACGAAGAAAAAGAAGAGGAAGAAAGAATTCTTAGAAATCTTTCTAATGTCTTAAGTGAGTATGTTGAAGAACTTTCATTTACTTTTAAACAAATTGTTGATTTAGACTTTTTGTTTGCTAAAGCAAGACTAGCTAAAAAACAAGACGCTAGAAGAGTAAACATTAATACAAATCATCAATTCAACTTAATAAACGCAAGACATCCACTTTTAAATGTTAAAAAAGTTATCCCAAATAATGTAGATTTTAATAAGTATTTAGGTATAGTTATTACTGGTCCTAATACTGGTGGTAAAACAGTTCTTTTAAAAACTGTAGGTTTACTATCATTAATGGTAAAACATGGACTATTAATTCCAGCGGATGAAAAATCAAATGTCATGATTTATGATATGATTGTTTGTGATATTGGTGATGACCAATCTATTATAGAAAATCTATCAACATTCTCATCACATATGAAAAATATTATAGAAATTGTTGATAATGTAACACCTAATTCATTAGTATTATTTGATGAAATTGGAGGGGGAACAGATCCAGAAGAAGGGTCGAACCTAGCCATTGGAATACTTTCATACCTAATTAAAAATAATATTTCATTCATTACAACAACCCACTATTCTGAACTAAAAGCATTTGCTTTTAATGAAGAAAAAATAGTAAATGCATCCATGGAATTTAACCAAGATACTCTTTCACCAACGTATAAGCTAAAAATAGGCACTCCAGGTGCGTCAAATGCCTTTAATATTGCTTCTAAATTAGGCCTTAAAGATGAAATTGTTGAGTTTGCGAAAGAAAGACAAGCTAACTCTCAAAGTGATGTCAAAGACTTAATTGAAAAATTAGAAATCAAAAATCGTGAATTAGATGAAGAAACTAAAAAAATACAAGAAGAATTAAAAACATATCAAGAGTTAACTTCTAGGTATAATCAAAAACTTTCTAACATTAGTCAAAAAGAAGAAAAAATTATTCAAGAAGCAGAGAAAAAAGCGGAAATTATCGTTGAGAAAATCACGCAAGACGCTAAAAAAATTCTTTCTGAAATTAAAGAAAAACAAACTGCTGAACAAGTCAAACTTCATGAAACAATTGCTTTAAAGAAAGAACTAGATAATTTAATTCCTGAAAAAGAAGTAATTGTTAAAACTCCAACAAGAGATGTTCATATGGGTGATACTGTTTATGTTAAATCATATGATCAGTATGGTGAAGTTATAAAAGTATTAAAACCTAAACAATTCGAGGTATTAGTTGGCAATGTTAAGTTAAAACTAAATTCAGGGCAAATTGAACTTGTTGAAGGCCCAATCAAAGAAATATCAAAACCTAAACAATCATCATTTATCAAACATAAATCTGTTGCGCATATGAGCTTAACTTTAGATTTAAGAGGTGAACGCTATGAAGAAGCAAAAGATAAGTTAGAAAAGTATTTTGATGATTGTATTTATACCAATATTAAACAAGTTACAATCATCCACGGCTATGGAACTGGTACTATCAGAACTTTAGTTCACTCATTCCTAAAAAACAATCCTCACGTTGAATCTTACCGTTTTGGAGGAGCAAATGAGGGTGGACAAGGCTCAACAATCGTATATTTTAAGTAAAAAAATCAAAAATATTTTGCCAAATTTGTCCAAATAAGGCGCTAAAAAGTCAAAATCGTTGCAAATTAAGTTTAACAATGCTATAATATTGTACACAATTAGATTTGTATTTGATTTTATTGTAAAGGAGGGCTAATATGGACCTAGAAAAAGATCAAAATTCACAAAGCTTAAGTGAAAAGCCAGAATCAAAATTAAAAAAATACTGGCAAAACAATAAGCCGACAACTAAAGCTTCATGGGCTGGTTTTATAATTGGTTCAGTATTAATCCTCTTGATGATTCCAGTTTTAATTGTCAACTTTACTATCATTATTAAAGGTCTTGCAAATCCTGATGAGGCACCATCTGTTTTCGGAATTACTCCTCGTATGGTTGATTCTGACTCTATGGAACCTGAAATAATGGTTGGAGATTTAGTTTTCTCTAAAAATATCACTGATGAAGATATTGAAGCTTTAAAAAATGGTGATTATAATGGAAAAAATGTATACATAACGTATAAGGAGTACAAACAAAATTCAAAAGACTTTTACTTAGTTACTCATATTCTTCAAAAAGTTTATCAAAATGAAAACGGTGAATGGGTTATTGATACAAAAGGATTAAAAAATTACAATCCTAATAAACCTGCTCCCGTGTTAACTTATGATTTGGATGATGTTGTGGGATTCTATTCTGGTCGTATTCCTAAATTAGGAAGTTTTGCGAAGTTTGTTAGTAAACCACTTGGTACTATTTTATGTATAATTTTACCTTTATCATTATTCGTGATTGTATTATTATTATCATTAAAGGGTGATAATAAAGGAGAACAAGACAAAACGAAGGAATTAGAAGCTGAAATAGCTCGTTTAAAAGCTCTAGCTGAGCAACAATCAAATACATCTATGAGTGATTCAACTGAAGAAGTTGAAGAATCACAGAAAGGAAAATAAAACTATTATATACAATAAGACGATAGTATTCAATGTATAATAGTTATAAAAAAGGAGAAAGAAAAAATATGAAAAGAAATCGTGTATTATTATTTGGATTATTCACTTTTGCTTTAGTATGTGCAAGTTTAACTTTCGTAGGTTCTACATATGCTAAATATACAAGTGAAATTGATGCTGGTACTCAAACTATTCAAGCCGCAAAATATGCTTGGACAGTTAATGATGTTGCAGATAATAATGGATCTGTTGCTGATGAATTTAAATTTGAAGCTACTAAACTAGCTCCTGGATATGGAGAAACTATTACTTTAACTGTTGAAAACGAATCTGATGTTACTTTAAAATTTACTTTCACTCATTCATTTGATGTAATCTTTGTTGGCGATGCAAGCTTAGAATTACAAAATCCTGTCGCTTACAAATATGCAATCGATACAGTTGTTGATGCTGAAGATGTAGCAGAAACTTCTACAAAAGCTGATTTAAATGAATTTAAAGAGTTTACACTTAAAGAAGGTGAAAGTGCAGTAATTACTTTGACTTTAGATTGGGCTTGGGTAGATACTCTAGAACAAAATACTATTGATACTAAAGTTGGTAGACTTGCTGATAAAGCTACTTGGACTGTTGCATACAAATTATTAGCTGAACAAATTGAAGATGATCCAGCTACTCTTGCTTAATTAATTAGAAATTTTAGACTGAAATTTTATTTCAGTCTTTGCTAAAGGATTTAAGGTTTTGAATCTTTTATCAAGGACTGAAATTTTTTATTAGAAAGGAGGAACATTATGGCTGATGAAAAGAAACCTAAGCTTTCCCATCATACATCTAATCGTGAAGTAACAGGCTCATCTGATAGCTCTGAGAGTATTAAAACGCCTAAGTCACCACTAGTTGCTGAAGTGTTTACTGATGAAGAGTTTTTAAAAGCTAATGCACCAGTTGATACTGCGCCTAAACCTACAAGACCTGGTGTTCCAACACTTTCTCATGGATCACGTGAACTATTTGATAATGCTGAAGGGTATGATCTTTTAAAAGAAAAACGTGAAGCTGATATTTTAAATGAACTTGATGAAGAATATAGTCATATTAAACCTAATGTTATTCCTAATATGAATAAGAAAATTGATATGACATTAGTAAGAACAGTTTTCTTACCACGTACATTTGAAAATATATTAAGACAAAATGAGCTTCTTTATAAGAATTATTATTCAATTATTAAAAATGAGTTATTAAGTTATCAAGGTGTTACATCTAATATGACATTAAAGAATGAAACATTCTCACTTGATGGGGTTGTTGTTGCTGAAATGTCATTTGTTGCACATACATTATGTGTTAGTTTAGAGTTTAAATCTAAAACTAAGATGCGACGCTTGAAAAAAGTTGTTAGTGAACTTGATAAAATACTTATTTCTAATGGAACACTTAATTTATATGTTCGTACTGATCAAGAATTAGATCGTACACTAGATATGATTAGTGTTTTAATGGAAGATATTAAAGTTTCTAAGAACCCTGATTATCAAGAAGTTAATTTTAATGAGTTTTATCCTTATATTGAAAATGGGATTGTTTCAGATGGGAAAGATGATGACGGAATTCCAGCTGCTGTTGTCAGAACTGAACACCAACACAAGAGTTTTCCAATTATCTTAGTATTATGTATTCTATTCCTTTTCCTATTATCGCTTTGTGGAATAGGTATTATTTTAGATCAATATAATAAGCGTCCAATTGAATATCCTGTTTTTGAAGTAACTGATGCTAGATTTGATGAACTAGGTAATCCTATCTCTTGGTCTCAAAATGAAAATATCGATGTGTTTGGAAATCCTGATTACGATGGATCAACATTATTAAAGCCAGGATTAAAAGGTGCTTACACATTCTTCTTATCAAATAATGATGACTTACCAATCCGCTATGATATTAAATTCTCACATACTAATGTAGATGGTATTCCAATGCGTTATAAATTAAGAATGAATAACGTTTATGTTAAGGGTACTGATAGTGAAGGCGCTGTTGACTCAGGCTATGTTAAACTCGAAGATTTAAGCTTACAAGGTATAATTATTGAAGCTAACTCAAAAGTTCAATTTATGGTTGAATGGACATGGTATGAGTATGATGATGCACAAGATACTGAAATTGGTCGTACTGGAGTAAATGGCTATAGTATGTCAATTACTATTACTGCTGCTCAAGAGATCACACCTAATGAAAAAGATTAAAACGGTTTTTAGTATTATTTGGTATTCAATTGTTGGATTGTTTACTATTTTAGTGTGCTATGCTATGATATCAAAATTTGTATTTAAAAACCCAGCACCATCGATGTTGGGTTTTTATGCATTTAATGTTGAAACAGGTAGTATGGTTCCAACCCTTAGTGTGGGAGATTTAATAATCGTAAGAAAAGTGGATACAGATAATTTAGAAGTTGGAGATATCATAACTTATATTGATAGAGCCTATGATGAAAGTGGTCAATCTGTTACTACTCATCGTATTACTAAATTGCTGTATGATGAATCTGGAAAATTATACGCGGTAAAAACAGCTGGTGATTTTACAGGTGAAGAAGAAGACTATGAGTTTTTACATGATGATATTTTAGGTAAATATACTGATGTTAAATTTAGTGGATTTGGTATTTTAAGAGATATTATTACTTCACCTACGGGAATTTGTTTCTTTATCTTCTTAGTTGGTCTTGCGGTATTAATACCTTATTGGCGAACATTCTTCCCTAAAAAAGAGAAAAAAGAAGATAATTCTGAAGTAAAACGTCTTGAAGAAGAACTTGAAAAATTGAAAAAACAAATTGAAAATAAAGAATAAGACAAGAAAATTTGTTGATTTTAAATTTCTTGTCTTTTTTTATATTCAATTTAATGACATATTTTTAATTTTGTGATAGAATATATGTATAATTGTTATAGAAATGAGGATTAAGATTATGAACTTATTAGAGAAAAAAGCTTATGTAGCGGAAAACTTACATTTTGTACCTGCTGAAGAGTTAGAAGCATTCCATCAAAACTTTGCTTGGGTTTATACAAGAAACTCTGCTTGTATCGAAGGTTATGAAATTTCTACTGAAGAAGTTGTTTCAATTACTAAAGGTATGGGTTTCTCAGTAAAAAGAGATGGAACATTAGTACGCAGCGTTTATAATCATTACCTTGCTTATAAAGATGTTAAAGAAAAAGCAGAAGCTAATCCTATCCTAACTGAAGATTATTTAAAAGATCTTCATGAATTATTAATGAATGGTATTATTCCAGGTGGATTATATCGTAATGTTAACATTACAATCAAAGGATCTAGCCATATTCCTTGTGACTACGTTAAAGTATATGACCGTATGAACAAATTCTTCTTTGATATTAATAATTATCAAGGTGATGTATTAGACAAAGTATGTTATGCTCATTTACAAATCGCAAAAATCCATCCATTCCTAGATGGTAATGGTCGTCTTGCTCGTTTAATGATGAATTACTTCTTAATTGCTAATGGTTTCTTACCAGTAAGTATTTCTCGTAAAACTAAAGTACGTACAACTTATTTTGCGAGCTTAGAAGCTTTCAAAGTTGAAAAAACTATGGAACCTTTCAAAGCATTATTAGTTGAATTACTTAATAATGAGTATGATAGATTAATTAACTTAATTAATCAATATAAGAAATAACATCATAATCTAATCATAACAATATGTAAAAATTATACCGAAAGAAGGGATTATGTGAATAACAAAATAGAGATTATTAGTTATAAACATAATGGTGACCTTCATCGAGTGTGGCAATATGCTCATATTGTTAGACAAACGAATGATATGATAGTAGTGGTTAATGATCGTGCTAATGTAATTGATGGAGATGGACGCCGTTGGCGTACTAAAGAACCTGCAGTATGTTATTTTTATAAAAACTTTTGGTTTAATATCATTTGTATGCTACGTAATGATTCAATTTACTACTATTGTAATTTAAGTTCACCTTATGTGCTAGATACAGAAGGTTTAAAGTATATTGATTATGAATTAGATGTTAAGTTATTCCCTAGTGGAGATCGCTTGATATTAGACCGTGATGAGTTTGAATTTAATCAAGTAGACTATCATTACTCAAAAGACTTAATCAATATTGTTGAAAGTCAACTTCAAGTTTTACTTAATCATATTGATGAAGGAATTGATCCATTTAACTATGAATCAGTAATGCGTGATTATAAAATTTATACGTCTAATCAAAATCGCCAAAAAGTATCTAAAAAGACTAACTAAAAATAGAGGAATATCCTCTATTTTTTTTGTAATAAAATAATTGATTTACTCATATAACTTACTAAGCTAGCAATAGTTTAGGGATAAAATAAGACGAAAGAGAGTAAAACGCATTATGAAGTTATCCCCCCGAATAGGGCTTCGGACGTTTAAGTGATTATATGAGTGATAATGTAATATCAGAAGTAGCACTACGTACTAAAGGTGAGATTTATCTAGGTATTGTTGGTGCGGTAAGAAGTGGTAAAAGTACTTTCATTCGTCGTTTCATGGAAGCAAAAGTATTACCACTAATTGAAGATCAAGAATTTTATCAAAAAATTGCGGATGAATTACCACTAAGTGGTGATGGTAAAATGGTAATGACTGTTGAACCTAAGTTTGTTCCGAGTAACAATTTTAAAATTGAAGTTGGCGAGTCAGTGTCTTGTCAAATTAGACTAGTTGATTGTGTTGGATTTGTTATGCCTAAGGCAAGTGGGTATTTAAATGAAGATGGTAGTAATCGTTTAGTTAAAACTCCATGGTTCCAAGAAGAAATACCTTTTGAAGAAGCTGCTATAATTGGTACTAAGAAAGTAATTGAATCACATTCTAATATTGGGATTGTGGTAACTAGTGATGGTTCATTTGGAGAATTTGAACGTAGTGATTATGAAGAAGTTGAAGCTAAAGTTATAGAAGAGTTAGTAACTTTGAATAAACCATTTATTATTTTATTAAATACAAAAAATCCTAATTCATTAGAAGTAAATGAATTAGTAGAGTCACTTAGCCAAAAGTATAATGTTAGTGTAATTGCGGTCGATGTTGCTAATATGGACGCAAATGAAGTAGATAAAATATTAGAAAAAGCTCTTGATGAGTTTGAAATAGCAGAAATGAATATTTTAGTACCAGATTGGTTTAAGAATTTAAGTGATAATGTTAGTTATAAAGCAAGATTTAATGAATTAATTGATTCTACGACTAATGGTAATCGTAAAATGCGAGATATTTTTAGTGTTAGAGATAGTTTAGCAAGTTGCGATATATTCGAAAATGTTGCAATCAGTGATATTAATCCAGGAACTGGAGTTGTTACATTTGAACTTGATGTAGATGAAAGTGTTTATAATGATGTTACTTTGGAAATTACAGGGATTGATATTTCAGATAAAGCTTCATTTATCGATCTACTCCAAGAAATGGTAGAGGCTAAAACTCATTATCAAAAGATTAAACCGGCTATGGCATCACTAAATGAAGTAGGCTATGGCTTAGCAATACCATCTCAAGCTGATATGGTTTTAGATAAACCTGAATTAATTAAACAAAATGGTCGATATGGTATTAAATTAAAAGCAACCGCACCGGCTATTCATATGGTAAGAGTTGATGTGGAGACAACTTTTGAACCAATTATTGGTACAGAAGAACAATCACAAGCTTTAATTAATCATATGAATAATCAATTTGATAGTGATATTGAAGAAATCTGGAATAGTGAGATTTTTGGCCGTAAACTTAGTGATGTAATGGTTGATGGTATTAAAGCTAAAGTTTATAATGTGCCTAGTGATGTTGAATTTAAATATAAAGAATCATTATCAAAAGTAATTAATGATGGTCGTGGTGGAGTAATTGCTATAATATTATAATTTGACAAGTTTGATTTTTTTTGATATACTAATTATGGTGATAGTATGAAAAAGAAAGATATTGTAACTGCTATTTATGAAAATAGTTCTTATCAAAAACAAGTAATTGAAGATATTGTTAATGAAACTTTCAAATTGATGGCACTTGGCCTAATTGAAGATGGTAAAGTTATGATATCTGATTTTGGAACGTTTGAGAAAGTATATCAAAAAGAATACTTTGGCGTTAACCCTGCAACAGGTGAAAGAATGATGATCAAAGGTTCTAATAAAGTCAGCTTTTCGATGGGCAAAAAATTAAAAGATGATTTAAATCAGGGTAAATAAAAAGTCTGTTTTGAAAACAGACTTTTTTACATAAATTTTTCTAATAAAACTTGTAATAACATTGTTGAAATAGAAAATGAGTTCCAACCAATATGAGCAATTGTAGATGGGATAATATTTTCATCATTAATTTCATATAAGAAACTAAATCCAAATCCCATACCGATATAAGGGAATACTTGAACTAAATGACCTAACATTCCACTAAAATCTAAACTTAGTAAGCTTAATAGTACTGCACTTACAACATGGATAGATCCAAAAATACAAGCAACAATAAATGCGCGTAACATTTTCCATCCAAAGTTTTTCTTTCTTGGGAATAATAGAGTATGTAGTCCTTTTCTAAATACTAATTCTTCCACAATTGGTCCGATAACTGCGACAAATAGCATTAGTATTACGCCATATTTACCAAATAGCATACTATCAATAGCTTCTTGGTTAGCAGAAGTTTCAGATCCGCCTAATAAGAATGTAATAAAGAAACCTAGTAAGTATGGAGCCATAACGATTGGGAAACTAAATATTGATGTAAAGATTCCCACTAGAGTACTTTTCGTAGTTCTAAAAATACGACTAAAGTCATATTTTACAAATCCAAATAAAATTGGTAAGATTACTGCTAGTTCTATTACATAGATGATTATATTTGTCATACTATTATAGAATTCCATAGCGCTTGCATAAAGTGGAGAATCTTCAGTAAGACCAGCATCACCATTGTGTAATAAGGCATATCCAAAAATTAAAGCGATTTGGATAACGTAAACAAAGATAAATGATAAGAAGAAGTAAGCGATTACCGCAATTAAAGCTTTAATCCATCTTTTCTTAACGGCTTCATCTGTCATGTAACCATATTTTTTTTCTAGTTCAATACGTTTTTTATTTCTTAAAGCAATTTTTTCTCTAAGTTTATAGATATCTTTGTTTTGTTGATAATCATTATTGACTTCATATGATAACATTTGTCCATTTGTTCTGAAGTCAATAATTTCTTGACTTGGTTCAAATATTAAGTCATTATTAGTTTTATTTGTTTTTAAATGTCTATTTTTTGTTTCCATAAAAACACCTCATATCTATTATACCACTTTTGTTTAAAAAAATATCTAAAAGTGCAAACTTAATGTTATATTTTTTAAATTTTTTAATATAATTAGGTAGAGGTGGGTTATGAAAAAGAAAATTTTAGTATCAATAGTTTTAGGTGTTTTAGTTTTAACAGCGGTGTTATTACCAGGTTATATTTATAAAAGATCACTTGGTAATAATGATGAGATTATTAATATTGTATATTCCGAGAAGGTTTTTGCGTTAAATGATAGTGGTAAATTAATCGGGCAAGTAGTAGCTCTTAGTCAAGAAGATGCTTCTAAATTAACAATGTCAGATGAAATTAGACAAAAATGGGAATTACTTACTACGCATCAAGAATTATTACCTGATGGATATTCATCAGTTTTATCAAATAAAGCGAATTTAGTAGATTATAAGATTGAAGAAAATGTATTATCAATTAGCACAACTAGCGATATCACAACCTCATTTGGTAGAAAAGCAGCCGAAGCAATTGTTTGGACATTTTGTGAACATGACATAAAAGAAGTCGTTTTAAAAGTAAATGATGAAGTCATCAGTAATTTCAATGATTTCACATTTAAAAAATTAACTAAAGATATCGGTATTAATTTTACATACGAAACGATGTTTTTACATGAAGCAACCGCAACTACTATTGTTAAAACAACAGAAACGCAAACTATCGCGACAACGTATTTTCATTTAAATAGTGATGTTTGTGATTATATTGTATCTAAAATACTAGATACTTCTAGTGTTAGTGATTTGTATGATTATGAATTAGGTGTAGATTATTTGAATATGACATTTAATGATAAAAGCGTTTTACCAAGTGGTGTTATTGATGATTTATCAACTAGTGTTATGCTTAATTTCGATATTAATCGTTTTAGTTTAAATGATTTAGAAACTGTATTGTATGAAATAGATATTACACAACAAGAATAAACTCAGATTTTCTGAGTTTTTTATTTTGCAAAGTATGTGAAAAACTGATAAAGATTTGGTATAATATATTACAAATTGGGGGAATTTATGAAAATACTAATTGGAACATCAAATATAGGGAAATTAAATGAATATAAAAAAATGTATCAGGCATTTTTAATGGATACGGGGAAGTCAATTGATATTGAATTTCTATCATTACGTGATTTTGATGATGTTTGTGAAACACCTGATGAATTTGGACAAACTTATCAAGAAAATGCTTTTATTAAAGCTAAGGCGTATTATGATCATTATAAAATTCCTGTTTTAGCAGATGATACGGGGCTTGAAGTTGATGTACTAGATGGTGCACCTGGTTTATATTCAGCTAGATTTGGATCTTTTTCAACCGATAAAGAAAAAAGAGATTATCTAAGAAGTAAATTAGCAGGAAATATGCCCGCTAGTGCAACTTTTCATTGTACTATTTGTTATTATGATGGTAACACTCCACAAACATTTGTTGGGACATGCTCTGGCCATATTATAGATGAAGAAAGAGGCGAAAGAGGATTTGGATATGATCATATTTTTTACTATGATGATTATCAAAAAACATTTGCTCAAATTAGCTTAGATGATAAAAATAGAATAAGCCACAGAGGACGTGCTTTTTCAAAATTTATGTATAGTATGATTGAATCACTTCATGAAAAAAGTATTAGAGAAGAAATTACTAAGAAACTAGAGAATGTTTATCACACATCTAATGTTGGCATAGTTTCTCGTATACCTGAGGGAATGAGTAACTACACTTATAAATGTTTTGTTAATGATGATTACAAAGTAGTTAGATATTCTAATGATCCTAAAGAAGTGTTTGTTAATCGCCAATATGAAAAAAATGCGCTTGAGGTGTATAAAGCAATTTTTTGTGATAACTATTTTGAATATCTAGAAGATAGTGGATTAATGATTACTAAGTTTTATGATGGTGATTGTTTAAAAAATATCGAATTAAATGGAGCAGATTTAGAAGATGTGTGTGCTATTTTAAAAAGACTTCATTCTTACAAGGTGAATAGTCAAGAACTATTTGTTAATCCTGTTGCTAGATATTTAGAATATGAAAGACATTTAGTTGCGATGGGATTTGTTTTTAATGATAGATATTTACAAGCAAAAGAAAAATTATTTTGCTTACTTTCATCATTAGGCAATAGACCAAATTGTTTTATTCATGGTGATAGTCAAAGATCTAATTTTGTCAAAGGACGTTTAGGAATTAAAATTTTTGACTTTGAGTTTGCTTGTGTTGGCGATCCTTTAATGGATATTGCATGTTTTGGTAATAACAATATTGAAGATGCATTTGTGTTACTTAAATATTATGATGTTGATAACTATGAAGAAAATAAAAAAATAGTAGAAATGTGGATTGCATTTTTTGCGTTACAATGGTTTGTTGTCGCAACAATTAAGCATTTATCAGGCGCTAGTGTTGAATTAAACTTTGATTTTTCGATGATTGCGGAAAACTATTTAACAAGAGCAACTAATATTTTATTTTAAATTGTAAATCGTTTTACAAAAATGTCTAATTCGTGTATAATATAAAGGAATTTAGGTGCGAAGGGAGGGACCAGGATTATGCCAAAAACTATCGTTCGTGAAAATGATACACTTGATGAAGCTTTAAAACGTTTCAAACGTGATGTTTCTCGTTCAGGGACCCTTGTTGAAGCCCGCAAACGTGAACACTATATGAAACCAAGCGACATTCGTAAAGAAAAACGTCGCGCAGCTAGAAAAGCAGGCGTTCGTCGTTAGTATCAAGTAAAGCAGCTAATCAGATATTGATTAGCTTTTTTTTATGCTTAATATTCTTATTCATGCATATAATTAATGAGGTGATGAAGTGTTTTCACTTATAAAAGATTTAAAAGAATCTAAACTTTATTTAATAGGTAAGCATGAAATTATAATTGATAATTGTTTAGCGTTGCTTGATTTTGATCAAAATATGATTGAAACTACTGATTATATAATAAAAGGAATGGAATTGACAGTTAAAAAGTATCAAAATAATAGTATAATGATAGTGGGGATGATTGATGAAATTATCATTAAACGTTAGTCAAAGAAAAGAAAAAGATGATTTTTTAATAGATGTGCCAAATGATTTTTATAATGCTAAGTTTGTAGATGGAGAAATCTATTATGAAATAAGGGATAGTAGAAATAATAAAATCTTAGAAAATGGTAAAAAGTTTTTAAAACGATACTTAATTATTCTTTTAGGACTGCTAATAATGTTTGGAGTTATTGTGTCTTCTTCCTTATATATAAGAGAAATATCTTTTAGTAATTATGAGGATGAAAGTGTTTACCATGAAGTAATGACATCAATGAAAAAAGTTGGTCCTTTTTATTATCCTAGTCAAAAACTTAATACTCTAGAATCTAAGTTAAGAATAAATCATCCTGAGTATGCATGGATAGGACTTAGAAAAGATACTTCAATATTATATATTGACATTGATAAGATAGATGTTGAAATAGTACCTGAAGTTACTCTAAAAAAAGGAGATATTATATCATCCGCAAATGGGTTAGTAGATAAAATGATTGTTTTACGAGGTAAATCAAACATTAATTTGGGTGATGTTGTTAAAAAAGGTGATCTTTTAATTAGCGGTACTTTAAGTGAAAATGAGATAGTTTCACCATTAGCATACATTTATGCCAGAACTTTTACTTATGAGAAAGTTGTAGTTGATAAATATTATGAATATAGTGTAGAAAAGTTAAAATCTACTAGCTTATCTTTTAAAGAAAGTGATAATAGTAAAGTATTATTTGATTTTTTCTTTTTTAAAATATTTAGATATTATGAGATTGAAAAAAAGACGATAGGAGATATTAGAAGTTGTGATATTGGAAGAATGTATGCGGAAAGTATCGTTAAGAAAAATTTTAATAATTCACATGATTTAAATAAAGAATATATTATTGATATGAAAGTAATTTCCTTTTTAGAAGATGAAGAATGCTATGAATTTACATTCTTAGTTAATAAATACGAAAACATTGCAACATTCGTTGAATATTGATTGCTAAATCTGATATTTTGTGGTATAATAAGGTGAAAGAAGGTTTGTTATGGAAAAACAAATTGTATATTTATTTAATGATATGGAACTTGCTAAAAATGTGCTTGGTTCGGTCAATGGAAATTTAATGGTAATAGAAGAAGAATTAGATGTTGAATTAATTGCTTCTAGTGAAGATGTTAAAATTAAGACTAATGATTCTTTTAAA
This sequence comes from Bacilli bacterium, assembly GCA_017411715.1. Lineage (GTDB taxonomy): Bacteria > Bacillota_I > Bacilli_A > ML615J-28 > CAG-313 > UMGS1109. Next base: position 223,266 of record JAFQPO010000014.1, on the reverse strand, counting down.
GCCGATTTTGTGGCTAATGTTTTTAATGTGATCGAAACTCTGGCTAAAACTAAAGTAACTGTTCGCGAACGTGATGTTTTAGGTATTATTAAGATGCTTAAAAAATACGAATTAGAAGAAGTTCGTGATTTTTATGCTAAGAGAAAAGTAGTTGCGACTACTTTTGATGGTAGAATTGTCTTAGTGAAATCTATTTCTCAAAAACGATACTATGATGCTTTGGAAAAAAGTGCAATTACTTTTGCGTATGGAGCAGCTGGTACAGGTAAAACTTATTTAGCGGTTGCTTATGCAGCAATGTTGTTAAAGAAAAACAAAATTAAAAAATTAATTATCACAAGACCTGTTGTTGAAGCAGGAGAAAAACTAGGATTCTTACCAGGTGATTTGAAAGAAAAAGTAGATCCTTATTTAATACCGATTTATGATGCTTTATATGATATTTTAGGCCATGATATGGTTGATAAATTAATTTTAAAAGGTAATATCGAAATTGCTCCACTTGCATACATGCGTGGGCGTACATTGGATAATGCTTTCATCATTCTAGATGAAGCACAAAATACAACATCAAGTCAAATGAAAATGTTCTTAACAAGACTTGGTTTTAATTCACAAATGGTAATTACTGGTGATTTAACGCAAATTGACCTTGCAAAAGCTAGTGATTCTGGTTTAGCTGAAGCAGTTAAGTTATTTGGTGATATTAAAGGAATTTCACTTATCTCATTTGATAAAAATGATGTGATGAGACATCCGCTTGTTAGTAAGATAATTAACCAATATGAAAAAAATAAGAGGGAATAATGATTAAAATAAATTTCGTAGAAGATGGCGTTTGGAATTTTAATCCAGAAAAAGTAGCCAAGACTATCGCAAAAGTAATTTCAAAAAAAGAAAAAATTAAAGGCATACATTATATTAGTGTTATTATGGTTGATGGAAATGAAATCCATCGTTTAAATAAAGAATATCGTAATATTGATTCTGAAACTGATGTTATCAGTTTTGCATGTATTGATGATTTAGAAAATGTTAAAGTTAAACATGGATATCCTGTTGAACTTGGTGATATTTTTATTTCAACTAAACATGTTATAAATCAAGCTGATGCTTATAATCATTCTGTGTTACGCGAATTTGCCTTTTTAGTAGCACATGGAATCTATCATTTACTAGGCTATGACCATATGAATGAAGAAGATGAAAAAATAATGTTTGCTAAACAAGAAGAAGTATTAACAAAACTTAAAATAACAAGAGGTCAAAATGAATAAAAAGTGGGAATTAACTAAAGAAGCGTATGATAGAGCGTATGCGCCATATTCTAATTTTAAAGTTGGCGCATTACTTGTAATGAAAGATGGTAAATTTATCCCCGGATGCAATGTTGAAAATGCATCTTACGGTTTAACTAACTGTGCTGAACGCACTGCTTTATTTAGTAGTATTGCGTTAGGATATCATAAAGATGATATTGTTGAATTATTAATTATGTCTAATTCTAAAGTACCAGCTGCTCCATGTGGCGCTTGTCGTCAAGTTATTCTTGAACTTATGCCACTAGACGCAACAGTTTACATGCGCAATCTAGAAGGTGTAGAACGTAGTATTAAAGTTATTGATTTATTACCACTATCTTTCACAAAGGATGATTTAAGTGATGAATAAAGGTTTTAAATCAGGCTTTGTTGGAATTATTGGTGCACCTAATGTAGGAAAAAGTACTTTACTAAATCATTTTTTACAAGAACATTTAGTGATTGTATCACCTAAAGCACAAACTACACGTAATGCTATTAAAGCAATTTACACAACTGATAATGAACAAATTATCTTTATTGATACCCCAGGCGTTCATAAAGCATTTACTGAACTAGGCGAATTTATGAATAGTTCTGTTAATACCTCACTAGAAGGACTTGATTTAGTACTATTTATGGTTGATGTATCAACAGATATTACTAATCTTGAAAAATATGCGGTTAGTGTTTTGGAAAAGGTTAAAATCCCTGTTGTACTAGTTTTAAATAAAATAGATTTAGTTGAAGATAGTAGTGTTTTAGAAGAACGTATTAATGAATATAAAAAACTATATAATTTTGCGGGGGGCATAACAATTTGTGCTGAGAGTGGGGATAATTGTAATAAATTATTAGAAATTATTACATCTTATTTACCTCTTGGACCGATGTATTATCCAGATGATCAATTACTTGATGCGCCAATGAAATTTGTAGTTCAAGAGATTATACGTGAAAAAGTATTATATTTAACTAAAGAAGAAGTCCCACATAGTGTGGCGGTTGTTGTTGAATCATTTAAGCCTAATCCTAAAGTTAAAGATATGCAAGATATTTTAGCTACCATTGTTGTTGAAAGACAATCTCAAAAGAAGATTATTATTGGGGCAGGTGGCTCGATGATTAAAAAAATAGGCATGATGGCAAGACGCGATTTAGTAACTATTATGGGGACTAAAGTTTACTTAGAACTTTTTGTAAAGGTTGAAGAGAATTGGCGTAATAATAAAAGTAGATTACGTGAATATGGCTATAAAATAGAAAAATAATTACTTACTTTGTATAAATTTATATTACTAATCCATCCTATTTATAAGGAGGGATTGTATGAATAAAAAAAGAGATAGTTTATGGGGCGAGTTTTTAAAAACTGGTCGAATTGAAGATTATTTGAAGTATCGAGTAAGTGTTAAGACAGCTAAAAATGAAGATATGGAGATAGCTCTATTAGATTATGAAGATGCACAAGGAATTGAAGAAGATCGAGGGAATCGTCCTTAAATCATTAGACTATAAAGAAAATGCCCAAATAGCCTATTTTTATGGCCATATTGGGCGTTTTAGCTTGCATGTACGTGGAAGTAAGAAAATTGGTGCTAAAAGTAGTGCTTTTTGTGAAACATTAACACTTGCGGAAGTTTCATGTACTGATAGTGAGTTTTCAAGTTTTTCGGGTGGAGAAATCTTAGATAGCTATAATGTAATAAAAAATGATTTTGTTAAAATACAAGTTGCTATGTGTATGTTAGATAAAGTTTATCATTTATCAGATTCAATAACTGATCATGAAATTGGATATAAGTTTTTAAAAGATTGTTTGAATTATTTAAAAACTACTAATTGTCCAAAATTACTTTTGATATTTTTTGAAATTAAACTAACATATTTACTAGGAATTAATCCTGAATTTAAAAAATGTATTTATTGTGGTTCATCAAGTGAACTATCATTTAGTATAACTGAGGGTGGATGTTTGTGTCATACACATCAATATGAGACATTAATAGATTTAGATAAGTATGAATTATCATTATTAAAAGCGCTATATTACACTAAAATAGCTGAATTAACTGATGAATTATTAAAAGAAATTAGTGATGAACTAATAACAAAATATAATCAATTAATTGATAAATATTATCAAAAATATATTGAATATCTACCGAATTCAAAAAAAATATACTATACTTTATGTAAATAACAATAGACATATCATTTATGTTTGCTTTTTTGTTTATATAAGTTGCATTTTTTAATATTTTTTGGTATAATATATACAGCAATGATGAAAAGAAGTAAGAATACTTAATTTATAGGGAGCAAGTGGTTCGTGGAAACTTGTATGCGGGTATTTTGAAAAGGCGTTTCGGAGCGTTTAGTTATAAAAAGTGACGACATTGTCGTAATTTGGGTGGAACCGCGGGTGTATACTCGTCCCTTAAGTCTCTTGTTAGGGGCTTTTTTTATTATTTTTTTATCGGAGGAATTAAAAAATGGAAATGACAATGGAAAAATTTGTTTCTTATTTAAAAGAAAGAGGTTTTGTTTATCAAGGTAGTGAAATTTATGGGGGCCTTGCTAACGCATGGGACTATGGACCACTTGGCGTAGAACTTAAAAATAATATTAAAAAATTATGGTGGAGACGTTTTGTTCAAGATAATGAATATAATGTTGGACTTGATGCTGCTATCTTAATGAATCCTGAAACTTGGGTAGCTAGTGGACACGTTGGAGGATTTAGTGATCCTTTAATTGACTGTAAATCATGTCACTCTAGATTTAGAGCTGATAAACTAATTGAAGATTTCACTGGCGGGGAAGTTACTGGTGACGGTTTAAGTAATGAAGAATTAATTACTTATATTAAAGAACATAACATTAAATGCCCTACATGTGGCGCATTAGATTATACAGATATTCGTAAATTTAACTTAATGTTTAAAACTAATCAAGGTGTAATTGAAGATGCTAAAAATACTGTTTATTTACGTCCTGAAACTGCACAAGGTATTTTTGTAAACTTTAAAAATGTTCAAAGAACATCTCGTAAGAAAGTACCTTTTGGGATTGGTCAAATTGGTAAAAGCTTTAGAAACGAAATTACACCAGGTAACTTTATTTTTAGAACACGTGAATTTGAACAAATGGAATTAGAATTCTTCTGTAAACCAGATACTGATTTAGAATGGTTCGCATACTGGAAAGATTATTGTTATCAATTTTTACTAGATTTAGGTTTAAAACCTGAAGCATTACGTATTAGAGATCATGAACAACATGAATTATCTTTCTATTCTAAAGCAACTAGTGACTTTGAATTTAAATTTTTCTTTGGTTGGGGTGAACTTTGGGGTATTGCTGATAGAACAGACTATGATTTAGGCGTACATCAAAAACATTCTAAACAAAACTTAGAATATTTAGATCCAGAAACTAATGAAAAATATTTACCATACGTTGTTGAACCAAGTCTAGGTGTTGAACGTTTACTACTTGCGGTATTAACAAATGCATACGAAGAAGAAGCACTTGAAGGTGGCGAAACTCGTGAAGTATTACATTTACATCCTGAACTTGCGCCATTTAAAGTAGCAGTATTACCACTTGTTAATAAATTAAATGATAAAGCTAAAGAAATTTATCATGACTTAAGAAAAGTATTAGTTACTGATTTTGATACATCTGGTAAAATTGGTAAAAGATATCGCCGTCAAGACGCTATTGGTACACCATTTTGTGTTACTGTTGACTTTGATACACTAGAAGATGGTACTGTAACTGTTCGTGAACGTGATTCTATGGAACAAGTTAGGGTAAAAGTAGAAGATTTAAGAAATTATCTAATTGATAGAGTAAATATTTTCTAAAAATAAGAGTAAAATAGAAATTTCTTGCGTATTATTAATATGAGAGAGGTGAAATGATGATTGACAATAAGATAGTAAAACAGATTATTGACGAAGTGAATATTGTTGATGTTGTTAGTGAATACCTACCCCTTACTCAAAAAGGTAAAGGATTTTGGGGTGTTTGTCCTTTTCATCATGACACTAATCCTTCAATGTCAGTAAGTGCTGAGAAAAAGATGTTTAAATGTTTTAGTTGTAATACTGGTGGGGATGTAATAAGTTTTGTTTCTAAATTTGAACAAATTAGTTTCCAAGAAGCAGTAGTTAAACTTGCTAAAAGAATTGGTATTACAATTAATTTATATAATGATCCAGAATCAGAAAAGAAAAAAATCTATTATGATGCGATGGAAGAAGCAGCTAACTTTTATGAATTTTATTTGAAAAATTCTAAAGAAGGACTTGCAGCTTTAAAATATTTACATGAACGTGGTATTAGTGATGAAATAATTTCTAAATTTAGAATTGGACTTGCTCCTAATGGTACAAATTACTTACACCTTGCTTTAAATGAACACAAAATAGATATGGTTGTTCAAAGTGAACTTGGCTTAGTTAGTCAAAATCCCCAAGGAGAAATAGTTGATAGTTTTAGGAATCGGATTATGTTTCCAATTACCAATCATCAAGGAAGTGTTTGTGCTTTTAGTGGTCGTATCTTTAATTCAACTGATAAGACGGCTAAATATATTAATTCAATTGAAAATCCAATATTTAGAAAAAGTGACATTTTATATAACTTTAAGAATGCATCACTTCAAGCAAGAAGTTTAAATAAAATGTACGTTTTTGAAGGCTTTATGGATGTTATCGCCGCATATAAAGCTGGAGTTACTAATAGCGTTGCTACAATGGGGACTGCTCTAACAAGAAATCATATTAAATCACTATTAGGAATTTGTGATAATGTCATTTTATGTTTTGATGGTGACTTAGCTGGTATTAACGCAACCAAAAAAGCTAATTTAGTCTTTAGTGAATTTAATGTTATGCCAACGTGTATTGCTTTACCTGAAGGTCTTGATCCTGATGATTTCTTAAAAAAATATGGAGCAGATGCGTTAAACAATGCTTTATCAACTGGTGCTTTGAATGTTTATGACTATTTATTTAAAGTAGCTGTTGATAATTTAATGATTGATGATGTTAAATCAGTCGAAAATTGTAAACAAGAAGTGTTTAGCTTTTTAAGAGGGAATGTTTCTAAAACATCAGTTGAGTTTTATTTAAATAAATTAAGCGAGATTTTAAATATTTCACTTGAAAGCTTGATGGGTGACTTTGGTAGTGTTAGAGTTGAGCATACACCAAATACTGAAGATAATATCCCTACTAAGGTTGTTACAAGAAAACGTAATAAAATACCTAACAAAGTATTTAAAGCATACGAAACAATTATTAAATGTGTGCTTCAAGATAAAAAATTATATTTGGAATATGTTAAAGTTATTGACTTGAATATCCCAAATGTGGAACTTATTCCATATTATACAGTATTATTGCAGATAGGGGATTATTATAATCAAAATAACAATCTAAATGCAGTTGATTTTGTGGAAAATTATTATTTAACAGATCCTGATCGTGAGTTAATTAATAAAATTATTAGTAAAGAAGAGATTGATGCAAATAATATAGATGCATTTAGACAATGCCTAAAGACTTTGTATAATTTCTTTATGGATGATTTGAAAAAGAAAATGTTAGAAGATGTTAAGAATGATTATGATAAATACGATGATTACTTAATGCTTTATAAAAATAAAACATTGTAGGAGGTACTATGGAAGAATTATATAAAATTGAACTTGAGATGGTTAAAGAATTCGCAGCAAAGGAACAATATATTCCTTTAAGTAAAATTATTGAAATCTTTAAAGATCCTAGTGAAGAACAATTAGATGAAATAATTAAGTATTTAGAAAATGAAGGTATTGAAATTACACGTGATAGTGATGGCAATGCTGGAGATGTTGATGATTTATTAATTGAAGAATTTGATGATGATTTTGAAGCATTTGCAGATGAAGTAGAAATTGATGAAGAAATTGAAGAATTAGCATCAGTTGTTGAAAGTGAAATTAAAGTTGCTGACTTTGATGATTTTACATCTGGTATTCATCAAGCTGATGACCCCGTTAAAATGTATTTAAGAGATATTGGTCAAATTGAATTATTATCAATTACTCAAGAAGCTGAGTTTGCAAGAACTGTTCAAGAAGGTCTTGCTTGCCAAGAAAAAATTGAAGCTTATAAAAAAGCTGGTAAAACTATACCAGCTGAAGAAATGGTTGAATTAACTGAAAAAATTGCTCAAGGTGAAGAAGCAAGAAATATTTTAATTGAAGCTAACCTTCGTTTAGTAGTATGGGTAGCTAAACGTTATGTTGGTCGTGGTTTATCTTTCCTTGATTTAATTCAAGAAGGTAATATGGGATTAATGAAATCAGTTAATAAATTTGACCCTACTCGTGGGGGAAAATTCTCTACATACGCAACATGGTGGATTCGACAATCTATTACACGTGCCATTGCGGACCAAGGCCGTACAATTAGAATTCCTGTTCATATGGTTGAAACAATTAATCGTTTAATGCGTATTTCTCGTAAATTAACACAAGAAAAACGCCGCGAACCTACTCCAGAGGAAATTGCAATAGAAATGAAAACAACACCTGAAAAAGTACAACAAATCTTAAAAATTGCTCAAGAAACTATTTCTTTTGACGCAACAGTAGGTGAAGAAGAAGATTCTAACTTAGGAGATTTCATCGCGGATAATGATAATCCTAATCCACTTGAATATACTCAAGAACGCTTATATCATGAACAAATTGAAGAAATTCTTCAAACTTTAACTCCTCGTGAAGAAAAAGTTATTAGATTAAGATATGGATTAGATGATAATCATCCACGTACTTTAGAAGAAGTTGGTCGTATGTTAGGCGTGACACGTGAACGTATTAGACAAATTGAAGCAAAAGCAATTAGACGTCTTCGTAACCCTGCTCGTTTAAATAAACTTCGTGAACACGCACCTAGTGGTTATGATAGATAATATATCACAAAGATTAAAAAGCATTTTAACTTGGATTGGGGAATCTGATAAAATTGCTGATATCGGCTGTGATCATGGATATTTAGGAATATTATCTTTAGGTAAAAATGTTAAATACATTCAAAATATAGATAATAAAGAAGGACCATTATCATCAGCGAAACAAAACTTCAAAGACTTAGATCACAATGCGGAAGTTTTCTTCACTCTGTCTTCGGGGATGGACGATTTGAATGAAGAAGTTGACACTGTTTGCATTTGTGGAATGGGTGCTGATAATATTATTGAAATTATATCGAAACATTTACAAAGAGCTAAAAGACTTAAAAAAATCATTTTAGTTCCTCATACAAAACCATTCTTAATTAGGAAATTTTTATCAAGCAATAATTTTAAAATTGCTGATGAAATGATTATTTTTGAAAATAATAAGTACTATGAAGCGTTTTGTGTGGTACCAACTAATGAATTAGTTGAACTGAGTGATGATGAGTGTTTATTAGGACCTGTCTTGCTTAGAAATAAATCTAAAGTGTTTATTGACAAATGGTCAATTAGATATAATCATTTGAATGATATTATTAGAGGACTTAATGAAAGTAGCGACAGCTATAAAAAAATTAAAAGGGAAATGTTAATAATAAAAAATAATGTGGGGGACATCAATGAAGAAGGACTTTCTAGAAAAAGTTGAAGAAATTAAAAAAATAGCTTCTTTAAATGGGTATATAAAAAAAGAGACTATTAATGAAATATTAAATGATAGTACTCAATATTCTTATGATGAAGTAATTGCTTATTTACAAAAAGAAGAATTATTGATTGTTGAAGATATTGATTCAGATGAATATAATGAAAAGGCTGAGATAGACTTAAATGAATTTGAGGAATCTCAGTCTCATTCATATCATAATGATGCGGTCCGTTTATACTTACATGAAATTGGTCAAATTAGCTTATTGACATATGAACAAGAAGTAGAATATGGTAAATTAAATCTAGAGGCTAATGAATTAAAAGAATATTTGAAATTTGCTGACGAAAATAATATTACTTTGACTAATTCTGCTAGAAGTGATATTGAACAAAAGATTTTAGAGGGTGAAGTAGCTAGAAATATTTTAATTGAATCAAATTTAAGATTAGTTGTACCTAATGCGAAAAAATATATAGGTAGTGGTTTATCGTTTCTTGATTTAATTCAAGAAGGAAATATGGGATTAATTAAGGCTGTCAATAAATTTGATCCAACTAAAGGTTTCAAATTTTCAACTTACGCAACATGGTGGATTAAACAATCAATTTCTAGAGCCATTGCGGACCAAGGAAGAATGATAAGATTACCGGTTCATTTACATGATGCTATCAATAAGATTAATCGAGCTAAAAGAATATTAAGTCAAAAATATAACCGAGAACCAACTACCATTGAACTTGCTAATGCTACTTCAATGGATATTTCAAAAGTTGAATATTTGCTAAATGTATCTTTAGATACTGTATCACTTGATAAAACTGTATCAGAAGATGATGATACAACAACTATTGATTTTGTTAAAGATACTTCAATTTTAGATCCGTTCAATTATTCTGAAAATAAAATTAATAAAGAAGCTATTAATAGACTTCTATCTTCACTTACGCCACGCGAAGAAAAAGTTATTAGAATGCGTTATGGTTTTGATGATAATCAACCTAAAACATTAGAAGAAGTAGGGCTAGAATTCGGAGTAACACGTGAAAGAATTAGACAAATTGAATCTAAAGCTATTAGAAGATTAAGACATCCTGCTAGGATTAAACAATTAAGAGAATTAAAAGAGGTTTAAAATATGTTATTAGTAAAAGACATTCTAACATTTTTAGATAATAAATTTCCAATTGAATATGCCAGTAGTTTTGATAAAGGAAAAATAGGACTACAATTTGGTAATCCGACCGCAAGCGTTAAAAAAGTGCTAGTTACACTTGATGTTACATCAGACGTAATTGATGAAGCTATAAAAAATGATGTGAACTTGATTGTTTCTCATCATCCTTTTATGTTTTCACCTTTATTAAATTTAAATTATACATCAGTGCTTGGTAGAAATTTAAAGAAAATTTTCACAAATGATTTAAATATTATTGCTATGCACACAAACTTTGATATTTCCAAAGGTGGATTGAATGATACTTTGATTAAAAAAATGGGATTTGTTTCTAACGAAGAAGAAAACTATGAATTTATTCCTGATCAATTTGTGAGAACTTTTAATTGTAACAATATCACTGCTAGAGAATTAATCTCAATTATTTCTGAAAAATTATCAATTAATGTCGTAAGAACAGTCGGTAATTTAGATAAAAGAATTAAAAAAGCCGGAATGGTAGCAGGCGGTGGTGCAGGCGATATGTATAGTGCTCAAAGATTAGGTGTTGATTGCTATATCAGTGGTGAATTCCGACATAATAATGCGCTTGATGCTATAGAAAATAACCTAGTCTTAATTGAACTACCGCATGCGGTTGAAGATGTCGCATTAACTGAGATAATTACGCTTTTACAATCTGAGTTTAGTGAAGTAGAAATAAAAAAATCTGCCCATATTGCAGATCCTTTCAATTATTATATAGATTAACATAAAAAAATCCTGTTAGAAATCTAACAGGTAATTTTTTTATTCTTCAACGATTGCACCCATTGGGCAAGCTGATTCACAAACACCACAGTCGATGCAAACAGATGGATCGATAGAATAAATATCGCCTTCTTTGATGGCTTCAACAGGGCATTCACCAGCACAACTTCCACATGCGATGCAGCTGTCAGTAATTTTTCTTGGCATAGTCGTACCTCCTATTTGATACCACTATTCTACATTAAAATCTATTTTTTTTCAATAATATAGCGTATTTATTTTTAGTAAGATACTTCATTTGCTAAAAATAAAAAAATGTAGTATAATATACGAGAAATATCAAAGGAGATTATTAACATGATGGAAATTAAAATTTGGTTATTTATTGTTTTATTACTTGTATGTGTTTTAGTAGGGGCTATTGCTAGCTTCATCGTTACACGTATTTTATTCCAACGTCAATTGGAAAAAAATCCACCAGTTAATCGTAACATGATTCGCGCAATGTTCATGCAAATGGGTCGTAAACCATCTGAAGCTGACATTAATAAAGTAATGGCAACAATGAATGTTAAACCTGAATCTTCAAAAAAACCAACTAAGAAAGCAAAAAAATAGTCAAACAATGTTTGACTATTTTTGTTTTTTTATTCTTATAACTACTTGTGGTTTTTCTTCATAAATGATAGTAGGCTTTTTATTAAAAGTACTTTCCGCAATTGAACCTTTATTCTTCACTGTAGTTTTTGACTCTTTTTTAGTTAGCAAGCGAACTATATTTTTTCGATGTGCTATTATAATAAAGATGCTAGCAATCACGCAAAAGATTACAAGGCCGATGTCAACTTTCCCATTAATTTTAAGTATTAAAGAAATAGGAATGCTAGATGGAACAGCTGTAAGTGATGCTACTGAGACGTATCTAAAAATTAAAAATACAATAATAAAAATGCTAATAGCAATTAAGAAGTGAAGAGGTGCATAGCAAGCGAAGATTCCTGCAGCACAAGCAACACCTTTACCACCTTTGAATTTGGCAAATATCGGGAATAAATGGCCGATTATCGCAATAATTCCATAGACAAGGGGATGAATGTGGGAATATACTTCTTGATTAATTAGTCCTACTCTAAAGAATAAGACAATTAATCCTGCTTTTAATGCATCCATTAAAAATACTACAATCCCATATTTTAAGCCTAGAACTCTTAAAACATTAGTAGCGCCCATATTTTTACTGCCATATTCGCGAATGTCAATATTAAAAAATGTTTTACTGATTATTAGAGCACAAGGAATTGAACCTAAAAGATATGCTAATAAGGCAAGTAAAATCTCAGTAAATATTATCATTTTTGTCATCTCTTTTCTATTTATGTAAATATTATATCATATTTTTTAAAATATTAATAAAAAAACACTTGTAATTTTAAAAAAACAATATTTTTGAGAAAAAAATTTAATTTTCTAATAAAAAAGTTAAAATATTTGCATAAAAAGATGAATTATGATATAATAAGAAAGAGAAAAGTGATGAAAAAGAGAAAAATCACTGAAAAATTATAAAAATATCAAAAAAGGAGTGTGCAAAATGGCTAAACAGACTAATGTTCAATACACAGAAGAATCCATTCAAGTCTTAGAAGGCTTAGAGGCAGTTAGAAAAAGACCTGGGATGTATATTGGGTCAACTGACGCAAGAGGGCTTCATCATTTAGTATGGGAAATTGTTGATAATGCGATTGACGAGGCATTACAAGGTTTTGGTGCATTAATCACGGTTAAAATTTATCCGGATAATAGTGTTGAAGTATCAGATAATGGTCGTGGTATTCCGACAGGTAAACACAAAAGTAATGGGTTACCTACCCCACAAGTTATTTTTAACACACTTCATGCCGGTGGTAAATTTGATTCTAATGGTGGATATAAAGTTTCTGGGGGGCTACACGGTGTAGGTTCGAGCGTAGTTAATGCTTTAAGTGAATATCTAGAAGTTACTATTCATCGTGAAGGTAAGATTTATTATCAAAAATATTCTAATGGTGGAAAAAATATTGAAAAACCTAAATGGCTAGGTGATACAAGAAAAACTGGTACAATAATTAAATTTAAACCAGATGGTAAAATTTTCTCATCAACAATTTTTGACTATAAGACTGTCGCAACTAGACTTAAAGAAAGTGCTTATTTAATTAAAGGTTTAAAAATTGATTTAATTGACTTACGTAATAATCAATCTGATTCATTTCATTATGAGCATGGGATTGTAGAATTTGTTAAATCATTAACTGCTAGTAAAAAAGCTATTCATGAACCAGCCTTTATTAGCGGAGAATTTAATGGTATTTACATAGAAACTGCTATTTTATATTGCTCAAATTCTTACAGTGAATCTGTATTATCTTTTGTTAATAACATTCGTACTCATGATGGTGGTACTCATGAAGTTGGTTTCAGAACTGCTTTAACAAGAGCATTTAATGACCATGCGAGAATGATTGGAGCATTAAAAGATAAAGATCCTAATATGGAAGGCGCTGATATCAGAGAAGGTTTAACTGCTATTATTTCTATCCGCGTTCCTGAAAATTTGTTACAATTTGAAGGACAAACAAAGAATAAGTTAGGAACACCAGATGCGAAAACGGCAGTTGAAAATATTGTATATGAAAATATGCGTTTCTTTATGGCAGAAAAAGGTGAAATTGCTAATACCTTAATTAATAATGCTCTTCGCGCTGCTAAAGCTCGTGAAGCTGCTCGTAAAGCAAGAGATGAAGCGCGTATGGTTAAACAAAAAACTTCTAAACCTGCTAACTTACTTGGTAAATTAATACCACCTCAATTTGCTAATCCAAAAGTTAATGAATTATTTTTAGTTGAAGGGGATTCAGCAGGTGGTACCGCAAAACAAGGTCGTGATTCTGTTTTTCAAGCAATTCTACCTTTAAGAGGTAAAGTTTTAAATACTGAAAAGATTAAAATTGATGAAGTTTTAAAAAACGAAGAAATTGTTTCAATTATTAATACAATTGGCGCAGGCTTTGGTCAAGACTTTGATATTAACAAATGTAATTATAACCGTATTATCATTATGACCGATGCCGATACCGATGGTGCACACATTCAAACATTGCTTTTAACATTCTTTTTCCGTTATATGACAGAACTTATTGAAGCAGGTAAAATTTATATTGCGACACCTCCTCTATATAAAGTAGTAATTAAAGCTAATACATATTATGCTTGGACAGATGAGGAATTACGTGAAATTATTGGTCATCATAATAATGTTAGTATTCAACGATTCAAAGGTTTAGGGGAAATGAGTACTGAACAATTATGGGAAACCACTCTCGATCCAGCACGTCGAACATTAATTCAAGTAAAATTAGGTGAATATGGAGTGGCTGATAATCGTGTTAGTGTTCTAATGGGTGATGATGTTGAACCACGTCGCGAATGGATTGAAAATAATGTTGTATTTGATTTTGAAGATAACTTTACCTTAGAAGATAAGGAGGATGATGAATAGTGGCTAAAACTAATATTAAAGATATTATTGAAAGATTTGCTACAGAAACTATCCTTCATGAAAATCTCGAAGATATCATGGGAGATCGCTTTGGTAGATTCTCTAAATATGTTATTCAAGAACGTGCCTTGCCTGATGTTAGAGATGGTTTAAAACCTGTACAACGTAGAATTTTATTTGCATTATACAAATTACGTTTATTCAATGATAAACCTTATAAAAAGTCAGCTCGTTTAGTTGGGGAAGTAATTGGTAAGTATCATCCACATGGGGATGTTGCGGTATATGATGCCTTAGTTAGAATGAGCCAAGATTTTAAAATGTTATTACCACTTTCAGATATTCATGGTAATAATGGGTCAATAGATGGTGACTCTGCAGCAGCAATGCGTTATACAGAATGCCGTTTATCTAAATATGCGGAATTATTATTAAAAGATTTGGGCCAAAGAACTGTTGGTTTTGTTCCAAACTTTGATGATGAAGAATTAGAACCAATTGTTTTACCAGCGAAATTCCCTAATATTTTAGTTAATGGTGCAACAGGGATTGCTGCCGGGTATGCTACAGAAATTCCGCCTCATAATCCTGGGGAAATAATTGATGCGGTTATTAAACGTATTGATAATCCTAAATCAACTTTGGATGATATTATGGAAATTGTTCAAGGTCCAGACTTCCCAACTGGAGGGATTGTTCAAGGAATTGAAGGCATTAGATCAGCTTTTGAAACTGGCCGAGGTAAAATTATTGTTAAGGCCAAGGTTGAAATTGTTGCGGATAAACAAGATAATAAGATTGTTATCACTGAAATCCCATTTAATGTAAATAAAGCAGCATTAGTTCGTAAGATGAATGATATGATTGTTGCTCGTGAGGTTGACGGGGTTAGAGCAATCCGTGATGAAACTGATAGAACAGGATTAAGAGTAGTAATTGATGTTAGAAAAGATGTTAATCCTGAATATATTTTAAACTTCCTTTATAAAACTACTGAATTACAATGTAGTTATAACTATAATATGGTTGCTATTTCTAAAGGGCGTCCAGTTTTAATGGGCATTATGGAAATTTTAGATGCTTATGTTGACCATCAAAAAGAAGTTATTACAAATCGTTGTAATTTTGAACTTGATAAAGCTGAAAGAAGAGCTCATATCGTTGATGGTTTAATTAGTATGGTATCTATTTTAGATGCGGTTATTAGAACAATTAGAAATTCTAGTAATAAACGTGATGCTAAAGAAAATATTATTACTAATTATGGTTTCTCTGATTTACAAGCTGAAGCAATCGTTAATTTACAATTATATCGTTTAACTAATACTGATATTTTTGAATTAAAAGCTGAAGCTTCTAATTTAGATAAAGAAATTAAACGTCTTCGTAACATTTTAAGTCATGAAAGTAATTTATTAAAGGCAATTAAAGCTGAACTTTTAGAAACTAAAGAATTAATTAATGTTGAAAGACGTACAGTTGTAGAACATGAAATTGCTGATGTTAGTGTTGCTAAGGCTGACTTAATTTCAAAAGAAGATGTAATGCTATTAATTACACGTGAAGGATATCTTAAAAAGATGACTAAAAAAGCCTTCGCGGCAATTGATGGACCAACTAAACTTAAAGATGGTGATGTAATTAGTGATATTTACGAAGTGTCAACAACTGATACTTTATTACAATTTACTGATTTGGGTAACTATGTATACTTACCAATTCATAAGATTCCAGATTCTAAACATAAAGACTTTGGATATCATGTTAGTACATTAATTGGTATGGAAGCTGGTGAAAAAGTCATTTTCTCTTGCCCAGTTGATAAGTTTAGTGATGATGTTTATGTACTATTAGCTACTAAATATGGTTTAATTAAAAGAATTCAATTATCTAAACTTGAAGTTAATCGTTACTCAAAAGTTTTAAAAGCGACTAAACTTCGTGATGATGACAAAGTTGTTAGTGCTGATATTATTAAAGGAAATGACGCAGAAGTTGTAATTCTTACAAAAGATGGTTACATTAATCGTTATGATGCATCTGAAATCAGCGTTATTGAACCTGCTTCATTTGGTGTTAAATCAATTGAATTAAAAGGGCGTCCAAATGATTATGTTGTTGGGGCTAAATATGTTACTGAAAAAGATATTGTTGTACTATTAACAAATCGTGGTAATGTTAAACGTATGAGACCAGAAGAAATCAATAAAGGTAAGAAAAACCATGTTGGTAAGATGTGTCTTAAAGTTGTTAGATCGAATATGCATGAAGCGGTTCATCTAGAAGTTATCCACTATAAGAATGCCAACTCAAATCTAGCAATGTATGTGTTTGCGGATAATGGTTATATTCCAATCGATTATACTGTTTTACGTATTGCAATTGCTGATAATGGTCGTAAGATGGTTCCTTCTGAATTAGGAAGACCACATGAAATTGTTATTTGTCATGATGACAATGATATTGATTATTATGAAGATAAATAAGTCACCTATTTCAAGGTGACTTCACTTATGAAAGTAAGTGACTTTCTTGAAAAGTCCAATTTTTTATGATATAATATGTCGGTATGCGAGGTGTATTATGTTTAAATTAGCTATTGATGGTCCAGCAGGAGCGGGTAAAAGTACAATATCAAAAATTGTCGCAAAACAACTAAATTTCCAATACATTGACACAGGCGCAATGTACCGTGCTATTACTTTAAAAGGACTTCGTCTAGGAGTCAATTTAGAGAATGAAGACGAGTACGATTATCTTAATAATACAGTATTAAGTGTTGATCATGATAAAATTTTTATTGATGGTGAGGATGTATCTACTGATATTCGTTCAGTAGATGTTACAGTTAATGTTTCTACTCCATCAAAAATCGGCCGTGTAAGAACTTGGTTAGTTGATTTTCAAAGAAAAATCAGCGAAAGTAAAAATGTTGTAATGGATGGCCGTGATATTGGTACTGTAGTATTACCTAATGCGGATTTAAAAATCTATTTAGACGCATCTGCAGAATGCCGCGCAAGAAGACGACAATTAGAACGTCTTGAAAAAGGTCTTGACATTTCATTTGAAGAAACATTGAATGAAATAAATGTTAGAGATCACAAAGATTCAACTAGAGCTATCAGCCCACTAAAAGTTGCTGATGATGCGATAGTAATTGACTCATCTGATATGACAATAGATGAAGTCGTAGAAAAAATAATTAGTTTAGTAAATGAAAGGGGCTCTAAAAAAATGAGTAATTTAAAATTTTTCGAAGGACAAGAAGTAAGTGGTGTTATTAATAATGTCACTAGTGATGCAATTTATCTTGAAGTAGCAGGAGAAACAAAAGCTGTAATCTATTCAAATGATTTATCAGGCTATATTGAAGGTCAAAAACTACGCGATTTATATGCGGAAGGAGGAGACTTCAAAGGACTTGTTAAACAACTTGCTAAAGATAAAAAGACTGGAGCGCCTTTATTAATATTATCAACAAAACTATACCATGCTCGTGAAGAATTAAAAGTTTTTGATGCAATTAAAGAACGTGATGAAATTATTAAAGCTAAAGTTGTAGGTGTTAGTAGAATTGGTGCTGATTTGCTTTATAAATCTTATAATGATATCAAAGTATTCTTACCAATTAAAAATATTGATTTAAGTGAAAAAGCTATTTATCAATTAAAAAATGAAGAAATTGATGTATTAATCACTCATGTTGACCATGATAGAGTTAGTGTTACAGTTTCTAATACTGCAGCTATGAATAAAATCAACCGTCAAAAGAAAGAAGCAGCACTTGCTAAACTTGAAGTTGGTCAAATTCATGAAGGTACTGTTACTAATGTTTTAGATTTTGGTGCAATCGTTGAATTAGGTGAAGTAAGTGGTTTATTACACCGTACTGAACTTGATCATAAACTTGTTAAAAATGTTGCGGACTTTGTTAAAGTTGGCGATGTTGTTAAAGTTAAAATTATCAAAATGGAAGAAGGCAAAATTGGTCTTTCACGTAAAGCTTTAATTGATCATCCATGGGATTTATTAAAACAACAATATCATGTTGGTGATGAATTTGAAGGAACTGTTGCTAAAGTAATCGATGCTGGTTTATTAATTAAATTAACTGATGAATATAGCGGTTTAATGCCAAATAGTGAATATTCATGGCTAATTAATGAACGTATTGATGGACAATACACTGAAGGTAGCACTATCAAAGTTAAAATTACTGCGATTGATGATGCTAAAAAACATGTTAGTTTATCACACCGTGCGACAAAAGAAAATAAATGGGCTAATGTTTCTTTAAGACGTGGTGATGCTATTAAAGTAGTTATCGCAACAAGTGAAGATCGTGGTGCTAAAGTTACTTATCAAGAAGTTACTGGTTTTATGCCAATTAACGAAGTAACATCAGCTAAACGTATCGCTAAAGTTGAAGAAGTATTCCCAATTGGTACAGAAGTTGAAGTTCAAGTTATGGATTGTGATCCATTACGTGCTCGTTTAACAGTTAGTGCTAAAGCATTAGAAGCTGCTAAAGAACGTGCTGAATTTGATGCTTATTATAAAAAACAATCTGCTGAAATTCCAACATCTACAATTTTAGATGCTCTTGGAGAAGATTGGAAAAAATTCACTGAATAATTAATTGGAGTAAAAATATGGAAAGAGGAATAGTTGCTATTGTCGGCCGTCCTAACGTAGGTAAATCTAGTATCTTTAATAGACTAGTTGCAAACAATGCGGCTATTACCGATGATGCTAGTGGAATCACTAGGGACCGTTTATATGGTAAATGTGAATGGTTAGATCAAACATTTAGTGTCATTGATACTGGTGGAATTGAACTAAAGAATGTACCATTTATGGAAGAAATAAGAGCTCAAGCTATGCTTGCGGTAGATGAAGCTGATGTAATAGTTTTAGTTGTGGATGGTCGCTGTGGAATTACAACTCAAGATCAAGATGTTGTTAATATTCTACACCGAAGCAATAAACCGATAATTGTTGCCGCAAATAAAATTGATGATATAAAATTCATTGATAATGTTTATGAATTTTATAATCTAGGTGTTGAATCAGTTTTTGCTGTTTCTGCCCTACATGGTATTGGAATAGGTGATATGTTAGATGAAATCATTAAAATATTACCACTTAAAAAACAAAAGAGTTACGATGATGTAGCATCGTTTGCCCTAATTGGACAACCTAACGTTGGTAAAAGTTCTTTAACAAATGCTATCTTAGGGTTTGAACGTGTCATTGTTAGTGATGTTCCTGGGACAACACGTGATGCGATTGATACCCCATTTGTTAGAGATGGTAAAAACTATGTCGTAATTGATACAGCCGGAATTAGAAAACAAGGTAAAATTTACGAAAATGCGGAAAAGTACAGCGTTTTACGTGCTATGAAAGCTATTGAAAGAGCAGAAATTGCTTTAATCTTACTAGATGGTTCTAAAGAAGTTGAAGAACAAGATAGAAGAATTGCGGGATACCCATTAGAAGCTAATCGTGGATCAATCATTGTTGTTAATAAATGGGACTTAGTAACTAAAGATGATAAATCAATGAATAAATATACAGAAAAAATTCGTAATCAATTCTTGTATTTATCATACGCCCCAATTTGCTTTGTTTCAGCTCTAAATAAATCTCGTTTAAATCAATTATTTCAAACAATTGATACTGTTTATGAAAACTACAACCGACGTGTACCAACTAATGTATTAAATAATGTAATATTTGATGCGACTGTTTTAAATCAAGCGCCAATCTTTAATGGTGATCGTTTAAAAGTTTATTATGCATCACAAGTTAGTACTGCTCCACCAACTTTTGTTTTATTTGTTAATGATCCAAATTACATGCATTTTTCATATTTACGCTATTTAGAAAATAAATTACGTGAAGCTTTTATGTTTGAAGGAGCTCCATTAAAAATTATATTAAGAAAGAAAGATGAATAATGAATATTTCGATAATTGGTGCTGGTAGTTGGGGAACAGCTCTTGCACAAGTCTTATTAGATAATCAACATAATGTCTTAATTTATGATATTGATCAACAAGTAGTCAATGAAATTAATACACTACATACAAATAATACTAAACTTCCTAATATTTTACTTCCTGAAAGTTTAGTCGCAACTACTAATTTAAAAGAACTTTGTGATTTTTCTGACATAATGTTAGTTAGTGTTCCTACTAAGGTTATGCGAGTAACTTTAAAATCACTTAATGAGTATTTATCCAAGCCAATTATTTTAATAAATACAAGTAAAGGGATAGAACCAGATACATTTAAATTAGTTAGTGAAATTGCTAAAGAAGAAATTAAAGATGGATATTTAAAAGGCTTTGTAGCCTTAACCGGTCCATCACATGCTGAAGAAGTAATTCTTAGATTACCAACTTTAATCACTAGTGCTAGTGAGAATATTGAACATGCTAAATTTATTCAATCTCTATTTAGTAATCAATCATACTTTAGAGTATATACTTTAACTGATTTGAGAGGTGCTGAATTAGGTGGCGCGTTAAAAAATATTTACGCAGTAGCTGCAGGGATGATTGAAGGGTTAGGTTATGGTGATAATGCTAAAGCAGCACTAATATCAAGAGCTCTTGTTGAAATGAAACGTCTTGCTATTGCTAAAGGCGCATCTGATGAAACTTTAAATGGTTTAACAGGACTTGGTGATTTAGTTGTTACTACAACCTCACATCACTCAAGAAACTTTCAAGCTGGGTTAAAACTTGCAGCTGGTAAAGATCTTGAAGAGGCTATTTCTTCAATTCCAATGGTAGTTGAAGGCGCAAGAACAGCGCTTTCTGCTTATATAGAAGCCCATCGATTAGATATTAGGGTACCTTTAATTGATGCGGTATATAGTGTAATCTATGAAAAAACTCCTGTTGAAAAAGCTGTAGAAGCAATGATGGGAAGAACTTTAAAAGACGAATTTAATTAACATATAAAAACATCTTTTGCATATGATTATGTAAGAGGTGTTTTTATATGAATATGAATAAAGTACTTAATTTTATTTCGGAAAATGATATTCAACCAGAGGCATTATTTGCTTTAGTTGAAAAAGTACAAAAACTAGATTTAAATAAAGAAGCAAATATCAGAAGTGTTATTAAAGAAGTATCAGCTTTAGCTAATAAACCAGTTGATCCAGCACTTGAAGATAAAGTTGTTAAAGAAGTACTAAAAAATGGTGTAACAGATAATATATTTGATATTATAAAATAAATTTTTTTGACAGTAACTATTTAAATTACTGTCTTTTTTTATGTGTAATAGTGGCTTTTTCATTATTTTTGACAAATAGAAAGTTTTATGGTATAATATTACATATTTCAATAAAAAAGGTGGTGTTGTTGCCTTGAGTTCGCTCAGGTATTTTTCGGACTTAGAAGTTCCGTTGCTGTATGGTCTATTTGAAATGACCAGTACTGTGGTAGGTTTATTAACTGCCGCAATCGTTATTTTATTACTTATTTCGGCATTTTTCTCATGTAGTGAAATTGCTTATTCATCTGTAAATATTATGAGATTGAAAAGCTATGCGGAAGAAAAACGTCGAGGCGCAAAACTTGCTTTGTGGATTGCAGAACATTTTGATCGCACATTAACAACTATCCTTGTTGGTAATAACGTTGTTAATATTGCATCAACTGTAATAGTTGGTTATTTAATTGCTAATTTTATTGCTAATCCTACAATTAGTTTTGTAATTAATACGTTTGGAATGACGTTCTTAATTCTAATTTTTGGTGAAATTATACCAAAAAGCATTGGTAAAGAAAATGCAGAAGGCGTAGCTTTAAAACTTGCAGGCCCTTTATTTGTGACTATCAAATTATTAACTCCTTTTGTATATGTTTTTATGGGAATTAAGAAAATATTCTATCATAAGAAAAAACATGATACTCAACCAACTGTAACTGAATCAGAACTGGAAACTATTATTGATACTATGGAAGAAGAAGGCGTTATCGATAGTGATGATGCAGACTTAATTCAAAGTGTCCTTGAAATTGGTGAACGTATTGTTCATGATATAATGATTCCAAGAGTCGATGTTGTCGCAGTGGCTGATGATATGAGTGTTGAAGAAATTAAAGAATTATTCTTTGTTAATCAGTTTTCAAGACTTCCTGTTTATAAAGAAGATAAAGACCATATTATTGGTATTCTTAGTGAACGCGATTTCTTTACTGCGTTATTAAAAGGTGAAAATATTGTCTTAGAGAATTTAATTTCTGAACCATTGTTTGTTTCTAAAGCGATGAAAGTTGATGACTTAATTCGTAAAATGCAATCTGAGAAAAAACATATCGCAATTGTTTCTGATGAATATGGTGGAACAAGTGGTATTGTTACAATGGAAGATGCTTTAGAAGAATTGGTTGGAGAAATTTATGATGAACATGATGACGAAGTAATTCCAGAAGACATTGTGAAACTAGCTGATGATGAATACGAAATATTAGCAGAAGTTCCACTTGATGAATTATTTGAAACATTAGAATTAGGTAAAGAGCCTGAATCTGCTTATACTAATGTTGGAGGATTTGTTTATGGCTTAGCTGAAGAAGTTCCAGCTGAAGATGAAACATTTACCTACGTTACATCTGTTTATCGTACTGGCGCTGATGAATTATTATCAGAAGTCAAAGTATTAATGACTTTTACAATTTTAGAAGTTGTAGAACGTCGTATAACAAAGGTTAAATTATCATTACGCGATTTAACTGATGAAGAGTTAGAAAATGATGATTTATCTAAAACAACTACTGATTCAAACGATTCAAATGAATCTATTGAATAAAATTGATACCCGGCTTGCCGGGTTTTATCGTATAAGGAGGGAAAAGTATGAGTAAAATTAATGTAATTAATGAAAATGAAGCTTTACAAATTTTAAATGCTGCACTTTCAACTGGTGCTGATTTTGCCGAAATCTTCATGGAAGATACGACTCATGATCATCAACAAATGACTAAAGGTAAAGTTAACAATGTGTCTACATCAATTGAACGAGGCGCTTCAATTAGAATTACTAAAGGTGCTACAACTGCAAGTGCAAATACAAATAACTTAAACTTTGAAGTTCTTTTAAATCTTGCTAAAAAAGTTGCTAGTAACTTTGAAGGGGAACAAGTTTTATTTGTAAAAGAATTTACTGATAATACAAACGAAAAAGTTGTTAAAATTAACGAAGAACGTATTTGGGAAAGTGGATTAAAATTAATGGAAGATGCAACAAAAGGTGCATTTGACTATTCAAAAGAAGTTGTTCAAGTCGTTTCTAACTTAGTTCGTGACAACCAACATATAAAAGTTTATGCATCTGATGGTACATTTGCTACTGACCATCGTATTCACAATCGTTTAAGCGTTAACGTTGCTGCTAGCGATGGTGTAAATATGGAAAGTAGTTCAAATAGTTATGGTAAGAGTATGGCTATGGATATGTATGATGGTTTTGATGCATATAAAATGGGACAAGAAACTGCTGCTACTGCTGTTAGAACTCTACATGCCGAAGAAATGGTTGGTGGAGAAATCCCTGTTGTAATCCATAATGGATTTGGTGGAGTTATTCTTCATGAAGCTTGTGTTCATTCATTAGAAGCAACTTCAGTTGCTAAAGGAATGAGTGTATTCTGTGGTAAACTAGGGACTAAAGTAGCTAGTGATATCGTTAATGCTGTTGATACAGGTATCGATGAAGGTGCCTGGGGATCAATGAACGTTGATGATGAAGGTACTCCAACAAGACGTAATGTTTTAATTGAAAATGGTATTTTAAAATCATATTTAGTTGATAAACGTAATAGTAAAATAATGAATCATCCGATTACTTCATCAAGTCGTCGACAAAATTATAAACTATTACCAACTTCACGTATGACTAACACATATTTCTTACCTGGAACTAATACTTTAGAGGAAATAATCGCTAATACAAAATATGGCTTATTTGCTTCAAAACTAGGTGGAGGAAGTGTTCAACCTGCAACTGGTGAATTTAACTTTGCGGTTAATGAAGGCTATTTAATTGAAGATGGTAAAATTACTCGTCCAGTTAAAGGTGCAACATTAGTTGGCTCTGGTAAAGATGTATTACTTCGCATTGACATGATTGCTGATAACCTTGACTTTGGTTTTGGTATGTGTGGTAGTCAAAGTGGATCTATTCCAACAATTGTAGGTCAACCAACTATTAGGGTATCTCATATGACAGTTGGTGGAAAGGGGACTAAATAATGAATTATAATGATATTATTAAGCGTGGCTTAGAATTAGGCCTTGAAGAAATTGAATTATATGTTAAAACAAAAGAAGGTTCTGTAATTAAATTATTCCGTGGGAATTTAGAAGAAAGTACTTCAACTAATCTTACTTCAATGTCAATTCGTGGTTTACATGATGGTAAAATGGGTTATGCTTTAACTGAATCTTTTGACGAAGAAGCAATTGAATTTGCTTTAAATAAAGTTTTAGAAAATGCTAAAATGTTAACAGCTACTGAAAAAGAATTCATTTATGATGGAAGTGGTGATTATAAAGAAATTGCCCCTCAATTATCAAATGCGGAAGAATTCAAAACTATTGAAAAAGTTAACCTTTTAAAACAACTTGAATCTAATGCATACGCTAAAGATCCACGTATTGTAAATGTTGGTTATTGCCAATATTTAGAAACTAAATCAAATACAAAAATTATTAACTCTAAAGGGTTAAATTTAGATAGTACTTATTCATACATTACTGTTATTTTAGGAGCTGTTGCGGCTGAAAATGGCCAATCAACTATGGGATTCTATGGTGATGTACAATTTGATTTAAATAAATTTGATCTAAATAAAATTGTTGATAAATGTACTGATGAAGCATTAGCTAAACTTGGCGCTGGTAGCGTTACTACAGGTAGCTATGATATCGTATTAAAAGAATCTGTTATGACTGATATCTTATCTGCATTCTCTAGTGTTTTCTCTGGCGATGCAGCTATGAAAAATCTAACAATTTTAAAAGATAAAGAAAATACAAAAGTATTTGGTGAAAATATTACAATCGTTGATGACCCATTCTGTGAAACTGCTGTTATCAAAATTCCGTTTGATGATGAAGGTGTTCCATGCGCAACAAGAAAAGTTGTTGAAAATGGGGTATTCACTGGTTTATTACATAACCAAGCAACTGCAGATTTCTTTAAAACTAAATCAACTGGTCATGGTTTTAAACCAGGTGTATCAGCTGCAGTAAAAGTAAGTACTACAAACTTTTACTTAGCACCAGGAGAAAATACATTAGAACAATTATTTGAAAAAGCTGGCGATGGTTTATATATTACTGATGTAGCTGGACTACATGCTGGTTTAAATCCAGTTTCTGGTGATTTCAATGTTCAATCATCTGGCTTTATCATTAAAGATGGTAAAAAAGCATCTCCTGTAACATTATTTGTTATGTCTGGTAATTTCTTTGAATTATTAAATAATGTTATTGCTTTAGGAAATGATATTGATGACAATTTCATTGGTACTGCTGCACCAAGTGTATTAGTTAAAGGATTAAAAATATCTGGAAAATAATAGGCTTTATAGCCTATTTTTTCTTTTTATATAAAATAAAAAAGTTCAAAATTTCTTTTGAACTTTATTTGATAAAAGATTCTAAATCACTTGTTGAAATTGCGTATGTATCATAGGCGATTTCATCTTTAGTAATGATTTTCATTTCTGATTCATTTAGCCATCTAGCAACTTTTTTAGGCTTAGGATTAATTAAAACAACTTTAGTTCCGTCATATTGTTTACTTAAAAAGTTTTTAATCTCTTTTAAATAACGTTTATTAGGTTGAGCTTTGCCAGGAGTGTTACCAGCACCGTATCTTAATTCCCAAGTGTTTTTATTATTGATGATGATTTCACTATAATCAGGAACATTTAATAAACATAGGTAGTATGTATTATTAGCGGTTTTTAAAACGTAATGATGATACTCAGCTTTACATTTGATTAGTTCATAAGCATGATCATTTGCTAATTTTTCTAGTTGACTAATAGAGTCTTTAGAATTATTTGAAAACATTATAAATAAGATAATACCAATTACAATAGCAGCGATAATAGGTATGTAAAATCCGAAGTTAAAACCATAATATAATTCCATAATGCCTCCTTTAAACGTATCTATTATATCATAATATTTTATTCATTAAAAATAATTGAACTTTTTTTTATCTTTTCATAAAATAAAGTGTGGGGTGAAAAAGTGACTTTAATCATTGGGGATAAAACTAAATTTGAAAGTTTAATTAAAGATGAACTTGTGGAAATAAATAATTTATGTCGTTTTAAAAGTAAAATAAATGAGCATCAAACGTATGATATTATTATTGATCAAAAATATCTTGTGGAAGGAATTTTTGATAAAACAACAATCTTTTTAGATGAATTATTGCTAATGATACCAGTTAAAAGATTTGTTTATTTACCTAAACAAAATCGTCTTTTATTAACAGAAATTGCGTCAATGTATAATGTTTTAGTAGAGTTTTCGATTTTTTAAAACTCTGCTTTCCCCCACAAAAATAAAATAAAGCAAAAATTATTTTCTTCTGACAAAATATGATAAAATATTATCTTGAGGAAGAAGGTGTTGTTATGGTTATAGGTAAACACTTTACAAAATATTACTTCAAATACGGCTTCATGTTTTTACTTGGAATTGTATCGTTAATTGTAGTCGACTTTTTCCAATTAGAAATTCCTGATATTATTGGTAATATTATTGATGGCATCAACTATCATACCCTTACTCCAGAGATTTTAGCGGAGTATGCATTTAAGATGTTGTTTGTTGCTATGTGTGTGTTTGTAGGCCGTTTTTTATGGAGAATTTGTATCTTTGGAAATGGTATTAAAATTGAAGCAGATATTCGTAATGAAATGTTTGCGCACATGGAAAAATTATCAACTAGATATTTTCATGAAAATAAAACAGGAGCTTTAATGGCTCTTTATACAAATGACTTAAATATGATAAGACAAGCATTTGGTAGTGGGACTTTGATGCTATTTGACGCATTAGCGCTTGGAACGCTTGCTTTTATTCAAATGGTTAAATTAGATGTTAAATTAACAATCATTTGCTTTATTCCCCTTGTTTTTGTATCTGGCTTTACAATGTTAATGAGAAAGAGAATTTCGAAAAAAGTAAGAAGAAACCTAGACGCGTTTGCGGACTTATCTGACTTTGTTCAAGAAAATTATACTGGTATTCATGTAATTAAAGCCTATGTAAAAGAAAAGAAACGCCAATTTTTATTTAGACGCTATAATCGTGAAAATATGGATACTTGTATTGACTTTGTAAAAGAACAAGCAATGGTTGGGGTAGTAATTAATAGTGTATTATCAGTTATCACAATTACGATTATTGCAATCGGTGGTTATACAATTTATAAAGCAAGTTTAACTGGTGCTGTAGATGGTTTTACAGTTGGACAACTTACTAAATTCAATGCTTACTTTGGATCTTTAATTTGGCCTATTATGGCAATTGGTGATTTAATTAATTTACGTAGCCAATCTAAAGCTAGTGAAGAACGAATTACGAAACTTTTAGATGAAGAAGTTGAAATTAATAATGATTTAGTTAGATTTAGTAATCCTATTTTAGGTGATATAAAATTTGATAATTTATCATTTAATTATCCTGATTCAGAATTACCTGTTTTAAAGAATGTTAGTTTTAATATTAAAAAAGGTGAATTTGTTGGTATTATGGGCGCAACAGGGTCTGGTAAGACAACGATTGTTGAGTTATTGTTACGTCTTTATAATGTCCAAGAAAATACTGTTTTAATCGATGGCCAAGATATAATGGGATATTCTTT
Organism: Bacilli bacterium; assembly: GCA_017411715.1. Classification (GTDB taxonomy): domain Bacteria; phylum Bacillota_I; class Bacilli_A; order ML615J-28; family CAG-313; genus UMGS1109. Next base: position 194,913 of record JAFQPO010000014.1, on the reverse strand, counting down.
AGAGCAAGTTAGAGCATCTATTGCCTATGTTCCACAAGAAAATTTCTTATTTAAACAAACAATTGATGAAAATATTTCATTTTCTCTTCCAAAAGTTGATGATGAAAGAGTTCAAAAAGCTGCATACATTAGTGGAATAAGTAAAGATATTGAAGAATTTAAAGATGGTTATCAAACTATAGTTGGTGAACGTGGTGTTACTGTATCAGGTGGTCAAAAACAAAGAATATCTATTGCGAGAGCACTTATTAAAGATGCCCCAATTTTAATTATGGATGACTCATTAAGTGCGGTTGATACTTTAACTGAACGTCACATTTTAACTGAACTTAGAAAAATTAGAGAAAATAAAACTACTATCATTATTGCTCATCGCATAACAACATTAGAATCATTAGATAAAATTATTGTTGTTAATGATGGAATGATTGATGCGATTGGTAATCATGAACAACTACTAGAAAGTTGTGAAATATATCAACATGAAGTACACCTTCAAGAATTAGAAAAGGAATTGGAGGGATAGTATGTATAAAAGATTATTTTCATATATGAAAGAATATTGGCTAAGATATGTACTAGCCTTAGTGTTGATGGGATTAATTGTTTTACTAGATATTTTAAATCCATATTTTATGGGTCTAAGTTTAAAAGAATTAGGTAAAGAAACAATTGATTTCTCATTAGTTTTATCTTATTTCTTTAGATGTTTGATTTTAATTATTTTGCTTAATGTAATGCAATTTTGTCAAACAATGTTACTACATTATACTGGTCAAAAGATTGTATATAAGATTAGAGAAGAAGTATTTATGCACATTCAATCATTCTCTCATCGCCAATTTAATGAAATACCAGTAGGAACTTTGGTAACTAGAGATACTAGTGATATTAATGTATTGTTCCAACTTTATACAAATGTTATTGTTAATATCTTGAAAAATGCTGCCACTATCATTGGGGTACTAGTTGCGATGTTCTTACTAAATTGGAAATTAGCGTTATTAGTACTTGCGGTATTACCAGTGATTGGTTTTTTAACAGTAGTCTTTAGAATTTTCTTGCGCCGTGTACATAGAGATGTAAGAACTGAAGTATCTAATATGAATGCATTTTTATCTGAAAATATTTCTGGTATGAAGATTACTCAAATCTTTAATCAAGAAGAAAAGAAATATAATGAATTTAAAACTGCTAATGAAAGATTACGTAAAAAATCATTTAAAGAAACTTTAACATTTGGTATTTTTAGACCATCTGTTTATTTAGTTTACATTTTAACAGTTATTTTGATAATGTATGTTGGAGGTAATGAAGCAATTGGTATATCGGTTTTTGGAATGGGTGTTGTTATTACATTCTCAGAACTTTATACTTTCTATCAATACATTTCTAAATTCTTTAACCCTATTCAAATGTTAGCTGACCAGTTTAATACTTTACAATCGGCTTTCGCTGCAGCAGAGAAGATTTTCTCTATTTTAGATATCGTTCCTGATATTGTTGATAGTGAAGATGCAATTGATGTTGAGTTAAAAGGAAATATTGAATTTAAAAATGTTTGGTTTAGCTATGTTGAAAATGAATGGATTTTAAAAGATGTTTCCTTTAAAGTTAATGCGAATGAATGTGTTGCATTTGTTGGTGCTACAGGGGCAGGTAAAACTACTATTCTTGGATTAATAACTAGAAACTATGACATTCAAAAAGGTCAAATTTTAATCGATGGTATTGATATTAAGAAAATAAAAATTTCATGTCTAAGATCTCAAATTGGTCAAATGCTGCAAGATGTTTTCTTATTTAGTGGTACGCTTGCATCAAATATTAGACTTGATGAAGAATCAATTAGTGATTCAAAAGTTATTAATGCTTGTCATGAAGTAAATGCTAGTAGTTTTATTAATAAATTACCTGATGGTATTAATACTAAAGTTGGTGAACGAGGTAATAATTTATCGCTTGGTCAAAGACAATTAATATCATTTGCGAGAACATTAGTACATGAACCAAAAATTATGATTTTAGATGAAGCAACGGCTAATATCGATACTGAAACTGAAAAAATTATTCAAGACTCTTTAGAAAAAGTTATCAAAAATAATACGATGTTAATGGTTGCTCACCGTTTGTCAACTATTCAACATGCGGATAAGATTATTGTTTTTGACCATGGGCGTATAATTGAAAGTGGTAATCACCAAGAGTTATTAAAAATGAAAGGTCGCTATTATCAATTATTTATGCTTCAATATCAAAAACAAGAACTTGCTAAGATTACAACTAATAATTTGTTGCAAAAAAGTTAAAAATATGATATAATATATAAAAAGGGGGTTTTAAGATGCCTGATTTTGTTAATCATCTTTTACCATTTTGTTATTTAGCTTTTACTATTTATTTAATTTGGTCAGAACTAAAAGCTTATAAAGCGGTTGGTCCTAAAAAAGATGCTTTGATTGATTTTGCGATTACTATCATTTTAGTTGCGATTTCAATTTATCAATTATTTGTTTATAAGTGTAGCTTAACTAATTATTTAACTTATATTTATTTATTAACTGTTTTATCTTCATTTGTTTATGGTACAATTGTTGCTTTAAGATATAATGCAAGAGAAAAAGAAGTTAAAGTAAAGAAAATTAAAAAATAATCAAAGGAGAAAAGTATGAGCAATTTTGAAGAAATGAGAGAACGCTCAAAACGCATCCGTAATTTTTCCATCATTGCTCATATTGACCATGGAAAAAGTACGATTGCTGATCGCATTTTAGAAAAAACTAAAGCTGTTGATATAAGAGAAATGAAAGAGCAATTACTTGACTCAATGGATTTAGAACGTGAACGTGGTATCACAATCAAATTAAATGCGGTTGAGCTTACATATACTGCTAGTGATGGAATAGAATATATTTTCCATTTGATTGACACTCCGGGGCATGTTGACTTTACATATGAGGTTTCAAGAAGTTTGGCGGCTTGTGAAGGTGCTGTTTTAGTAGTTGATGCATCACAAGGGATTGAGGCTCAAACTCTTGCGAATGTTTATTTAGCAGTTGATAATGATTTAGAAATTATTCCATTAATTAATAAAATTGATTTACCTGCAGCTGATCCTGAAAAAGTCAAAAAAGAAATTGAAGATGTTATAGGGCTCGATGCTTCTAATGCCGTTTTAGCAAGCGCAAAAGAGGGCATTGGTATTATTGAACTACTTGAAGAAGTAGTTAAGATTGTCCCTGCTCCTAAAGGTGATCCGGAAGCTCCTGTACAGGCATTAGTCTTTGATTCTTATTATGATTCTTATCGCGGAGTTGTTCCATCTGTAAGAATTAAACAAGGAACAATTAGAAAAGGTGATCATATCAAGATGTTAGCAACAGGTGCTGTTTATGAAGTCACTGAAGTAGGCGTAAATACACCGAAAGAGAAAAAACGTGACTATTTAACAGTTGGTGATGTAGGATGGGTTGCTGCTTCAATTAAAGATGTTTTGAATGTTAGAGTTGGGGATACAATGACAACTTTAGAAAATGAGTCTAAAGAACAACTTCCTGGGTATCGTCAACTTAATTCAATGGTATTCTGTGGGATTTATCCGATAGAAGCTAATAAGTATGATGAATTAAAAGAAGCATTAGAAAAGCTTCAATTAAATGATGCATCACTTACTTTTGAACCTGAAACATCTCAAGCATTAGGCCATGGTTTCCGTTGTGGATTCTTAGGCTTATTACATATGGATGTTATTGAAGAACGTATTGAAAGAGAATTTAAAATTGAAATTATCGCAACTGCTCCAAGTGTTGATTATCATGTATATTTAACAAATGGTACAATGGTTCAAGTAGATAATCCAAGTTTACTTCCTGATATGACTTTGATTAAAAGAATTGAAGAGCCGTATGTTGCGGCTACCATAATGGTACCTAGTGAATTTGTGGGACCAATCATGGAATTGTGTCAACAAAAACGTGGAACATTTACTGATATGCGTTATATTGATCAAACTCGTGTATCTTTACATTATGATATTCCATTATCAGAAATCGTTTATGATTTCTTTGATCGATTAAAATCTACAACTAAAGGTTATGCAAGTTTTGACTATGAACTTGCCGGATATAAAGAATCTAAATTAGTTAAACTTGATATATTATTAAATGGTGAAAGAGTCGATGCTTTAAGTATTATCGTTCACAAAGATTTCGCTTATCCAAAAGGACGTCAATTAGTTCAAAAACTACGTAAACTAATTCCTCGTCAAATGTTTGAAGTGCCTGTACAAGCAGCTATTTCTAATAAAATTATTGCACGTGAAAATATTGCGGCTTTAAGAAAAGATGTTTTAGCTAAATGTTATGGTGGTGACGTTTCTCGTAAGAAGAAACTATTAGAAAAACAAAAAGAAGGTAAAAAGCGAATGAAACAAGTAGGTAGCGTTGAAATTCCTCAATCTGCTTTCCTCGCAATCTTGGAGATTGATGAATAATGTTTGGACTTTATGTTCATATTCCGCTATGCCGTCATATTTGTGCTTATTGTGACTTTTTCAAGATGGTTGTTAGTAACAATTATCAAGATAAAGTCATAAATGCTATTTGTAGAGAGTTAGATGATAAAAATCATCTACCATATCTTGACACGGTTTATATAGGTGGTGGAACGCCAAGTTCTTTATCTTTACCAAATTTAGATTCTATCTTAACATCAATTAATAATTTATTAATGAGAACTAATCATAATTTAGATGTAGTAGAATATACTATTGAACTTAATCCTGAAGATATCAATATTGAACTAATTAACTTATTAAAAAAATATCCGATTAATCGTCTTAGCATTGGTATACAATCATTTAATAAAGAAGTTCAAAACATTTTAGGACGTCAGTCAGACTATGAACTAATTAAATCTAAAATTGACTTATTAAAAGCAAATAATTTTAGTAATATTAATTTAGACTACATTTATTCAGTCCTCCCATCTAGCATTTATACGCCAATTATTCAAGAAAAAGACTTAGAATTATTTATGAGTTTAAAACCAACTCATTTATCTTGTTATTCTTTAATTGTTGAAGAAAAAACAATTCTAGGTAAAAAAGCTAGTACGGGTGAGTATATTAGACCAAATGATGAAGATGATTTGAATCAGTATTTAAATATGAAAAAAATTCTTAAGACTCATAATTTTCATCAATATGAAATTAGTAATTATACATCTGATTATAAATATGAATCCAAACATAATAAAATTTATTGGCATAATGAATGTTATGTAGGGATTGGCCCTAATGCTAGTGGGTATGAGATAATTGATGGCCAACATATCCGTTATACTAATCATAATAAAATTAATGAATATGAAAATAAACAACTTTTAGAAAATGAAGTCTTAACTATTTCTGATATTATGGATTATGAAATAATACTTGGATTAAGACTTGTTGAAGGAATTGATGAAATTAAGTTTTATGAGAAATTTGGAGTTAGTGTTTGTGATGCTTATCCAAAAATAAAAGATTTACTTAAAAATGAAATTATGATTGAAAAAGATAATTATATATTTGTTAATGAAAAACATTTGTATATTTTAGATTATATTTTAAAAGAAATTTTGTAGGTGCTTTATGGATAACCTAATTATTGAATATCGATATTATTTACAAAGTGAAAAAATGATGAGTAAAAATGGTGTTGCGGCGTATGTTCGTGATATTACTAAATATATTGACTATTTGAAGTCAAAGAAATTTAATGATATCATGGATGTTACTAGTGATGACATTAGTAGTTATTTACTTTATTTAAAAAGACAAAAAATGACTTCGACTTCAATATCTCGCTCACTTAGTAGTATTAAATCATTTCATAAGTTTTTGATGCTTGAAAGATTTGTGAGAGTTGATGTTGCGTTAAATGTTAAAACACCTAAAATTGATAAAAAATTACCTACTGTTTTAACTATTGAAGAAGTTAATTTATTACTAGATGCGGTTGAAGGAGATGATCCTTTATCACTTCGCAATAAAGCAATGTTAGAATTGATTTATGCTAGTGGACTTCGTGTTAGTGAACTTTGTGAATTAAAAATATCTAATCTACATTTAAGTGATAAATTGATTCAAGTTATGGGGAAAGGTTCGAAAGAAAGAATTATTCCAATCAATGATTACGCAGCTAAAGTGTTACGTAATTATTTGATTAATGCTAGAAGTTTATTATTAAAAGCTAGTGGTGATTCGAATTATGTTTTCTTAAATAAATTTGGTTCACATATTTCTAGAGTTGGCTTTTTCAAGATTTTAAAAGAATTAAGCAGTAAATGTGGAATTAAAAAAGAGGTTTCTCCTCATACATTAAGACATTCATTTGCGACTCATTTATTAGAAGCTGGTGTGGATTTAAGATTAATTCAAGAAATGTTAGGTCATGAAGATATTTCTACTACCCAAATTTATACACACTTATCAATGAAGAAAGTAAAAGATGTCTACTCAAGTAGTCATCCGAGGGAAAAAGATGAGTAAAGAATATTTAAAATTTAAAAGAATTTTTGTTATTGTTGCGGACTCTTTAGGAGTTGGTGAAGCACGTGATGCTGAAATTTATAATGATAAAGGGGCAGATACATTAGGCCATATCGCCAAAAGTGGTTATCTTAATGTACCATTTTTAGAAAAGTTGGGATTTGGATTTTTAGATTCTAGTAATACACTTGATACAAAATTGATTCCTGGTGCTTATGTAACTAAACTTTGTGAAGAAAGTGTTGGAAAAGATACTTTAACTGGCCATTTTGAATTAATGGGTCTTAAAGTTACAACACCTTTTCCTTCATTTACTGTTGCAGGGTTCCCTCAAGAATTAATTGACAAACTAAAAGAATATTCTGGTCGTGATGTGATTGGTAATATTAGTGCTAGTGGAACTGAGATTATTAAAGATTTAGGAGAAGAGCAATTAGCAACCGGTGCATTAATTGTTTATACTTCAGCTGATTCAGTTTTGCAAATTGCGGCTAATGAAGAAATTATTCCGTTAGAAGAGCTTTATGATATTTGTAAGTATGCTCGTAAAATTACTTTAGAAAATAAAGATTGGATGGTAGGTCGTATTATCGCAAGACCATTTGTTGGCAAAACTAAAGATACATTTACGAGAACTACAAACCGTCATGACTATGCGGTTAAGCCATTTTCTAGAACTTTATTAGATGAATTAAAAGATAATGGTTACGATACGATTGCGGTTGGTAAAATTTATGATATCTTTGATGGTTGTGGTATTACTGAAAGTATAAAAACTAAGAGTAATCATGATGGAATGCTTAAAATAATTGATTTATTAAATAAAGATTTTTGTGGACTTTGCTTTGTTAATTTAGTTGACTTTGATGCGTTATATGGTCATCGTCGTGATACTTTAGGCTATGCTTCTGCAATTAATGAATTTGATAAAGATTTATTCTCATTTGTTGAAAAAATGAATGATGATGATTTGGTGATTGTTGTTGCGGACCACGGAAATGATCCAACTCATCATGGAACTGATCATACTAGAGAAAATGTACCAATGATTGCTTATTATAAGGGTATGAATGGTAATTATGATAGTAAATTACAAAAGTCTTTCGCAACAGTTGCTAAAACAATTGCTGAAAACTTCAAAATTAATACAAAACTTGAAATTGGAACAAGTATTTTTTCAAAAATAACAGAAGAAGATTGTAAAAAAAAAGAAGTTTTGATTAAATTTGATGAAAAAATAACTTTACATGCTTATGAATATAATTGTTTAGGTAAGCCAAAAGGAATTATTCAAATTTGCCATGGAATGTGTGAACATTTAGCAAGATATGATGAATTTGCTGAATATTTTGTTAAATTAGGTTATAAAGTAGTAGGTTTAGACCAATTCGCCCATGGAAAAACTGCAGGTCCTAGAAGTATGGTAGGAAATTGTCGTGGATATGACTTCATGGATGGCGTAATTAAAGGGATGAAACTTACTAGAGACTATTTTTATCAAGAAGATTGTCCATATATTATGTTTTCACATAGTATGGGTTCAATGGCTTTACAAAGATACATTCAACTTTATCCTAATGATTGTGAAAAAGCAATAATTTCTGCTTCTAATTCTAGTAACTTAATGTATAAACTTGCTCCACTTGTGACAAAACCTAAAAATAATGATCAAATGGAATATTCGAGTTTTATTCATAAAGTTAGCTTTGGTAACTTCAACAATAAATTTAAAGATACTAATCCGTATATTGGATGGTTGTGTCAAGATAAGAGTGTCTTAGATGATTATTTGAATGATGATTATTGTGGAATGGTGTTTCCAAAAAATTATTATTATTCTCTAACTTCGATGTTAAATCTCTGCAGCAAAACATCTGAGCGTTCGAAAATTAATAAAGACCTTCAGATCTTGATAACTGCTGGAATGGATGATCCAGTTGGACGTATGGGCAAAGGTCCTAAGGCTTTATATGAAGGATATAAGAAATTAGGCTTAAATGCGGAATTAAAATTATATCCACATACAAGACATGAGATTCATAGTGAACCTAATACCAAAGATGAATTTTTCAAAGATTTATCCACATTTATAAGTAAGTAAGTCTTTTTAGAAAATGTTAGTTGATAATTACTCACTTTATTAAATTTCAACTGCTCACAGAAGGGTTATTTACTAAAAAAACAATAACTTAAAAACAGGCCTTTTTAGGCCTTTTTTATTTTTGTTATTAACTAGTAGTAAATTATAAAAAACTCTGTATATGAGCTTAAATAAGGTGTTTAAAAACGTTTGGATGAATGATTGATTGTTTTATTAAAATTCGTTTTACGTAAGATGAGTTTTATTATTATAAAAGAATTAATAGCGCAGAAAAGCGCTATAAAAGCTTATTATAAGCAGTTATACACAATTATATAATATTCGTTAAAAATAGGCTTATTGCTTACCTTTTTATTAAGTTAACATAATATATATTATAGGAAGTTAAATAAATATATAAAACAACAAATAAACAAGTTCTTTCTACATAATATATCATTAAATATTAATTTATTTGCATATTTTCGACGTCTTTTTTAAATTAAACTATATCATTTTATAACATTTGATATAATTTATTTTCTCCTAATATAAGCAAAACCATCAATTCTTTTCCACTTATCCACTAGAGGCTAAAATCTCTTCTTTTTCGCACTTTTAGGGGTAATTCGACTAATTATTCACAAAAATAAAAAAGCCCAAAATGGACTTAAAATAGGCTTCTTTTTTAAACTATAAATAATATAATTTTATAAAAAAAGATAACTAACATCTACAACCTCCTCTTATGGCTTATAAATGATTAGTTATCAAGCTTTTTTAATTTCAAACGCTCCTACAAAGGAAATTCTGTTAATTTAATTCCTAAAGAGCTTGCGAACTGATATGCTTTTTTAGTTGATTCATCACAGAAATCATCAACACTATGGCTATCATCATTAACAACCACTTTTAATTCATGTTCTTTTTGAAAGTCTGCTACAAGGCGCCAAAATTCAATTCTTGGGTAAATATGCACTGACTCTCCCATATCGTTAATAAAATCACGATTTTTTCTTATACCATTGGCATTTATCTCTAAAGCAACATTATTTAGATAAGCTGCTTGGATGATTCTATTAGCCACTTCTTGACATTTTTCATTAAAACCTTTTTTACGATATAAATAAATATCTGGATGAGCTATAATTTTAAAATATCCACTCGCGCAGCCTTTCTCAAGACATTCACAGTAATTATTAAGCAAGTATTCATCTAGGGTTGCGTAGACATCAATAAATTGTCCATATTCATTTTTAACATAGTGTTGGCCAAGAATTAAAAAGTCAACATCTTCTAAAAATGAGGGATAGTAGTCAAGCATCTCTTCAAAATATTCCGCTTCTAGAGCGCTTGAGGTACAAATACCTTTAAATTTATTTTTCGAACGCTCTAGGAGGGGCAAATATTCATTTTTATATTCATCAAAGTTCATTCTTCTTGATGTTATGCGGAGTTTTAGTTCTTCGCTTAAAGGCATATGATCTGATATTGCCATATGTTGATAACCACAATCAACAGCTTTTTGAAAATATTCATCTGGTGTACCGGTTGCGTGTTTACAAAGGTAAATGTGTGTATGATAATTTGTCTTAATCATTAGATCACCACATTATCAAAGATTGGATTATTGTCATTTGTCTTCATCCATCTTGCTGAACGTCCCTTTGATAAAGGAACAATATACCCATTATCTTTTAATTTCATTAAAACACGGTTAATTGTTGCCTCACTAACATATGGATGCTTTGTTTTAATGTCTTCTTTTGTAAAAACAGTAGGCAATTGACGAATCGTATTTTCAATATTATCGCTTTTATTAAATTTTTCTTCGTAATGATATTTTCTACATACTTCTTCTAATCTTAAATACCCAGAATTAATGATTTTAAAAGTGATTCTTGCGAGATTTGAAATATTGATGAATCCATCTTTATAGTTCAAGCTCGCTACAACTTGTTCTTTGTTAAAAACATCTAATTGATCGTATAAAATTTCAAAGAAACTAACATATTTGAAACATTCTACATCACATCTTAAAATCATATAGTATAAAGCTAAATATTTTACTAGTTCATTTCCTTTAGTAAAGGGATTTAAATTAGCAATTTCGATATATAAGACTAAAGATAAGATAATATGCTCGTATTGATTTTTTTCATAGTACAAATTATATTCATCAATAGTTGAATTGAATAGATGTCTAACTGATCTTGAAGCAATTTGTTTTTTTCTACTACCTGGAATAACATCCGGAATGAATTCAGCGTAGTTTTTACCAAATACTGTATTAATCATACTAAGTAAATCACTAGAATTAAAAGGATATTGGTTAGCAGATTTGGATATTGTCATTAAAACATCTTTTAATTTAGTAATTATGCGTTCATCTTTTGTACGAGGTTCAGAATTTTTAGTAATTAATAGTCTCATTCTGCTATCACTAACTTCTAAATTAAGAATCGTTGCGAGGAAAAAGGTATCCCGTTCAATTGTTTGTTCGATAATTGTATTAAGATTATTGCTTAATTTTTCTTGGTAAACATTATTTTTACCTAACCATTTATAAGTTTTAAGCATATCCATCATGACATCAGATGGCATTATATATTGAAATAGATTGGTAAAATTACTCATCTGATCCACCTCTTTCTTGTTTAGAATATACGCATCCACAGTATTCTTGACGGTATAATTCTAATTCTTTTGATATAATGATTGATTTTTTATAACCATCACGTAATTTAAAGTTTGAATACAAGAATTCAATATCATATTTTTTTGCGAGTTCTTCGCCTATTTCATTAATCCAGTCACTAAGTTTATGAGGACTAACAGAAATAGTAGTTGTAAATAAATCATAATCATTGTTTTTAGCAAATTCAGCTGTTCTAACCATTCTCATTTTATAACATTCATAACAGCGTAAACTTTTTTCACCTAAGTGTTCTAGACCCGCAACTTTTTCATAATAGCTTTCGGGAGTGTAGTCATCCATAATAATAGGAATATTATATTTATCAGCTACAATCTTAGCATTTTGATATCTTAGATTAAATTCATCTAAACTATCCATATTAGAATTGCTGAAATATAGAGTAACATCAAAATATTTGTTTAATAAATCAACAACCGATGTACTACAAGGACCACAACAGCAGTGTAATAAAAGTCTTCTGTGCGCGTTTGAGTTAAGTTCTTTGGATAAATATTCGTCTAAAGCTCTCAAAATCAGCTTTTTGGAATTTTGATTATTCATTATTTTTCCCTCTTCTTGAAAATAGAAATGGTACTACACCTGATGCGGCAAAAGTCATAAGACCATAGCGCAAAGCATCTAGAATGTAATTGTCTCCAAAGACTAAGAAAACATCTTTTAAGTTTGACTTTAATGTTAGAACGATAATGCCACCAATTAATAATCTCATACCTCTTTCGAAGTAATTAATATTAGTTGTAAAATTAATGAATTTCTTTTCAATCAAACATCCACCAAGGAATCCTGCAAATAATCCAAAGCATTTGAAGAAGTCACCAGCTGATGGATTATGAAAATTAATGAATAAGAATGGAACAAAAACAACTAATGTAATGCCATATAGATAAACTAAAGGAAAGTTCTTCTTTTGAATAAAGTCATATAAAAAATTAAGAGAAAGAGCAGCTAAAATTCCTAATCCTAAACCTATAACAACATCACCAGGAAAGTGAACCCCTAGAAATAATCTTGTTAAAGGTACAATTATTAATAAAGCAATTGATGTAATTTTAATCCATTTTTTCTTAAAATTAAGCATTAGACTAGTGTATAAGACACCTGAATTTTGACTATGGCCACTTGGAAATGATGTTCCTGTTGCGCCATCTGATAAAGTTACAGGTAAGTCATTGTTTAGAGTTGCTCTAAGATATTCTTTACCTTCAAATTCAAATGGTCTTTTAGCAAGAAATAAATTTTTAAAAAGTCCATTTAATAGCATTGAAGTTGCAGTAACATAGGCAATTTTTTCACCTTTTTCTTTATCAAAACAATAGTATATAATAAGGATAATTAGAAATGCAGCTTCACCACCACCTAAGAATGATAGTGCCCAGTTTAAAATAGTAATAATTGGAAAACTTAGTTTATTAAAAAGATCTAAAATTTGCCATTCAAAATTAAATCTATACATTAGTAAACCCTATAATTTTCGACTTTATCTTTTTTTAAGATTTTGTCTTTTTTTGCAAGTCCGATAAGGGCTTTAATTTCATGAGGAGATAGTTCTCTAATTTGACCTTCTTTTAAACCGTTTATTTCAATGCATCCAAATCTTACTCTAGTCAAACGTTTAACTGAATGATTGATTGCTGCAAACATTTCTTTAACTTGGTGATATTTACCTTCTGTTAAAATGATTCTAATTAAACTTGAATTATTCTTACGATCTACAGATTCGATTTCCGCAAGTGCAGGTAGTAGTTTTTTGCCTTTAATAGTCATTCCCTTTTCAAAAACAGTTAATTCTTTTTTAGTTACAATACCATTAATGCGGACTAAATATTCTTTTTCAATGCCACTTCTTGGTCCTACTAAAGCATTCATAAAATCGCCATCATTAGTTATTAATAGAATGCCTTTTGTATCATAGTCTAATCTACCAACTGGAAATAATCTTTCTTGTTTAATTTCATTTGGTAAAATATCAATTACTGTAGTTCTATTTAAGTCATCTGTTACAGCACTAATAATATTTCTAGGCTTATTAATAACATAATATTTTTTTGATTCTTTTGTGATTAATTTACCATTTACTTTGATAACATCTTTAGCACCAACTGTATAGCCCATTTCAGTTATAACTTCATTATTAACAGAAACTTGGCCACTTGCGATAAGTTCTTCGGCTTTACGACGAGACGCAACGCCACATGATGCTAAATACTTTTGTAAACGAATACGATTGCTGTTATTTTGATTGTTCATAATTATGACCTCTCATAAATTATTATTACATTATATTATAAATGATTTATAAAAAAAAAGCCTTGTTTTTACTTTAGAAAAAAAGTAAACCAAGACAATATGCTAATGATAGAATTATCATATTTGTAAATATTATGATGAAAAAAATTCTTTTCTCTACTTCTATTTTTAATGAACCATAATATAAAGTTATAATATAAAAACTTGTATCAATAGATCCTTGAATGATTGTAGAGATATAACCAATTTGACTATTTGCACCATACTTTGTAAAAATATCATTCATTATTAATAATGATGAATTTGCTGAAATAGGCCTTAAAAAAGATTGAATAATCAGTTCAGGAACTATTTTGATATTATTTAAAAGAGTAATCAAAATTTCAATAATTCCACTTTCTGAAAATATTCTAACACTTACTAATAAACCTATAATTGAAGGAATTAAGTTAATCGAACTTTTTAATCCTATAATTGCTCCTTCGTAAAATAAGTCAAAAGTATTTTCTTTTTTGATATTAGCAATAATAATGGTAATCAAAATATAAATAGGGATAATATTCATAAGTTACTAGTCAAACTTTCAAGTGATAAATTTATAACAGCTGATAAAATGGTTAGTATAAAAATAATCAAAACTAAATAAAGTGGTGTAGTTGCCATAAATTTGTTTCTAAAAGCATAAATGCTAGTTGGTAAAATAGAAATGCCACTACAATTAAATAAAACTAGTCTTGCGATTAAGCGTTCTTTATTCACTTCTTCGCTTTCATTAATTACTCTAATTGCATCAAGTCCAACCGGCGTAGCAGCGTGCGAAAGTCCTAAAAGATTAGCAAAGATGTTTGAAGTTATTAGACGAAGGATAGTTTGATTAGAAGTTTTTAAAAATACCAAAGATGTTAATTTTTGAAACCATTTAGTTATCAAATTAATAATACCCGTTTGTAAACTAATTTCAAAAATACCACGCCAGAATGTCATTGATAAAATTAATATAATGATAACTTCAAAACTATCGTTAACAGTTTCTAAAACTACATTTCCCATTTTACTAAATTCACCTGTTATTAAACTAATAATTAAACCACTAACTATTAAAAAACTCCAAATCTTATTAAGCATGATTAATTATTTTTTGATGGATATCCCAGTCACTAAACGCATCAAAAGTAATGATAACATAGTCATTATTATTTTTATTAAAAGTTGTTACTAGTGTTCGTCCAGCTTTTTTAGTATATCCAGTTTTACCTCCTGTTACTAAAGGATTAGAATGAATTAAACGATGTTTGTTACGCAAATAGAAAGTTTTATTAGAAGGAATTGAAATATTTTTAGTTTTACAATTAAAGACATCTTTAAAAAGATTGTTATTATAAGCAAAAGTAGTTATAATAGCTAAATCATAACAGGTTGTGTAATTACTAGATTCTTCATCTAAACCTGTAGGATTGTTAATTTTAGTATTTTTTAAATCTAAATATTTAACAATTTTATTCATTTGTTTTATAAAGTCATCAATATCATCATTATAACTTTTAGCAAGACTCATTGCGGCGTCATTTCCACTAACCATCATTAGCCCATACAATAATGATAAATTATCAATATAATCCCCTGAACTAAGATACATTTTAGATCCTTCTACTTGATTAATCCAATCGCCAACTAATATGTATTCATTAATATTTAGATGAAGGATTGCGGTAATGCATGTTAGAATTTTGATCGTACTAGCTGGGAGCATTTCTTGATGAATGTTTTTACCGAAAACTATTTCTTTAGTAGTCATATTATAAAGAATTCCACTTTTGGTATTATTAAAAAATTCACTTGAAGAAACATTTGTAATTAGTAATTCTTCTTTATTAAAAGCTAGTTTAGAAATAAATGCGGTAACAATCAATAATGTAAAAACAAGGAAAAGAAATTTCTTCATATGATTCACCAATTAATTATATGTTGAATATAAAAAAAGTAGTACAAGTTGTACTACTTTAAGAATTCATTTATTAAATTGATTACCTTTTCACTAGTTAAATTAACATTTTCAAATCTAACATTTATCGTGTGCGGATGATTTCTAAACCAAGTAAATTGACGTTTAGCATAATTTCTCGAATGTTGTTTTATTAATTCAATAGCTTCTTCTTTGGAAATTTCGTTATTAAAATAGCTAAACAATTCACGGTAGCCAATTGCTTGGCGAGCTTGAAGAGATAAGTCCTTAGAAAATAATTTTTCAGCCTCTTCTACAAGGCCTAATTCAACCATTTGATCAACTCTTAGATTAATCCTATTGTATAAAACATCTCGATCATCTTCTAAGAAAATGATTAAAATATCATATAAAGGATGTTCTAAAGCTTTGTAATCATCTAATTGATTTTCATTTTTTAAGGCTTTTTCAAGTGCTCTTAAAACTCTTTTTCGGTTGTTAGGATGAATCTCTTTTGCTTTATTACAATCATGTTTTGTAAGCAATGAATGTAATTCATCATTTGATAAATTAAGATATTGTTTTTCAAAATCATCATCACGACCATCATTTGTTAGTTTATAGTCATATAGTAAGCTATCAATGTATAAACCACTTCCACCAACGACAAGAGGCAATTTATTTTCTTTTACTAAATTATCAATATGACATCTAGCAGCCTGTTGATAATCATAAATTGAGAAGTTATCAGATGGTTCTAACTCATCCATCATTAAATGTTTAATACCAGCTCTTTCTTCTAAGGTTGGTTTAGAAGTTCCAATATTTAATTCCTTGTAAACTTGGAATGCATCGACATTTAAAATATCAGTCTTAAAATGTTTCGCAACTTTGATTGAAATGCTAGTTTTTCCAACCGCAGTTGGACCTGTAATTACAACTACTTTATTCACTAGATAACCCTCTTAAACATTTTTTCAAGATCATAATTTGTTAGTTTAACTATAGTCGGGCGACCATGTGGACATGTATAAGGCATTTCACATTCATCTAAATCAGATAATAATTTCTTTACTTCATCAAGTCTAATATGCATATTAGCTTTGATTGATTTTTTACAAGCTAAACTTTTTGCGAGACTTTCATACATAATTTGTTTGTTAACAAGTTTATTGTTTAGTAAATGATCTATAATATCTCTTGTAAACTCAATTTCAAGGCCTGCAGGAATCCAAGATGGAATTTCTCTGATGATGATTGTTGTGTCACCAAAAGATTCAGCTAAGATAGAGAGTTTCTTAAGTTCTGCTGATATACTAGAATCTAATATATCATTAATTTCTGACAAGCTATATTCAAGAGTAATTGGAATTAACAATTCATATGTTGAGTTATGAGGTGCAGAAAAAGCAGTTTTAATTTTTTCATACATCACACGTTCCATAGCTGCATGTTGATCGATTAAGTAAAGAGTATTTTCATTTGTTAAAATTAAATATGTTTCATAGAAAGAGCCAATGTATTGAAGGTTTTTAAATGAATTTTTATTAGTATTGGAAGGGATATCTGCAATAGTTAATTGTTCAATTTCTTCTTCGTTTTCAAATTCTTCTTCTAAATCATCTTCATCTTCTACTATTTCTACATCTTTTTGTTTGTCTTCAAAAGCATTAAACATTTGCCATGGGTCTTCTAGAATCTCTTCAGTTGAATTATTATACTCTTTAAAAGTTTCATTCTCTTTAAAAACGGTTTTAAGTGATTCATTTTTAGTTTCAAAGTTTTCTTCATTTGTGATAGTATAGCGTTCATTGAGACGATTAATTAAAGCCGAATAAATTGTTTTGGTAATCTCTTCTTCAACTTTTTTAGAATCAAGAATTCTAACTTCTAATTTTGAAGGATGAACATTTACATCAACTAAAGTTGGATCACACTCAATGTAGATAGTCGCAACTGGAAATTTACCAATCGGTAGTAAAGTATTATATGCATTACAAATAGCGTAAATTAAAGAACTATTTTTAATTACACGGCCATTAAGAATGATTGTGATAGCATTTTTATTACTTCTAAATAAAGTTGTATCACTAGCATAACCATTAAATTTATATAAATCAGTTTGGCCGGAAAAAGCAAATAATTGTTCTTCTGTCGTTTTACCAAATGCTTCATTCATAATGCTAGGAACATTATTATTACCAAGTGTTTTAAAAAGCACTTTAGTGTTATTTGTTAATGTAAATTTAATACTTGGATGTGATAATGCGGCTTTAGTTAAATAATCAATGATTAAACTCAATTCACTATAATTATTTTTAAGGTGTTTAAGTCTAGCAGGAGTATTAAAGAATAAGTTAGAGACTTCTACTTGCGTTCCTCTTTGCATCGCACATGATGACTCTTCGATAACTTTCCCTGTATCAAATAAGTAACTATATCCGTGGATATCATCTGTACAAGATGAAATTCTTAGTTTAGATACAGCCGCAATCGAAGGTAATGCTTCACCTCTAAATCCCAATGATAAAACATTAAATAAATCTAGTTCGGATGAAATTTTGCTAGTTGCATGTCTTAATAAAGCAAGAGGAATTTCATCTTTTTCAATACCTGTTCCATCATCAGAAACCTTAATACTTTTTAAACCACAATCTACTAAGTCAATTTTAATAGTTTTGCTTGATGCATCAATACTATTTTCAACCAACTCTTTAACAACACTAGCAGGGCGTTCAACAACTTCTCCTGCGGCAATCATATTAGCTAAATGTTCATTTAAAACTTGAATTTTTTGATTCATTATTTTTTCAGCCTTTCTGTTAGTTCATTTAATTTTAGTAATGCATCAATTGGACGTAAGTTTTCAGTATCAAGGGATTTTAATTCATTAATTACACTAGCTTCATTTTTGTCAAGATTATTAATAATGATTGGTTCAGTGTAATTTTTCTTTGATAAAAGGTTTGCTTCTGGTAATTTATTTTGACTTAATTTTTCTAAAATATCATTAGCGCGAAGTGTTACTTTTAAAGGTATTTTAGCAAGTGTTGCTACACTAATTCCATAACTTTTATCTGTAGCACCAGGCATAACTTTATGAAAGAAAGTAATATTATCATTTTCTTGTTTTGCTTCAACGTGAACATTCTTCAAATTTGGTAAATCTTGTTCTATACTTGTTAATTCATGATAATGAGTGGAGAATAAAGTTTTAGCACCAATCTCATCATGCATGTATTCAATGATTGCTTGGGCTAGTGCCATTCCATCAAATGTAGCAGTTCCACGTCCTACTTCATCAAATAAAGCAAGGCTTCGCATTGTTGCATTTTGTAGGCAATGGTTAACTTCTAGCATTTCTGTCATAAATGTAGATTCCCCACTAGAGATGTCATCACTTGAACCAATTCTAGTAAATATTTTATCAAATATTGGTAAAGTAGCACTCTCACAAGGTACAAATGAGCCCATTTGGGCCATAATTACAATTAATGCGGTTTGACGCATATAGGTACTCTTACCACTCATATTGGGGCCTGTAATAAGCAAAATTAAGTCGTTATTATACATTGTAAGATCGTTTGGAATGAATGGTTTATCAGAATATTTTTCGATAACTGGATGACGCCCTTTAATTATTTCTAAATCATTATATAATGAGAATTTTGGTTTGACATAATTATTTTCAAGTGCTGCTTTACTAAACGCAACTAACATATCTAGTTCACTAATAATATCAGCAGTCTTTTGTAATTGAGGGCAAGCATCTTTACAAATTGATCTGATTTGATCAAATATTTCAAGCTCAAGTTCTAAAGCTCTTTCATCAGATCTTAGAATTAATGCTTCACGTTCTTTTAATTCTTCAGTAATATAGCGTTCAGAATTTGATGTAGTTTGCTTTCTTATATACCCAAGCTCTGGAGTTACTAAATGAAGATTTGCTTTTGTTACTTCAATATAGTATCCAAATACTTTATTATAGCCTACTTTAAGAGATTTAATTCCAGTTCTTGTTTTTTCTCTTGCTTCAAGTGAAGTTAAGAAAGTTTTATTAGTACTAGAAATATTGATTATGTCATCTAATTCTTGACTATAGCCAGGTTTGATGATATGACCATCTCTTATTATATAAGGAGCATCATCTCTAATTGAGGCAATTAGGAGCGAATGAAGTGAATCAAAGGTAATGATTTTATTTTCAAGCGCTGTGAGATGTTTTGTTTTTGATTTTTTAAGTAATTCTTTAATGTTTGGTAAAACGCCAATTGAATTTCTTAATTGGATTAAATCTTTAGGACTTAAGTTACCATAACTTATTCTACCAACAATTCTTTCTAAATCGTAGATTTCTTGTAATAATTTAGAAACTTCGGTAGCGACAGTATTTTTGATTGTTAATTCTTCAACAATATTCAATCTTTGATTAATAGTGTCTAAATTAGTTAACGGATATAAAATATTACGTTTTAAGAATCTACTACCCATTGCGGTTGAACATAAGTCTAAAACGCTAAATAAGTTCTTCTTATTTTTTTCACCGCGATTAGAACATACTAGTTCTAAGTTTTTTACTGCACTTGCATCAAGGACTAAATAGTCAGTTGTTTTATATTCAGCAAATGGTTTTAAATGAACTAAAGTTCTCTTTTGAGTTTTGATGATATAGTTAATTAAGCGACCACAACATTTTGCAGTTTCTTTTTCTAAGTGCTCAATTAGTGGTTGTAAATATGAATCTACATTATATTCATCTTCTATTGATACTAAAATAGATAAATTATTTTTTAAATATTGAGTGATATTTTTCGGAAATTTATTATTAACAATTACTTCTTTGATTGCTAGTTTTTCTAATTCATTATATAAATGTTCGTATGAGTCAGGGATTAATGTCACTTTAGCATCACCAGTTGATAAATCAATATAACTTAAAATGTAACCATTTATAGTAGTGCTAGTTAATTTATCAATTGATGCAAGATAGTTATTATCTTTTTCTGATAAATATGCTTCATCAACATTTGTACCTGGTGTAATAATTTTAACAACTTCACGTGTAACAATCTTTTTATTACCGGCAGCTTCCATTTGTTCAACGATTGCGACTTTGTAACCTTTTTCAGATAATTTTTCAATGTAACTATTAACTGCGTGGTGAGGTACACCGCACATAGGAACTCTTTCATTTTGAACACCCGCATCACGGCTTGTTAAAACAATTTCTAGTTCTTTACTTGCGACTAGTGCATCGTTAAAAAACATTTCATAGAAATCACCAAGTCTGAAAAAAACTAAAGTGTCAGGATAGTTTTCTTTGATTGTTAAATATTGACGCATCATTGGCGTATATAAATTTTTATCTATTTTTTCATACATAATTATCACCAATATTTAGTATATCATAATTTGAAATATTTTGCAAAAAAGTCGTTTTTAAATACAAAAAAAGCATCTAAAAAAGATGCTTTTTCTATTCTTCCATAGTATTTGTAATGAATTTACCAATCGGTAAGCAGATAGCAAGTGATAATATAACACTAGTAACAAGCTCAGCCACACCGTTAGTTGCAATAACCATTAAGATTGCACCAATCAGTGCTTCGAATGCAATTCCGTATGCTGCTGCATATTCAGCTCCGAAACAAAAATAAATTAAAGTCATGACTAAGATTGTATTAGTTAAACTTCCAACTGCAGCACTGATGATAATTGAAATATGATAACGATATTTTTGAACAAATTGTGTTTTTACATTTTTAAATAGTTTAATTAAACCATGGTATAATAGACCACTAAATGTACCTACTAAAGCACGAGGTACAATGACGATAATTAAACTAAAGAAATTTCCTGGTTCTACCGCTGGTGTAAATACAAAAGCAGCAGGTCCTGGTGGCATAAATGTCCATACAATCAAACTAAATACACCAGCAATTAAACCCATTAGAGTTCCTGCCCAAGTATTTAATAAAATTGATGTAATAATTACTGGCACCATTGCTAATGTCGCAACAATCGCAGGTGTAATAGGAAGAGATCCTAAAACTGTGAAACATGTGATTGCTTCAATTCCTAATAACAATGAAAATTGTGTAATAAATAGGATTTGCTTTCTTCTTTTAGTCATAATTTTAATCAATAAATTCGAATTCGTATCCTATAACACGAACTGTGTCTCCATTTTTAACGCCTTTTTCGCGTAAGGCATCATCAACACCCATAGTTCTTAATTTTAATGCGAATAATCGAACATTCCCTTCTATTGAAAAATCTGTTCTTTCAAATAATTTTTTAACTTGTGGTCCTACAACATTAAAGACACCATCATCATCCACTTCAATTGTAAACGGATCTTCAGGCTTTTGATAATTGTATTCAACAACATCTTTACGTTGCATAGCTTCAAGTTTTCTTTGTTTTTCTTTTTCAATTTCTACTTCTATTGCATCCGCAATCTTATATAATAATGTATTAAGATTATCTTTTGTGTAAGCACTAATAGGAATTACTTCAAGTTCCGGGTAAGCAGCTTTGAATAATTCTAAGTTTTCATGAGCTTCTGGAATATCCATTTTATTAGCAACAACAATTTGTGTTCTTTGTAAGATTTCTTCATTGTAAGAAGCTAATTCATTATTAATAGCTACATAATCATCAATTGGTGATCTACCATCACTTGCACTCATATCAATAATATGAACAATTACTCTTGTTCTTTCAATATGTTTTAAGAATCTGATTCCAAGACCTAAACCTGTACTAGCACCTTCAATTAATCCTGGTAAGTCAGCTGCGATGAAACTTCTACCATCAGGTAAACCTACAACACCAAGATTAGGATTTAATGTGGTGAAATGATATGCGCCAATTTTTGGTTTAGCCTCACTAATAACTGAAATTAAGGTACTTTTACCAACACTTGGAAACCCTACAAAACCAGCATCCGCAAGAACTTTTAGTTCTAATTGGATATTATGTTCTTCACCAGGTTCACCTTTTTCACAAATATCAGGAGCTGTATGACGGCTATTTGTAAAGAATGAATTACCTCTACCGCCCTTACCACCTTTGCAAACAACAACTTCTTGATTGTGTTCAGTGATATCACCAATTATTTGATTATTGTCAGCATCTATAATGACAGTACCAATAGGTACTTTAACATAAGTATCTTCTCCATTGGCCCCATACATATCTTTGTTACCGCCTTTTTCACCATTTTGAGCAGTAATTTTACGCATGAATCTGAAATCAAGTAAGGTAGTTAGTCCACTTTCTCCAACAAAAATTACACTTCCACCATTTCCACCTTTTCCACCTGATGGACCACCTTTGGGAATGTATTTTTCACGACGGAATGCAACTACACCATCGCCACCATTACCTGCTTTAACCCATATTCTAACACTATCTACGAACATAGATTACCTCCTAAAAAAATTACACCTCGGAAAGATTACGAGGTGTAGTTTGAATTTTTATTGAACTGGATAAACTGATGCTTGTTTTTTACCTTTGCCAACTACTTCGTATTTAACAATACCATCAATCATGCAGAATAAAGTATCATCTTTACCAATACCAACATTGTTACCTGGATGAACTTTAGTTCCTCTTTGACGATAGATGATTGAGCCAGCAGTAGCTTTTTGACCATCAGATAATTTTGCGCCTAAACGTCTACCAATTGAGTCACGACCATTTTTAGTAGAACCTACACCTTTTTTAGATGCAAAAAATTGAATATTAAATTTTAACATTTGGCCACCTCCTATATTGGGCTTTTTCTATAATCGATTTATTTTACTTTTAAGAATTTTGGATAATCACTTTCAACGTTTTTTAAAATATCATAAAGATTGTCAAAAACGTTTTGTGATAATTCCCAAGTGACACTATCTAAATCAACTGTTTCTTTAATTATAAAAGATAAATGACCATCGCTTTCAATAAAGCTATATTGATCTTTCTTTAAATATCGAAGCAATAGATTTAAAGAAGTGAAAATCGCAGTTGTAATACTGCTACATACAATGTCACTACCACTTTCTGCGTATCCAGAATGCCCAGATGCTTGAAAGCCTTTAGTGATATTTTCTGTTTTGAAAAATTGTACAGTTGTCATATTAAGCTACGATTTCTTTTACTACTACTTTAGTATAAGCTTGACGATGACCTTGTTTTTTACGATAATTCTTTTTAGGTTTCATTTTGAAGATAACGATCTTCTTACCGCGACCTTGTTTTTCAACAGTAGCGATTACTTTAGCACCTTCAACTACAGGTGTTCCTACTTTATCACCAGCTAATAATACTTGATCAAAAGTAACTTCAGTACCAACTTCTGCTTCTAATTTTTCAAGGTATAAAACATCTCCAACTTGAGCAC
This sequence comes from Bacilli bacterium, assembly GCA_017411715.1. Classification (GTDB taxonomy): domain Bacteria; phylum Bacillota_I; class Bacilli_A; order ML615J-28; family CAG-313; genus UMGS1109. The sequence continues at coordinate 170,998 of JAFQPO010000014.1, read as the reverse complement.
GGTATTGTTTACCACCAGTTACAAAAATTGCATGCATCTATATTTACCTCCTTCTAAAATTTTTAAGACACGCCATCGAGGGGATCATAAGTAGCCTTAGATTCTTTGGGCCCTACTTCTGTGCGGTTGCCATAGATTGCAACATATGTATTATACATTATTTTTTCAAATTTTGCAAGTGATATGTTTAGAAATTAGATAGCAACCCTTCTAGAAGAGTTTGAGACAGATATTTACCCGTCTAAAATATTTCAAACGCTCAAAAATAAGAAAAGAGACTCAAAAGTTTGAGTCTCAAAATTTCTTAATTATTTGCGTGGGTTTTTAATGTTTGCATGTGCTGCAGCTAAACGTGCAATTGGAACACGGTAAGGAGAGCATGAAACATAGTCTAAACCGATTGCATGACAGAATTCAATTGAAGCAGGGTCACCACCATGTTCACCACAGATACCTAAATGGATATCGTTACCGCGAACTTTACGACCAGCTTCTGCTGCCATTTTCATTAATTTACCAACACCATTTTGGTCAACGTGTGCGAATGGGTCATTTTCAAATACTTTACGAGTGTAGTATTCTTCTAAGAATTTACCAGCGTCATCACGGCTGAAACCAAATGTCATTTGTGTTAAGTCATTTGTACCAAAGCTGAAGAATTGAGCTTCTTTAGCGATTTCTTCTGCAGTTAATGCAGCACGAGGAACTTCGATCATTGTACCTACTTTATATGCAAGTTGAACACCTTTTTCTGCCATAACTTCTTCTGCAGTTTTAACAACAACTTCTTTAACGTATTTTAATTCTTTGATATCACCTACAAGCGGAATCATGATTTCAGGTTTAACGTTAAGTCCTTTTGCGTTAACATTGATTGCAGCTTCAATAACAGCTCTTGTTTGCATTTCTGCAATTTCAGGATAAGTTACTGATAAACGGCATCCACGATGTCCAAGCATTGGGTTGAATTCATGTAATGAATCAACTGTAGCTTTTAATGATTCATAAGAAATGCTCATTTCTTTTGCAAGTTCTTTGATTTCATCTTCAGTATGAGGTAAGAATTCATGTAGAGGTGGATCTAAGTAACGAATAGTCACTGGACGTGGACCCATAACTTCATAAATTTCTTCGAAGTCTTTACGTTGCATTGGTAAAATCTTAGCAAGAGCTTTACGACGATCAGCTTCATTATCAGCAACGATCATTTCACGAACTGCCATGATTCTATCAGCTTCAAAGAACATATGTTCAGTACGGCAAAGACCAACACCTTCTGCACCAAAGTTTACAGCAACTTTAGCATCACGTGGGTTGTCAGCATTTGTACGGATTTTTAATGCACGGTTTTCATCCGCCCATTGCATTAAAGTAGCGAAGTCACCACTAACTGCTGCTTCAACAGTAGGGATTTTTTCACCATAAACATAACCAGTTGAACCATCAATTGAGATCCAATCTAATTCGTTATATTTAACGCCATTAACAGTGAAATATTTACCTTCTTCATTAACTAAAACTTCACCAGCACCTGCAACACAGCATTCACCCATACCACGAGCAACTACTGCAGCATGAGATGTCATACCACCACGAGCAGTTAAAACACCTTGAGCAATAACCATACCTTCGATGTCTTCTGGGCTAGTTTCAAGTCTAACTAAGATAAGTTTTGCGTTTTTATTTTCGGCAACGATTTCTTTAGCGCGTTCAGCTGTAAATACAACTTGACCGCAAGCTGCACCTGGAGATGCATTTAAACCTTTAGTGATAGGTTTAGCAGCTTTTAAAGCTTTTTGGTCAAAACCAGGGTGTAATAAAGCGTCTAATGATTTAGGTTCAACCATTAATACAGCTTCTTGTTTTGTGATTAATCCTTCATTAACAAGGTCAATCGCAATTTTTAGAGCTGCTTGAGCAGTTCTCTTACCGTTACGTGTTTGTAACATGAATAATTTACCACGTTCAATAGTGAATTCCATGTCTTGCATGTCACGGTAGTGTTTTTCTAAAGTTTCTGAAACTTGTTTGAATTGTTCATATAAAGCTTCATTATCTTCTTTTAAGTGTGCAATTGGATGAGGTGTTCTAATACCTGCAACAACGTCTTCACCTTGAGCGTTGAATAGATATTCACCATATAATTCTTTTTCACCAGTAGCAGGGTTACGAGAGAAAGCAACACCAGTACCAGAGTCATCACCCATGTTACCGAATACCATTGATTGTACGTTTACTGCAGTACCCCATTCATAAGGAATATTGTTTAAACGACGATAAACGTTAGCACGAGGGTTATCCCATGATCTGAATACAGCTTTAACAGCTTCTAGTAATTGTACGTTTGGATCTTGAGGGAAAGGTTCTCCTTTAAGTTCTGCATAACGAACTTTAAATTTAGCAACTAATTCTTTTAAATCATTAGCATCTAAATCAGTGTCAAGAGTAACACCTTTTTCTTCTTTACGAGCATCTAATAAAGCTTCAAAATTAGCTTTATCGATTTCCATAACTACGTCTGCGAACATTTGAATGAAACGACGATATGAATCGTATGCGAAACGTGGGTTATTAGTTAATTTTGCTAAACCTTCAACAGAAACGTCATTTAAACCTAAGTTTAAAATAGTATCCATCATACCAGGCATTGATGCACGTGCACCACTACGTACAGAAACTAATAGTGGATCGTTAGAGTCACCAAATTTTTTGTTGTATAATGCTTCAACTTTATGTAAAGCATCATAAATTTGATTAACTACTTCGTCAGCTAATACACGACCATCTTCATAGTATTTTGTACATGCTTCAGTTGTTACAGTGAAGCCTTGAGGAACCGGTAAACCGATTGAAGTCATTTCAGCTAAGTTTGCGCCTTTACCACCAAGTAATTCACGCATTTTAGCATTACCTTCACTGAATAAATAAACAAATTTACTCATTTTTATTCTCCTTTTGATATATTTGGTTAAAAACCTTCGCCATATATTGTACCACAATTTTCCTTTTTACGCAAATAAAGTGTAATAAAAAATCCTAGACCGATAAAACAACTTTATCTATCTAGGAAAATAATATTATTTTTGAGCGTTAATCATATCGGCTAATTGGTTCTTACTACGATAGCCAATTGCTTTATCAACTAGTTCTCCTTCTTTAAATAGTAGTAAAGTTGGAACACTTGTAATACGATATTTATTCAGAAGTTCTTGTTCTTCATCAACATCTACTTTTGTTATTACTACTAATTCATCATCTTTAAAATCATCATGTAATTCTTCTAATACAGGCGCAAGCATTTTACAAGGTCCACACCATGTCGCAAAAAAATCAACAAGGACAATTTTTTTATTACTCAATAATTCTTTAAATTCATTTGTATTTACTGTTTTCATAAGTCACCTCAATTTATTATAACACAAAAACAACTATTTTATTCATTTAATGCTTAATTTATGAATGTTAAAATAGTTATTTAGATAAGTTAAATTATTTCTTTTTTTAAGATCAATAATATTTTTAATTAAAATTGGGATGATGAAATATAAATACAATATATGAAAAATATAAGCTACGATAGTTATAATCACTACAACTAACATTCCAAGCCATAATAGTAAATCATTGATATATTCATCATCGTAAACATATGATAAAAGATATTTAAGAATAAAACCACCATCAAGAGGCATAATTGGTATTAAATTGATCAAAATTAGTAATTTATTATATGAATACAATAATTCAAAAGCTCCATTTTTAATGATAATAGAGATAATTAATAATACCAAATTTACAATTATACCGCTAGCTGAAATTAGTATTTTTTTTACTAATGATATTTTACGATAATTACACTTAATGATAAAGCCAATGCCTGTTAAATTAATTTCTGTAATTTCTTGATTAAAAAGTTTTATGAAGAATAAATGTGAGAGTTCGTGTAATATAAATGAGAGAATTAGAAATTTTAAACTATAGAAATGACCTCCGAATAAAATTAAGAAGGTCATTAAAATAAAACTTGGATAGATATTAATCTTAGATAACTTCATAAACTGAATAATATGTATTATTTTTAGTAATAATTACATCAAATGTATAGGCTGTTGTATTATTGTTATAGCTAACTAAACCTAAGATATCATCTGCATTAACAAAGCGATATAAACTATAGTCAAAGCTCACTAAATTTTTGTAAGTATATAAATAACCACTTTTAGACATAATATTAATTTCATAAAGTCCATCATTTTTAGATACTTTCGTTATAATTCCACTTTCTAAAATAGTCGCCGCATCAAAACTAGAATCACTAAAAGTATTTATGTAATTATTATATTTTATGTTTTCAAACATCTCTAAACTAGCAACTGTGATAGTAGAGTCTATATTATGGTTATTACTGAAAAACGAAACAATTTTTAAAACATTTATATCTTTTAATAAAAAAGCCTGCGGATGAAATGATGTTGTTCTAGATATTATTAAACAAGAAAAAAGTATTATGACACTTATAAATAATCTCTTAAATAATTTATCTAAATATTTACTCTTCTCGATATCTGAATTAAATTCAATTCGTTTTTTTACAAACTTGCGTCTTTTTTTAAACTTCTTCCGCATCTTATCACCACTTAAATTATATGCGGATTATTTAAAAATATGAGCCATCTTTTGAGCCATGCTAAAATAATCATCACCGATAATAATGTGGTCTAAAATATAAAGGCCTAATATTTTGGCATCTTTTATTAATTTAATAGTACAAGAAATATCTTCTTTACTAGGACTACTTATACCAGATGGATGGTTATGAACTAAAATTATAGCCGTAGCTGAATATTTAAAAGCCCACATAAAGATTTGTTTATTATCAACTACAATCATATTAGTTGTCCCTTTTGAGACTTCTTTTTTACACAATAGATTACCTTTAACATCTAAATAATATACAATCAGAGTCTCTTGTTTTAAGCCAATTAAATCAATTATCGCATCATTATAAATTTCAGACGCTGTGAGAAGCCTTTTTTTGTCTTTTTTATTATTTTTAATTCTTAAGCCAAGTTCGATAGCTGCTACAATTGTTGTTGCTTTACTAATGCCAATACCTTTAATTTTGGTTAGTTCACTAACTGTAAGACTTCTTAAATCTTCCAAACTATCTAATTTTGATAACACTAAATTAGCAAGTTCTAAAACATTTAAATTTTTATTACCTGTTCTTAATAAAATAGCAATTAATTCTTGATCTGATAATGTTTTAATATCATTTGCTAAAGCTCTTTCTCTAGGTAAATCCCAAATGGCTGTTTCTTTTAACTTCATTAAATCACCATCTTTATTATAACAAATAATTAATAATATTTAAAGATGAAATTGTTTCGAAAAAAAAGGCTAACTTTTACAGTTAGCCGATTAATTTTTTCAAGATTGGTCTTATTTCACTTACTAAATATAAACTTCCAATGAACAAATTAAATTCACTAGGGTTATTGACGGTATAAGAAATAGCTTCATTTATATCTGTAATTAATTTTTTATTAGGATGTTCGATAAGATTAAATACAGTAGCTGAAGGGCTATGTCTTTTGTAAGTGTATTCAGTAATTATGATTTCATCAAAACTATTTGCTAAAAGTTTTAACATTTCTTCTTTTTCTTTGTCATCGCTACAAGCAAATGTACATCTTTTAAACTTATAATTAAGTGTATTGACATATTCAACAATTCTTTTAATACCATCTTCATTATGAGCTCCATCAATAATTATTAATGGATTAGATGATATTATTTCAAATCTACCTGGCCAAAAAGTATCTTTTAAACCCTTTTTAATTAATTCAGATTTAGATAAATTTGTTTTGTTGAAAATCTCAGGTTTTGCCTCAAATAGATAGTCTATTGCTTCAATTGCGCAAGATGCGTTTTCTATTTGATGAAATCCATTTAGTGGTATAGATAATTTATAATATTCTTGATAATTAAAAGTCATTTGACCAATATTTGAATTTATAAGTTTGTAGTCTTTTGTAAAGAAACAATTAGAATTTTTATTATGACAATAATCAACTATTATTTTTCTTAAATTATTATCTTTTACACCAGTAACTAATGGAGTATTTTCTTTAACAATCCCTAATTTATTAATTAATATTTCTTCAAGCGTAGTACCTAAAACATTCATATGGTCATAAGAAACATTAGTAATAATTGATATTAATGGTGAAATTACATTAGTAGAATCAAGTAATCCACCAATACCAACTTCTATTACCGCAATATCTATATCTTGTTGACTAAAATATATGAAAGCAAGGATAGTGATAAATTCGAAGAATGATGGAATAGAATATCCTGCATCTAATATAAGCGGATATTTTGAAATTATCAAATTAGCGGTTTTTAATAAATCATCATCTGATATGGGATTTCCATTAATTGATATTCTTTCATTAAAAACTGTAATATATGGAGAAGTAAAGGTAGCTACTTTCAAGTTCGCTTTCATTAATATCGAGCGTAGATATGATACTACCGATCCTTTTCCATTAGTACCGCTAACATGAATAGATTTAAATTTGTCTTGTGGGTTATCAAATAATTCACAACAATATTTAATTTTATCTAGAGACTTCTTTTCATCAAATCTTCTTTGGGATTGAATCCATTCAATTAATTCTAAAACATTTGTAAATTGTTTCATTTTAAGCATCTTGAAGATGTTTAATTAACTCAATTACCTCAGCTTTTTGTTTTTCATAACTTACAAGTTTTGCTTGTTCTTGTTCAACTTTAGCTTTTGGTGCCTTTTCAATAAAGGAAGCGTTACTTAACATTTTCTTAGATCTTTCTACTTCATTAGTTAATCTAGTAAGTTCATTATTTAAGCGTTCTAATTCTTTTTCTTTATTTATTAAGTCTGCAAGTGGAACGATAACACTAACTTTTTCTAGTACTTTACTTACTGCGTTATTTAGGATTTCATCATTCTTAGTTTGAGTGAAAGTTAAATTATCAAAGTTTGTAAAGCGTTCTAGGAAAGGTTTAAATGAATCTAAGGTTCTTAAAATGTTTTCATCTTCTGACAGAAGGGTTATATTAAGAGGTTTACTAGGAGCAACATTTTTTTCAGCTCTGATATTTCTAACTGCTGTAATTACATCTAGTAATAAATTAACATCATTTTCTTTAAGATTAGCATTATCTGTTACTGCAAATTTTGTAGGCCAATTGCTAACCATAATAGAACCAGTTTCAAATTTTTGATATATTTCTTCAGTCATAAATGGCATGAATGGATGTAATAATTTTAGAATAGTAATTAAAACATTCTTTAAGATACTACATGTATTTTGAATCTTAGCTGTATCATTACTAGCGAAAACAACTTTTGTTAATTCAACATACCAGCTAGCAAAATCATCCCATGTGAAATTGTAAATACATCTAGCAACTTCACCAAATTCAAAATTATCATAACCTTTGTTAACTGTTTCAATTACACGATTTAGTCTATTTAAAATCCATTGATCAATATCTGATAAGTTATTGTAATCAATTTCACATGTTTGATAATTGAAATTATCTAAATTCATTTGAATAAAGCGCGCAATATTCCAGATTTTGTTAATATAGTTCCAGCTTGCGGCAACTTTTTCTTCTGAATATCTTAAGTCTTGACCTGGTGTTGAGTTAGTTGTTAAGAAATATCTTAAAGCATCACAACCATATTGTTCAATTAAATCAAATGGATCAATACCATTACCAAGTGATTTACTCATTTTACGCCCTTGTTCATCACGAATTAAACCATGAATAAAACAAGTATTAAATGGTCGTTTTTCCATAAAGTGACGAGATTGGAAAGCCATTCTCGCAACCCAGAAGAAAATAATATCATAAGCTGTAACTAAGCAGCTTGTAGGGAAATATCTTTCTAAATCATCTGTTTGATTTGGCCAGCCAAGAGTTGAGAAAGGCCATAGAGCACTAGAGAACCATGTATCAAGTACATCTTCATCTTGTTGCCAATCATCACCAGGTGAAGTTATAGATACTTTTACTTCATCTCCTCGATACCAAGCAGGAATTCTATGTCCCCACCATAATTGACGAGAAATACACCAGTCTTGTGTTGATTCTAACCAATTACTGAAAGTATGATTGAAACGATCTGGAATAAATCTAATCGCACCATCAGATTCTTGCATTTTAATAACATCACTCGCAAGTTTATCCATTTTAACAAACCATTGTTTTGAAAGACGTGGTTCTACAACAACACCTGTTCTTTCAGAGTGTCCTACTGAGTGTATCATTTTTTCAATTTTAACACATAGACCAAGTTCTGTTAGGTCATTAACTAGTTGTTTTCTAGCTTCAAAGCGGTCCATTCCTTCATAGATGCCTGCTAAACTATTCATTGTTCCGTCTTCATTCATACAAATTAAACGTTCTAAATTATGACGGTTACCTACTTCAAAGTCATTAGGGTCATGAGCAGGAGTAACTTTAACAACACCAGTTCCAAAGTCACGTTCAACATATTCATCACTAATAACAGGAATTACACGGTTCGTATTTGGAATATAAACAGATTTGCCAATGTATTGTTTGTAGCGATCATCTTCAGGGTGAACCATTAAAGCAGTATCACCAAACATTGTTTCTGGACGTGTTGTAGCAATTTCTAAACTTCCGCTTCCATCAGTTAATGGGTATAAGAAATGATAGAAAGCGCCCTCAATATCTTTATATTCAACTTCAATATTAGATAGAGCAGTTTTACTTTGAATATCCCAGTTTATAATTCTTTCACCGCGATATAATAAACCTTGTTCATATAAAGTTATAAATACATGATTAACCGCATCGTTTAATCCACTATCCAATGTGAAACGTTCTTTATTATAGTCTAAAGAAAGACCTAATGCAGCCCATTGGCTTCTAATAAAGTCCGCATATTCTTTTTTCCATTCCCATGCAACTTCTAAGAATCCTTCACGGCCTAAATCATAACGACTTACACCTTGAGCTTTTAATTTCGCATCAATTTTAGCTTGTGTTGCGATCCCCGCATGGTCCATACCTGGTAACCATAAGCAGTCATAACCAGCCATTCTTTTTTGACGAATAATAATATCTTGTAATGTAGTATTCCATGCATGTCCTAAATGTAATTTACCGGTTACATTTGGTGGGGGAATAACAATTGAATATGGTTTTTTAGAAATATCACCACTAGCGAAGAAACCATTTTTTAGCCAATAATCATATTTACCAGCTTCAACTTCTTTGTGTGAATACTTAGGAGCTAAATATTTTTCATTCATAACTATTTTCCTTTCATTAAAAAAGCCCTTGGACTTTAGATCCAAGGACGAAATTACTTCGCGGTACCACCTTAGTTCAAGACTTAAAAATATAGTCTTGCGCTTAATGGAATTAACGCTTCCTCACGATAGCTCTTACTAAGGTTCAGAACTATTCCTCATGGGCTACCTTCATAACATCAACTTTAAGCCTTTCACCAACCGGCTCTTCTCTAGAAAAGTTAAATGAAATTACTCCTCCCAGTCACAGGATTTACTCAAGTAGTATAACAAAATATAAACTTTTTTTCAAGATAATTACTTTAATTTATGTCACCGCTAATATATAAAGAGCTTCTTGCGGAAAGCGAAGTTTTAAAAATCTTAATTCCTTCTGGAGCACTTAAGCGTTTAAATTGTTGCGTTTTAAATCGACGCATAAATTTATTATAGTATAAATTGGCAGTTTGTTCATCTAGTTCAAACAGTTCAGATAATAGAATCATTATTTTTTCTTTTGAGGCACCAAATTCAAGAATTTGATTTAAGATAAAGTCATTAACTTCATACTTACCAACTGCTTCTTCTGTATCTTGTGAATTATCAGTTAGTTCAGGACTAATCGGTGCATTCAATATTTCATCAAGCACTTCATTAATTTCAGGGTAGATAGTTTTAAAATATCTAACCATTGCTTTAATAGCAGTTTTAGGAAGCCCCGCATTAACATTATACATGGACATATGGTCGCCATTAAAAGTACACCAACCAAGCGCAATTTCACTCATGTCACCTGTGCCAATAACAATACCTTTATGTAAATTAGCTAAATCCATAAGTACATAAGTACGATATCTAGCTTGAGCATTTTCATAAGTTATATCTTTAGTAACTTGGTCATGCCCTATTAAATCTAAATGATTTAAAACTTCTTCTTTAACATCAATTTCCTTAAAATCAATTTCAAAAGGTTTAACTAAACGATTAATTTTTGAAATAGTTTTAGTACTAGTTGCTAAAGCAGGAATTGAAATAGCGTGAATTTTAGAAAGGGCGATATGAGCTCTTTTAAACGCGGTGATTAAAAATAATAGTGCCACCGTAGAATCAAGACCACCACTTACCCCTAATACTACATCTTCTGCGTGAGCTTGGTTTAGTCTTCTGATGATTGCGGTAACAGTGGCATCACTTACTTTAGCAGCATTTTCTAAGTCTAAATCGTAGGGAAGTTTTGATGGTGTCGTATGTAATTTAATAAAACTTTGAGTATAAGAAAATTTTACTTCTAATAACTCATTTAAAGAATTAATGTTTTTTTTTAATAGTTTTTGATTATTGATTGCTTCTAAATCTATATCTACATAGCTAATTATAGTGCCAGTGTATGGTACTTCAGAATAATAAGTAAGGCTACCTAAAACAGAAGCCGCATGAGTACCGCTATAAACTAAATCACTACTAGTTTCGCTACCCCCAGTTGATACGTAAAGATAAGCTCCATTTCCTTTTAAGCTAGCACTTTGAATGAGAACTTTTCTTTCTTCTTCTTTACCTACACAAAATGCATCACTTGCGACATTAAAGACAATTTGAGCACCTTCATTATACATTTCTTCATGAGGACTATTATTAGCCCATAAATCTTCACCAATTTCAACACCGAATGATAAATTATTATCGAGTTCATTAAAAATTAGGTTACCAAAAGGAACGCGCCAACGTAGCACTTCAATCATAATAGTATCTTCGTATTCAAAATTAGAGAAATATCTACTTTCCTTTAATTCTGCATAATCAGATAAATTAATTTTAGGAACAACCCCTAAGATTTCATTACCTTTAATAACATACGCAACATTATATAATTTATTTCTGAATTCTAATATACTACCTAGAATAACTAAATGATCATCATTATTAGTCACAATATATTCTAAAGCTTCTAAAGTACTATTTCTAACATCACTATTGAAGAATAAATCATTCATACTATAGCCAGTAATAGTTAATTCAGGGAAAACCATAACTGAATTAAATTCATCGTTTTTGATAATTTCAACTATTTTCTTAGCATTATTTAATGAATCACCAAGTAAGATGCTAGGACTTACTAAAGCACATTTAACAAATTTCATTTTTTTCTCCTTTCAATAATTCTTCAGGAATCAATTTTGTATTTTTTGAATCACGATATTCACTAGATGAAATATCATGATCAAAGTGATTAACAAAAATAAAGTGGTTAATATATTTACTTAAAATCGAATGATTTTTCAAATATTCTTCTAAACGATTATTTCCCCTATTAAAAGTGAGAAAATAATTTTCTTTAACTAAGGTTTCATACTCAATCCAAGTATCTATTTCAAATATTAAATCCCCACCTATTATACAAATCGGATGAGCCAACTCCCTTTGTGATAGGTAAGTCCCTTTAAATATTTTATTCTTTAAGATAGTAGATATTTGGACTTTTTTATTATCTAAAAAGACTTTTTCTAAATCTGATACTCTTTCATCAAAAGTCGGTAAATCTTTTCTATTATACTTATCTCCATTAGGAACTAAGATTACATCATAGCCTAAAACATTAGTAACATAGTTAACAATAAATTGATGAGCTTTTGTGACAGGATTAAATGATCCCCCAAATGAAAAAATTTTATTTACTTCTAACTCATCTATCTTTCCTTTTATTATACAATCATCATTAACTTTTTGTAAAATATAATTAGCACAGTCAATTCCTGATTTTGATGCTTTAGCCGCAGTGGTAGCCCCTAAATGAGCATCTCCAGCAATCAATAAGTTTTCGTGATAATTAATTTTACCAAAATTATTTTTATTAATAATATCATTACGGTCAATACCTAATGTATAATAATCTGTTTTACTACCAAGAGCTAAGATTAAATAATCACATGAATGATTTTCAAATTCATTAGTACCTGTAACATTAGGTCTTGAAGATCCTTCAACATATACTAATTTCATCTTTTCAAAACTAATATATAAAGGGTTAGTTGACACTAATTTAGTAGGACTAAGCAATTCTTCGAAAGTAACACCATTTGATAAAGTGTCATTAATTTCCTCTTTTGAAGCGGGCGAAGCAGTAATTGTACGTCGATAAAGAATTCGAACGCTCTTAGAGCGGTTTACTAGAGTTCTTGCGACATCCATCGCAACATTACCAGCACCAACAACAATTATATTCTTATTATCAAATTTCGAAAAATCTTTTGATTTTAAAACATCAATACCTTGTAGGACACAATCATTATCAAAGTCATTTAAAGTATTATTAACCATTGTACCAGATGTTATAACAACATAATGATATTCTTTTTCTAACTTAAGCAATGCTTTTTCATCAACATGATAATTTAAATGATAAGATAAACCTAGTTTTTTAACCTTTTCAATTACTCTATCAAATATACTATGATCAAATCTAAATTCTGGAATTGCTTCTTTAATAGTACCACCTAAAGCAGTACTTTTCTCATAAATAGTTACATCAATACCTGCTAATAATAATTTATAAGCAATTGTTAACCCCGCAATTCCACTCCCAATAATGGCCACTTTAATTTTAAGTGGTAATTTTTGAATTTCAAAATCCTCATTATAACCATTAAATAACTTTTGTTCAATTATGTTGAAACGAACAGGATCATTTAATTTATTTCTAATACAAGCAGATGAACAATTGCTATCACTTTCACAAAGATGAGAACACACTTCTGGAAAAACAGATGTTTCTTGTATTATAGAACGCGCTTGATTATAATCATCTTCTTTTATACTTTTAATAACACTAGGAATGTTGTTGCCAAAAGGACATTTTAATACACAAGGAGCATTTTTACAGTTCAAACATTTGTTAATCAGTTTCAAAAATTCACTCATAAAATACCTCCTTCTTTCTTAACTATTTTATCACAAGATTAATAAAAAAACAAAAAAACTACTTTATAATATCTTACAAAGTAGCGATTTTTTGATTAATTAATGAATTAAATAATTTACCTCTTGCTAAATAATTTTCAAATTGATCAAAACTAGGTGCAGCAGGAGAATATAAAATAGGATAATCAACACATACTTCTATCGAATCAATAACTTCTTTTAATGTGTTAAAAACTAAACACGATAATTTATCCTTATATAGACTGTATAAAAGTTCTTTGTTTTCGCCATATAAATAAACTGTTCGTATTTTATCTTTTAAATTTAATAAAAGCTCATAATCATCTTCTTGAATTTTACCACCTAATATCAATAATATATTATTATTTAAACTATTTATTGCAGATATCGTTGATGCTATATTAGTTGATTTTGCGTCATTATAAATTAGATAGCTTGAAAAAGGTAACTTTTCAAAACGATAAGAAAATTTATTCAAACTATCAATTTTAAATTCATAATTCTTTAAATCTATTATTTGACTAACAGAACACAAAGCAAGTTTTAAATTGTTTAAATCATGTTGAGTCATCTTATCGTTTTCAAATTTAAAAAGTTCTTTTCCTTTATATAATATAGAACTATTTACATTTATAATACCAGTTTTCTCTGGAGTAATCACATTATACTTTGTTTCAATAATACCTAAATATTTTTTAAGAAATTCCTCAGTAATTAAATATGCGTTATTATTTAAATTATTAACTATTTTGACCTTCGCGTATACATAATTTTCAAAAGATAGATGATATTCAAGGTGATGTTTAGCTAGCGATGTAATTATCAATTGAAAGGGCTTAACTGAATAAGTATTATCTAATGTAAAACTAGATGTCTCAATTATTAAATAAGCATCTAAAAAATCTTCTTCTTTTGTAACATCAAATAAAGGAGTTCCAATATTTCCTAGTAAATAAACTTTTTGTTTATCTTTCAACAATTGATAAATATAATTAGCTGTTGTTGTTTTACCATTTGTCCCCGTTACTAAAATCATTTTATTATGGTTAAAAAGCTTATAAAAGAGTTCCAAGTCACTAATAACAGGTATTTGTCTTTCAATCGCTTCAAGAACTAATTTAGTATTAGGTTTAATACCAGGAGATTTAATTATGATATCATATTTTCCTATATCAATACTATCATTCGTATTATCACAATAAATATCAAAAATTACATTTTCTTGTTTTAAAAATTCTGCTACACTTCTATTAGTTTTGCCATATCCATATAATAAATATTTTTTAGAATACATAATTGACTCCTATTAGAAAAGAAACTGAAGAAAAGATTAGTGTGATACTCCAACCTAATAAATCTATCATCCATTCTGATAACCCCCATTTTTCTAACGAATGATGAATTGGTGACATAGGAAATAACCTTTTACCCTTAGTAATCTTAAAATATAAAACTTGTATAATTACACTTAATGTTTCAATAATTGGAAAAATACAAACAATTGCTAATAACATTTCTATCTTTAACATTAAAGCGATTACGCCAATTATCGCTCCAATAGCCATTGATCCAGTATTTCCCATAAATATTTTTGCTGGTGGTAAATTGAACATCATAAAGCCAAATAGCGCCACTGCAAATGAAACTGTAATAAAATTTAAATCAATAAATCCGAATAAACTTGTTATTGCTAGTAAAAACATTAATATTATCAAAACTATTCCGCTTGCTAAGCCATCTATCCCATCTGTTATATTTACCGCATTCGTGACACTAAGCATAAATAAAATAACCCATATAGGATATAAAAATCCTAATTCTAGTTCAAAGTTAAATATTTTAATAGTTGATGAAAAACCAGAATTTAATAATAAAAAACTTATAATTAATGAGATAACTATTTGCATAATAAGTTTTGTTAATGGCTTGATTCCTTCATTTTTTTGATATTTGATATTTCTATAATCATCAATAAAGCCTATTAAACCAAATCCAATTGTTGATATTAAAATAATTATTATATTTTTAAAATATATCATTTTTTTATATTCAATCATTAAACATATAAGACAAAAGATACTAATCAATATTATAACAACGCCTCCTAATGTAGGAGTCCCTTTTTTATAATAATGGCTTTTAGGACCATCTAGTCTAACATTTTGCCCTAACTTCTTTTTTCTTAATTTAGGTATAACAAACGAGTACATAAAATATGAGACATAAAGACTAATTAAAACGATTATTAAATAATGCATGTTTTTCCTCCCAACATTTTACAATCTCTTTATCAGTCATATAAAAACTTTCTGGTCCGCTCTTTTCTGTTCCTTTGCCTAATATTAAAATAATCTCATTTTCGTCAACTGTTGATAAAGCATAAAAAATCGCAGTCATTCTATTTTCAATTATTACAAAATCATTCTTATTATTTCTAACTATGTCACAAGCAATATCACTAAACTTTTCACATCGATTATTATCAGTTGTAATTATCCTTCTATCCGCAAACTTAAGTAATGTATCACCTATTATAGGTCGTTTAGTTTTATCACGATTACCGCCACAACCTATAACAACACAAACATCTTTTTGATAATGACTTTTAACTTCTTGAATTAAATCTAAAACTGCACTACTTGTATGAGCGTAATCAATGATTATTATCTGTTTTCCAACATTTATTTTTTCCAATCTGCCATCGACATATTCAAAATTGTTAATAAAATCACTAACTATATTTTTCTTTAAAGATAATGTTTTAGAGAAAATATACACAATCGATAAGTTTCTGAGATTGTTAAAGCCAATTGTATGATAAAAAAAGATTTCATCTTCTTTAAAATGAGTTATTTTAAATTTTTCATCGTCAATCATTGAAATGTGATAATCTTGTTTTTCTACTTTATTATCAGTAAAACCATACGAAAAGACATTATTAGTATTTTCGATTATTAATAAAATATCTTTATAATAATTACATTCACGATTAAGTATGATAGTTCCATCTTTTTTTAGTTGTTTTAATAATGATAATTTAGTATTTACATAATTATCAATTGTTATATGATAATCTAAATGATCAGAGGTTATGCTTGTGAAAATTAAATAATCAAATAGTAAACCTTTAACTCTCCCAGTTGCAATCCCTTGTGAACTAACTTCCATTATTAAAAAACCTTTTTTTATTTTTGATTGTTTTAAATAATAATAAATTTCTGATAAAGATAAGGTAGTATTATTAGTTTTTACATTAACTGAATTATATTTTACAATATGAGTTCCTATTAGTAGACACTTAACTTTACATTTGTTTAGCAGTTCATAAAGTATAAAAGCTACTGATGATTTACCATTGGTTCCTGTTATACCAACTAATTTAAGATGTTTAAACTTCTTCTTATATAATATTTTTAATGATTCACTTAAAAATAAATCTAAATCATTTACTATAATTACATTAACTTTTGATTCCAAGTTAATATTTGAATTTACAATAATTGTTTTAGCTCCTTTGGCAATCGCATCATTAATATATTCAACTTTCTTTGCAACAAATATTGAATTAGAACTAACTAATCTTGAATCATCTGTTATAAAATCAATTACATGATTTTTAATGTTTTGATAAGAATAATTTTGGCCTAATCTTTTTAAAATTTTAAGCAATTTTGTTAATTTAAAAATAATATCACTACACTTTTCATATGCTTGTCTATATAGAATATCTATATTACATATTATGTAAAAGTATTAAAATTATCACTAAAAATAAAAAAACAGGTAATAAATTCACCTGTTTTAATTAATACGATGTTTATTCAGTATATCTACTAGTCCATGTTTTAATAGTTCCATTTTCAACTACGACATCTAGAATACCAACTGCGCCTGTTGATTTATTTTTGCAGATGATTGAACATGAACCATCACCAATAATTGTAATTGTTGAATATTCTGAGACAATTAATACTGCTTCGTTTGTAGATGACCAATTATAATCAAGTCTAGAATCTGAGTGTCCAGAGCTTATAATAAAACATTCATAGCTAGATGACCATTCAGGAATTTCCATATTTAGTTGAACAGTCGCAGTTAGATCTTCATCTGGAGTACTTTCTTGTTGATTTAAAGATTTAGCACGATACCAGTTTTTCAAATATACTCCCCATACTTTTAGGTTGCTGTCACTAACATCTTTAAGATTAGAGGTATTGTATTTAAAGATTGATGCGGAACCCTTACTATTAGAAATATTCCATGCTACATAACTAATATTTCTAGTATCTAAAACTTTTTTCCATTTATCACCATTAGTTTCACTAATACTACCATCACCTGATGATTCCATAAATCCGAATTCGCTTATAAATACTGGGAATCCACTATCGTAAGCTTTAACAACTTGTGTTGTACTACTATGGTCAGCCGCATAAAAATGGTAAGTATACATTATATTATCATAGCCTACAAGTGGATCATTCATTACTGAATTTAAGTCAGCTGTCCACTTAGGGTTTCCAACAAGGATTATCGCATCAGTATTTTTTCTAATTAATGGAATAATTTCATTAGCATATTTTTTACAATCAGCCCACGTTGTAGAACCATTTGGTTCATTCATTATTTCATATAAAATATTATCTTGATCTTTATAATATTCAGAAATATAACTAAAGAATACTTTTGCTTCTTCTAAGTAAGTTAATGGGTTTTTATCGAGTACATTTTCAGCTCCTACCATATGCCAGTCAACAATTACATAAAGACCTAAATCAGTTGCGATTTCAATTCCTCGATGTAAAGTATCTAACATCATCTTTTTAGTAGTTTCACTGCCATCACAATATCCATTTTCATCCGTATACATTGCGAATCGAATGATATTATTACCAAAGTTTTCTTGAATTTCACAAATTGTATCAAAGTTAACTACTTTGCTGAACCATTGAATTCCATGCGTACTCAAACCGTATAATTGATATTTTTCTCCATATTGATTTACTAAGTCAGGGCCTTTAACACTTAGTTTTCCATTATGATGATATGCATTATCAATATAATTAAATTCATTATAAACATATTCACAGTTTTTACATTTGATCTGTTTAGTTCCTAAAGTATTAGTAGTTGCTGGAATAATTACTTTAATTTCATCTTTTTGGTGACCTAAAGTATAATCTTTTTGTTTGAAATTATAGCCACATGTAGTACAAGTAAACTTAATTTCACCATCTTGTTCACAAGTTTTAGCAGTAATTACTTCACTTTCATATGTATGATCTAAGTCGACAGTTCTTTCATCTAATACTTTGTTACATTTTGTGCAAACAATTTTTTGAGTAATACCTTCCCCACATTCAAAATTTTCAGGATTTAGCCATTCAGACATAAATTCAGAACACTCATGATCTGGTTGAACAACTTCATGACCTAAACATTTAAATTCTTCTTCTGGACATTCTTCGTCAAGACATTTCCCACATAGACTGCATGTAATGTGTTCATGAATAGGAGTTTCATCTTCATTTGTGAGAACTTCAACTTGAATACTGTCAGTATATTGAATTTCTGACTCTGTAAGAGTAGCTATAATATTAACAGTGCCTTCACTAACAGCTGTAACAACTCTATTTTGATCAATTATTAAAATATCAGAATTAGAGCTTTCATAATTTACAATACCTGTTAAATTAGTCAATTTAACTTCTAATGTTTTACTATCGCCAACAATCATCGTACCTATTTCAGTTATTTCAATTTTTTTAACAGTTGTTGACTGTGGTACTTGACACCCACAAAGCATCACTAGTAGTGTTAAAAATATTAATATTTTTTGTTTCATTTTATCCCTTTCTTTATAACAATGTTATCAATTTTTATAGAGATATTATAACATTTCATTTGGAAAATGTCAAAAAAAATAAAATAATCCATACATTTTGTATGGATTTAATTCAGTATGCTAGTTGGTGAATAAAATCACAACACCTTCTTCAACTATTTTTTGATTAGCATAAGGAAGCTGCGCTATGATCATATTACCACTACCAATTATTTCAACCTTGTACATATTAATATATTGAGTCTTCCTCTTAACGTCACTAACACTCATTCCTACATAATCATCAACTATAAAACTCCTTTTATCAATCCAATATCTAGCATCTAGTTCTAATCCATCTGATTGTTTTTCTATATTTAAAGCTGAAAAAGATGACATTAACACTTCTTTAATCATTGGCGCTACAACTACTCCGCCATATTGAATCGCATTTTTTGCATTTTCAACCGCTATATAAGCAGCCACTTGTGGATCATTCATTGGCGCAATTCCTAGAAATGATAAAATATATTTTCCATTTTGATAAATTCCGTCTTTTGCTACTTGGGCAGTACCTGTTTTACCTCCTACACGATATCCTTCAATATAAGCACTTCTAGCTGTACCTAATGCAGCAACATATTCTAAACTTTCAGCTACTTTTTTAGATGTTGATTCACTAATTACTCTTCTTACTTCAATTGGTAATGTTTGTTCAATGATACTCTTAGAGTCTAATGTTGATATTCCTTTTAAGATAGTTGGTCTATTCAAAATACCACCATTTACCGCTGCACACGCAGCATTAACTAATTGGATGGCCGTGACACTATTTCCTTGACCAAATGATGATGTCGCTAGTTCAACATTCCCAACTTTATCTAGATTAAATACAATCCCACTTGATTCTCCTAATAAATCTATATTAGTTTTCTTACCAAAACCAAATTTTTCAATGTAGTTAAATAATCTGACTTTACCAAGTCTAAACCCAATTGTCATAAATCCTGGATTACAAGAATTTTGTAGCACTTCTCTAAATGTTTCTGTACCATGACCACCTGCTTTCCAGTCCTTAATTCTTGCGCCATCAACAATCATAAATCCTGGATCGTTATAAGTTTCATCAAGTCTAAACACATTTTCTTCAAGACCAGCTGCGAAAGTTACAATTTTAAAAGTTGAACCTGGTTCAAATGATTTCCAAATTGGTAGATTTCGATTATACAATGATTGGTCATAATCTTGATAATTTTGAGGGTTAAATGTAGGACGTGATGCCATTGCTAAAACTTCACTTGTACCCGGTTTCATAATTAGTCCCATCATTTCATCAGGACTATATTGTACTACCGCATTATCTAAAACCCGTTCTAGCGCAATTTGAATTTCTAAATCAATAGTTAGATACAATTCGCACCCGCTAGTGGGACTTTCATAATTACTATTAATGTTTTCAAACATTTCTCCATGAGCATCAGTTAAAATTTCAAGTGCTCCTTTTTCTCCTTTTAGGTAATCATTATAATAATACTCAAGGCCTGTAATACCTTGATTATCAATCCCTACTATTCCTAAAACTTGTGATAAATAATGTCCATATGGATAATACCTTT
This sequence comes from Bacilli bacterium, assembly GCA_017411715.1. Classification (GTDB taxonomy): domain Bacteria; phylum Bacillota_I; class Bacilli_A; order ML615J-28; family CAG-313; genus UMGS1109. The sequence continues at coordinate 150,305 of JAFQPO010000014.1, read as the reverse complement.
TACTATCTGCTACTACATAGACTCCCTCTAAATTTGCCTCAATTACTTTTGAAGCTAATGCTGGTTCAATTTTTTGTCCATGCTTCTTAATAATTTCAACTGAAGTATTTTTTTTGACATAATTTAAAATATCTTCTTTTTGACATTTTAAGATGTTAGATAAAATGTTTGCGGTGCGTTCTTTTTCTTTAACCTGGTTAGGAATAACTACAATAGTTGGAGCTAGTTGACTACCAACTATCAGTTTGCCATTTCGATCATAGATATTACCTCTTCTACCTTCAATTGGCGCATCTCTAGTCCAAAGTTCTAAGGCTCTTAAAAAGTAATCTTCTTGAGCGAAAATCTTTATATAAGCAAGTCTACCTATTATTATCATTATCATACTAGTTATTAAAATAATCATAAAAATTATTCGTTTTTTTATAACATTCATTTATTTCACCTAGTACATTTTATGTCTTTCTAATTAAAATATTATTTTAAGAAAATAAAAAAAGAGTTAACTTTTTAATATTAACTCGTTCTTTGTTTTAAATAAGAGATAAATTTAAGCAAGAAATAATATCCTACTGTCATACATAATGCGATAATTAACAAAATAGGTAATTCTAAGTATAATTCAAGCCTTTTTCCAAATAATGCATAAGTATCAAATATAGGATACGGATACCATTCAATACAATACATAAACTTCCCAGTTATTAATACATATAAATAATAAATAAAGACGTAGCAACTCATCATTATTAAATGTTTGTTTTTAACTTTACCATAAAATTTAGATTTAATAAAAACTATTATCATAATTATGAAAAAGATGTAATGGCCTAAAATATTCGTGCCAAAATTATGAATAGCTTTTCTGTTCAAAGCATATAGTCCAAACGTAATATTACCAGAAGCTAATTCAAAAACAGTATATAAAAGAGATGTTATTAAATAATTTGTGAAAATAAAAGTAATTACAGAGCCGTGGCAAACAAAATGTTTCAGTTTTTCTATGTTAAAACAATCACTTACACTAAAACAAATACACCAAATTCCAAATATAATGATTGTATGATAAGTAAAATAACTCAAGTCAGCCCATGCGGAAACAACATTAACTCCAACATAATAAGTTATACCTGGATTTGCATCGTAAAAATAATCATGAGGAATGAACAATAAAATATGTTCAAAAAATAATGCAAGAGCACTTATGCCAATTACAAAAAGAAAAACATTTTTAAAATTAAGTTTCATAATTTCACCTTAACTAAATAACTATTATTATTATACACTATTTAATAATTTTAGTTTAAAAAAAGACACTGCTTCGACAGTGTCTTTTAATCTTTTTTCTTAATATATTTTATATATTCATATGTTGAATATTTTTTAGTTCGTTCTGTCATTACATTATATGCAATATCGCGAAGTTTTTTTGCGGCTTCTAATTCTGATAAAGTGTTATCCGGGTAAAATGGCCCATCAACATAAGTTAGAATCTTAGGTTTTTTAGACCATTTTCTTTTTTGATAGCAATTAGTTAAAACGAAAATTGGTTTATTAAGCCTAGATGGATATCTAAATGATTGATATTTGAAATTTCTAATCTTTGTATAATAAGGCCAAATGTGCGCTTCTGGAAAAATCATAATTGAACTTTTTTGTTCCATTCTTTTTTCAATACATTTCATCAAGGAAATATTTTCAGACATTGTTGTTCCTAGGGGGATTGCTCCTAATGCTTGTACAATTAATCTTAATCCTCTTATTGAAGTTGCATCTGGATTAGCAATAACAAAACATTTCTTAGGCACACTTGCTAAAGAACCAATATAAGCATCATTTAACATTTGTGTATGATTACTGTAAATGAAATACCCTGTCTTTTTAGCCTTTTTAAACACTTTACGATTAACAAACTTTTGATGCGAATAAAACTTCTGCATTAGCCAAACCAAAGGTAACGCAATAATGTAGTACAAAATAGTTTCAAAAAAACGGTAAATAGGATTGCGATGAACGTATTTAAAACTTTTCCCTAGTGGTTTTTTCTTAATATTGTTTTCCGCGAAGTCGTCATTTAGCTCATCACTATAATAAATAACTTTCTTATTCTCTTTCATATAATATCACACTTTCATTATATTTATAATATAACTATGATATTATACCTTAAAATTATAAACGCAAAATAAACAAAATGGGTGTAAATCTAATAAGTACTACATCCCGTAAAATCATAACCTTCACGTGATGGATTTTTAGGAGCTGTTGCAGACTCATTTTTATTTACTATACATTTTTCATTAATTGTTCCATCAAAGTCAACAAAAACAACTTCAAATATAATTACTTCTACTGTACCACCGTCATAACAACATTTACAAAATTATGTTTATGAGGTGATTTATAGTTTTCATCAATTTCACCACATTCACATTTACCTTCAACATAGTTGTGTGAATGTTTATTGTCATTTTTCTTGCCACATCATGTTACAAAAAAATGATAAGACAATCAAACAAACAATTAAAATATATCTGATTTTTTTCTTATTTACTCATATTTATCAATAAAATCCACTATCTTTTTGGCGAATAAATTTCCAAGTTTAATTTGACTCAGTGAATCATAATGTGCTAGATCTGGGTTATCATACGGTTCTTTTCCACAGGTTAATCCATTTTCTATTGTATCAATTACAACATTATTTTGTTTTAAATCAGCTATTTCTTTCTTTGATTCATTAATTATTTGATAATTAACCCAGTACATTGGATTATTAGCAATATAAGCATCAATAAATGCAATTCCGTCATTAGAAGAGTATTTTTGAAATTCTTTTCTTATATCTTCTATAAAATTATTTAAATTATTTTTATAATTCATCGCATCTTTTAAATGAAATGAATCAGATTCACCTTGCATCCAACACATTGCTTCAATCCTTACATCATAATTTTTATTTTTTAGATAAGCCAAACTAGAATTAACAAATTTTATAAATTTCTTATACAATATGCCTGTTTTTCCGGAACTTGAAGGAGATAACCATTGATTATATAAATTCGTGCCTCCCCACGCACATTTAATGATGAAAAACAACTCACTTGGATATTCATCATTTAGTTTTTCTGCGATACCTAGTTCAGGGCCAAAATGTTCTCTTGTATCACCTTGTTTAATCGCACATTTAACAAATGATCGAGAAATATTATTATCTGAGGCGTAATAATTAATATAAACATTATCATAACCTGCTTCATATTGAGCATATTTATCAGCTGTTACATTTAATTGTAAATACTTATCACTACTACAGCCAGATGCATTAGATTGACCACCTAACAAAACTACGATTGCTTTTCTTCCTTTTCCATCAGGCAAAGTATCTAAAATTGTACAATCAATATACGTATTTTTATGAATCTTTATGCCAAGAATAGTTATTAAAACAAGCACTAAAATATGCATAATGTAAATTATTATTTTAAATTTCTTCATTTTTTCCCCTATATCGCATAATCTTCTAAATTTATAACTCTCGACGCAACATTTTGATAGAAATCAGCTTCATGACATACTAATAAAATGGTTCCTTTATAATTAATGATAGCTTCTTGTAAAGATTCTTTTGCTAGAACATCTAAGTGGTTTGTCGGTTCGTCTAATACAAGACAATTATATTCCCCAATTGTCAACTTACAAAGTCTCACCTTAGCTGCTTCACCACCTGATAAAGTAAAAATTTGTGATTCAATATGCTCATAAGTTAACCCACAGGCCGCAAGCGCAGCGTGGACTTCTCCTTGATTTAAGGTTGGAAAACTATCCCATATTTCATCGCGAGGAGTTTTTCTGTTTTCTTCTGCTTCTTGTTCAAAATATCCTAAAGTAATCGTAGGACTTTTTTATACTATACCATTAAATGGTTTAATTATTCCTAATAGAGTTTTGATTAGTGTTGATTTACCTACTCCATTTATTCCTTTGATTACTAAATGTTCACCTTTAACAATTTCTATATCAAAAGGTTTAGTAAGTGCTCTATCGTAGCCTAAAACTAAGTTTTCACCTCTAAACAAAACTTTTCCTGAAGGTCTTCCTTCTTTAAAGACAAAACTTGGTTTAATTAAAACACGTCCCTTATCTAAACGTTCCATTTTATCTAACTTCTTTTGTCTACTATTAGCCATTCCTCTAGTTGCAACTCTTGCTTTGTTACGAGCAATGAAATCTTCCATTTGCTTAATCTCTCGTTGTTGTGCTTCGTATGCCGCATCAGCTTGTCTTTTTTTCATTTCATAAGCAGTTACAAATTGATTGTAGTTACCACTATATCTTGTAAATACACCATTATCGATATGATATACTACATTAATAACTGAATTTAAAAAAGCTATATCATGAGAGACTAAAATAAAAGCATTCTCAAACTCATTTAGATAGTTTCTTAACCAATTAATGTGATTTTCATCTAAATAGTTAGTAGGTTCATCGAGAATTAAAATACCAGGATTTTGTAAAAGAACTTTTGTTAATAAAACTTTAGCACGTTCACCACCCGATAATTCAGTAACATCTTTATCTAAGCCAATCGCATTTAACCCAAGACCATTTGCGATTTCTTCAATTTTTGCATCAATTGAATAAAAACCACTTTGTTCTAAAGTCGACTGCATTTCACCAATCTCATTCATCAGTTCCTGCATGCGAGTATCACTACAATCATTCATTTCATCATAATTTTTATAAATTTGTTCTTCTAATTCAAACATATGATTAAAAGCTTCTTTTAAAAACTCTCTGATTGTTTTTCCCTTTGTAAGAGTTGAATACTGGTCTAAATAACCAATATCTAAGTGTTTAGCCCATTCTATTTTCCCCTCACTTGGTAGTTCTTTTCCTAATATAATATTAATAAAAGTAGATTTGCCTTCACCATTAGCTCCAACAATTCCTACATGTTCGCCTTTTAATAATCTAAAATTGGCATTTTTAAGAATTTGTCTCCCCCCAAAATTGTGAGAAACATTAACAACATTTAATAAACTCATTTATAACTCCTATTTTTATACTTTTTACATTATAACATATCTAAAATTATAATTGTGAAAAAGTACTAAATTAATGAACAAAACTATTTTATATGATGACAATTATTAGTATAATGTTAGACAATCAAAATTGATTTTGATATAATTTACATATCATATAAAAGGAGATATTTATGAAATACATCTTAAAAAATAACAATAACAGTGTAGAAATTAGATCACTAGGTGGTGAACTTTGTTCATTTAAACATGATGGCGTTGAATATATTCATCAACCAAATCCTGAAACTTGGAACCGTAGTGCACCTTATTTATTTCCAAATGTTGGAGCTATTAAAAATAAAATTGCGGTAATTGAAGGAAAAGAATATAAATTAACAAAGCATGGTTTCCTAAGAGATATTGAAATGAATAAAGTATCTCAAACTGAAAATTCTTTAGTTTTATCAGTTGAAGCAACACCAGAAACTTTAGCTATCTATCCATATCAATTCAAATTAACTATCACTTATACATTAAATAATGATACTTTAAACTGCAATATTGAAGTTTATAACAATGGTAACACTCCAATGTACTTTAATTTAGGTCTACATCCTGCATTTCAAGTACCACTATACAAGGGTGAAAAATTTGAAGATTATTCAGTTTTATTCTCTTCTAAAATTAGCGCTGAATTACCTACTGTTAATCTATCAAGTGGCCTTGTAGATTATACAAAAATAGCTAGAACATTTAAAGATTTAGAAGTCCTTCCGCTTAATTATGATGATTATCAAAACGACGCTTTAGTATTTGATCCATTTAATGACACAAAAGTTGTTTTAGAACACAATGAAACAAAACACGGAATCATTTTTGAATTTGAAAAATTTAAAACTTTAGGTATTTGGACACCTAATCACACAAAGGCTGATTTTATATGTTTAGAACCTTGGATTGGATGTGCTGATAGTCCTTATACTACTTCTTATGAGACAAAAAAAGATATTATTAAATTAGATGACAAATCTACTTGGAATACTAATTATAAAATCACTGTAAAATAAAAAAATAGTCTAGAAGCCTGTAATAGGTATCTAGACTATTTTCTTTTAATAGCTCTTAATTTAGCACTATGTGCACGATTATTATATTCAAGTTCTTCTGGAGTTGCAACAACAGCTTTATTTGTTAATAATTCAAAATCAATATCAAACCCTTCAGGAACAAAAGGCAAATCTTTTGGTAAATCAAGGGTAACTTTCTTTTTGAAACTTTGTTTACAAATACGATCTTCTAATGAATGGAAAGTAATTACAACAATTCTTCCATCGCTATTAAGTAAATCATAGGCATCGTTAAGCGATTTTTCAAAAACATTTAATTCTTGATTAACTTCAATTCTTAAAGCTTGGAAAACTTGTTTTGCTGGATGACCTTTTTTTCTTAGTACAAATGCAGGTAGTGCAGATTTAATTATATCAACTAATTCAAAGGTTGTATCAATTGTTTTCTTTTGGCGATATTGAACTATTTTTTTAGCAATTGCTGGTGCAAACTTTTCTTCTCCATAAGTATAAAAGCATTTTTTTAAATCTTGTTCACTGTAATTATTAATTACATAATGAGCATCAAGACTAGCATCTGTATCCATTCTCATATCAAGTCTAGTATCATATTGATAACTGAAACCTCTTTCTGGAATATCAAACTGAAAGCTAGATACACCTAAATCATATAAGATTCCATCAACTTTTGTTATACCTATATTATTTAGTTCACTAGCTAAATTAACGAAATTACTTTTTATAATATGAAAGTTATCACTTATCTTAGATAAGCGTTCACCAGCACGTTTGATTGCGTAATCATCTTGATCAAAAGCAATCAACTTCCCAGATGTTAGTTTTTCAAGGATTAAAGAACTATGTCCTCCTCCCCCTAATGTGCAATCAACATAAATACCATCACTTTTAATATTTAAATAATCAATTGCTTCTTTAGCTAAAACGGGAATATGTTTATATTCAAGATTATTCATCTTTACACCTCACTAAAAAAACGCTCTTAGCGAGCGTTTTAGGTAAAAATTAAATAGTTAAAAACTATTCTTCGCTTTTTTCTTCCTTAACTTTGATAGCTTTTACTTCTTTACCATCATATTTTCCGCATTCTGGGCAAACACGGTGAGCTAATTTATAAGCACCACATTCACAAAGAACCATGCCAGGAATTTGGATTTTATAATGAGTACGACGTTTAAGTTTACGAGTCTTGGAACTACGACGTTGTTGAGCTATAGCACCCATCTAAAACACCTCTTCTTCATTAATATCATCTTCGAGGAATTCACCACTGAAATCAAGATTTTTTTCTTTTAAAATCGAATAAGCATCTTCACGTACAACACGGATCGGTTTATTAATAATAATATGTGACCAAACAATTTCATTCAAATCAATTGTATTATTTTCAATTTGAAATTCATCATCATCCATTGGCTCTTTACTATACACTTCATCAATCGAAGTTTCAATAGTATAATCAACAGGTTCTAATGTAAGGGCACATTCTACAGTTAGAGTGACAACTAAATTAGCACTAATATGATAAGTATCGTAATCAACTTTATTAAGAGTTCCCTCTACTGTACAAATAGTGATATCTAAAATATCATCTATTTCAGTAATTCGATCTTTAAAATCAATACTATCTTTGATTTCATAAGGAAAGCTTTGAATTTTCATTAATTGAGCAAGCGTCCATTTCATAGCTATTCCTCCCGACTTACATATTATACTACAAACCGCACAAAAAGTCAAACAATATAGAATAAATAATTATACTGCTTCACTATTCTTTTATTGTGTTATCATTAAACCTTATCATAAAGGTTTTTATGGATGTAGCCAAAGAGACAAACGTATTAACAGTTTCAATATTAAAACCATTTAAATCAATTTGTTTAATATAAATAAAAAGTACTAAAAATCGGAAATAATCATAATATATTTTTTCATCATGTATTTTAAAATACTCTTTTAGTAAATAAACAAAATCAATATTCAAATCTTCATTTTCAATATAAAATTTTGCTACGTCAAGAGCAGGTAGACCTATTTTACTTCGATCGATACTTGTTAAATAACAATGGCCATGATCTATTAGTAAATGATCAAGTTTTGGATTATTATGAACAAAAACAAAATCTACGCTAACTTCTTCTTTAATTGATTGAATAATTGATTTTTCAAGTTTTACAAGTTCAAACTTGGCATTTAAAATATATTGATAATTACTAAGAATTGGCATTGAATAATAATCTAATGGCTTTGTTTCTATACTTCTGATAAAATTCTCAATTAACGAAAATTTATAATTAAGTTGTTTTGTTATTTCATCAATTTTTTTACGAGAATTTTTGACTGATAGTTGTCTTTTAAAAGCTGTCGTATTATGAAGCGTTATCAAATTATCAAATAAATATTGAGCTTTTACTTCCTGTAATAAATCATTATTATTTTTATAATAGGGACTGATAAAAAAATATTGATCATTATAAAGACTTACATAATTGAAACTATTGTTTTGATACGGGAAAAGTACATTGCTGACACCAACATTATATAAAAATTTATATTTTTTATCTAATTCTTTATCACAATTTTTCATAAAACAATATTCATCATTGGTATTTAATAAAAAAGCTTTCTTAGAAATTTGGCGTAAATCAATTAATTCCTTGTGATAATTATTTTTCAACTCTTCACTAAAAGGTGCGTAATCCACCTCATCACCTCTAAATTATAATTCTTGATTTTTCAAGATAATTTTCATTTAACCTATCTAATAGCACATCATCTTTATTATTGTCACTTAAAATTTTATTCAATTCTTGATCATTTTTAAAAAAGCATATTCTAATAGATTGATAATTTTCTCTATTTCTAGCTTTTTTCACTTTCTGGGGCAAATTATCTTCTACTATTTCTAATATTTCACTAAGTTCAACATCAACTTCTTGTGTAATTGATTCTTTTATTTTTTCTAATTCTTCATTTACTTTTACTTCACTTGTTAAAATATCAACTGAAAAACTTGTTTCAATCCCTCTTTTTTCTACTTCAAAATATTCAAAATTATTAATTTCAACTTCATCTACTTGATTATTTCTTTCATTTAATACTATATTAACAGGTATAGTTTTCTCAAATTCACATAATGTAGAATCGAAATCATTTTGATAATAATCACCGCTTATTCTAATATTAGCAATTATCTCTGAATCTTGTAACTGGTAATCACTAACTTCTATATCAACAGTCGAAACTTTAAATAAATTATTAAGTTCAATAAATACATTACTTGGAATATTAATTTCCATTATAAACACCTCATCTAATTATATGTTTAATAATGGAAAATATAAATAAAAAAGTTAGAAAAGATATTTCCTTTTCTAACCTAATAAGCTTTCCATAAAACTTAGAACATCTTCTAGACCATTTTTAGTTTCTGATGAAACAACAAACAAAGGCTCACAAGTGAGTTCTAATTTTTCTTTAATAATCTTCTTATTCTTCAATATAAGTGATTTACCAACTTTGTCTTGCTTTGTCGCAACAACTGCAATGTTCATATTTAAACTTCTTAAATAATTAATCATCAAACAATCATCTTCGGTTGGAGCATGTCTAAAATCAACAATCAAAAAAACATATTTTAATAATTGATTATTATCTAAAAAATCTTCTATCATATTTCCAAAGTCAAGTCGTTCAGATTTCGCTCTTGAGGCATAACCATATCCCGGAACATCGACAAAAGAAAATGAATCATTAATTTTAAAGAAATTTAAGACTTGTGTTTTACCAGGCTTACTTGAAGTATAAGCTAAGTTTTTGCGGTTACAAAGAGCATTAATAAAACTACTTTTACCAACATTGGAACGCCCAAAAAATACAAACAATGGACCAGTATTAGCTGGGTATTGACTTTTTTTAACTGCCCCTACAATATACTCAGATTTAGTTATCTTCATAAAGCCTCCTAATTTAGTAAACTCGCAGTTTTACCTGCGAGTTATTTTCATAAATACAATCATAAGCCATATTCTGTCCCCTAAAAGGGTGGTAATCATTTATCTCACTTTCGTGTAACTTCATCGTTTGATTCCGAATCTGTCATGCCCCTACCAAAATTTGGGTTGCTAGCTTGAGGGGTTTACCCGTTCCACTTTTTCGTTTCCGAAAATATCGTCTCTGTGGCACTTTATGAACTAGTCCATAGTTTCCCTTAGGACATCATTCGCCGTCAGTTTACACTGCCTTAACTTATTTTTTCGTTAAGCACAAACACTACAAGCATCTCAGCTTGTGCTAGTATGGACTTTCCTAACGATTTCTCGCTCGATTACCTCATGTATTTATATAAGATTATTCTTCAGTCGCTTCTAAAGCAGAATCTGTTGCTTGTTCTTCAGTTGCTTCTTTTTCAACTGGTTTAGCAGGTTTTGGTAATGCATCTTTTCTAGAAAGCATAACTTTACCTTTTTCATCAAAGCCTAAAACTTTAACTACAATTTCGTCACCTTCACGAACAACATCTTCAACTTTCGCAACACGTTTGAAGTCAAGATTTGAAATATGAACTAATCCTTCATATCCAGGCCATAATTCAACAAATGCACCGAATTTCATATTTTTAACAACTGTTGCATGATAGATTTCACCAACTTTTGCTTCGCGAGTAAGATTTTCAATAATAGCGATTGCTTTATTAATCCATTCGCTTTCCGCATGCATGATAAATACGCGTCCATCTTGTTCGATATCAATCTTAACATCATTGCATTCTTTAATGATATCTTGAATTACTTTACCACCAGAACCGATAACATCACGAATACGTTCAGGATTAATTCTAATCATCTTAACTTTAGGAGCAAATTTACTTAATTCAGGTCTAACTTCAGGAATTGTAGTTAACATATGATCTAAAATTTGCATACGACCTTTTTTAGCTTGTGCTAAAGCTTCTTTAATGATTTCTCTTGTAATACCTTTAATTTTGATATCCATTTGTAAAGCAGTGATACCATTTTTAGTACCAGCTACTTTAAAGTCCATATCACCATAGTGGTCTTCTAAACCTTGAATATCAGTTAAAATTGTGTAGTTTTCACCATCACTGATTAATCCCATTGCGATACCAGCAACCGGAGCTTTTAGCGGAACACCAGCTGCCATAAGTGCCATTGTACCAGCACAAATTGAAGCTTGAGATGATGAACCGTTAGATTCTAAGATTTCACTTACTACACGAATTGTATATGGGAATTCATCTTCAGAAGGGATAACTTGTAAAATAGCACGTTCTCCTAAAGCACCATGACCAATTTCACGACGTCCAGGAGCACCATATCTACCTGTAGATCCTACACAGAATTGAGGGAAGTTATAGTGTAACATGAAACGTTTACCTTCTTCTACACCTAAACCATCAATAATTTGGAATTCATTCATTGATCCAAGAGTAACTACTGATAATGCTTGTGTTTGACCACGAGTAAATAAACTAGAACCATGAGTACGTTCAAAAATATCAACACGTGAAGAAAGTGGTCTAATTTCATCTACTTTTCTTCCATCAGGTCTAATCTTATCAACAGTAATTAAACGACGAACTTCCATAGCAGTTATTTCTTCTAATAACATACTAACATAACCCATTTTCTTTTCTAATTCTTTGTCATCTGCCCAAAGTTCTTCAAAATGAGCTTTTGTACGTTCTGTAATTTCATCACACGCATCTTGACGAGCAAGTTTTTCATGAATTGAAATAGCAGCAACTAATTCTTCTTTACAATATCCTTCAACAGCATTTCTAACATCTTCAGGAATTGCGAATAAGCTTACTTCCATTTTTTCTTTACCAACTGCTTTAATAATTTCTTCTTGGAAGGCTACTAAACGTTTGATTTCAGCGTGACCAAACATTAATGCTTCTAACATATCATCTTCAGATACTTGTTTAGCACCAGCTTCAACCATATTGATTGCATCTTTAGTACCAGCAACTGTTAAATTGATATCACAAAGTTCTAATTGTTCAGTAGTTGGATTTAAAATATATTCACCATTGATTCTACCTACAACAACACCAGCGATAGGTCCTTCAAATGGAATATCAGAAATACATAATGCGACACTTGAACCTAACATAGCAGACATTGGAGCTGAATAATCAGGGTTAGCACACATAACCATATTTACTACTTGTACTTCATTACGAAATCCTTCCGCAAATAATGGACGAATTGGACGGTCAATTAAACGTGAAACTAATGTTTCGTGTTCAGTTGAACGGCCTTCTCTTTTTAAGAAACCACCAGGAATTTTTCCGCCTGCATATAAACGTTCTTGATATAATACAGTTAGTGGGAAAAAGTCAGTATCTAGCGTGTTCTTACTTCCTACAGCTGCTGATAAAACAGCTGTATCGTTGTAACGAACTAGACAAGCACCACTTGCTTGTTTTGCAAGTTCGCCAACTTCGACAATAATTTCTCTTTCTCCTTCTTTACATTTTTGGAGATACTTAAAAACATGTTTTTCCATAATTCACCTTATATATTTATAAATTTTATATCGTATCTTCAAAGTATATTTACTAAAAAGACTGAAATAACAATGAAATAGGGCACATAAAGTGCCCAAGCGCTTATTTTCTTAAGCCTAATTTTGCAATAAGTTCACGATATCTTTGTACATCATTAGCTTTTAAGTAAGCTAATAAGTTACGACGATGACCTACTTTTTTAAGAAGACCACGACGTGTGTGGAAATCATGAGAATGAACACTTAAATGTTCATTGATCTTATTGATTTCAGCAGTAAGGATAGCGATTTGTACTTCTGGAGAACCAGTATCTCCTTCAGAACGAGCAAATTGGCTAATTAAAGCTGCTTTTTGGTCTTTACTAATACAAGACATAAATATTTCCTCCTTATAAATTTTCCCTAGGACATAGTAATAGCGATCGATAAGCTAGCTTATCTAGGAGTTAACGCTAAACCATGAAATAGGCATTAATATTATACACTACTTTGTAAAAAAATGCAAGAAATATAATTTTATAGTTTATATCCTATTCATTAATTGATTCAATATCTTTTTTTAGTTGTTCTATAAAACTATCTTTGCTTGAAAATTTCGTCTCTGGACGTATGAATTTAATAAATTCGAGAGTTAGTTTTTGATTATATAAGTTACCACTAAAATTAAATAAATGAACTTCAATAGATACATCTTGTTGATAATTGAAGGTTGGATTATGACCAATATTACATATGCCGTGATACTTTTGACCATCATAAATAGCATAAACTTCATAAACACCTAAACGTGGTATACAATAATTATCACTTAATTTAATATTAGCAGTAGGATAATTATAAGTTCTTCCTATCTTATTACCTTCAACTACAATACCTTCGATAGTATAATTTACAAAAGACAAGCTATTCACTTCATTAATTTGTCCTTTGGACATTAGATCTTTTAAAAATACAGTACCTAACTTATGATTATTGTATAGGTATTCTTTACAAACTGTAACTTCTGTTTTAAAATCAGCAACAAGTGTATTAACATTGCCTAGTCCACGATAACCGTATCTAAAATCAGGCCCCGCAACAATATGAGAAATACTTAAAGCTGAAGATAATTGCGAAGCGAAAATTTCATGGTCAACTTTCGATAGAGTATCATCAAATTTAATAATTATAAAATAATCAAAACCAAGTTTTTCAAGAAGTTCTTCTTTTCTTTTTTGTGGGGTTAAATAACTAACTTGTTTAACTTTATTAAGAAGTAAATCAGGATGAGAATCAAAACTAATAATTGCACTTGGACAATTAAGCTTTTCCTTTAACTTCATAACTTTATTGAATATTTCTAAATGACCAAGATGAAGACCATCAAATTCACCAATTGTAAGAATTAATGAATCATTGATTTTTAAATCATTAAATGGGTAAGTTGTATAAATTAGTTCCATACTCTTACCGCCTGATAACCTTTAATATCTTCACTATTAAATTTATAAATAGCTTTTAACGAGTTACCACATTTGACAACTAGTAATTCTGCTTCTACATCTAAAACATGAGGTGATAATTTCATACCATTATTGACTTTTTTAATTAAGTCTTCATTATTTTCAATATCAATAGATGGCAAATGACTTAAAGCAGCTAATGGGGTGATAATATATTTTTCTAAATCTGTTTCATTTAAATTAATAGCGTTTTCTATACAATGATTGCCACATCTTGTTCTTATTAGTTTTCCCATGCATGTAGGAACACCTAATCTGTCACCAATATCTTTACAAAGACTTCTAATATAAGTACCTTTTGAAACATCAGCCTCAATTTTTACTTTTTTATAGTCATCTTCGTAATAATCAGAAACTCGTTCAAGCTTGTTTATTCTAACCTTACGCGAAGGGATTTCTACAGTTTGATTAGATCTAGCATAATCATATAATTTTCTTCCGTTTACTTTAATGGCCGAATAAATAGGAGGAATTTGATCAATATCACCTAAAAAGTCATTTAGTGCACTATCAAAATCTTCCTTATTAAAAATGAATTCATCTTTTTGAGCCGTTATGTCGCCTTCTAAATCATAAGTCGTAGTTGAAAAACCAAAAATAACTTCTGCGACATAACTTTTAGAACTATCCTCTAAAAAAGGTATTAACTTAGTAGCACTTCCAACCGCAACTACTAATACTCCTTCAGCTAGTGGATCAAGCGTACCTAAATGGCCCACTTGTTTAATTTTTAATTGTCTTCTAATATGTTGTACAACATCATGACTAGTCATACCACTTGGTTTGTATACATTTAATAATCCATTCATATTATCACCTTTATTATAGTTATTATAACATTTGGAGTCAATAAAATCAATCTTATTACTCAAGTACAAAAAAATGGTTAATTTCTTGCGGGAAAAACAAATTTGGTTTATAATAAATATGTATTTTTTAAATTATTAAATTTCGAGGTATAATATGGAAAGAAAAGTAGGAACAATTTCACGTGGAGTAAGATGCCCAATTATAAGAGAAAACGATAATTTAGCAGAAATCGTTGTTAATAGTATTTTAGAAGCGTGTGAAGCAGAAAAATTTGAATTAAGAAATCGCGATGTTATTGGCATTACAGAGTCTATTGTTGCTCGTGCTCAAGGCAACTATGCGACAATTGATGATATCGCAACTGATGTTAAAGCTAAATTTGGAGATCAACCAATAGGTGTTATTTTCCCTATCTTATCTAGAAATCGTTTCGCTATCTGCCTTAAAGGTATAGCAAAAGCAGCTAAAAAAATAATCTTAATGCTAAGTTATCCAAGTGATGAAGTAGGAAACGCTCTACTTACTTACGACCAATTAGATGAAACAGGGGTAAATCCTTATTCAGATTGTTTAACACTTCAAGAATATCGCAATATATTTGGATATCAAAAGCATGAATTCACTGGTGTTGATTACATTAACTATTATAAAGAACTAATCGAAGAATGTGGAGCAGAAGCTGAAATTATTTTTTCTAATCAAGCAAAACATATTCTTAAATATACAAAAAATGTTCTAACTTGTGACATTCACACAAGAGTTAGAACAAAACGTTTATTAAAAGAAGCAGGCGCAGAAAAAGTTTATGGTCTTGATGAAATTCTTACTTCTTCTATTAATGGTAGTGGATATAATGAATTTTATGGTTTACTTGGATCTAATAAATCTACAGAAACTAAAATCAAACTTTTCCCAAGAAAATGCACTGAATTAGTTGAAAAAATTCAACAAATATTCCTTGAAAAAACTAATAAACATATTGAAGTTATGGTT
Organism: Bacilli bacterium; assembly: GCA_017411715.1. Taxonomy (GTDB): domain Bacteria; phylum Bacillota_I; class Bacilli_A; order ML615J-28; family CAG-313; genus UMGS1109. Next base: position 134,348 of record JAFQPO010000014.1, on the reverse strand, counting down.
TATGGAGATGGTGCTTTCAAAGATCCGCAAGGGAAAATTTGGGAACTTGCTGACCCAGTCGTTTCTCCTGGATTCACTAAAGGATTAATAGGCACACCTAATGAACTAAAATTAAAATACCTTGCTGATAATGATTATAAAGATTTATCTGGTGAAGCTTTAAAAGAAGCTATCTCCAAGAGTATCAAAGAAAAAACTTCTAACTTAGTAGGAAATATGGCATCACAAGGTACTACTCCTCGCCAATTAACAGATTTAATCGGCTCACTTTGTGATTTAACAAGCGGTTCAGGAGATAAAGGTACACCAATTGTCTTAATCCAAGGGTATTTCGACAACTATACAGACTAAAAGTATGGCTTTACATGCCATACTTTTCTTTTGCAATATTATAAAATAAGAAAAAAGATATTAACAAAATAATAATGTATCCTAATAATTGAGACAAAACAAATAATTCTATTGTTGATTTAAATAATACGATAATACTCCCAACAATCATTCCTAATGAGACATTATAAAAATAATAATATTTATTTTTAACTAAATATTGTAATAATTTTGAAGAAATAATTATTCCTAACATAAAAGCTATAAAAAATGAAATAATAATTATATAATCATTAAAAAGAAAATTAAAATCAAAAGTTAAAAATCTTTTAATAAAAGAAAATAAAGGAAAATATATTCCTAACACAACAAGAATTAACGATCCACTTATGCCAGGCGCAATAAATGCAAAAGATGATAATAAACCACCTATTATAAAAATTATAATATTAGAATTTGAAAAATTAACTACCAATATAAGCGTTGATAAATAATCAAATGCAATTATAACTATACACCCTATTATAATTAATACAGTTCTTCTTAGTTTACTTGCATGTATGTCATCTTTAAAAGTACTTGCGTAAATAAAAAGTGAAGACGTGGCAAATCCAATGAATGAAGCATTAACTAAAAATGGATAATTTTCATTTAAACTAGTTAAAATTAAAATTGTTAAAATTATTCCAATCAACATTCCCATTAATAATAAAACATTTTTGATTAAAACTTTAATTTTATAATATCCTGAACCTATTTCTAGTAGATCATTATAAACATTTAATGTAATTGCTACTAACCCACTACAAACCCCTGGTAACAAACAAGAAATCCCCACAATTATACCTTTTAATATTTTTTTCAATTATTTTTCTTCCTTTTTTGAAATTTTTGATGTATAATATTAGCGTATTAAATGGAGGTACATATGAAAATAACTCTTTTCCCTAGTTCTGTGTCAGGAATCATCACAATACCACCATCAAAAAGTATCACTCATCGTGCTATTATATGTGCGAGTCTTGCTAAAAATGCTACTACAATTATCAATCCATTAATTTCTGAGGAAACTATGTTAACAATTGAAGCAATGCGTAAATTAGGAGTTAAAATTGAATATATTGAAGAAGGAAATAAATTATTGATTAATCCTCCTAAAAGCTTTACTTTATGTAATGATATTATTAAATGTGGTAACAGCTTAAGATTAGTTAGCCTATTAATGCCAATCTTTGTTAATATTCAACAATTTGGAACTTTCGCCATTGATAAACAAATTCAACAAATTCTTTCGTATGAAACAATTGAAAAAATGAATTGTAGTATCATAAAAACTAACAATACAATAAATGTTTTACCAAGCAAAATTCCTGATGATTTGGAAATTGAAAATACTTGCTTTTTAAATGGTCTACTACTATCATCTATGTTTAAAACAACTGTGACTAAAATTATCGTTAAAAAATCCGATTTTAGCACTTCACACAAACTAACATTAGACATAATGAAAATATTTAATATCAGTATCGACCTATTAACTTATGAAATTGATAAAAAATATTATTTGATAGTCATTAATCCTAATCAATATGAATCTCCAACTTCTTATACTGTTGAAGGTGACTACGCAACAGGCGCAAATTTAATAATTGCTGGTTTACTAGGAAAAAGAATAATCATTAAAAACCTTTTCCGTAATAGTATCCAACCTGAAAGTAAAATCGTTGGGTTATTAAAAAAACATGACGCAAAAATAGATGTTGGTGATGACTTATTAACAATCAATCACTCTGAAATATTACCATTTGAAGTTGACTTAAATGAGTGTCCTTCACTTGCACCTTTACTATTAGCACTAGCTAGTATTACCCAAGGCACTTCAAAACTTTATAATTATGATTTAGCATTTCCTATTAAAGATAATAAACTATCTGAAACAATTGATATTTTATCTAATTTAGGAGCTGATATTATAGTTCAAAAAGATTATATAGCTGTTACTGGGGCCAACTCATTAAGTGGTGGAGTAGAAATAAATTGTTATCAAAACTATCATTACTTATTTATGTTATTTGCAATCAATACCTATTTAAATAAACCCATTTCAATCATCGGTGCAGAATGTTCAAAACAATCATACCCAAATTTTTTAAGCGATATGCATATGTTAGGTGTTAACTTTACCACATCAGATGAATAAAAAAAAGACACATTAGAAAATCAATTTCTAATGTGTTTTTTCATTAATGTTTTCTTCTAAGTGCTAGAACTGCTAAGCAAACAGCACTTAAAATAGATAATGTTGAATAAACAGCACCAAAAGCGCATCCGCCACCACCACTTTGTTGTGGAGCATCTTCCCATACCGCAACTAGTGTGATTGATTCGCTTAATGGTTGATCAAAATTATATTCTTGACCATTAAGTGCCCAATATTTAAATACTTTACCTTCAGCTGCAGGAGTAGGTATTTTTTCAACTTTTTGACCGCTTTGGTATTTTACTACATATGGACTATATCCTTCACCTAAATTATAATCAAAAGATACAATATTATAAATTGCAAGAACTTTATCTTCATTTAAATAAACAGGTGCAGTTGTATCGCTAAGAATATATCTGATAGAAACACGATATTCTAAAGTACCATTTTCATTAACTAAATTCTTAGGAATTACAGCTTCTCCATCATATAATGGGAATGCACGGTTACCAACTCGAATAACAACATTTGAAATTGATCCGTGAGGGTCATTAATATTTATTTTTAAATAAACTTTTTCTTCATCTTCTGTGAAGCTTATTTCTCCTATTGATGGTACTATTTTATTAGTAGCAACAGTTCCATAAATAGTTGAACGTAAATCATTTTTTTCAAATGAATCATGTGATAAATAGTAGTCATATGTTGTATTAATTGTTAAATTATCAAATGTAACTTTACCATCGACAACTTCTTTTGTAACATCACCTAATGTAACTTTAATGGCTTTAACATCAGTAAAATCAACACCTTCAGTACTGATATTAAAAGTAAGTGAGTTTTCAGTACTATCAATTGAAGCAACTTTATAAGCTTCTTCTTTTACAACAACGAATAAACCGTTTGCGACATTTCTAATATGACCATCACTAGGTGAATTTACGATATCAAAACGATCTCCATTTCTAACAATGAATGAACTTGATCCACCACCATCTAATAAGTAAGCATTAGAATAGCCGTATAATTGAAGAATATTAGTCATTTCTTCTTGGTTTGCACCATACATGTTTTTAGGCCCTTGACGACCATCAATTGTAATTAAACCAATAGTACCATCAGCTTTAGAAGCGATAATACTACGAGGTGCACGTGTAGTATAATAACTATCTGCATGATCTGGAGTAACAACATCGTTTTCTAGCATTGAACGATAAACACCAATAACGTTTTGTTGTCCTTCTAAAATGCCTGTAAATTCATATTGAACACGAACAGTTACATTTTCAGCTAATAAAGCCGCAACTTCAGGATTTTTACAGATAATAGCAAAAGTTGTTTTGTCAAAATCCTCAACTGTTAATTCTTTATTAGCACTTGTAATTACACCTTTACCATAGAAACTATTTTCGCTAGTTTGAGTAATTACTTTAGAACCATTTTTAATAAGGAACGCATTACCATCATAAATAGTAGGAGCTTTATAATCACGTCTTTCAATAGCATGTTCATCGTAGCTATTATAAATTGGATTGCCATTTTCATCATATGAATATACATTATGAATTGAACCAAATATAACACCAACTTCACCATCATTTAAAGCTGCATTTACTTTATCAACAGGTTCATCATAAATCACATTACCTTCTGCGTCATAAATTGCAAGATGAGGAGTTGCAGTTCTAGTCATCTCTCTTTCTCTAGCAAAAATTAATTGATCAGTTGTAAAATCTCCGTTTTGAATTGCTACTGCATCGCTGTAATCTACATATCTAATCAAATCGCCTTCATGAGCTTCAATTCCAGTACCACTATTTGGATAATCATAAGTAGAATGCCAGTCATAAAAGTCGCCATTGATAGCAGCAATAACTTTATAACCTGGATGTTTTCTTTCATAATCATATGCCATAGATGCAATTGAAGTAAGTTCCCATTGTAATTCAGATTGAACGCTCCATGGAATAACCATCGCATTTTGACCACGTGGAATATCAACAATATTAATTTGTTGTCCATACCATTTATTAGGATCAATTGGTGTATTACCACCTAAGCCATGGTCATTACCAACCGGTTTTGTTGTTTTAGTTTGTGCGATAATATGACTATAAACAACTTCGCGGTACAAATTAGTTTGTGTTTTTTCTAATTCTTGATAATAATCATTTTCAACTTTATCTGCAGAAACTGTAGGTTTACAAATATCGAATGTTAAACAAACAAGAATTATAAAACTTAAAATACTTAGTTTTTTAAATAATTTCATATCAAATCATCCCTTTCTTACTAATATTATACTATATTAATTAATTTTTTTATTTTAAAATGCTTAAAAACCGCTTCAATTAAGAAGCGGTTTCCTTATGATAATTGTAATGTTATTGATTTCTTATTCGGATGAATATAAGTAAAACTCCTAAAAAAAGCACAATCATACCCTTCATCTGGCTCTTCATAAAAATCAAAATAGAAATAGAATTCATTATCTTTACGATCTGTAAAGTGTAATATTGCTTGATATGTTTCCCCCTCCGATATAACATCTGGAATATTTAATTCATAAACTTTATAAAATTTGGCCACTCTTTCTACTGGTATTCCTGAAGATAAAATACATTTATTTAAATGCATTGTTAATCTATCAATTGTAATATTACAAACTGTCGTACTATCTTTATAATAATCTTTTTGAAAAGCTAAGATAGGATAATCTCCAGCATTATTCGAATATGATCTTGTAATATAGTTCATAATCTCATTTTTTAACTTGACTGCTATTTCGTTACATTCTAATTGTTTTTGATATTCTCTTATTGTTTTATAACTAGGCAGACTAACACTACCTATAATAGTTAAAATAGATAATGTTAGAATAACTTCTAATAATGAAATTCCTTTATTATTCATCAATAAATTGGCGATTAATTAAATCATATGATACCGTTAAACCGCGATTGGAATAAGTTAAAATACCATCTTCTACATTTAATCCTTCTGGCATTTCATTATCTGAATGCTCTGCATAGATTTGTTCTAATAATTCCGTTGATAATGTCGCATAATCATCAAAAAGTGTTGTTGTCCCCCCTACTTCATACTCTTCATCTAACATATATGCCGCATCAACTAATCCAACAACTGCTAATAACTCTTGTTCATTAGCATGAACTTTACTTTTAGAAACCAATTTAGAATATGTAACACCTGTAATTGAACCAAGTACAGCCATCACTGAAATAACAATAACCATCTCTACAATTGTAAAACCTTTAATTTTTTTAATCATAAATAACCTCCTTACAATTCATCAAAGTTATTTAAAAATGCCTAAACGTTTTAATTCAGTAATTGTAGTTTTCCCCTTTTTAACCAAGTTTAATGCTTCATCATAAATTGTACTTTTCATATTATCACCTATTTGTTCAATAACATTCTCGATATCACCCCCTTTAAGTAACTTTGTCTTAGATTCATTATCAAATATAGCAACTTCATGAACAGCTATACGTCCAATAAAACCTGTCTGATTACACTTATCACAACCGATACTATCATAAATTACTATTGACTCATTAATGCTTAATAACTCATTTTCATCCTCGGTTGTATAATGAGTTTTTTTACAAAAAGGACATAATTTACGAATGAGTCTTTGATTAGTAACAAAATTTAAAGACTCTATTATTATTTTATAATCACAACCAAGCTCACATATTCTACGGATAGCACTACTAATTGATTGTGCATGTATAGATGTTAAAATAATATGACCAGTAAGCGAAATTCGCTGCACCATTTTTGCGGTATCCTCATCTCTTATTTCTCCGATTAAAATAACATTTGGATCTTGTCTTAAAATATATTTCATTGCAGTTTTAAAGTCAATTTGAGTATTACCATAAACTGGAATTTGACTAATACCGTCAATTTTATATTCAATTGGGTCTTCTATCGTAACAATTGATTCTTCAGACTTATTAATTTCATTTATCATATTATATAAAGTGGTTGTTTTTCCAGATCCAGTTGGCCCACTAATAATAATTAACCCTTCTCCATATTTTAAATGAGTTAACAATAATGCTTGAATGTCTGTATTAAAATTTAATTCTTTAAAATCACCAATCTCATTTTTATTATTCAACAATCTTATTACAACCTTCTCACCATAAATAGTCGGCATTGTTGATACTCTTAAATCATAATCATTTCTTTTATATGCGTAAGTAAAACTACCATCTTGAGGAATTCTAGTTTTAGAAACATCCATTTCCGATAAAACTTTAACTTTTGATGCTAATTTTGAATATATTAAGTTACTTAAATTTATATAATTACATAAAATTCCATCAATTCTTAACCTAACTTCTACATCTTTAAAATTAGGTTCAAAATGAATATCACTAGCCCTAGTTGTAATAGCTTTAACTAAAATATTATCTAATTGCTTAGCTACAGTAGCTAAGATATCATCTTCCGCATCACTTGCAAAAATTTCTTTATTTAAATATCTTTTAATTAAACGTTGAAATTCATTTTTAGTAACTAAATATACATCAAGCACCGCATTAAAATACTTTTTTAATAAATTAAAACCTTTTATTGCGTAAGGATCATAAGTTAAAACAGTTAATTTTCGACTACTCCGTGCAAGTGGTAATATTTTGTATTTAGAAATAAACCTACTAGTTACAGGAATTTCGATATAACTCTTATTTTCTGATAATATATTTTCATGATATTTATTATATTTAGTGTTCTTTAAATAATATTTCAATAATTCTTCTTCTGTTATTAAGTGTCTTTTTAATAAAACTAAATCAGTTCTTTTTGAATAATTTTCTAAATCAGATATTTCATTATTTAGTTCTTTCTTCACATTCCAAAAATATTCTAAAATAACTTTATTATAATTCATTATAATCCCCCTATAGTTGCCCCATCTATTATTTGTAACATCGGGATAAATATCATCATCATTATAAGTATAACCAACACTGCTACTAGCAAAATTAAAATAGGTTCTATTAAAACTGTTATTTTTTTAATTGAATTAGATAGATCATCTTTATATAAAAGTTCAATATCTCTAAAACCATCTAGTAACAATCCTTGTTTCTCACTTATCGATATAAGATTTTTAAAATCAGTTGATAAAAAATTAATTGAAGTAATTGCTGTTGATAAATTCATTCCCTCTTTTAAGTTTTTTATTAATAAATCAAGTTTAATATTATAATAATAATTATTCATCACTTTTTTTAAATAACTAATTGCTTTCACTAAGCTAATTTGATTATTGAGTAGTATATGCATAGTTGAACAAAACTTCACTGTATTAGTTGTCTTAAACAATTCAAATCGGCATGCTAATAGATATTGTAAATATTGATAAGCTCTAGTTTTTATAAAGAACATCGCAAAAACTATTAAGATTATAAAAACTAAAACAAATAATAAAAAATTATTGACTAAAATATCTGATAAATTAAATAAAAGCAAAGTAATATTAGGAACATCTATTCCCATCCCTACAAACATTTCTTTATAACTAGGGACAATAAACACCATGAAAACAGTAAAAACTACTAATCCGATAGTTAAAACAATTTTCGGATAAATTGTAGAAAGTTTAAACTTGTTTTCTAAATCTAATTTGCTTGATAAATAATTTAAAATACTCTCTAAAACACCTATCATATCTCCTGATGCATCTAAAATCTCTAACATTTCTAATACAACAATATTAATCTTAATTCTATTATCTAAAGTTGATGCCTTAATACTTTCAACAATATTACTTCCTAAGTTTAAGTTGATTAAAATATTAAAGATGAATCTTTGAATAATTTTATTATTCGAACTTTCTAAAATAAGAGATAAAGCCTGTGATAAACTAGCATTGATTTTAAGAAAACCAATCAGTTTCTTTATAAAAATTAATATTTGTTTATCACTCATCTTATTCTTAATAAATCTAAATCTACTAGCCTTATACTCTTTAATATAAATTTTTTTAAAGCCAAAATTTATTAAAATTATTTCTAAATCATTTATATCATCAACATTTATACATCCTTTAATTTTATTACCATTTTTATTTACTACTTTATATTTTAATTTCATCTAATTCTCCTTTATGTATCGATAATAAGAAATAATATTAATATTTTTATTATTAGGCTCATAGGTAAATTCTATATCATAAAACAGATACCGATTGACTTTAATAAAATTAAAAGTCGATAAATATTGTGTTTCATTAGATGATTCCTTTATTAAGACTGATTTAACCATCACACCTGAAGATAATTCAACGAATTCAGATCCCACTGTGCTATTAAATTTATTATTCGTCATTGCATAATACAAATAGTAAATTACTCCATAATTATCAGCTCTTTCACAACTTCTTTCATTAAGATTTTTAATCCGTGACTGATTATAATTTATAATAGAGAATAAAGTACTGATAGTAATGATTATCATAAAAACTGCTGACCAATACATATGTCCTTTATTATTCATATAAAACCTTCTTTCTAAACGTAATATCAGGTGCTTTAAAAAAATTAACTGTTCCTTTTTCAGTCAACGCATCATAATAACTTCCTTTTACATAACAACTTTGAGACTCATAATTTGAATATATTCGGCATTCAAAACTGATTTCAAATTTATAATAACTAATACTACTATCAGGAATAAAATCTAAATTCTGATATTTTTCATCAAAATAAAATCTCCATTTAATTATTTTTCCATTTACAAGTTCAATTTCTTCTATAAAGTACCGATAATTAGTTAATTCCAAATATTTAACGAATATAGTATTATAATCGTCCATTGATCCTGCTATAGTTAATAGATTCTCCATCGTATCAAAGGCTTTTTCATGAGAATTTAATAATATTTCATTTCGATTAATTTTTAACATACTTTCACTCATAAATAAACAAAAAAACGTAAGTACTACAATAATAGATACGACTTCAATAATACTACTTCCTTTGATATTAGAGTTTAATAATCTCGTATGTTTCATTAATCCCCATCCATACTCGTAAATTATCATTAATCAAAGTAGCTGTTTTCATATCTATTTCATTTAAAATAAATATTTTAATATATTTAACAAGGATATAATCACTAACTTCAAATAAAAAGTCTGTCACGTCTTTCAAATTTAGATTTTTTCCATTTTTAAGCATCATATATTCAATCATTTCCGAATCTCTAAAACCACAAAAATGAATATTATCATTATTAATAATGATATTAATGCCATTCGAACGATAATCTTTTTTAATTTTATTATTAATCATTTCTATTTCAAAATATGATTTATATTTCTTACAATTAAAAGATTCTTTAAAATCTTTTAACAATTCATATTCAAAAGTTGGTATAACATAATATTTAATATATTCTTTTTTCTTACCATTATCTACTTCTACTAAATGATAACTATCCTCTATCATTTGATACATCTCGCTTATCTGTTCTAATATTTGATCCTTATTTTTATATTCTAAATTTTGTAATTTGTAAACATCATAAAAAATCTTTTCACTACTTAATACAACTTTAACATTATTAAAAGTTTTTATTTTAAACATTTCTCTAATCTTATTTTTAATATCATTTAAATATCTTACTTTATCTTTTCTCCAATCCTTAATAAAGTAGTTTTCTTTAAATACTTCTTTTCTATATTTATCAATTAATTCAATCATAATCATCACATGATTATTTTTTACTTTTAAAAATATATTCAACATATTCTCACTCCCATTGGCACATAAAATATCATAATTTTTTCATAATTATTATCATAAATTTTTAATTCAATTAAGGTATTAGCTAGTAAATTAATATCGTAATTTATATTTTCATTATAAGGTAAATAATATTGAATATCTTGATCAATTAAAATTGAATGATCATTCAATAGTATTATATTGTCACTCCTATTAAAAATTGTTTTATCATTAATTTCCAATAAATCTTTATCACGAATGGCTTCTAAAACTAATTTTTCTATATTGACTCCTAACTTATTTACTTCGGTAGCAGAAGACTGTCTATCTAGAAAATTATTTACATATTCTTTCGTCGTAGATAAGATTAATAATGCGGTTAATAATATAACAGCAATAACTGTACTACTGATAACTACTTCTATTAATGTATTTCCTTTCATCTAATCACCTCACTAAAATTATATAAAATTAACATAAATAAAAAAGGACATAAGTCTTATTTAGACAAATGTCCTCTTTTTTCGCAAATTCAAGGTTTTTATTTTGATATTCAAATATAAAAATTATAATTAACTGTATTTTAATCAAAAAACACGAGCATTATCTCGTGTTTCCTTGACTGTTATATCGCATAATTAATTCAATTCGTGAATTAACTCCTAATTTACGATAAATATTCTTATAATGGAAGTTAACAGTATCATATTTCATATGTAATTCACCAGCTACTTGTCTTAATGTATTACCTAAAATCAATTGTTCAAAAACAATTAATTCTTTGTTTGTTAATAATTCATATGGATTAGGGTAGTTATTATCAACTACTTTAATTTCATCTTTTTGTTCTACTGTTACTACTTTATCAGTTTTAGCTAAATAATAAGCAGCAGCGATTGCATAAATACCTAAAAATAATAAAATTAGGAATGAAGCGGATTGAGATATTACTAAAACAAGTCGGAAATTAGAATAACTTATAAAATTAAATAAAACAAATAGACCGATAAAAATTAAGCCAAACGCAATTGTTATAAATCTAATAACCCAAATGCTTGCTTTATCTTCTAAAGATTTACCTAGTAACATTAAAATATTAATAATACCCATACCAGTTTGAATACCAATCAATGTCTCTAAAACTATCTTCATAACAGAATTATAATCAAATACTATATAAGCCATTCCGAATGAATAAGTAATGAAGACAAATATGATCCATGCAAAACAATAATAAATTGTTGTATAACTAAATAACCAATAAAATACTATCGATAATAAAGCTATTCCAATTATTCCCAAATAAAAAGGAACATTGTTAAATCCACCTAAGCTAGGGAATAAATATTCTTTCATTAATGCTAAAGAAAACTCATTGGTAATAAACATTATAAAAATTATTACTAATAAAGCAAATAAGATTCCTGGTATTTTTTCATTATTTAATTCTATTTTTCTAAACTGATTTGCACTCATAAAAAACATGCAAAAATACGTTAACAATAATAAAAGTAATGGTATCGCAAAAGTTCCAAATAGTGTACTAATTGATAAAATACTTTTAATTAAAAATGCCCATACTATAACTATGAGTAACAAAGAAAATATTAGAATTATTCTTTCATAAGTTGAAATATTATATAAAAATAAGATTATAACTGAAGCAATGAATAAACCTAACCCTATTACCATAATAGATAATGTTAAAATATTAAGAAAATCATTAGGCATAAATCTTCCAAAAACATAATTTAAAACGTATGCTATAATTATGATTGGAAATGACACATATTGAATTCTATTTAAGTGATGAGGTTTAAATATAATAATAGAAATTATTGTAATTAAGGTAATAGAACAAAAGTATCCTAAAGAAACGGCAATTTTATTATCATGAACGAGTGAAAGGGACTTATCAAGAGAAGTTACATTATAAAATAATGCAAACGAACAAATTACTAAAAATGCAAATAGTAAATAAATTGTTGCGAATGTAACATTCATACTTTTAGACGCAAAGCTACCTTTTGGTTGAACAAGGGTAGACTTAATTCGCGCAATGGAATTAAATGTTTTTTCCTTTTTCATAATTTTCACTCTCATTACCTTAATTTAAAATCTTTTTTTAGTATATCACAAAATACACATTTTATAAAGTAATTCGATAAAAAATATTTTTTCTCATTTATGCCACTTTTTTATTAAAAAAATGATATTATATTTGTATCATGCAATTTTTAATCTAGATTGAGCATTAAAACCTACTTCTTTTCTAATAAGGCGCTGTTTATTAAATATTAAAGCAGCTGGAAATTCCTGAATATGATATAATTCAACTAATTCTCGACATGAAGTACTGCTCATCTTAAAAATAACAATGTTTAAAAATTCACGTTTAATTTTAATTTCTAATAAAGTAGTTAAACTATCATAAAATTTTAAATCGTCAAAAATTATCACAGCAAATTTTTGTCTATTTAAATAACATTCTTTCATTGATTTATTTATGTCCATAGTATCACCATTATGATTATACTATAATAAATAAATTTAATTTATCGAAATTTGTAAGGAAAAAAAGAGTATGAAAATATTAGGACTAATAATGGAAAATAACCCCTTTCATAAAGGTCATCAGTACTATATTCAAGAAGCCATTAACTTAGTTAAACCTGACTATACAATAGTTATTACTTCCGGAAACTATACCATGCGGGGAGAATTCAGTATCATTAATAAAATTGATAAAACGAATGTACTATTACAAAATGGAATTGATTTTATTTTTGAACTACCATTTATGTTATCGAATCACAGTGCTGACTTCTTTGCTTATCACACTGTTAAAATATTAAATGACTTACAAATAACTGATTTAGCCTTTGGTTGTGAAGATATTTCATTAGATGAATTAATAAACTACGCACATTTTAGTGATAGTAAAATATTCAATAAATACTTTCAAGAAACATATCATGGTGAAACAAGTTATAAAAAACATCACTTTGAAACATACAAACATTTTTTCAATGATGCTAATCCTAATCTTAGTAAACCTAATAATACCCTTGCTATCCAATATATTAAACAAATTAAAAAAATAAATCCGAACATTAAAATTCATAAAATCAATCGTATTGGTGATGACGACTTGGAATCAAATATCATAAATAATTTGTATCCATCTGGAACTGCCCTACGTAATCTTCATATTAACAACCACAATATTTTAGAATATCTCCCTAACTATAACTATACTTTAAACAGAATTGATAGTAATAAAATATTAGATCTTTTAAAATATCGTATGTTAGTTCAGGATAATTATAATTCTAATCAAGTATTAAATGAAGGAATAGCTAACTTAATCAAAAATAATTTAAATAATACTATATCGCTAGATGATTTAATTAATAAATGTGTTGGTACTAGATATTCCGCATCAAGAATTAGACGATGTATTTTAACATTAATTATGGATACGCCTAACATACCATCAAGTTTTAGTTATAACCGCTTACTAGGTTTTAATGAATCTAAACAAGAATATTTTAAATTGCTAAAACAAAAAGATATAAAAATATTTTCATCGCTTAAAACTGAAATTGATGAAAATACTAATGTAATTATTGAAACAGAAAAAAAGGCATCCCTTCTATATGACTTAGTTAATAACACCAATTTATACCTAAGTGAATATACAATGCCTATTAAATATAAAGGAGGAAATAATGAAAGATAAAATTAGATTAGAACTAGAAAAATTAATTGATCCTTCTCTAAAAATGAGTTTAAAACAAAGTGAAGGAATCAAACATATTGGGTATGATGAAGAGCACGACCTTGTTACATTAATCATTGCGATTGGTAAAAAATCTGACCAAGCTGAACGTAGTTTGAGAATGGACGTTACAAAACTAATTAAACAAACATTAGGTCACAAAGGTTTAAAACTTGAAATCGAAGAAAATAAAAAAATTGAAAGTATTACTAAAGGCAAGTGTACTTTCATAGGCATCGCAAGTGGTAAAGGTGGAGTTGGAAAATCTACTGTCGTTGTAAATATCGCTAATCGTTTAATGAAAAAGGGACATAAAGTAGGTATTATTGATGCGGACATCTATGGTTCAAGTATCCCTAAACTACTAAATGTACCTCATGAATTTCCTCATTATGACGAAAATCAAAAGATTGCACCAATTACTTATCAAACAATGCAAGTAATTTCAACTGAATTCTTTACTAATCCTAAAGAACCAGTAATTTGGCGTGGCGGAATGCTTCATTCTATGCTTGAACACTTCTTCTATGATGTTGCATGGGATAAAGAATTAGAATATATGCTTATCGACTTACCACCAGGAACAGGTGATGTAATGTTAGATGTAAAATCATACATTCCGCAAGCAAAAATGATTATTGTCACTACTCCTCATTTATCAGCATCTCACGTTGCAATCAAAGCTGGCTTTGCTGCTTTAAAACTGGACCATCAAATTCTTGGTGTGATTGAAAATATGTCGTATTATAAAAATCCAATTAATGGCCAACGTGAAAACATCTTCGGCGAAGGTGGCGGTTTAGAAGTATCAAAATTACTAGGTGCAGAACTACTTGCTCAAATACCAATTGATCAACCTAAAAAACACCCTGCCATTTTTGACATTGATGAAGACAATGGTAAACTATATGATGATATAGCTGACTTAATTATTTTTAATGAAGTTGATTATGATTAAATAAAAAAAGGATCTGTTTGCTAAAAGCAACAGGTCCTTTTTATTAAGGCTTTTCTTATTCTTCTTCTTTGCAGTGGTGATGACCACAGCAGCATTCTTCTTTTTCTTCGCAGCATTCATCACCATGATGACCGCAGCAGCATTCTTCTTTTTCTTCACAACATCCATCTTTTTCTTCGCAGCATTCATCACCATGATGACCGCAGCAACAATGATGTTCTTCTTCAGCTTCTTCATCATAAGATTCTTCAAATTCTTGAAGAACTTCTTCAATTAGAGCCCATTCTTCATCAGTTTCAACTGGTGATAATTCTCCTTGACCATCTTCGCCTTCTACATAAGAAGCAGCCATAACGTCTACTTTACCATCTTCATCTTCTTCACTTGATAAAGGGTAGAATAAAACATATTTTTTACCTAATTCTTCAGATTCAAAAGTAAATAAAATTTGGCATAAAATTTCATTTCCTTCTTCATCAATAATTGTTAAATGTTGTTCTAAAGGTTTCATTTCACTCATAATATTTCCTCTTTCTATTATATAAATTATCTACTCAAGCGATCTAAATAAGACTGTAAAATAACAACTGCAGCTAATTTGTCAACACTTTGTTTTCTTTTAGCTCTAGACACATCACCATCAATCATTACTTTTAAAACTTGTGATGTTGTTAGTCGTTCATCAACCATAATAACTTCAAGCCCACAAGCATCTTCTAACATTTGTTTAAAAGATAAAACATATTCAGCTTGAAATCCTAAGCTACCATCCATATTTTTAGGTAACCCCATTACAATCTTATCAACTGCTTTTTCTACAATAATCATTTTAACACATTCAAGTGCTTTTTGCAAATCTTTTTCACCAAATCTTATTGTATCTACACCAGTTGCTACAATTCCTAAGGAATCACTTACCGCAACCCCACATGTTCTATTTCCTAAATCTAAGCCTAAATATCTCATTATAATCCCAACTTTGTTTTGACATTTTGTAATGCTTCTTCAATCTTAGATTCATCTTTACCACCAGCTTGTGCGAAATCAGGGCGACCGCCACCATTTCCGCTAGCAGTTACTGCAGCTAATTTTACTAATTCACCAGCATGATGTGGTGTGTTTTTACTTTTAGCGACAAAGAATACTTTTCCATCTTTTGCCGATGACATCATAACAAATGCATTTTCTTTATCTAATGTTAATTTATCAGCTAAATCTTTTAAAACATTTATATCAACATTTTCTATCTTTTTAATCAAATATTGAATATTATTAAGACAAACAAACTCCTCACCTAATTTGTCAAATCCTTCACTTGACTTATTACGTAGTTTATTGTTAAGTTCTTTTTCAGCATCTTTAACATAATTCCAATAAAAATCATATTCTGAACGCTTAGTAAGCATATCTTTATAACTTCCCACATATTCAAAAGTTGGAATATCTTTCGTAACAATTTCAATATTTTCTTTTTCAGCGTTTGCTTTAACACTGTGTAATTTATTTTTAAGATTTTCAATATCGTTATTTAAATTTTCTAATGATAAACCAATTTCAGTATTAATCATATCATTTGTAGAAGCTTCAATCCTAAAAATACCTGATCCTTTAGATTCAATACTTAAAATAGCGAACTTTTTAATATCAGCTGTATTAGAAACGTGTGTTCCACCGCATAATTCTTTACTGAAATCCATATCTACTAAACGAACAGTATCTCCATATTTTTCACCGAATAATGCTTGAGCACCTAGTTTAACCGCATTTTCAACAGTAGTATTAATCACATTAACTTGATATGCAGCATTAATAGCATCATTTACAATACTTTCAACTTTTAGTATTTCATCATTTGTTAAATTTTGGAAATGATTAAAGTCAAAGCGTAAACGTTTATTATTAACGTAAGAGCCTTGTTGTACAACATGATTACCTAATACTTTTCTTAACGCTTCACCTAATAAATGTGTTGCGGAATGGTTATAAGCAGTATGTTTACGGATTGATTCATTTACATTTAATTTAACGATAGAACCAACTTTTAATAAATCATTAGTTTCTATAACATGAGCATGTTGACCATTAGGAAGTTTGAAAATATTTAAAATGTGATGTTCCTCACCATTTATCAAAATATATCCAGTATCAGAAATTTGTCCGCCACTTTCCGCATAGAATGGAGTTTCTCTAGTAACAATTATTACTTCACCATTTGCTTCATCTACTAAATTACCATCTTTAAATATAGCAATTATTTCAGAATCAATAGATAAAGTTTCATATCCAACAAATGAAGATTTTTCTGTAAAATTCAAATATGCTTCAACTTGTGTATTCATTGATTGTGTCTTAACACGGCTTTCTCTAGCTCTTTGCTTTTGAAGTGCTAAATGTTCATAATATCCTTTTTCATCTACTTCAATACCTTTTTCTGAAGCTGCTTCAATTGTCAATTCAAGAGGGAATCCAAAAGTATCGTACAACAAGAAAGCATCGCTTCCTTTTAATACTTTTCCATCTAAATTATTAATTAATTCAGTTAATTTCTTTTCACCATTTTCTAATGTTTTTAAGAAATTCTCTTCTTCTAATTTTACAATATTTTCAATTATAGATTGTTTTTCAAGTAAATATGGATAGAATGCTTTCATATTATTTACTACAACATCAACCATTTTATATAAGAATAATCCCTTAATACCTAATTTCTTACCATATCTAACAGCACGACGCAATATTCTTCTTAAAACATAACCACGTCCTTCATTTGAAAGTGTAGCTCCATCAGCAATAGCGAAAGTAACACTTCTAATATGGTCAACAATTACTCTAAAGGCCATTTGATCAGTATATTTGATGCCAGTTAAATCTTCAATGTAATTAATCATAGGCATAAATAAGTCAGTTTCATAGTTAGTATCAACTTCTTGCATAACGCAAGCAAGACGTTCTAATCCACAACCTGTATCAATATTCTTACTTGGTAATTCAGGATATTCACTACGATCTAAATTAGTTTTTGAATTGTATTGACTAAAAACGATGTTCCAAATTTCAATGTATCGATCATTTTCAATATCTTCTTTTAACATTTTAATTCCTAAGCCTTCTGGATCATACTTTTCACCACGATCAAAGAAGATTTCTGTGTCAGGTCCACATGGGCCTTCCCCTATTTCCCAGAAATTATCTTCAAGGGGAATCAAATGATCAGGACTCATTCCTAATTCTACCCATTTATTAAAAGTTACTGTATCATTAGGATAATATGTAATATATAATTGATTAGGACTAAAATCAAACCATTTTGGGCTAGTTAATAACTCAAACGCCCAAGTAAGTGCTTCTTCTCTAAAATAATCACCAATTGAAAAGTTACCTAACATTTCAAAGAATGTATGATGTCTAGCAGTTTTACCAACATTTTCAATATCATTAGTTCTAATTGATTTTTGTGCATTACACATTCTGGGGTTAGTAGGTTTTAAACGACCATCAAAATATTTCTTTAATGGTGCAACACCAGCATTAATCCATAATAATGTAGGGTCATCATTAGGAATTAATGAAGCACTAGGAATTACTTCATGATTTTTTGATGCAAAGAAATCCAACCACATTTGGCGAATCTCTGTTCCTGTTAATTTTTTCATATAAACCTCTTTTTACAAAAAATAAAAGAATCGTCCCCTAAAATAGGAACGATTCTAAAATCGCGGTACCATCCTAATTCATGAATTTAAGATATTCATGCACTTAAGGAGTTTTAACGCTACAAGCGGGAACTTTTAATTCCACTCAGAAGGAGCTTCAAATAAGGTTAATGTAGTATTTCCATCATCAACTACTTTCTATAAATAACACATCATTCTACTAGTCTTCATCACAGTTTTATTTATGCAGCTTTTTCTTCAGATGCAGCTTGTTTTGCTGCTTTAGCAGCTTCTTTTTCTTTTAAAGCTTTAGCCTTAGCAGCTTCACGTTCTTTTTCTTTTTGTGCTTTTAATTTAGCTGCTTCCTTTTCTTTTTGGGCTTTAGCTTTTGCAGCTTCCTTTTCTTTTAGAGCAAGTGCTTTTGCTTTAGCTGCTTCTTTTTCTTTTTGAGCTTTAGCTTTTGCAGCTTCACGTTCTTTTTCTTTTGCTAAACGTGCTTTTTCTGCTTCTTTTTCTTTTTGCGCTTTTGCTTTTGCAGCTTCGCGTTCTTTTTCTTTTGCTAAACGTGTTTTTTCTGCTTCTTTTTCTTTTTGCGCTTTTGCTTTTGCAGCTTCACGTTCTTTTTCTTTTGCTAAACGTGCTTTTTCTGCTTCTTTTTCTTTTTGAGCTTTTGCTTTTGCAGCTTCACGTTCTTTTTCTTTTGCTAAACGCGCTTTTTCTGCTTCTTTTTCTTTTTGAGCTTTAGCTTTTGCAGCTTCACGTTCTTTTTCTTTTGCTAAACGTGCTTTTTCTGCTTCTTTTTCTTTTTGAGCTTTTGCTTTAGCAGCTTCACGTTCTTTTTCTTTTGCTAAACGTGCTTTTGCAGCTTCTTTTTCTTCTTGAGCTTTTTGTTTTGCAGCTTCACGTTCTGCAGCTAATCTAGCTTTTTCTGCTTCTTTTTCTTCTAAAGCTTTTTGTTTTGCAGCTTCGCGTTCTGCAGCCAATCTAGCTTTTTCTGCTTCTTTTTCTTCTTGAGCTTTTAATTTTGCAGCTTCGCGTTCTGCAGCTAATCTTGCTTTTTCTGCTTCTTTTTCTTCTAAAGCTTTTTGTTTTGCAATTTCTTTTTCTCTTGCTAAACGAGCTTTTTCAGCTTCACGTTCTGCAGCTTGACGAATCTTTTCTGCTTCACGTTCAGCTTCTTGACGAATTTTATCAGCTTCAGCTTCAAGTTTAGCTAATCTTTCTGCTTCAATTTCTTCTGGAGTCATTGCAGCTAATCTTTCTGCTTCTAATGCAGCTAATCTTGCTTTTTCAGCTTTTTTAGCTTCACGAGCTTCCCATTGTGCTCTTTGTTCAGGAGTCATTGCAGCAAGTTTTGCTTCTAATCTAGCTTGAGCAGCAGCTTCAGCTTTTTCACGGCGTTGACGTTCACGATCTTCTTGAACTTTCTGAATCATACCTTTAATAGTTTCAATTGATTGATCAATAAGTTCAAATAATAATTGTTCTTCAACATCACCTTTGTTAATAATTTTGAACCAATTTGCTCCGTTTGGAGATTTAGCTTTAACAAATGATGGAGTTTTAACCGCATATTTAGCAACATCATCTAAATTAATTAAGAATGTTAAACGATAATCACGTGGAGTATCTGCTAAATATAAGAATGGTTTATTATTATAACTAAATTTATAATTTGTTCCTGCTTCATTAGCTTTATAAGTAGCACCATCTAAAGCCTTTGCATATCCAACTAATTGATCAAATGTTGGTTTGATGTCTTTTGGAGGACGTGCAGGTTTTTCTTTTTGTTGTTGTGATGCTTCAATACCAGCAAGTAATGCTTGTTTTTCAACTTCATTGATTGCTTTCTTAGCTAATAATAATTCATATTCTTCATTTAATTTTTCTAATTCAGAAGAAATATTTTCTAGTTCTGGATTTTCTAGTTCAACAACACGTTTAACAACTTCAACAACAGGTTGTTCAACTACGTGTTCAAATTCAACAATCTTACGATGTTGTACTTTTGCAGGTTTAGGTTCATGAACTGACTCTTCAGCAAGTTCTTCAACTACTTCTTGAACAGGCTCTTCAGCAAGTTCTTCAACCATTTCTTGAACAGGTTCTTCGATAACTTCTTCAACTACTTCATCAGTAGCTTCATCTTCAAATTCTTCTTTGCAGTCGTAATGAGCATATTCTTCTAAAATACCAAGCTCAGATTTTGAGAATTCATATAAGTTATAAAGAATATCAATTTCTGCTTGTGCATAAACAGCTTCGCGGCCTTTATGCCATCTTTCAAGTAATTCTTTTTTAGAAATGTTTTTGTAAGATTCTTCAGACTTCATTAAGAAAACTAATCTTAATGCAAGGAATGCACACATTAATAGAGCAATTAAAATGGATACAACAATAGTCCAAGCATTTGGATTTGGATAAGTCAATGTTGTATATTTACTAGCGATTGCACGATAATATACGAAACCAGCAACTAATAATACTACTAAACCGCAATCTAGTAAAATATTTTCAGAAGTTTTTAAGCTTAAAATAAATCGATATACAAAATGTCCCATGAAAGCAACTAAAGTTGTAACTACAAGAATAATTGCTAAATTGATCATCCATGAATCGAATTTTTCAAAGCCTAATGGAGTCTTAATAATTGTAGCTACAGTAAAGAATCCTGCAGCAGTTAAATATGCAAATATTGGTAAATATGATGCAACACTTACAAATTTAACATCTTTTCTTTTACAAATGTAACGAACGAATGCATTAGCAATAAAACATAATGCAATAATTAGTGGAATAAGAACATACTTTAATGCTACTTCCGAATTTGCAATAGCACTTGTACTAAAAGGTACACAAACTACAGCGGAAGCAAGTAAAGCAATTGCACTAAAAATTAATAGAGGGATTTTATATTTCCATGATAACATATTCTATTCCTCCTCCTTTTTAGTTTCTTCTGCTTCAGCTTGGGCAAGTTCAGCAGCTTTTCTAGCTTTTTCAGCTTTCTTGGCTTCACGAGCTTCCCATTGTGCTCTTTGTTCAGGAGTCATTGCTTCTAATTTTGCAGCTAAACGAGCAGCAGCTCTTCTAGCTTTTTCTTCTTCATTAAATTTCAATAATGCTTTTTGAGAACTTAGAATAATGTCTTCTAATAATTCTTCTTTCATTTGTCCTTTATTAACAACTTTAAACCAATTATCACCTTTAGGAGATTTAGCTTTAACAATAGATGGTTCAGCAATCATCCAGTTTGCTAATTTATCTAAATCAGCAAAGAAAACTAAACGATAATTGTTTGGTGTATCAGTCATTAATAAGAATGGTTTACGATCAACCATACATTTTGTACTAGTTTTTTGTTCATTTTGAACAATAGTAGCACCAGGAATACCCATTGCAATATTAGTTAATGAACGGAAACTAGGTTCAAATGATTTAGGTTCTTTTTCAACTTTAGGAGCAGCTTCCTTTACAGGTTCTTCTTGTTTAGGTGCAATACCTTCACGTAAACTTGCAAGTTCTGCTTCTGATGCTTCAAGAGCAAGAGCTTCTTGTTCAATTAAAGCACGTTTTTCTTCAATTTCTTGTTTCTTAGCGGCAATTAAAGATTGTTGTTCTTCAGTTAATTCAGCAATAACTTCTTCATCAACATATTCAACAGAAACAACTTCTTTAACGCTTTCACGTATAATTTCAACAACTTCATCTTCGAAGAATTCTCCTTCTTCGATAATTTCAGGTGTTTCTAAAGCTTCGTCAGTAGTAGCAGTAACAGAAGATGCGATAGGACCTTCGGCTTCAGGAGTTTCTTCTAGATTTTCTGCTTCTTCTGCAGGATCTTCCCCTTCAGCTTCTAATGATTCATCTACAACCTCTAATTCTACTTCCTCAGCAGATTCTTCGGTATTTGCAGCCTCATAATCTTCTTCAACTTCTCCTGAATCTTCTTCAACTTCTTCAACTAAGACATCTAAGTCACCTTGTTCTCCGAAGTAACCTTCAAAATCATCAAGAATATCGTTATAAGCACGATTATATTCTGCAGTTTTCGCAACAAATGAGGTAGCATCTAAATCTGCCATCTTGATACTAATGTTGACCTCATCATCACTAACCAAATTAATAAGATTTCTGATATGTAGACCAAAACCAATTAAAGTCGCAATAGCTATGATAGTAAAGTAAATACCACCGATTCTACCTTCTTGTAGCATAGTATTGTGATAAGCTTTCGTGATTTGGAAAGACATCACAGCAAAACAAACGCCAATAATAAATAAACTAATATCTAAAATAGCGTGTTCAGTAACACCTAATAACATTTCAAAACGAGTAAACACATGGAATAAACAGCAAATCGCAACAAGTGCAACCACAAATACGATAAACCATAAACACCAAGAAGTCATTCCAAGAGGTTCTACTCCTTTTGTTAAAACATATAAGGCATTAACAATTAACCCAACAATATAACTAACACCAGGGAAATAACTCATAACGCTAACAACTTTAGATTGTTCACGATATCCAATTACTTGGCGATACTTATACATATTAGGATAAATTGAAAGTAATAATATTAAAACTGGAATCACAATAAGTTTGACAACAATTTCAATATTAAAGATCTTTTCGTGTTCAAATACAGTTTTAAAAGGAAGTATTGTAGCCACTGCTAAAAGCATAGATACTATACCGATTAAAAGCATAATGAACTTTTGTCCTTTTGTCGTAATCATATGACCCTCCTTAGCCTATAAATTTACAAGCTTATTATACCATAAAAGCAGTTTTTTGTAAAATTAAATAATCGTTTTTTTATTATTTTTTTAACTTTTTCCATTATTTTCTATTATTTTTAATGTTTTAAGAAGAGATTGTAAAAAAGCAAGTACAGGAATAGCTATTATCATACCCAAAATTCCAAATAAATTTCCAAATAAAATTATAAAAAATAATACTAAAACTGGGTGTACATTAACTGATTTTCCCTGAACATTAGGGGTTATTAACATTGATTCAATAGCCTGAATTACAATAATTCCTATTAAAACAATAATTCCTTTTTTAAACGAGACACTTAATCCTAACGCAACTGCAAATCCACCACCAATATATGGTCCTACATACGGAATAATGTTAGTTATTCCTATCATAATTCCTAATATTGCTGCAAAAGGGACTTTTAAAATTAGTAAAAAGATACTTGAAACAATGGATAAAAAGATAGCAACCAAAAACACTCCTCTAAAATATGATCTTAACAAATTATTTAGATCTACTAAAAAATCATATAGGATTGTATGATTATTTGAGACCAACTTATTTTTGATATAACTTTTAATATTTTCAAAATCAAGTAAAAAATATACTGCTGTAACAAAACTAAGTACAGAAGAAAATAATAGTTTGACAGTTACCTGTGCTATACTTAATAAAACTGATGTTACCTCACTCATTCTTCCATATAAAAACTCTTCTGCTTTTTCTAAAATTTGCTTTGAATCTATCATATTTAAGTGTAATTTTTCTAAAATTTGCTCAATGAATATTTCCGATTTAATTAAGATATCAGGAATAATTTCAATGAGTTGATTTACTTCTTTTATTAAATTTGGTATAAACATTAAAAATAATGATCCAACAACAATTACAAAAAGAATAACGACTAAAAAAACAGCTAGTTTTCGGTTTATTCGATTAGACAATTTGCAAATTAATGGAGCTAATAAATAAGCTATAAAAAAGCCTACCAAAAAAGGAAGTGTAACTTCTAATATGATACTTGTCACATTTTTGATAGTTGGGAAAAGTAGTATTAGCCCATATAATATCATTATTAAAAAAAAGACATTGATTAAATTATTTCTTCTCAACACAATATCACCATAATTATTATATGAATAATAATACCAAATTAAACAAAAAAAGGTTATGCAAACATAACCTTTCTATAAACTATTTAATGTTTTGAATAAGATATTTAGCAGTACGAACCATTTGAGCAGTATAACTCATTTCGTTATCATACCAAGAAATAACTCTTACTAATTGTTTTCCTTCAACTTCCATAACTGAAGTGCATTGTGCATCAAATAATGAACCACAAGTTTGACCAATAACATCACTTGAAACGATTGGATCTTCAGTATAGTTTAAAGTTTCGCTAACTGCTGCTTTAACAGCTGCATTGATTTCTTCTACTGTAACATGTTTAGCAGGTTCCCAAACTAAGTCAACAACTGAACCAGTTACTGTAGGAACACGTAATGCACTACCATCAAGTCTGCCTTTTAATTCTGGTAATACTTCTGCTACTGCTTTTGCAGCACCAGTAGTTGTAGGAACGATGTTAGCTGCTGCAGCACGTGCACGACGAGAGTTGATACCTTTTTTATGAGGAGCATCAAGAGTATTTTGGTCACCAGTGTAAGCATGAACTGTAGTCATATAACCTTTAACGATACCAAAATTGTCATTTAAAACTTTAGCGATTGGAGCTAAGCAGTTTGTAGTACATGAAGCTGCTGAAATGATTTGTTCTTCACCTGTTAATTTTTCATGGTTAACATTGTAAACAACTGTCATATCTACACCTTTTGCAGGAGCAGAGATGATAACTTTTTTAGCACCAGCATTGATGTGTGCCATTGCTTTTTCTTTTGATACATAGAAACCAGTACATTCAATAACAACGTCAACATCTAATTCAGCCCATGGGCAATCATTAGCATCTTTGTGTGCATATACTTTAATTTCTTTTCCATCAACAACGATAGAATCTTCGGTATTTGATACTGTATGTCCTACATAACGACCTTGTGCAGTATCGTATTTTAATAAATAAGCTAGGTCTTCTGCACCAGTTAAGTCGTTGATAGCAACGATTTCATAGTCATTAGAACCAAACATTAAACGGAATGCTAAACGACCGATACGTCCGAAACCATTTATTGCAATTTTCACTGCCATTTTTAAAATTCCTCCTTATTGAATTTTTTACGGATATATTTTACCACAAATGACATATTTTCACAACTTTAATGATAAAAATATTTAACATTATTTTCCAGTATAAAAAAACTCGTGTCATACACGAGTTTAGTCACGGCGTGAACCACCAAATAGCATAATTAAGAATCTTAATACTTGATAGAATAGCCAAATTAAATTTAAGATAATTCCGAATGCTGCATACCATTCATATTCTTTATCAAGACCTGCTTCAACTATCTTTGTAGCATTATCAAGACTAATAACAATATAAATACCTGCTACAAATATCATAAGTAATGAAACGAAAGTCATTATTAAATAGATTGGCGAACCAGCTTCATAGATTGATGCAAAGAATGCAGCATCAAAGAATCCGAATAAATACCCGATTAAAGCAACTAAAGAGCTTAAAGCAGATGCAATTACAGATCCTAATAAAATAGCATACATTACTTTACGTAAGCCATTTGTAACTTTAAATGTCCCAGTGCAATATAATATTACACCACCTAAAAACATTCCTAATGTGATTACAAATGCTAAACCTACAATCAAAAATCCAGTTTCCGCAAAATAGATTAAAGCAAGACCACAAATACATCCAATTGATAATCCTTCTAATGCAGAATAGGGTATTGAAAGTATTTTTGAAGATTTAGGACTAAAAGTCATGAACATCGACATTACGAATGTTGCTAAAGGAACAACAACACAAATGCCTAAGTAAAAGCCTAAATAACTAGTTGCTACTAAAGGTAACGCAATTAATATCCCCACAATTGCACTAATCACAGTAGTTATGATTAACAATAAAGTTTTTTTTGCAACTCCACCAATTGTAGCTGTTTCACTATATCCACTATATAAATCAGCCGCACGGCGGAACACACCATTACTTCCTAATCCATTCATAATATTCCCCTTTTCAAATTTATATTACATATAATATTATACTCAAAATTAATAAAAATACAATAGATATCACATAATTATAATAAATAGTTCACATCTTCATCAGGTAAATCATCTAAAGCACCGATTGCTTTAAGACGATTAAATATAGTTTTTGTAATTTTAGTACGTTTTTCAACATCTTTTTTAGATGAGAATGGAGCAGCATTACGAGCATCAACAATTGATTGAGCTGCTGCATCACCTAAAGCATCTACTGCACTAAAAGGCATATACAAGCCCTTCTTGTCTTCCGATAACACGAAATGATGAGCAGCAGATTTATTAATATCGACTTGTTTTAAAGTAAATCCTCTTAAATACATTTCTAAAGCTATTTGTAACTCATCTAATAAATCAATTTCTTTATTTGAAGCAGTTTTAGCATCAATTTTAGCACGAATTTCATTTATTTTATTTCTTATAGCATTTCTACCAGCTGATAATACTTCAACATCAAACGCACTAGCACGATGAGAAAAATAAGCCGCATAATAATAAATTGGACGATGAACTTTAAACCATGCAATTCTTAAAGCCATAATAACATATGCAGTCGCATGGGCTTTAGGGAACATGTACTTGATTTTTTGGCATGAATCAATATACCATTCTGGAACATTATATTCTCTTAATAAATTTACATCTTTTTCTGGTACACCTTTACCCTTACGTACCATTTCCATAATTCTAAATGCATCAGCTGGGTCTAAATGAGCAGCTAATAAGTCAACCATTATATCATCACGGCAACCAATAACTTTTGAAAACGGTATTGGTTGACCAGTCATATTATTACCTAATACTAAATCTTTTGCATTTCCTAACCAAACATCAGTACCATGAGAAAGACCAGACACTTTAACTATTTCATCAAATGACTTAGGCATAATGTCATTTAGCATTTCTCGAACAAATCTTGTTCCAAATTCAGGTACACCAATTGTTCCACTCTTGAAATCATCACCATCATTACCAATTAGATGTAAAGCATCTTTCGAACAGAATAATGAAATGACCTCTTGATCTGTATACGGAATACCTTCTACTGTACTAAATGGAAATTCATCAGGATACATCTTAACAAAATCCATTAAATGCTTAATTACAGTTGGATCATCATGTCCTAAAATATCTAGTTTTAACAAGTTCTTCTCGAAACTATGATATTCATAATGGGATGTACGCCATGCTGAATTAACATCATCAGCTGGATATTGAACAGGAATAATATCAGTATACTCAATAGTATCCGGTATAACAATTATACCACCAGGATGTTGTCCTGTTGTACGTTTTGCGCCTACAATACCAGATGCAACACGTTTAATTTCAGCTTCTCTAAAGTTTTTACCTTTACGCTCTAAATATCCGCGAACAAATCCAAAAGCAGTTTTTTCCGCAACTGTACCTATTGTACCAGCTCTAAAGGAATTATCAATACCAAAAACATCACGACAGAATAAATGCGCTTTATCTTGATATTCCCCAGAAAAGTTTAAATCGATATCTGGAGTTTTGTCTCCTTTAAATCCTAAGAAAGTTTCAAACGGAATATCAACCCCATCTCCAATTAGATGGCTTCCACAAACTGGACAGGTTGCTTTTGGTAAGTCCTGACCAGTATTTACATTTTGTAAATTATTTATTAATTCAGGATAATTATTGTTATCTGCATCAACATCTTTTATCAAAACAAATTTACAATGCGGACAAACATAATGTGGTTTTAATGGATTAACTTCAGTAATTTTCATCATTGTAGCAACAAAACTACTACCAACAGATCCTCTACTTCCTACTATATATCCATTTTCATTGGAATTTTTAACCAAAGTATGAGAAATATAATAAACAGAAGCAAATTTGTTACCAATAATACTCTTTAATTCTTTTTCTAGGCGTTCTTCGATATATTTAGGAAGAGGACTTCCGTATTTTTCGTGTGCTGTTTGATAACTAATTTCTTCTACAGCTTTAGCCATTGAAGGTACACCATATTTAGACATAAAATCATCACGTGGTGCTAATAATCCAGGTGGGAATAAATCATATGCTTCAATCATATCATTTATTTTACGTGGATTATTGATAACAATATCATAAGCAACTTCAATTGGTAAGAAATTAAATGCTTCTAACATCTCATTGGTTGTTCTAAAATATAGTGGCGGAGCCATTGAGATATCAGATAATTCATGAATACCACCACCAGGGCGAGCTGTTGACATATAAATTTCACGATACTGTCCATCTTCACGATTTAACATATGGACATCCCCAGTCGCAATAACAATTTTATTAAGAGATTTAGCAGCTTCTATAATTCTTAAAATTGCTTCTTTAATATGAATTTTTGTAATTTCTTCACCACTTCTTTGTGCTAGATGGAAATAACTTTCAAGCGGTTGAACTTCTATATAATCATAAAATTTCATTTTTTCAACTAATTCTTCATAGCTCTTTTCAAAAGCTGCTTTGAATATTTCACCACTTGAGCATCCACTGCCAATTAATAATCCTTCACGATTTTTCTCTAAAACTGATTTTAATACACGTGGTTCTTTATGGAAATGTGTAGTATGGCTATCAGAAATTATTTTATAGAAATTCTTTAAACCAGCTTTATTTTTTACTAAAATATTAATATGTGTTGGAATAATAAATTTAAATGCGTCATTAACATTTGTTACTGAATTAATATCTTTATAATTATAAATACAACGTTCTTGTAAATCGCCAAGCATTTTCATGAAAACATTAGTTGTTGTTTGCGAATCGGATAAAGCACGGTGCTGTTGTTCAACATTAACTTTTAATCCTTTGGCAACTTCAGATAATTTAAAACGTTTTAAAATATCACTATACATAGCTTTGGCAAGTTGCAATGTATCTATGCATGGTAAATCTTTTTTATAAAGACCTAATCTTTTCATTTGATAGTAAATATGACCAGTATCGAATGTCGCATTATGAGCAACCAAAATTGCATCATTAATAAACTCAACAAATTTTGGCATTACTTCTTCAATTGTTGGCGCATTCGCAACATCGTCATTTGTAATTTCAGTTAAATCAGTAATGACTTTTGATATAGGTCTTGATGGTTGAACAAAAGTTGAAAAACTATCTAATATAATACCATTTTTAACTTTTAGAGCACCTATTTCAATTATTTCATTAAATGTCACACTGAAGCCAGTTGTTTCAACGTCAAATACAACAAATGTCGCATCTGATAAATCAATATCTTCATCTGTTAAAGCAATCTTATAGCGATCATCATCAATGTAATAACCTTCTACACCCGCAATAGCTTTAATTTGATGTTTTTGACATAAAGAAAAAAACTCTGGTAAAACATGGCAATTAGCGTGATCAGTTACAGCTAAAGCATCATGGCCAAACTTTTTAGCAGTTTTAACGTAGTCTTCAACATCTAAAACACTATCTAAAGTAGACA
This sequence comes from Bacilli bacterium, assembly GCA_017411715.1. Lineage (GTDB taxonomy): Bacteria > Bacillota_I > Bacilli_A > ML615J-28 > CAG-313 > UMGS1109. The sequence goes on along the minus strand of JAFQPO010000014.1, from coordinate 104,244 downwards.
TTTTAGTATGCGCATGCAATTCAATACGTTTAATTGGGGCATCATCTAAACGAGTTTTTTTAGTTGCTTCCCCTTTTAAAGTTATTTCAGTAACCATAATAACAACATCATGAATAAAATTGTCATATTGAATAGACCCTTTGACAGTAACATCATGACCAGGTGTCATTTCCTTCTTATAGAATTTCTCATTTCGATTATTAATAAATTGCTTAATAACAATAGAGTCGCGGCCATTACTTACAATACCTTCAAACAGTTCATATTTGCCAGCTTTTTTAACACCACCGCTAATTAAAACACCTTCTACTTCAACATGGTCAGTACTATTAATTTGTTTAAATTCCATAACTTCCATACTAGAAATAGGAAGTTCAGAGATTTCTCGGTGAATTGCCACATTACTTTTTTGATTTTTAAAAGTTTTGGTATCAGTTTTAGTATCACGAGTAGCAATTTCACGTTTCTTTTGTTCTAGAATCCTTGTATCAGCGTATTCATTTTTAAGTTCAATTTGACGCATTCTATCTTCTTTAACATCAATCTCAAATCCAGACACACTAACTTCAAAAGTAACTTTTGATAAACCAAAACAATTAAAGAAACCTTTTACATATTTTAACGCATCAAGAGCAACTTCTTTGTCATCTTGAGAGGCAACATAAATATTAATTCTATTTTCTAAAAATTCCTTTGAATAGTATTCAAAAACACGGACCCTTTTATTACTTCTTCCAAGTTCAGCTATTGCTTTTTCAAAATAAGCACCTAGTTCTTCGGGTTGGAATATTTCATTTTCATATTCATAGAAAAATTGTACTCTTGTTACTGATGGAGCAAGACTAATAAAATATTTTGATAGTTTATCCATCATTTTAAAAGTTTCATTAGGGCCGATAATATTAGGGAATTTTAAATATATTTGCCAAATTGTGCCTTCATCTAACAATTTAACACCATTAATTTCTCCATCTTTCAAAAATTCATTAGCCTCGATTCCGGCTAATGCTAAAATATCTAACCATTTTTCATTTTGCATAGACATAGGGGCACCTCTATATAATATGTTATTATCTAATTATACCATTTTTCTACAAAATAGTCAAAAATAAAAGACAAAAAGAAATCCAGTTGGATTTCTTGGTTTTCTTTTTATCTATTTAATTACATAAGCCATGTTGCGCCAAACATTTTGCATTGTTTCGGCTGAATATCTAACTTCAACATTCTTAAGATTTGGATCATTACAAATAAATTGTAATTCACCATTTACATATTCGTATCCTTTAACAACGATTAAATGTCCATTAGTAGTGTAATATCCTTGCATGTTACCTTTAACAGAAGCTGAGATAGGACCGACAGTCGCAAGATGATAAACAAGTTCTTCTAATGAGTACATTCTAAGTAAATATGCTTCATTTCCATATGAGCCAAGCACCGCAACATTATATACCCAGTTACCAAAAATATCATGGTTATAGTCTTTTACAAGTCCCGCAATATAACGATGTTCAAATTCCGCATCATACTCAGTGAAAGAATGTCCTTTATATTTTAATAACATTGTTGTTGAAGTAGCACTACAAATACTATTACCAATCACCGGTACAATATTTTGATTAAGCATTGGTACATCATGACAATAATATGTTGGTAGTGAATTTGTTGATACAGGGAAAGTATAATTTTCAAATTCAAATGAAGCAGCAACTAATAATACTTTAGGTGCAGTTTCTGCTAATGTATCTCTTTTTAATATTACTTTGAATTGATATGCATTAGCTGTATTACCATTATTAATCATAATTTCATCAGTACTCATTTTTGCTAGACCATCACTAGTTTTTGTTGAATAGCATTTGTTTTGTAAACCTAATCCCCATTCTCCATAGCTCAAATAAGCACTCCAAACACCATTAACACGCACTTTATATAATACTTCAACAGTTGCTTTTGTTGAAGTTGTAGCAGTCCATGAACCTACCATACTAACAAAAGGTAATGTTTCATATACTTTAGATTCATATTCACTTGTTAAAACACCATCTTGTAGTGTTAAATAATTACCATCTAACATTAAATTAGCATTGTTTGTTAAATCATAGTCAGTTGCATAATTTACATTTAAATGATGCATAATTTCAGCTTTAAAAGTTTGCATATTATAAACAATCTCCTCTACAACTCCATTTATTATGATTGTTAAAACCAAATCAAAATTGACAATTTCACTAGGTTCAGTGTATTTTCCATCATTAGTTAAAACATCTTGATTAGAACTTTTCCAAGTTACGACCGCATCAGGGTCATTAAACTTAGTAGGAAGCTCAATATCACCATCTACTAAATTACTAATTGTGATTTCTTTTTTAATTAGTTCTACTCTTTCTTCAAATGTATAGCCAAGAACTACTGTTGTGTATTCTTTTTGATATTCTACTCCACTATAAGAAAAAGTGGCAGTTAATTTAACTTTTTCATCATTATATGATCTATTTACACGTCCTAATTCAGATATGCTGTTAGTTTTGTCAATATCCCACATAATTTCAATTACTTTATTGTCTTTTTTCAATGAGTAATTTAAATTAATACTAGAAGTTAAAGTTGATGGGATAACAATATCTTCAGAAGCAGATTGTAAAAATTCTCTTACTTCATCATCTTCATGTCCTTTACATCTAGCTTCTAAATCATCGCACGCTAAATCAAGACATAAACCACATTTTTGACATGGAGTATGTTGATGAGTACTTGGTTCAGTGCCCCCAGTATTAGATGTGCACCCTGAGATAACAAATACTATAAATACAAAAAATAATAATTTAAATATTTTATTCATAAAATCAAGTTTCCTTTCATATAATATTCTATCAAAACATTAATTTTTATTCCATTATTATGATTTTATTTTCATTTTTCTTGACTAAAAGGATTAATTATTGTATAATAGCATAGATGGCTCTGTAGCCAAGCGGTAAGGCATGGGACTGCAACTCCCTGATCACCAGTTCAAATCTGGTCGGAGCCTCCATCTATTAAATTCCTTGATGCATTGCATCAAGTTTTTTTTATAAATAGCCCACCATATCTTTAGGTAAACTAGAATTAACAACAATTTCCTTGTTTGTTACTGGATGTATAAATTTTACACAGCTCGAGTGTAACAAACATCTTTTTTTATTATAAACTTTTTTATTATACAATTTATCTCCGATTAAAGGATGATTAAAATAGGACGTATGGACCCTTATTTGGTGCGTGCGTCCTGTTTTTAATATAAATTTGACAACACAACTCTTATGGTTATTTTTCAAAACAAAATATTGTGTCAAAGCATATTTACCTGTTTTAGAAGCTATCATCTTCTTCGCATTATGTCGATCACGTCCTATATTAGCTTCTATTTCACCAGATTCATTTTCAAAATTACCCTCACATATTCCAATATATTCTCTACTCAAAGTATTATCTTCAACCATTTTTGATAACGAACTATGTGTTAACGGATCTTTAGCATAAACTACGCATCCAGTTGTTTCTTTATCTAATCGATGTACATGTCTTACTTTAGCGTTAATGCTATTTTCAATATAATATTTAGCCACTAAGATGTCTAATGTTATATTATTTTGATTATCTAAATCATAAATTAACATATTAGCTGGTTTATCAACAATCATTAAATATGCATCTTCATATAAAACATTTAATTTTTGATTTGTGACTAAATTATTAACATCTAAATTTTTCGCATCATCAATTAATTCATAATCTATTCTTATATCATCATTACGATAGATAATTGTATTAAGGGTTGCAGGTAAATCATTAACATAAACACAATTATTATTTATCAAAATATTGATTTTGGATTTAGATAATGAAAATAACGATAAATATTTGTCTACTGTTATTGCTTGTCCATTATAATAATCTCTATATTCCATATAATACTCCTAATTAAAAAAATGTGTAAATATACACATTTTACGAGTTAACAATATTCGAAGCATCTTTAAATGTAACAACGACATCGCCATAATCTTCACTAAAATAATTAAAAGCCATTAAAACAATTTCATTAGCAGATGTATATGAATCTTCTTCTGCTACAACCAATATTTCTACACCATACTCATTTACTTCTACAAACGAATCACGGTATCCTAAGTTAATAACTTCTAATTCGAAAAGGGTTTCTAATTCAGTTAAACTAGAAAGTTTTTCTTTTTCTTTTAATGCATTATCTTTTTCTTGGGCTGAAGCATCACCAGAGGCAATAACCTCATTCCAAACTGACATTTGATCGTTTCTTTCATTAATCAGTTCTTCACGCATTTTTGCTAACTCATTTAAACGACCAGTCTCAATTACATCTACAACTGGTACATTTGTATCTTCTTTTTCAGCTTGAGTTGGTGTTTTAACGTACCACACCGCAAGCATTGTCACTAAAGTTAAAAAAACTAACGCAAATTGATTCTTTTTAATCATATAGTCCCTCCATAGTCATTTAACTATATGAGGGACTAATAGTTTTTATGCTATTTAATTAATCCATTTCCGCAACTTTCTTTGTTTCAATATCATAATTAATTTTTTGATGATAATTATTTGTCTTATCATTATCGTTTTCATCATCAGTTGGCTTACTTTGTCTTCTTGTGCCATTAATGCAGATAATTGTTAAGAAATAGAATGCAGCCATCAATAACATTCCCCAATAAGCGATTTGGAAATATGGTATGAAGCAAGATACAATACAAATCAAAATACTTGGTAAAACCATAGAGGTTACAGCAATTGCAAGATATTCTTTATAGTATTTTAATTGACCAAAACGTTTTGTCAACATCCAAATTAAGAATGACCATCCAAATGGTAAGGCTAAAATAAAGATTAAACCATTAAGAGTTGTTCTTGATTTATAATATGACATGCTAGATTGAATTGTTGCTTCGGCAAAATTTTCTAGTACTTCACTCCATTTTGTATTTTCATTATATTTATATAAATTTATTCCCGCATGATCAAGTTCACTATATTCATAATGGCCAACTCTTGTACTAAAGTTTTTAGAATTGAAAAAGATCTTATGTAAATTTTGAGTAACTTGCTTGCGAGCTACATATTCACCATATCCAGGAATAGTTACTTTTTCTCCTTCTTTACTAATGGTAGTCCAATGATTGTCATCTATTTCTGAAGCATCTTTAGGTAAGAAATATAAAGTCTCACCATCTTCATTTGTTTCATACATTGTCCAGCTGTTGTCTAAATAATTAATAACTTTTCCATTATTTAGAACATAACCATTATTAAAAATATAGAAAACAACAGAATTAGTATAAATCATCAATAATTTATTACTTTTTTTATTTAAATCATTATCATATGGGTTAGTCAAAACATCGTGAAGATTTAATAAATTATAATCTATTACAGCAGTCTCTGATTTTACTTCACCTGCTTCGAATACTATTTTATCAAGAAAATAATACATTTCCACTTCTAGAGGAATATCTTCTTCACTTGCTTTATATGTAAAAGTATAAGGATTATTAACTGTATTCATTACAATTTCAGCATCTTTTACGCGTCCTTCTTCTACTGTAAACGAAGGTAAAACTGCATTTGCGTCTTTTTCTTCCACCATATCAGTCATTTCACGAAAATAATATACTGTTTCAGGTGATCTTTCGACGAAAGCTCTTACTCTTAAATTTGAAATAAATGTACATGCAAAAAAAGCAAGTAACAATATAATTAATATTACGAAAATATTCATTTCACGATGTTTAAGCATCTTTTTAGGAATCACAAAAGATGCAATAAAACTCAATATTCTTTTCATTGCCCCTCCTATTTAGTAATCATAAATAGATTTTTATGTTCAAATAAGCCTACACTATTATTGTCAGCTTCAAATAAGACCATATAATTATGGTTTAAATAGTATTTAATAACTTCTTTCCCGCAAGTTTCTCCACCGCGGATCAAATTATTAACTTCCATATTTTTAACAAAAATGCCTTTCGCATTTTCTAATAAGTTTTCTTTTTCGAAAGTCATGAATATTTGACTATCTAAAAAGTAAGAAATTTCTAAATTATTCAATTTTGTAATAATCTTAACTAATTCATTTGCATTTATATCATTTGTAATAAGAATAAGATTAAAATCAGCATTATATTTTCTAACTACTTTTTTAATATATTCCCACATTTGTCGTTTTAATAAGGTTTTCGCATCAAACAATAAATAAATTCTTTCATAATCTTTGCTTAAAACTTCATTAATACATTTACTAGTTGAAGTAAACTGCAACTCAGTCATATTATTATTATTTAAAATGAAAGCATCATTAACAATATATTTACCATCAATTTCTTTAGTTACCGAATTCCATACTATCAAATGACTAACTAGTTTAGCATTATCTTTAACAAGTGCTATTTTATAAGCATATTCATTCTTCTTCTGACGATAAAATAAATAATACTCTTGTCTAAATTCGTATTCTTCATTAATTTCTAAGAATTCAACAAGCATTCCTAAATCAGCTTTTGGTGAAATATCAGCACCACTTCTAACATACGTAATCTTTAACTTCGATGATGAAGTAGACATTTTTTGAAGAATTCGTTTATCAAACTTATCATTAATTATACAAACAAAGCTATTTTCTGAAACTTTATAAAACTTATATTCAAAATTTTCAATAAATTTATTGTATAAATGATTAAATAATTCATAGATTTGATCAAAGCTATATTCTTCGTATCCAGCATATTTGACATGAATTATCGTAAAAATTCCATCATGATGGTGTTTTTTTATTTCATTAGAAGACAACATTAGATTATCATTTTTTAAATCGCAATCAAAAAATATTAATCCAGCATAAGTATCATCAGTCATAGTTATATGATAACCTAGTTGATATAAGATATTTAAATATTGCTCTTTTGAAAATTGATATAACTCATCTTTATTAATCTCAGTAGGTTGATAATTCGAGAATAATATAGATTTATTATTTTTATTGAATACTCCCCATACTAAATAAGGTAGTTTTGAAGTATAATCATAAATTTCATTTTTTAATGATTGTATTTGTTCTTTTTGTAACTCATCATATAACTTTTCAATTTTTCTATCATTAATTAAACATTTGTTATCCTTTAGTGTCGCATATATAAAGCATAATGCTTTTAATTCTTCATTTTTAATTACCGGTACTATGATTAAATGTGTAAAATTAAATTCAAAAATCGCCTTTTTATTATATGGATCTAAATAAATCTTGTTTATTTTACTAACTTCTAAAACTTCAGTTGTTTTAATTTCTAAAAAATCTTCTACTATTGTATTATATAAATCATTGAAAGATAGTTCTTTATAGTAAGTTCTAGGTTCTTTAATATGAAATAAAGAAATTAAATCTTTATTTTCAATCCATCCATCTTCATCATTTTTATCAAAAATGACAAATGTCATAGCATCAATTTGTGAACTACGATTATTAATAAGAAATTCTAAAAATACATTTCTATAATAACTAGCCATTAAACTTAAAACTCTAAAGTAATTGTAACAGGGCCATCACACACAATATTAAGTTTCATATCAGCCCCAAAAACTCCAGGTAAAGTCTTAATATTATATGTGTTATTCATTATTTCAATAAATTTCTCATAATAATCATTTGCCAAGATAGGATTCATACAATCGACAAATGAAGGACGATTTCCTTTAACTGTACTTGCATATAAAGTAAATTGTGATATTGCCAAAATTTGTCCCTTAACATCTTGAATTGATAAATTCATTTTTTGGTTTTCATCTTCAAAAATTCGTAAGTTTGCGATCTTCTTGGCCATTAATTCCACATTTTGAATATTATCACTATGAGTAAAACTCACAAGTAACATTAAACCAAATGGAATTTGACTTACAACTTCTTTATTTACAACACACTCGGCATTTAGAACCCTTTGAACTACTACTTTCATTATTTAAACACTCTTTCAATATTATAAATTTCACTTATTTTACCAATTGATACAATTACATGATTTAAGTCTTCAATATTTGATACTTGAAGTTTTACTTTTGTGATACATTCACCACTTTTACTCTTAGTAGATGTAACAGATGTAATTGTAACTTGGTTAGTATTAATTGAATTAATGATTTCTGCTACTAAGTTTCTTTTATCGATAGCAGAAATTTTTAATGTTGTATCAAATACACGACCTTTAAATTCTTTATCCCAAGATACATTGATATAGCGATTTTCATCATCTTTATTCAAATTTGGGCAACCATCACGATGAATAACAATACCATATCCTTTGCTGATATATCCATATATTCTATCACCATAGATTGGTTGACAACAATTAGCAAGTTTTAAATGTGCTTGTTCTAATCCATCGATTACAACACCATAGTTATTTACGCGTGGACGCGAAGCTTTCTTCTTAATCGCATTTTCTTCACTATATTGCATTAGAGCAATTTCATCAGCCATTAGATTTGAAGTAACACCTGTTAAACGATTAAAAACAGATTGAGCAGTATAATTCATTTTACCCATTTCATAATATAATTCTTCAATTGTCGAAATATTATTACGGCCAAATAGCTCTTTGACTTTCTTATCGTCTAATTGTTTAACATCATAATTAACATTTTTGGCGTAGCGTTCAAATTCAACACGACCACGTTCAATTGTTTCATCTCTTTTTTGTTTATTGACAAAAGCTTTAATTTTATGTTTGGCATGAGATGTTTTTGCGTTCTTTAACCATTCTTTAGTAGGTCCAGCACTATTCTTACTAGTTTTAATATCAACAACATCACCTGTTTTAAGTTTATAACTTAAAGGTACAATCTTACCATTAACAATGGCACCTACAGTTGTTTCTCCAATTCTTGAGTGAATACGATATGCAAAATCAAGTGGCATCGAACCTGCAGGTAAGTCAATAACGTCTCCTCTTGGTGTGAAAACATATACATTTGCGTCAAATATATCTTCAATAATATTATCTAGCGGATCTTTATCATTATCATTAGTCATTTCAACATAAGTTGATAAATCTTTATACCACTTTAATTTATTAGTGATCTCAATTTGTTCTTTTTCAGGTGAATAGCCAGCACCCTCTTTATAAGCCCAGTGTGCAGCAATCCCATATTCAGCAATAGCGTCCATATCAAATGTACGAATTTGAATTTCAAATATTCTACCATTTGGACCAACAATTGTGGTATGTAATGATTGATATAAGTTAGGTTTAGGAACCGCAATATAATCTTTAAATCTTAATGGAAGCGGTGTCCATTCGCCATGGATTAAACCTAATACGCGATAACAGTCTTCAATAGAATTAACAATTATTCTTAGTGCTAATAAATCGTAAATATCATCCATAGTTTTATTTTTAGTAATAATCTTTTTATAAATACTATAGATATTCTTTATACGCCCTTTAATGTCATAATCTTTAACATCATGACTAGCTAACATTTTGTTAATTAAGTCAATCATTAAAGCAATATCATCTTCGCGTTCACTTTTCTTCATCGCAATAGCACTAGAGATTTCGTCATATTCTTTTTTAGACATAAATTTCAAACTTAAATCTTCTAGTTCGGCTTTTAAACGATACATCCCTAAGCGGTGTGCAAGTGGTGCATACAAATCTAGTGTTTCTTTGGCGATACGATATTGTTTATCGGGATTATTATGATATTGTAAAGTACGCATGTTGTGTAAACGGTCAACAAGTTTAACTAGAACAACTCTAATATCCTTTGACATAGCTAATAAAATCTTTTGATGGTTCGTAGCAAGAGCTTTATCAGCAGTCATATATTTTAATTTACTGATTTTTGTAACACCATCGACAATAGATAATACATCATTACCAAGTATTTCAGCCATTTGAGCAGGTGTCATCTTAGTATCTTCAATAACATCATGTACTAAACCTGCTGCGATTGTCGCAGGTCCAGCATTTAACGTTGCAAGAATATAAGCAACTTCAATTGGATGTTGTACATATGGTTCACCAGATTTTCTAAATTGACCTTCATGTTGCTTAAGTGCTATTTCGTAAGCTTTTTTTATTAAATCAATACTTTGTTTTTGATTTATATAAGTTTTGACAACGTCTAAAACATCATCAATTGTTTTTGCAGATTGCAAATTACTATTATTAGTGATAGCCATTGTCTCACTTCCTTTCTATTAATATTTTAAGATTGAAAATACGTTATAACTAGCTAGCGCTTCTCTTCCTTTTAATTCTTCTAATTCAATAAGGAATGCAATACCAACAACTTCTCCACCTAGAGATTCAATTAATGAAGTTGCAGCTTTAATTGTCCCACCAGTAGCTAGTAAATCATCAACTAATACTACTTTTTGACCTTTTTTAATTGCATCTTTATGCATACATAAAGTATTATGCCCATATTCTAAATCATATGTAGCAGATACTGTCTCGCGAGGTAACTTATTTGGCTTTCTAATTGGTACAAAACCCACTTCTAAACTAGTAGCAACTGGGCAACCGAAAATAAAACCACGTGATTCAGGCCCCGCAATAACATCAGCGCCTAAACTTTTTGCGAAATCAGAGATTACGTTGATTGCTTGTTTGAAAGCCTCACCATCAGCTAATAATGGTGTAATATCTTTAAATAGTATTCCTTCTATTGGAAAATTTGGTACATCTGCAATATATTTACTAAAATCGAACATAAAATAACTCCTTTTATCCCATAATATCATCTTATTATATCATTTTTTTCGAATTTCTTAAACTCATTTGATAAAAAGAATTTAATTATTTATAATTTTCTTACTTTCGCATATAATATTAAGAGGTATCGTATGAAGAAAGACTTTGTAAATTCATTTTTTTATAAAACACTTTTTATTGTTACTACAGGTTTAATGATTAAAGTATTAGGATTGTTGAATAAAATAATCATAACTAGATTATTAGGAACCGCAGGAATGGCACTTTATATTATGGCATTTCCTACTATATTACTATTAATCAACATTTCTAGTTTCAGTCTTAACATAACAATTAGTAAGATAGTATCAGAAAATGCTAAAACTCACAATTATTCAGAAAAAAGATTAATCAAACAAGGTTTTTTACTATCAACTATCATATCTATTATAACAATCATAGGGTTATTAGTTAGTATAAACATTATTACTTCGAAATGGTTAAATAATGAAAATTTATTATATCCTATCCTAAGTGCTATTTTTTTAATTCCTTTAGTCGGATTAACTGATACATTAAAAGGTTTTTTTAACGGAAGAAAGCAAGTAAAAGTCCCTGCTCTTGCTAGTTTTATAGAACAAATATTTAGAATATTGTTTTCAATAGTTCTAATTTATGTATTATTGCCATACGGAGTTATTTTAGCTACCACTTTTTCTTTAATAGCTCTATCAATTGGGGAAATGGCTTCTTTGATCTACCTATTAATTAAAATCAAGAAATATCCTCCTACTGATGATGATTCTAATAAAAACGAATTAAAAACAATATTCAAACTTTCTTTTCCAGCAACGCTCACTAGAATCATTGGCAGCATTACCTATTTCCTTGAACCTATTATTTACACAACTATCTTTATTAATTTAGGATATAATCAAACAACAATCGAAACAAAGTATACCATTATAAATGCTTATACCATTCCCCTTCTTACTTCTGCTTCTTTTCTATCTATCGGTTTATCAACCGCTTTAATACCACATATATCAGAAAATTATGCTTTAAAAGATTATAGAAAAATAAATTACTATATTGAAAAAGCTTTTCAATTTGCGTTAGTACCAGGGATACTTATTTCAATATTATTGTTTTTATTTCCAGTTGATTATATGAAATTAATCTATGGCACAAATTTAGGTACCGAATACATTAAAAAATTCGCTTTTATCTTTATAATATACTATCTACAAGCTCCGGCAAGCGCAATTTTGCAAGCTATCGGTAGACAAAAGACTATTTTTTTAGTTTCAACGATTATGAATATTTTAAAAATCGTTTTAATTGTGATTTTATCTTACATTTCATCAATCAATCTTGACTCTATATTATACGCAATTATTATTTCAGCTCTTATTTCAACAATTATTATTGTAACATTAGTAATTAAACAATTAAAATACAAATTTAATCTTAAAAATCTAGTTAATATTTTACTTATTTCTATAATTACAGTATGTTTGGGGCAATATTTTAAAGTGATTTTACCAATCAATTTTTTCCTAATTTCAGTATTCATTTCTATTATTTACTTAACTCTTTCAATATATTTTAAAACATTTGAAATAAAAAGTATATCACGCAATAAAAAAGCTTCTACTTAAGTTTACTAGTAGAAGCATTATCTTTTTTATTATAAATTAATAGATCTTTTTTATTTACTAAAAAAGCAAATTCTATTTCACTAATAAGTATTTTTTTATCTTTAATTATTTTTTCAATGGTATTTTTTTCTAGGTTTAAATATCTTAAATTATTTTTATTAACTTTTCCTGATACTATAATTGGCAGAGGAAAAATATCTTGTTTATTATTCTCATAAGTTATTACACTAAGTCGCCCACTATTTTCTAATATCGCATATTGAACTTCTTCAATTGAACTAATTGACAAACTTCTTAACTGCGCAAACAAATCATCATAGTTATAACATTGTTTTTTCATTTCTTTGATATCAATTATTCCATCATTTACAATCAAAGATTCCTTACCATCTATAATGTATCTAATAAAATTATTTTTTAATATTAAAAAAGCTAAACTCTTTTGAATAATCATTAAAGTTAAAGCAGGAATTATGACATAAAAAATATTTTCATCAAAATTTTCAATTCCAATTACCATAATATCAGCAATGCTCAAAAAGATTAATAAATCAAATATGCTAAGCTGACCTACTTCTCTTTTTCCCATGATCTTTAGAAGTATTAAAAGCATAAAATAACCTAAAAAAGTCCTACAACATATTATAAAAAATTCATTCATACTTCTTTTTTCCTTTTATCTAACATATAATTTAGTGGTGATATTATGAAACATCTCATTAAAAAACTAAAAGAATTAGGATTTGCTATCATTATTTTTATCCCTATTTTAATTGTTTATACTCTACTTATTTATAAAAATATAATTGATAGTAGTGATAACACACTAAGATTAACCTCATTTTTCGTATTATTAGTTTACTTTTTAATTGTGGGAATACTTACAGGTATTATTGAAAAGAAAAAAGGCATAATTAATGGTATCATTATCAGTTCAATCTTAATAATTATTGGCTTTATATTTTTAAGAAATGAAAGCTTCAAATTTATTCAAATTATTAAATATTTAGCATTTATGGCATCATCAACACTCGGATCAATTCTCGGTGTCAATATAGCTCATGCTTATTTTAAAAGGAAAGTAACAAAACATTATCTTAAAAATAAAATAGTGAAGTAATAATTTAATTACTTCACTTTTATTTATTTAACTTTTTTTAGCCTTTGTAGTGCTTTAAATTCAACATCTAAAGCTTTATATCCTAATGTTGTACAAGGAACAAAGATATACTTAATATTCTTTAAAGCATAAGATCTGATATTAGCAACAGTGATATTTTTATTATCTAAAGCTAATATTTTACCATTTGTATTAAGTTCTAATGCCTCATCTATCATATCATGATTAAAATTAATCATAATAATACCATAACAACTAGATGAGCTAGCTTCATAGAATTCATCTAAATCTTCTACTTCAATCCAGTAGGGATTATTAAGTTTATTCTTAGAGTCTATTATTTCACAAGCATTTGTAATACTATCATATAATGCTAAATGTTCTTTACTTAAAATCATGATATCATTAAGATTATCACCAAATAAAGATGCACCACCATCATTAATAGCTTTAACTTCTAATTCTCTAATTGAAGGTGTTAATGATCTTCTTGATACTACAATTGAATCAGTGTTTCTTAGCTCTAATACATATTTATTAGCGCTTGAAGCAATTCCTGACATTCTTTCAATAATATTAAGGGCTACGCGATAAGTTCTTAAAATATCTACTACTTTGCCTTTTACGCTTGCGATTACATCGCCGCGATTAACATGCTTTTGACTCTCTTTAACAATGTTATAACGAATAGTTGGAGCAGAATTTTTCATCATTGACATGGCAGTTTCTACCCCTGATACCACGCCGGTTGCTTTCGCTATAAAGCTAACAGTAATTTCTTGTTTACTATTATACAGAAGTTTTGCCAAAGAATCACTTTGTGCATGATCTTCTTTTAAAAATTCTTCTAGAACATCTAATGTAATTCTCATTTTAACCTCCGTAAACAAAACCAATTAAAACCAAAACAGCAATAACAATCAATAAAGATAATAAAACTGTTATTACTACTTTTGGTACTGAAATAGGATATTTACCAATAATTTTACCATTTTCACCATTAACTTTAAACTCATATTGTTTATTAACATATTTAAAGAAACATATCCACAAAGGTAATAGAACATACTTATAAGTAATTTTATCATGAGTAGTCTTCATCGAAAAATTACCAACTACATCATAGTGATACTTACTTAAAATTTGCTGTTTAATTCTAGTATCAGCAATTGTACATGCTCTATTAAAGCCAGATTTTACATCCATAGAATAGTGTTCTGCGGAAAAACCAACTAAAAATCGATTATCATACTCAAATGAATCATTTGTATTGTATGGTGATAATCTTTCTAAACTATTTTGATCAATTTTTCTCGAAGAGCATACTAGAATATCATCAAAAGCAGATTGATGAACTCCTTTGATACTATACCATCTAATTCTAGTAACAGTTCTTCTATTCTTTCCACTACCTACTACAACAGTATAATATTTACCTAGTCTTCCACTATATTTGGTGAAAGTAGTTGTATCATATGTCCAAGACGGAATATAAGTACCATTAATATTTGGATTTGGAATAGCCTTTTTTAATTTTTTAGGCGCAAATAATTTCTTTTTTATCCAAGTGCGGTAGACTTCAACTGAATCATTAGCTGATATTTTAAAAGGAATAACACGATTTGGCTTTAATCCTTTGATTTCATCATCTACTATTGCTGATGATGAACCACAAAATGGACATATTGTTGATAAGGTTTTTGTATCAATGATATTTTGTGCGCCACAATTTTTACATCTTACCATTTTAGTTTCATCATTCCATAATGGTAATTGTTCCTCATTAAAATCAATTTCTTTATCGGATTCTTCGCCTTCAATGTGCAAAGAATAATCACAATATTCACAAGTCATTGATGAAGATTCAGGGTCAAACTTTAAATTAGCTCCACAACCAGGACATTTATAGACTTGGTTTTCAACTTTTTCAACAACTTCAGTTTCAATATTTTCCATTATTTACCTACTATAATTTTTGACCACATTCAGTACAAAATTTAGCCTCAGGTAATGTTTTAGCACCACAATTAGGGCAGAATTTTTCGACAGGTAATTTAAATCCACATTCAGAGCAGAATTTAGCATTTTTACTAATTAAGCTTTCACAACTAGGGCATTTAACTTTTTCTTCTTGTACTGGTTGAACTACTGGCTCATCTTTTACATTAGACAATGAACCAGCCATCATTTGACCTAGTGATACACCAGCTCCAAGTCCCATACCAGCACCAGCTGCTCCACCACTAGGATTATTAGCAGCATCTCTCATTGCATTAGCAGCTTCATAAGTAACATAAGTACCCATTTTATCACCAATAACACCCATGGAAGTACGTTTATCAAGTATTTTTTCCACTTCTTCAGGGAAAGAAACATTTTCAATGTACATTTGTGTAATTTCTAATCCCATATCATCAAAAGGTTTTTCTAAAGTTCCTTTTAAAACATCAGATAATTCTGCATATTTTGATGCAATATCAAGGGCAGGAATATTTGCTTCTCCTAATGCATCAGCAAAGCCTGAAACGAAAATACTTTTTAAATGTTCTTTTAAAGAATCAATAGTATATGTGCCATTTGTTCCAGAAACTTCTTGAATGAATTTTACTGGCACCTTAACTTTAAAAGCATATTTCCCAAAAGCTTGAATTCTAATTGGTCCAAAATCTTTATCACGCATAGGAACCGGATTGCTTGTTCCCCATTTTAAATTAATAAATTGTTTAGTATTAACATAATAAACATCACATTTAAAAGGTGAATCAAACCCCCATGGTAAACCCATAATTTTTGATAAAACAGGAATATTTCTAGTTTCTAA
The DNA here is from genome assembly GCA_017411715.1 of Bacilli bacterium. Lineage (GTDB taxonomy): Bacteria > Bacillota_I > Bacilli_A > ML615J-28 > CAG-313 > UMGS1109. Next base: position 87,879 of record JAFQPO010000014.1, on the reverse strand, counting down.
TGTATGACGTCCAGGTCCAAAAACATCAGCAATTTCCCCTTCTTTTACTAGGATACCTACTTGGGCAGGGCCTACAATTAATTGGCAACCATACATAATTTCATCACGGTCAGTCATAGGGAAACGATAAAGGATAGTTTCTTCACTAGTATCATCCCATTTAATAACTTTTAATAATTGTCTTCTTAATCTCATAGTAATCTCCTTACTTAAATTGCATAGTTGCTTTAACAGCAGTATGCCATTTATCTAATTTTTCCATTCTTTCACTATTTGTCATATGGCCAAAGAATACTTTTTGAACTTGATGCATTTTTCTAATTTCATCAATGTTTTCATATATTCCTAAGGCTAAACCAGCTAAATACATTGAGCCTAAAGCAGTCATTTCTAAACAAATAGGTCTAATCAATTTCGCGTTTAAAATATCAGCTTGAAATTGCATTAAGTAATTATTTGATGAAGCACCACCATCTACGCCTAAATATTCCATATTTGCGGAAGCTTCTTCTTTCATAACATCAATAACATCAGATGCTTGATAAGCAATAGATTCAATTGTCGCAGTTACAACATCCTCAATTGAAGATGCTCTAGTAAGGCCGAAAATCGCTCCTCTTGCATCATTATCCCAATAAGGTGTTCCTAAACCAACAAATGCCGGTACTAAATATACACCATTACTAGTTTTATTTCTAAGATAGTTTTCACAATCACTTGATTTTTCAAAAATTCTTAAACCATCACGTAACCATTGAACTGCAGAACCTGCCACAAAGACAGAACCTTCTAACGCATATTCAGTACGTCCTTCTATATTCCATGCAATTGTTGTAATAAGTCCATTTTTTGAATGTACCAAAGTATCTTTAGTATTCATTAAAATGAAGCAGCCAGTACCATATGTACTTTTAGCATCTCCCATATTAAAGCAACAATGTCCAAATAATGAAGCTTGTTGATCACCAACAATGGAAGCAATTGGAATAATAACCCCATCAAAAACCTCACAGTAAGCACTAATTCCACTAGTAGGTACAACTTCAGGTAAAATGCATACTGGGATATTCCAAAGATCAAGTAATTCTTGATCCCATTTAAGTGTATTTATATTAAATAACATTGTTCGAGAAGCATTAGTATAATCTGTTACATGATATTTTCCATTCGATAATTTCCATACTAAAAAGGAATCAATTGTACCAAACAGCAAATCGCTAACATCATCAACTTCAATTTTATCTAAAAGCCATCTTATTTTACTTGCAGAAAAATATGGGTTAATTATTAATCCAGTTTTTTCTTTTACAATTTCATTGTATCCTTTTTTTATCCAGTCTTCACAAATATCTTGTGACTGACGAGATTGCCAACAAATAGCATTATAGACAGGTAAACCAGTTTTTTTATTCCATATAACAGTAGTTTCGCGCTGATTTGTAATACTAATACCACTAATCATATTGATATTAATTTTAGCATTGTTCAATGCTCCTCGCATTGTTTGACAAACAGTTTCCCAAATTTCTAAGGCATTATGCTCAACCCATCCACTTTGTGGACAAATTTGTGTAAACTCCATTTGGGAAAGGCCTTTAATTTGACCATATGAATCAAAGATAATACATCTTGTACTAGTAGTTCCTTGATCAATTGATAAAATATATTTATCAGTTAGCATATCATACTCCTAATTTTTCTATTTCTATCACAGTATCAGTACTATATAAATTTTTATAATATTGGAAAACCATTAAGAACAAATATGGTTTAAAATTATTATCGCCTTTTAATAATACAATGTTCCCATCTGATAAATAAATGATTATTTGATTTTTAGATTGAATACATACTTGAGAAACCCTATCATATGTATAAACTCTTGTTTCATTTGGAAAAATAATTTCAATTTTTTCTTTATCAATACTTACGACATTGAATCCTAATGAAACTCGTTTAGGTTTAACAATATTAAAAACTTCAACCTTACAACTATAGACAATATTATTGTGCTTTAAATTATTAATAAATTGTTTTTTTACATTATAATCATATTCAATTAGATTGGCAAATTTATAACTTTCAGATTCAATCATTCCATAATGATTAAATTTTCCAATTGATTTACATTCTAAACATTCAAATTCATCACCTTTAGAATGTATTGACTCAATACTTCCACAATTAGGGCAAACGACTAAAAGTCTTTCAATCCCTTCTGCTAAGTTTTCGCCTTTATATATAATAGGATTCTTTGCTTGATCATCATAACAATTAACATATAAGTTTTCGACAATTAAATCAAATAACTCTTGATCACTTAATTTTGAATATTCATCATATTGAATAATTTTTGCGATTTCCCCATAAGTTTTACCTCTTCTTTTATTAAAAGCCCAACGAGGTGATGAAAGATATAATCCATGCATACGATAAAGTAAAACCGGCGCTTTCAAAAACTTAATTAGTTTACATACCGCAAAAGGAGTTTCAGGATTTTCACCCGTAAAAGTAACATTACCTTCAACAAACATGCCTACAGATCCTTTTTCATCAATTATTCTTTTAATATTTTTAATTGTTGAAGCATCAGGCATTGATTTGGACTTGGAAATTATTCCAAATAAATAAATCAATAATTTAGATAGAAAGCCTCTATAGAACAATTGTTCTGATGCAACATAATAAATAGGTGTATTAAAGGTTGTTGATAATAGAATTGGATCTATATTATTAGTATGATTACAAAGAATTATATGAGGGCCATTTTTCTTTAAATTAAACTTTTGACCTTTAAACTTATATAACAAGCAAAATAAAGGTTGTGCAATTATTCTCAAAACAAAAGTCCAAAATTTATGTCTAAATAATACTAATTTTTTCTTTTTAGCTTTTCCCATACACACTTATCTCCTTTCTATAACAAGATAATCCAATAAGTATTAATATTATACCATAAAAGAGCTATTTTTGCAAGTGCTAACGTTTGAACACCTCTGGTGGTCGCTTATGTTGCATAATATCTTTATGCTCTGTTTTTGTTTTTTTGACACCTATTACTATTGTATCACTGCCAAAATTCTCATTAATAGAATTAATCAATTTATCAACAGTTTCTGTTTTTTGATTAGGTGTTAATTCATCAAAAATAGTCATTTGTGATTGCGTAATTTTATTTTTAACAAGTTTTCCAACCGCAACCCCAATTAATCTTATGCCAATTTCTTCGTTTACATAATCATCATATATTTCTTCTACAGCACGATACAATTCTTTTTCATCAGCTGTTGGCCTTTCGAGATTTCTGGATCTTGTTAGACTGGAAAAATTACTATATTTAATTTGTAATGTAACATTGCCAGCCAAATATTCTTTTTTATCAATTCGATAAGCTACAGAATTCATTAGAACTTTTAGTGTGTCTTTAATTATTCTAGGTGAATACTCATCATTATCAAATGTTTGTGAATTACTAACTGAAGATACATCAGTATAACGGTGAGTATTAATTTCAGTATCACCTTCACCTCTTGCGTGAGCCATTAATGCTTGAGCATTAGTTTCCCCAACCATATCTTTTAACATTTTTAAATCTTTGAAATTTGCTAAATCACCAATTGTTTTGATTTTAATCATATGTAATAATGGCAAGGTCTTTTTTCCAACACCCGGCATATCTTCAACAGGTAATGGCCACATCAATTTAGGAACTTCTCTTTTTCTTAGAATTGTGATCCCTAGCGGTTTTTTCATATCAGAAGCCATCTTCGCTAGAAACTTATTTGGTCCAATACCAATACTACAAGGCAAATGAAGATTAACTAATAAATATTGTTGAATTTTATTTGCTAAATTCATTACATTTTCAAAAACATTATCACCAATACAAAGATTAGTTACATCCAAAAAAGCTTCATCTATACTGCCTGGTTCTACAAGAGGAGTGATAGAGTAAAAGTAATTAAAAAAATCATTTGAATATCTTACGTATGTTTCCATATTAGAATCAACAACATATAAATTAGGACAAAGTCTAAGTGCGTCCTGCAATCGCATTGCAGAATGGACACCAAACTTTCTTGCTTCATAATTTGCCGTTAAAATAATACTTTTTCTTCTAGAAGCACTAGGTGCAACTACCACTGGTTTCCCCTCTAATTCCGGATTTTCAGCGATTTCACAGCTCACAAAGAAGCAATTCATGTCAATATGGAAAATTATTTTATTTTTTTGAATAATATCACTTCCCTTTTTTTAAAAAATGTGGTATAATATATTACGTGTAAAATTTAAAACAATAAGGAGTAAATTATGAGTAAAAATAACCAACCTAAACAAAAATTTATAACAAAACAAACTAAAGCTAATGGCGACCAAGAAATTATCGTTCATGGTAATCCAAGCAAAACATGGTGGGGTAAAGTTTGCATCGTTATTTTAGCAAGTGCAATGGTATTAATTCCTATCATTAGCTTAATTGTTACACTTTTTAGCTAATTAACTGATATTATTATATCAAAAATCTATTATTTTTACAATAAAAAGAAAAAGCATTGTGAATTTTTATTCATCAATGCTTTTTTATTTATCCCATTAATTTTACACGTTCAAATTTACGTTGTTCAATTCTCAATTTATCAGCAATCATGGCAATAAATTCTGAATTAGTAGGTTTTGACTTATTATAACTGATAGTATAACTAAAGATATCACTAATTGTTTCTACATTACCTCTTATCCATGCGACTTCAATTGCATGTCTAATAGCTCTTTCTACTCTTGATGCGGTAGTCGCAAACTTAGAAGCTATTTCTGGATATAATATTTTAGTAATAGAACTTAATAATTCTACATCATGAAAAACCATTGTTATAGCTTCTCTTAAATATAAGTAGCCCTTTATGTGTGCAGGTACTCCTATTTCATGTAGAATTTCAGTGATTTTAACATCTAAATCTAAATTGTAAAAATCGTTACTTAATTTACGATTAGAACTTTCTACTAAATCAATTATTAAATTGTGTAGTGAGTTCATTTTAATTGGTTGTAATAAAATATAATCAACTTTATTTTTAGTTAATTTATTCGTAATAAAGCTACTTGTAAAAGGTGATGTTGCTATAACCTTCTTTGGAATATGATACTTATTAGGAGAGTCATTCATTTCTTCTAATACTGACATTCCATCTATCTCTTTTAACACTAAGTCAATGACTAGTACATCAACATCTGTTACTCGTAATGAATTAAGTAAACTGTTACCATCGGTATAAGTTCCGACAAGCATGATATTTTCATGCCCTTTAAAATAATCTTGGATAGTCGCTAATCTTTCTTCAGATTGATCAGCAACCATTAATCGTAATTTTTGCATATTGTATATCCCCCTATGGAAATATTTTACCAAATATGCCGATTTTTTGCAAGTAAATATACATTTTTTATTTTTTCTTACAAAAAAATGTTTTTGTTTCGACTATTTTATTCATTTTTTTAACAATTTTTCGAAAATTTTGATTATTTTTTGTCATTAATTGTTAATTTTTATATTATTTGCATCATCTAACATCCACTTTGCAAATATTCCATAACCAATTGTAGGGTTTTCAATACTAACATGAGAAACTGCTCCAACTAACTTATCATTTTGTATAATTGGACTTCCACTCATCCCTTGAATTATACCACCAGTTGTCTTTAATAGATTTTCATCAGTAACTTTAATTTTCATTCCCTTAATGTTTCTTGAATTTTGTTTAACAACTTCAATTATTTCAATATCAAATTTTGCAATTTCTTGTTCTTTAACAACTGTTAGTATGTATGCATGTCCTGTTTTAACTTCATTAGGCTCAGCAACTTCTACTAACCGATGTTTATTGATAAAACTTTTTGAAGATACAATTCCATATACACCAGTTGCTGAATTAGTAAGAATATTTCCTAAATGATTATTCGTTAAACTTGCTCTTTTTTCTCCCGGTGATCCAGGCACACCTTTTTTTATTGATTCTACATTTGAGTATAATAATTCACCATCAATATTTCCATATTCAATTTTATTATCAATTATTCCATGTCCGAGTGAGGCATATGTTTTATTATTAGGATTAATAAATGTTAATGTACCAACTCCTAACATTTTATCTTTTAGATATAACCCTAAAGAAACACTACCATTATCAGTTTTACAAACATTAATAGTTGTATCAATTGTCTTACCTTTACGATTAACAGTTAGTGAAACAGAATCTTTCTTTGTATTATACAAGCAATTTTTTATATCATCAACTGAATTTACAACTAAATAATCAATTTTTTCTATTTTGTCGCCTATTTCTACATCAGATCTTATCCAAGGAGAACTCTTGCCTTCTTTTGTTGATACTTCATATTTCCCCGCTATATATACTCCAGTATCTAATTTTAACCCAATTGTGTCTCCACCCAAGTATACTTTATTAGAATTATCTGCGAAAACTAATGTATTAGGTAAGAAAAGTATACTAAAAATAGAAATTAACGAAAGTAGAAATGAAAATTTAATCAATACTTTTTTCACTAATTATCACCTCCATTAAAAAAGATAAAATTTTAAATTTATCTTTTTTTATATTATTCCCTAAAAACATAAAAAAAGCATCTTTAATAAATGGAATTAAAGACACTTTTTGTTATTAATTTATTATAATTTTATATTTTTGTAATTACTTACCATTTCAGATGCTAATGTTGTAGATACTTCTTCTGAAGCAGTAGCTGAAAGCATCTTGGCAATACATTTGACTCTTTCATTTTGATCTAGTTCTTTAATAGAAGTGATTGTTCGATCATCTTTTAAATTCTTAGATATATAGAAATGATGATCAGCTGCAGCTGCAACAATTGGTAAGTGAGTAATCGATAGCACTTGCGTATTTTGACTAATCTTTTTCATTTTCATTGCAACTGCTTGTGCAACATCACCACTAATACCTGTATCAATTTCATCAAAAATCATTGTTGATAAAGATAAATTCTTTATTAAATGAGTTTTAATGGCAAGCATTACACGTGACATTTCACCACCAGATGCTACTTTAGATAATTCTTTCATTGGTTCACCAACATTGAACGAAATCATTATATTAATAGTATCGGCACCATTATTTTTAAATGCACTACCTTCAAATGGATCTTGATAATTAGCATCTTGAAATACTATTTCTAACTGCACTTTCTCTAAATACAAATCTTTAAGTGTTTCACGGATACTTTCTGTTAAAGAATGTGCATTATTAAGACGTTTAGTAGTTAGTGCTTTTGCGACGTGGACTAATTCTTGATGAGAAGAAATAACTTCTTTTTCTGCTTTTTCCAAATAGTAATCATAAGCTTCAAATTGTTCAATATCTTTTCTTAAAGATTCACGATATTCAATTAAATCTTCTAAATTCATGTGGTATTTAAAAAGTAAGCTCTGAATTACACCGATTCTAGCATTTATCTCATCTAATCTTTTTTCATCATATTCTAAATGATTTAACTTATTGGCCATTTCTTGAGATAAATCGTCTAAATTAAAATAACAATCATTTAATATTTCTAAATAATTATTATATTTGTCATCATACGAAGCTAACTTTTCTAAATAATTTTTAACATTATATAATGACTCAACAATATTATTCTCATCGAAAGTAGTTTTTATTAATGACAAATTTTTGAAAATGTTGTCATAGTTATTTAAACTTGTTGCTTCATATTCAAGTTGATCAATTTCACCAAATTTTAAATTAGCATTATCAAGTTCTTTTAAACGATATTTGAGATAATCTTGTTTATCAAGCTCATTAGATGAAACGTTCTTAAGACGGTTATATTCTTTTAAAGCTGCCTTATAATTTCCTAAAGCAATTTTATACGATTCTAATATCGCTAAACTACTTTCATCATCAATTAACTCAACATAATTAAGTGTATCAAATAACTTCTTATTATCTTCTTGTGTATGGATATCAGCTAAATGTCTTGTGATGGCTTCAAGCTGTGATAATGTGGATAAAATCCCATTAATTCTAATTGTACTTTTACCATTTTCACTAATCTCACGTCTAATAATTATCTCATTATCAGCGACTTCAATTCCAAATTCATCAAGAATTGAGGTAATTTTTTCATCACAACCTGCAAAAACACCTTCAACAATTGCTTTTTTTGCTCCTACTCTAATCATAGAAGTAGAAGCTCTATCTCCTAATAATAACCCAATAGCATCAATGATAATAGACTTACCAGCACCAGTTTCACCTGTTAAAACAGTAAAACCTTCTGAAAAATCAATCATTAAATTATCTATAATCGCAAAATTTTGAACAGTTAATGTAGTAAGCATTAAACCACTCCTATCTTTTTATTTAAATGGGACTTCTTCTCCCTCAGACATTTTTGTAACAACAACTTTTTTAGCTTCTTCTAAAATTTTTCTGCATTCAGCACAATATTCAATTCCCTTTTGATACTTTTCAATAGATTCTTCTAAAGAAAGAGAATTATTTTCTAATTCATCAGCAATCTTAGAAAGCTCATTCATTAATTCTTCAAAACTCATTTTTTTCATTACTTATTCCTCATTTTTCATTTTCTTAATATCAATTACCAAAGCATTTATCATACCATCTGACAATCTAATATCTATATTTTCATTTAAATTAACTTTTTCAACTTTGTCAATAACATTATTGTTTTGGTATATTATTCCATAACCTTTTTTCATGATATTTAATGGATTTAAATTAGTTAAACGATCAATAATATTAACTAAAGTAAGATTGTTCTGATCATATGTATGTTTAATTTTTTGTTTTAAAATTGTTTCATAATGTTTAACATCTTCAATTGATTTATCAACTCTACCAAGAATTATTTTACCATCAATTGACTTAGTAATTACATTGACTTGATGTTCAAGTTTATTTATTTTGTTTAAAAAATTTGTATTAATGCGGTATTGATACTGTGATAATAAATGTAAATTATTTTCAATTTTCATTTTAGGGGATAATTGATTTAAGTTCTTTTCAATAACCACTAATTGTTTTTCAAAATATTGAATACGATATTTAAAATTTCTTTCAATTCTACTTGCTTCAAGCTCAATATTTTGAATAATATCTTCTTTATTTTTTGTTAAAAGCATCGCTGCTCCTGTTGGAGTAGGAGCTCTAAGTGAAGAAACAAAGTCACATATTGTAAAATCAGCCTCATGTCCTATCGCCGAAACAGTTGGAATAGGTGAAGCAAAAAGTGTTCTAGCTAATTTTTCATCATTAAAGCATGATAAATCTTCGAAACTTCCACCACCGCGTCCAATTATCAAGCAATCAAATTCATTTTTTTCATAAACTTCTTTTAGTGCTCTAATTAAGTCTCTTGGAGCATCAGCTCCTTGAACTAACGCAGGAAATAAAGTTAAGCTTGCCAGTGGAAGTCTTCTTTCAAAAGTTGAAATTATATCATGAATAGCATCACCAGTTGCTGCGGTAATAACTGCTATCTTTTTAGGATATTTTGGAATCGGCATTTTATGTTTAATATCAAATAATCCTTCTTTTTGAAGTTTTTCTTTTAAATCTAAGAAATCTTGATATAGCTTTCCTATTCCTTCTTGAACCATTTTTTTAACAACAATTGAATAAGTACCTCTTTTTTCATATACTTTCACTGCTCCCATTACTTGTACAACCATACCATCACTAGGGTTAAACTGTAAGTTTTCAGTATATGGATAAAATATCATAGCGCTAATTTCACTATATTCATCTTTGATAGAGAAATACATATGCTTACCAGAGCGTTTAAAATTGGAAATTTCACCTTGCAAGTATACTTCTTTTAAATGTTCATCAATTTCAAATTTATAATTAATATATCTATTTAAAGCAGAAACAGTTAAAAATCTAACATTTTTAAAATATTCATTATTATTCATTAATATTTCCTAAGCTTGTACTAATTTGGTCTAATAATTTATTAGTAAATCGAGATTGAGTACCATCATCTAAGTTACTATACTCTTTTGTTATCTCAATTGCTTCATTAATGATGATATGATGAGGTAATGTTGTATGTAACATTTCAGCCGCTGCAATTCTAATAATTGCACGATCAACATATGATAAGCGGTCAATTGTATAATCAGTCAAAGCAGCAGAAATTACTTCATCAATTTTATTCATATTATTGACTACTAATAAAACCAACTCAGAAACAAATTCATTATTATATAAATCATACTTAATTTGTTTATCCATTTCCTCGGTTTCACCAAATCGAAAATCTGGATTAACAAAAAATGAGATATTTTCTAAGAAGTTAACAATATCTTCTTTATCTGTTATATTAATTATAGTTTCATTAATATCATAAGCATATAAAATACGCATTGCACAAATACGTGCTTGATGTCTGTTCATAAAAACACCTCTATTATTCTATATTAAATTTAATTACGAAAGGCACTACACCAATTCCATTTTCATTTTTTAAATTACTGTCATCGATATCAGCACCTTGTGCATATTCAATTAGCTTAATTTTAACAGCAGCTTCTCCTTCTATAGGTTCAGGTAAAATTACTTTAAGCCAATTGTCCTCAACGACAACTTCTAATTCTATAAGTTCGCCATTTTGATCGTAAATTTTAAGGCCAAAATATTCTTCTTCAATTAATAAAGATGAACAATTATTAAACATAATTTTTATATAATCATCCCCACTAATAGAATTTATATAGTTAGGAGATAAATAATCGCGGTGGTTTTCATAAGTATATTCATATACAGCATTAGCAATACTATTCATTAACAACTCGTCATCTTCATAACCATATGTAGTAATAACATTTGTATATTTTAATAAATAAGTTGCGGATGCTTGTGCTTCTCTTAGTAAAGAAGCGTATTCATGGTCTGAAGATCCTTGTTGTAAAATGAACATATCAACATCGCTACCAAATACATTATATAAATCATTAAATACTTGAGTTAATACATATTGATAATCTCTAAAATAATTAACACCTTTAAAGGCATACCCACTATTTTTTAGATAATCTTCTAAGTTACTGATACCTTGTTTCCAAATAATTCCTTTAATAGATAGATTACTAATAGGTTCTATCATTTGTTTATAAACAGAACACATTGTATCATAATTTTCAAAATAAGAATCACCAATTTCTATGAAGCGATTAGTATCAGTAAGAAACTTTTTAATTCTTAAATTATCTTCAGTTGTCAAAGGATTTAGCCATGAATCAATATGGGCTTTATCAACAACAGCAGAAATAATACCTAATGGCATTGATAATTTTTCAGCTAATTTATTTGCATAAAGCAAAACAAATTGTGAAAACTCATCTTGATTAAACATATTTGTAGTCCATTTACTTCCATCATATAAAGAAATTTTAGGTGATATTTCTTCAGTAGGTTCACTAGTCAATGTTTTTATTTTAAAATCTTCACCTGTAATAACCCATACTGAACCAAATCTTATATTATTAATAGTCAAAGTATGAACACCATCATCAATAGTTATTTGATATTCATCTAAACTTGCTTTAGGAGCAGTAAATGACAACATAAACTCATCTTTTTCATCAACTACATCAGAGAATTCTTTTATGGTACGATTGTCTTTTTTCAAAGTTCCCTTAATTAAAGCTCCTTCTTCAGACTGACCATTAATTATTACGTTTTCCCTTTCTTGGAATACCGCATTATCACTAACATATGAATTTACTGTAAACATTGTTGTTGGCATTATATAAGTAGAGGGATTCTCACCACAGCTTGCTAAAAACAATAAAGTAAATGACCCAATGAACAATAATCGTAATATTCTATTCATAAAAGCCTCCTTTTACAAATTCTTATTACTATTATACAACATTTGGGTCACTTTTTCAAATTATTTCATTTATAAAATGATTTTATTTGTTTTTCGCAAGTCTTTCATATAAAAGTATTGTATTTTTATTCAAACTATTTAATTTAGTTAATATTTTTTTAGCTAAAGTCATTTGATTTAACGATCTTATTAAATTATGATTTGGATAGTCAATGTGAAAATATTTATTGCCATCTAAAAAGTCTGTCATAAACCTTATTGAACACTCCATAGTAATTGTATAAATACTATGTGGAATTAAGTTTAATTCTTCTTCTGTTAACTTATCACTCATTTGTGATAAATATCCTATCATAAAACAGTAATATTTTAAATCATCAAAATCTATAATACTAAATTTCTGTTCATCTTCTAATGCATTTGAGCCTAATGATCTTAATGCATCGCCAATATCAAACAAAACACTACCTGGCATTACTGTGTCAAAATCAATTAAGCACTTGGCTTTATTACTTTTTTTATCAAACATTATATTATTTAATTTTGTATCATTATGGATAATATGTTTTTTTAAACTTCCTACTTCAATTTTATTTTCTATAATTGATAATCTATCAATTTCTTTTTTAACAAAGTCAATATATTCTTCAATCATTAAATCATCATTGTTTAATGTCCATAAATTATACGAATTAAATAACTTTTCAATTCTATCAGGTGTATTATGAAAATTTTTGATTGTTTCTTTAACACTCTTAATATCTAAATCATATAAATTTGCATGAAACTTTCCAATAATCTTACCTATTTCAAAGATTTTTTGATTATCTAAATCTTTAATTTGTAGAGTATATGAATTATCTATATAATCATACATTCTATAAATTTTATTGTTTAACTCTAAAAGGTAATCATTATTTTTTGTTAATACCAATTCAAGATTCTTTTCATCTACTTTATTTTTTAAATGGTTTGTTACAACAACTATATTTTTAACTATATCTTTAGGATTTTTAAAAACAAAATTATTTATTTGTTGAAGAATATATTTTCTATTTTTATCGGTGCACACATAAAAAGAATTATTAATCAATCCATCATTTATTCTTTTTGTCAATTCTACTTCCCCATTAATTTTAAAATTATTAATCACATTTAATAATTCCATAACATCGCCACCTTATACACTTTTATTTATATGCATAAAGCCCAAAAAAGGTGCAAAAAAAAGATAAGTTTTTATACTTATCTTTCATTAGGAACTTCATTTCTTGAATGCTCAGCAATTTCATCACTTAAATAATTCAAGTAATCATATCGCTCTCTTGCATCAATACATAAATGAGAACTTACATCCTCATCTAAATGTTCATTTTTTTTAGAAATTTCTTTTTTTGACTTATTCTTCTTCATATTATTATGATATGCATAATAATAATTAATATTAATCTTTTAATAGCCAATCTTTTCCTTTTAGAGTTTCTGGCTCAAAACGATCTAAGTCATTATAATCTTGTTGACGAAGTGCTTCAAATATTACGACCGCCGCAACATTACTAACATTTAGTGAGCGAATTTTATCATTAGTAGGAATACGAATACAATCTTCTAAATGTTCTCTCAATATTTCTTTTGGCACACCTGTTGATTCTTTGCCAATTACGAAATAATAATTTTCATTCGGATCATCAAGTTTTAACTCATGTGGTGTTTTCATTCCATATCTAGTTAAGAAATACATTTTACCATGATTTTTACTTAAAAATTCTTCAAAGTTTTCATAAACTACAAAATCAACATGTTCAATATAATTAACTGCACTTCTTTTTAAATGAGCTTCATCTAATGAAAAGCCAAGTGGTTTAATAAAATGAAGTTTTGTGTCAGTCCCCGCACAAGTACGCATAATATTACCAGAATTTTGAGGAATTTCTGGATTAAATAAAACGATATGATTTTTAGCCATTTTAAGCCACCTCTAATTCTTTAGATAATTTTTTCTTTATGCCACTAATACGTGGTTTAAAATCTACTAATAAGTATAAGAATGCGCCTAAGAAAAATGCACCAAAGTTACTAATATTCATACAAATCCATACTGATTTAATCCCTATATCAAATACAAATAGCATTAAATATAATACAGGAACTCTGAATACCCACAGACGAATTGTTGATAATGTAAGAGATAATTCAGTACGACCAGCGCCTTGGAAAACCCCATTAAAACATTGGAAAATACTCATCAGTGGTAAACCTAATAGTAAATAGTATAAATATTGTTTACATAGTTCAAGTTCAGATGATTCAGCACCCATTGCAGATGCGGCAGCACCTCTTAATGGCATTAAAATTAAAATTCCAACTACGGAAATTATCATTGATAAAAATACAGCATAAACGAATGTCTTTTTGGCTCTTTTTACATTTCCAGCCCCAATATTTTGTCCTACATATGTAGACAGTACTGTGCCAACTCCCATAGCAGGGAATAATAACATTGAATTAATTCTATTACCTGTTGTTATTGCACTTAATACACTTGCACCATCTTGTAAATTTTGCAAATGAGATGACATCATTGTATTAATCATTAAAAAGCCTAATGATGTAAATGCTTGGCTAGCTGCAGATGGTAAACCTAATTTAAATAATTTACCAATATAGTGCCAATTTGGTACTAAATCTTTTAATTCTAACTTAGTATAATTACGCTTACACATATGAATTATACAAGGTAAAATAATAATGTTATTAGCAATTACAGTTGCAATCGCAGCGCCTGTTAAATCCATATCGAATCCTAATACAAATAATGAAGTTAAAACCATATTTATAACAATCGATGCTACATTCCAAATAACTGGATTAATCGTATCACCAGATGCTTGACAGGAAGCTTGATAAGCATAAAAGATAAATAAGCCTACTAATTCAAATGATCTAATTTGCAAGTATTTTATTGCCGGTTCTCTAACATCAGGCAATACCTTCATCATATCTAAAATAGATGGAGTTGAGAAATATAAAATAATATTAAAAACAACACCAACAATGATGCATAATAATAATAATTGACCACTCACTTTTTTAGCTTTATCTTCTCTTTTGGCTCCTATATACTGACTGATAATCGCAACACCTGCTATCATCAAACCAGCAGCTAGTGACATACAGATTGATAAAACTGGTCCTACAAAACCGATAGCACCTTTTTGAGCAGTTCTAATTGCCACATCTCTATCCATATTACCTACTAAAATAATATCGACCATATCATGGAAAGACTTTAAGATATTATTAAGCATTACAGGTAGTGATAGTATTAATAGTCCTTTTAATATATTTTTATCTTTTAAAATTAAGTCTTGTTTATTACTAGTTTTCTTTTTCATACACGCCTCACACGAAGTATATTATACCACTTTCGCAAATTTTTACAATACAAATGCAAGAAAAGTCACTTTCTTGATAAAATAATCAAAATATGGTATACTATATGAAATGAAAGGAAAAGAAGCTATGTCAAATAACAAAGAATTAAAACTCAACAATAAAAGAACTTTAATAATCGGAGCAGCTTTCTTCTCAATTCTAATGTTATGGCAAGTATATAATCACTACTGTCCTCTACTATTAGAAGAATTATTAAAACAAAAATTTGAAGGTAAACAATTAACTTATATCATTGGTATCATAATGGCTTGTGACAATATTTTATCAATCTTCATGTTACCATTATTCGGGCGTTTATCAGACAAAACAAAATCAAAATATGGTAAAAGAATGCCTTATATTGTTATCGGTATGGTGAGTGCCGCAATAGTATTCCCATTCATTCCCGTAATGTTCATGATTAACAATTTAGTTGGCACAATTATAATGATGCTTGCGGTATTATTAATTATGAATATGTATCGTAACCCTGCAGTTGCATTAATGCCAGATGTTACACCAAAGCCTCTTCGTTCTAAAGCTAATGGACTTATTAACTTTGTAGGTTACTTAGGTGCTATTTTAGCTGGTGGACTTGCAATGATTTTACCTTTTTCAAAGACTATCAATGAAAATAAAGAATTATTCCCATATAACGTACTAATCGTATTTATTGTAGCAAGTGTATTTATGATTGCTGCTGTATCACTTCTTATTTTCAAAATCAATGAAAACAAAATATTAGCTGAAACTAAAGAAGATATGGAATTAGGTGAAAAATACGCCGAAACTTTTGAAGAAATTAAAGAGGATAAACCTCTAAGTAAAGGTGATAAAAAGAATATCTTTATTTTACTACTATCTGTTTTCTTCTGGTTTATGTCATTTAACGCAATTGAAACATTTAATGGTTTATTTTGTAAAGATATTTTAGGTAGTGATGGTATTGGTGGTACATTTACGATTATTCTTACTGTTACTTCAATTCTTACATTCTTAGGAACTCTAAATTGGCCAAGCAAACACGGAAGAAAAAAATGTGTTATCTTCGGTCTAATTTCTATCATCTTCGGTTTCTTAGGATGTACATTCTATATTGCAATTTTAGGCGGATTTGGCGCACAATCAGCAACTCCTGAAGCATGGCCTTTCTTCATCTTTAGTGCATACTGTGGATTTGGTTGGGCATTAATCAATGCGAACTCATATCCAATGTTGATGGAAGTGTCTTCAAGTAAGAATATTGGAACTTACACTGGGCGCTATTACACATTCTCAATGCTAGCTCAATCAATTACACCAGTTCTTGTTGGATTAATTATGACATTCAATGCAGCAGGGCTTAAACTATTATATGTTTACTCATCTATTACAATGATTATAGCCTTCATTATCTTTATATTATTTAAAGAAAAAAGAAAGCCTATTAAAGAAACTAAAAAAGGATTCGAAGCATTAGAATAACATTAAAATAAAAGCACATTAGAAAATTCTAATGTGCTTTTTCATATACAATTATTCATTTGAAAGTATTAATTCATCCGCATTACTATTAGCATCTTTAACAATATATAAAATACCAACAGTTCCAGGACCACAATGGCTGCCTATAACACTTCCTGCTTCAGTTACATAATAATTATCAATATGTTTTTTAACTTCATCAGTCATAATTTTGCTTTTAATATATTCATTACTAGATTCACTTAAAACACCAGTAATAAATACACAATCTGGATCTATATTATCTAAATCCGCAAGGAATAAATCAATCATTACCCCTAATGCTTTTTTAACAGAACCAATAATTTTCTTTCCAACCCCTAATTTGCCATTTCTAACAACGATTAAAGGTCTTAATCTTAACATAGTCCCAAAAAATTTAGCAGCGCCACTACAACGTCCACCACGATGTAAGAAATCTAGAGATTCAACAACAAATTGACTTTTAACATTTGGCACTATCTTGTCAATTTCTTCTTTTATTTCTTTAGCAGATTTTCCTTGATCGCGAAGTTTAGCTGCTTTTAATACTAAAAGTCCTATTCCTGTAGATAGATTTTTACTATCTGATAAATAAATTCTGCCTTCATCAAAAGTTTCAGCCGCTAAATATGCACTTCGATATGTACATGATAAATCTTGGCCAATACCTACATAGAAAATGTCATATCCTTGTTCAATATATGGCTCGAAGAAATTAATAAAATCACCAGGTGCAGCACCTTGAGTCTTTGGCATTATGCCTGTAGCATTAATTTTTTCAAATAATTCAGAATTAGAAATATCAATACCATCACGATATGATTCTTCATCAAACACAACGTGTAAAGGAAGAACTTTAATATCAAACTTTTCAACTATTTCTTTGCTTAAGTCTACAGTACTATCTGTAACAATAATAACTTTATTACTCATTATTCCATCCATTTTAAACCTTTCTCAGTATTATTTTCAATAGCTTCAATCATCACATCTCTAAATAATAATCCAGTAACTTCAATATCAGTACCTTTATTAAATAAATATGAATCATTATCAAAAATATAATCAATTGCAGCAACACGATATTCTTTATCAGGATCAATTTCTAAATCCGTATGAATAAAATCACCAACATTAAACATTAATTGAATATCATAACCTTTCATAGTTACTAATTTAATAGCATTATCAAAAGGCATGATCTCATATAACTTTTCTACTGTAATATCAGCACCTTCTTTAATAGGGAAAGCACTTGCGCGAAGACCTCCTAAATTTGTAAATGCGATATCTGCACCAGTACTATTTTTAATTGTTTCTACTGCCCAATCTGTAATAGTATATTTACTATTTAAATCACGACCAGCTTGGCCTATTACTCGTTTAAAAAATGGCGCAACTTCTTCATTAGCTTGTGCTAAGTATTCTTCAACAAATGGATCTAATTTACCAGTTGCCATTGAGACATTTTCAGATAATACACTATCAATTGATTGATTTTCTTTATGAACACTTAAAACAATCTTACCTAATAATTCACCAGCTGTACCTGCTTGTACAACAGGGATTTGTCTAGCATCAATTGATGTTAATACTTTAGTGTATGAATTATGGGTATGCCCATTGAAAATAGCATCCACTTGATAATCACCAGTTAAATTAGCCAATTGTTGATTAACCGAATCGGACCCATCATGCCCAACAGCAATTACGAAATCTGCTAAATCATTACTTCTAATTTCATATACCGCATCAGATACACATTTAACTGGATCATCAAAGTAATAATCTTTAATCATACTTGTTGCGATAGAATCCTCTAAACCATATCCCATATATCCAACAACTGCAAATTTATAATCATCTCTTTCAAAAATTACATATGGATCAACAAAATCAACCAATTCATTTGTTTCTTTTTCAAAAATATTACATCCTAAAAATGGAAAATCAGCTTCTCCATTTGTTTTATCATCATCTTTGTAAAGACCCATTTTATCAAGTCCCCAATCAAATTCATGATTACCAAGCGTCATAGCATCAAAGTTAATATAATTCATAATGTTTATTACATCTAAACCATATTTATAGTTTGATAGAGCAGAACCTTGAAACATATCACCAGCAGAAAGGATAATTGTTGTTTGATATTCTTTCGCCTGTTCTTTCTTCAAGAATGCCGCAATTCTAGACATACCAAATTCACCTTCATCTTGATTTAAGGCACCATGGAAATCATTTAATGAATAAATAACTATATCGCGATATTCAGAATTTAAAATATCACTAAGATCATTCCACTTAGCAGTTAAAACTAAGTCGGATGCTACAGGTGATGAAAATGAGTAAGGTTGCCCAAATAATAGCCATCCATCAAATTCATAACCATTTCTTTTTGGTTCGGCAGGCTCACCTGGAATAGTTCCTTTTTCTATTTTAAGTGAAGAAATTTCAGTTCCTCCACCAGTTTCAAAAGTAATTGTCACGTACTCTTTATCATCAGTCGGAGTACTACCACATCCAACAACAAATAAAAGGATTATAACTATAAATAAACTATTAAATATTTTCTTCATATATCCCCCTTTTAGTTAATTACATTATAAACTTGTCAATGTAATTACCTTGATTTTTTCTTGAATTTTTATTATAATAATATACGAATATATGCCAGTGTGGTGAAATGGTAGACGCGATGGACTCAAAATCCATTGCCTGATGAGGGCGTGTCGGTTCGAGTCCGACCACTGGCACCATATAGATATTATACCATATATCGTTGTTTTAAACAAATAAAAGATTTCAAACAACGATGTTTTTTATATTAAAATGGCAAAAGGAACTTGTTCAAAATAGATTGAATAAGTTCCTTTTCATATTATGTTGGCCTTTTATAAGTCTTCTACTTCGTTTACCCATTCATTATTAGATAATGAATTCAAAACACCATCAAAAGTATATCCACGTCTAATTTTAAAATAAATATAAACTTCTTTTACACTAACACCTTTAACAATACTTTTATTATGGAAAAAAGTTTTCTTAATTGTAGCACCACTTTGATTTAAAATATCATATAAATCAGCTTCATGGACTTCTTCATAACTGATAAATAAACGATGAACTTTGTATTTATCTGCAATAATTCGCCCATAGTGACGCATAAACATTGAAATTGGAATATAAATAATAGCAGTTGAAGCAGCTATTATATAATTAGACATTCCTCCCATACCAATTAATAGACCAATGCCTGCTGCTACCCAAATCATCGCAGCTGTTGTAATTCCTTTAATTGATCCTTTATTAAAAATAATAGTTCCAGCCCCTAAAAAACCAACTCCACTAATTACTTGCGCAATTAAACGAGTAGAATCGAAAGTTAATGTTATACCAATTTCATCAGGTTGTGAAAGAATCGCGTCATTGACCATATTCATAATATTAAGTTGCAATAGTGAGAACAAACATCCTCCCATTGATACAATCATAAAAGTAATAAAGCCAGCAGGTTTACTTTTCATTTCACGTTCAAAACCAAAAATACCACCTATTAACATTGCACCTAATAGTCTAAGTAACTGTTCCCACACAGGAACATCAAAAAAATGTTGTGCACCTAATCCAATATAATTCACAAATCCCATATTGTACTCCTATCTAACAATATCCAATATGATATTTTTAATTTCCGGTTGACTTGATGATAGTGTATATGCTTCTAGTAATAATTCAATTGCTTTCTCAGTATTTTTTCCATTTGTATGAAGTATCGCAATTACATCACCATTTTTTAAGCAATCACCAACTTTTTTATTCAAAACAATACCAACCGAATAGTCAATGACATCTTCTTTAGTTGCACGTCCAGCACCTAAAATCATCACAGCTTCACCAACTTTTAAAGCATCTAATTGTTCAACATAGCAAGTTTCATTTTCTTGATATTTAAGTTCAATTTGCTCTTCTGCTTCGTTCATTAAGCTGTAGTCATCAACAACACTAGCATCACCATGTTGCCATTTTATCATATCTTTTAGCTTATTAAGAGCTGAACCATTATTAATTACTTCAATTACTTTATTATGAGACTCTTCTTCAGTCTTATATAAGCCACTAACAAGCAATATCTCACTTGCTAATTTAATACATAGTTCAGTAAAATCTTTTGGACCATTACCTTTTAATGTTTCAATTGCTTCAATAACTTCTAAACGATTGCCTATCGCATTACCTAAGGGTTGTTCCATATTTGTTAATACCGCAACAGTTTTACGATTAGCACTTGAGCCTATTTTAACCATATCAATCGCTAGTAATTTAGCATCTTCGAAATTTTTCATAAATGCGCCACTACCAACTTTAACATCTAAAACAATATTATCAGCGCCACTAGCTAATTTCTTAGACATAATTGACGCAGCAATTAATCCTCGTGATTCAATTGTACCAGTAACATCTCTTAAAGCGTAAAGTTTTTTATCTGCTGGTGTTATATTAGCAGTTTGGCCAATAATAGCTAAACCAATATTATTTACTTGTCTTAAAAAGTCTTTTTTATCAACTTCAATTTTAAAACCAGGGATTGATTCTAATTTATCAAGTGTTCCCCCAGTATGACCGAGTCCACGACCACTCATTTTGGCAATCTTTATTCCTGCAGCACTAGCTATTGGGCCAACAACTAAACTTGTTTTATCACCAACACCACCTGTCGAATGTTTATCAACTTTTACTCCATCAATTAAAGATAAATCAATTTCTTCTCCACTTTTTAACATCGCTGTAGTCAAAATAGATTTTTCTTCATCATTTAATGGATTAAAATAAATAGCCATCATTAGTGCAGATATTTGATAATCA
This sequence comes from Bacilli bacterium, assembly GCA_017411715.1. Classification (GTDB taxonomy): domain Bacteria; phylum Bacillota_I; class Bacilli_A; order ML615J-28; family CAG-313; genus UMGS1109. The sequence continues at coordinate 66,204 of JAFQPO010000014.1, read as the reverse complement.
GGAATACTACCATCAACATAGCCAGAAATGATAAAATCAATTTCTTCTTTTGTTAAGGCAAAACCGTTTCGTTTTTTAATAATTAAATCTACAACTCTCATTTTTATCTCTCCTTATTGTATATTATACCATATTTTATTAAAAAAGTGGTATAATTAACTCATAACACACAATACGGAGGTATATTATGCCAATTAATATTTGTTTTATCCGTCATGGTCAGACAAATGCCAATAAAATGCGCATTTTTCAAGGTCGAACTAACCTGCCACTAAACGAAACAGGTATTAACCAAGCTTATGAAACAAGTAACTTGTTAAAAGAATTAGATATTAAATGGGATGCCATTATTTCAAGTCCACTTGATCGCGCTTTTACCACTGCTTCTATAATTTCTAATGAATTAAATTTGAATTTTAAGATTGTGATTAATGATTTGGCTATTGAAAGATCATTTGGTGAAGGCGAAGGTGTTGATATAACCGATGAAAACTATACTAAATTTATGAACAACGAATTTTCACACCAAGAGTCTGAAAATGATGTAACAAAAAGAGGTGAAAAATTATTTAATGATCTTCTTTTTAAATATAATAACAAAAACATTATTGTTGTAAGTCATTCTCATATGATAAAAGGCATCTTGAAAAACTTTATCCCCTCTTTGACATTTCAAGATTCCATTAGAAATACTTCTTTAAATTTCCTTATTTTTAAAGATGAAAATGACTATCAAACCATTTTAAACATTAAAGAATCTAAAGAATTACCAAGCGATTTTTACATATAAAAAAGAGTCTATACGAGCTATATGCTCATATAGACTTTTTATTTTCTCTTATACACTTCAAAACAAATTTCGCCATGATCATCAGCCGAAACAAGTTCAAACATAGATTCATCGTATTTAGGAAAAAATACGTTTCCTTCATACTCTTTTTTTATTCTTGTGATGTATAAACTATCTACATACGGTAACATCATATTATAAACCATCATACCACCAATCACAAAAACATCTTCTGATTTGGATAATTCTAATATTTGGTTAATATCTTTTACCACTATTCCTCCACCAGGCAAGCTTGATTCATAAGTTAACACATAGTTATTACGATTTGGCAAGGCTTTACCTAGTCGATTATATATTGATAGATAAGTATTATACCCCATAAATACGTTATGATTTAAAGTAACACGTTTAAAATATTTTAAATCCTCAGGATAATGCCAAGGTAAATCATTATTTTTGCCGATTAACCCATTAACGCCAATTGCGACTATCAAAGATAACATTATACAGCCACCTTACCTTTAATACCTTTATGAGGGTTATAATTCACAAGTTCAAAGTCTTCAAACTTGAAATCCTCTATATTTTTTTGATTACCATGAATAATCATTTGTGGCAATTCACGGGGTTCCCTTGATAATTGTTTATTAATTTGCTCAAAATGATTAGAATAAATATGTGCATCGCCGACTGTATGTACAAATTCTCCTAATTCAAGATTAGTTATTTTAGCAATCATCATAGTCAATAAAGCATATGACGCAATATTAAATGGTACACCTAGGAAAATATCCGCGGAACGTTGATATAGCATACAAGATAATTTACCATCATTTACGTAAAACTGAAACATCATATGACAAGGTGGCAAAGCCATTTGATCAATTACTGCCGGATTCCAAGCATTAACAATAAGCCGTCTTGATGAAGGATTATTCTTAATTTGATCAATTACATTTTGTAATTGGTCAACATGAATTCCATTAGGTCCATCAAAAGCGCGCCATTGATGTCCATACACAGGGCCTAAATTACCATGTTTTAATGCAAATTCATTATCATTGTTAACTTTTTCAACATATTCTTCTAATGTTTCGCCTTGATAATCGGATGACTTTTTAAAAGCTTCATAAGGCCATTCATTCCAAATTTTCACATTATTTTTGGTAAGATATTGAATATTAGTATCACCTTTAATAAACCATAATAACTCATGAATAATAGCTGGTAAGTATACTTTTTTAGTTGTTAATAGCGGAAAGCCTTCACTTAAATCATATCGCATTTGATGACCAAAATAAGATAAAGTACCTGTATTTGTACGATCAGTTTTAAGTTTTCCTTTTTCAAGGACTAAGCGGCATAAGTCTAAATATTGCTTCATATCATTACCTCCAGTGCTAACTATTATATCATATAACGAAACTTTTGTAAATTTTAAAACTTTAAAATCAGATTTTTATGAAAGATATCCTTTCTGCGATTACGTCCATATTTTCGATCTTTTTACTTTCATTTCCCACAGTTAATATAGAAACACTCGTTGAGATTCGACCACGAATTCCAATTATTGAGCCTTTCTTACAAATCTCTGATGTACTTTGAGCCAAAGCGTCAAAAGTTACACATTTTACAAAATCAACTTCGTATTCACCATCCTTATTAGGAAATGGTTTGTTCACAGCTAAACTAAACCTTAAATATTTAGTTCCATTTTCTGACTCATTGTAGCTTGGATCTTCTGCTAACCTACCTACTAAAACAACACTATTTAACATTTTTAACCTCCTATTTGATGAATTGTACTGTTATTATATCGAAGGATAAAAATATTTTCAAATTGACTATCTAATTTTTTTGATGTGGATAATAGCATATTTGGGAAATAATCAACATATTAACTTTTTATTTTTAAAATAACTATTTGTTAATAATAATTTTGATAAAGTGTATTTTTTTAGTATAAATGGTAAAAATATATTGAAACAATTTAAGGGAGAATCTATGCAAAAATATCAAAAAATTACTCCAATTATGCTTTTTTTAAATATAATTGTGTATGGCTATATTTCAATAGACTTATGCACAACCTCTTTTGTAATGAAAGATGGTGAAATATATGCATGGTTAATATATTTAATTTATTCGCTACCTATTATCATTTTATTTTTATTTGGAAAGTTTAAAAGCTCAAAGCCAAATTTCAATATTCTCAATAAAATTATTCTAGTACTTTATACAACAATTCAATTAGGTTTGCTTTTTTATTATAGTAGTTTAATATTTACGGTATGGTTTTATCCCCAAACAGAACAATACTTTTTTATATTTGCTTCTTTATTACTAATTATATACTTATCTTTAAAAAAAGATTATGTTTTATTTAGCGTTGGATTTGCCTTTGTTCTAATCTCCTTTATTTTTTCTATTATTAACTTTTCGATAAACAGTCCGCATAATCTAAAACTATTACTTCCACTCACTAAACCCACAAACATTTTTAAGATGTTTTACGTAATCACATTTCCACTAGAAAATTTATTGTATATCTTTTTTAATGATAAATATAGTAAACCAATATCAAAAAAAATGATAGTTATTTCTACTTGTTTAACATTATTTTTTTCTGCAATTTCAATTATTGATAGTTATACTATTGTAACATATAAATTTTATATGGATTTGCCACTACCTAATATTAATAGATATTTCTTATCTAATGGAGATAAAATATTTCAACACTTAGACATCATTTTATTTTACTATGCCTTTATCTTAACCACCTACAAAGGAACCTTCTACTTTAAAATTACTTATCTTTTAAATAACAAAATCAAAAAAAGCATTTTAATTTTAATAATTTCCATATTATCTGTTTCAGTATCGATATTAATTATTTTTACATCATCATTGACCAAACCGCTTTTAATCATAACTAGTTTATTAATTTTATACCTAGCAATCATCATTTTATTCAAAAAGGAAAAAAAATATGACAACTAACATTATTAAATCATCTTTAAAGAAATATTCAGAGGTTATAACTAATGAAATTCAAATTAATAATACTCAGATATTAATAATTTATGTTGAAAAACTAGCTAACCTTGGAACATTTTATAGTTTTCACTTTAAAAAAATCAAAGATACTCCCTATGATATTTTATCAACTGAATATCCCGGACTTTTTCTACCATTTGAAGATGTTAATAGTCAAAATATCTTAAATAAAGTTTTTGATGGCAACATTATAATAGTTAGCGATAATAAAAGTTATTGTGTACCACTAGAAGATAAACCAAAAAGAGGGATTTCGACTAGTAATTTAGATCCAACTAATCTTTTTGCCTCTCAAGAAAGCTTTATTGAAGATCTAAAAGTCAATATTGCGTTAGTGAGAAAAACAATTAAGGATCCTAATCTTTTATTTAAAGAAATTAAGATCGGTCAAAATAACGAAAATAGCATTTACATTTTAGGTATTAATAAAGAAACTGAAGTATTAAGTATTGCCAAACTTTATGAAAATAATAAAAATGAAATTGCTACTACTATCAATAGTATCGCTAAACCTATCCAAAAGAATCATCTCTATCCTATAACTTCTTTTACTTCATCAGTTGATAATTTCTGTAATGCACTTTTAAACGATCGGATCGGAATAATGTTATCTAATTCTCCTACGCAAATGATTGTACCTGCTAATTTAACTTTTTTCAGCACGATCAAAAATGAAACAGACGCGCCAAACTATTTTTTATTAGGTGTTAAAGGGTTAATTATCTTTTTTCTACTTACTTCTATCTTTCTATTAGGTTTTTTTACAGCAATGATTAATTATAATTTAAATAGTTTTACGCTAAACGTCTTATCAAGTATTAAAGTATCTGAACGTGGAACAACTTTACCAATGTTTTTAGAGGTTTTATTAGTTTTAATTATTTTTGAGTTTTATCGTTTTACAACTAGCAGATCTTCTCCTGGATATGTTCAGAATATAATTATTATAGTCGGAGGTTTATTGATAGGTCAAAACTTAGTTTTTAGTGGTTTAATCGGCACAATGGTATTATTTATTACCGCATTATCTTATCTTGCAACATACGCCTATACAAACAACTTATATTTAATCTCTGCGATTTCGACTTCAAGAATAATTATCGTAATTGCTTCATATCTTTTTGGATTATATGGCTTTTTCGCCTCTTCATTTATCATACTAATATATTTGATAAGTTTAAATTCACTAGATTTACCATATCTATACCCTCTTTTCCCATTTGATTTCAAACAATTTAAAAATTTTATTTTACCTAAAAGTAAAGGAAAGAAAAATGAGTAAAAAAATTTTGTTTATAATTACTACTTTTTTAGTGAGTTTTTTAATTTCAGGTTGCAAAGATTACCTACAAATTCATGAAATTATCTTTGCGAGTAGTATTGCTTTTGATTATAATGTTGACAATAAAGAATATGACATGTACTTATACTTTCTTAATGACTTAAACGTTTCTAATTCTCAAAATCAGTCGCTTGATCCTGATGTATTAGGTTTTACTGCGAAAGGCAGCGGTAAAACCTTAAATGAAGCATATGAATTAATTAAAAAGAATTGTGATTTAGTTATTGATATGCATCATCTTCAGACAATGATTTTACATGAAAGATTTTTTACTAACCAAAATATTCTAAAGATTTACAACATTTTAAAATATTCAAGTAAATTTGATCCAAGTTTTGAAATCTATATTACAGATTCTGAAATTAAAGACATTTATACTATCCAAAATATGTCAGAAACTACTTCTTTTTACACAATACTAACAGGAGTTAAAGAAGGATCACAATTCAATCCAACAACCTTTCTAGACTTATGCAATGACATTTTAATTACTGAATTAAACGTGATTTATCCGGTTATTAGTGTTAACAAAGAAATTTTCGGTAAGCATGATGAAAACTATTCGACAATTGAACATACAGGATATGGTATATTAAAAAATAATGATACTCTTAACGTTTATAAAATATCTCAACTAGAAATTTTTAATTTTGTATTTCCTTTCAAAGATTATACTTTTAAAATTGAAGATACGGTCATTTCAATTAATCATTTTAGAATAAAATACAAACTTAAATCTGATTATTTATTAATAAAACTACACTGCGAAATAAAAATATTAGCTAATGTTGAATATGAAGAAGCCTTAAACTCAAAAATTCAAGAATATTTTACCAATAATTTACTTGAATTAAAAATTTTAATGGACAATGATAATATTGATTTTTTTAATATTAATTATTTGAAATATCTTAAGAGTGGCCATTCAGATAGTGATTATTATAAAACTATCCCATTAAAACTAAAATTTAATATTAATGCTCATTAAAAAAACTTGAATTTAAAAATTCAAGTTTTATTTTTCTATGTTTACTACTTTTGACACTACTAAATTTCTTTCATCGAAAACGCTTCTAACATCTGAAAGGTCATTATAATCAAACTTTAATACTCTTTCTAAATAGTCGTATACTGGCATATTAGCATCAAGAGCTTCGTTTACTAAATCGCTAATAGCTTCAATAGAGTTAAAACTTCTAATAACTGAGGCTACACATGATTTTTCATAGCGTTTTATGCTTTCAAAATCTAATGGTTTATCTTTAATTGACAAAATCTCCTTTTTTATCAATTCACAAAGTTGATTTGGATATTTAGAACTAGCTGTGATCATAATATACTCATATGAATCACTAAAAGTAACAAAATATGTAAATGGACCAGTTATCAATCCACTATTATTAACATTTTGATAAAAATCACTATTGATATTTAATGATTCTTTCAACCAATATGTTATATAAGTCGATTTTAATTCTTTCTCTACATAAGGTATCTCACTAGAATTAATTCTTATTCCTATCGAGATTATTGGAATATTAACATCCATTTCAACAGTTTTAACATGTTCTTTAATTGGTAAAATTTCAATTGGATTTTTTCTTTCTATAATATAAGGAATACGTTCATCATCTTTGAAATAATCTTCGATCATTTTTGCAACTTCTTGATAATCAAATTTGCCAACTATTACAAGTTTCATATTAGATGGATGATAGAATGTTGCATAACATGTATCTAAATCATATTTAGTAATCTGCTTAATTGATTTTTTAGTCCCTGCAATATCATGTCTAACACTATTTTCTTGATACATTAGTTTTAATGCATTATATTTAGCAACATTATTAGGTATATCCGCATACATTGAACGTTCTTGTTCAATAATATCCTTTTCCCGCTCAATTGATTCCTCAGTATAACTACATTCACCAACAAAATCTAAAAGTATTTTAAGGGATTCAATGACATTTCCTGTAGTGGAGAATAAATAAGCTGTTTCAGTGTTAGATGTAAAAGCATTAGTATCAGCTCCTAAAGCAGCTAACTTTTCCGTCGCATCAGTTCCATCTGATGTTTCAAACATCTTATGTTCTAAAAAATGAGCAACACCAGCCGGCATTCTACAAAATCCATCTTTTCCTATTGCTTTAAATTCAATATCATCAGAACCAAAATTAGTACTATAAATTACATAAGTAGAATTGTATCCTTCTTTTGGATATAAAACAACTTTTAAGCCATTTGCCAAAACTAAATAGTGATATGATTCTTGAAATCTATTACTTGTAAATGTTTTAAGCATCAGTTTCACCATCCATTTCACTATTACCTTCTAAAAAATAGGTATGGCAAAGATTGATTTTTTTAAACACATTAATTACATCATTGTATGTAGTAGCTTTTATTTTTTCAATCAATTCTGTGTTAGTCAAAAATCGATCCTTAAAATCAATATTACTTTTTAAAAGTAATAATTGTGTGTATCTTGAATCTTCACTTTGGAGTAACTCACTAATAATAGAAGTTTTGGTTAATTCAAAATTTTGTTCAAATAATGCTCCCTCTTTAAATTGATTTAAAATATCAAGAGTTAGTTCTTTTGCTTTAACCATATTTTTATTATCGACCCCTGCAATTACAATTATGCTACCATTAATAGAATTATAAGAACTACTTATCGCATAAGCAAAATTGTACTTTTCGCGAATAATTTGAAATAATTCAGAATGGAAATAACCACCAAACATTCCATTTGCAATAATCATTGCCGGATAATCTTCATCATAAGTTCTAATATCAGTTGTAAAGCCCATTGCTAGAACTGACTGATTTGTTTTGACAGTATCTTTTGTAAAGTCAGTTGTACAAGTTGGATCATCAGTTGCTAAAACCGATATATTATCATAATTATTGATATAATTTTTATTAAAATGATTTTCAATTAAATTTGAAACCTTTTCACATACTAATTGATTATTTAACTTACCCATGGTAACAAAATAGATACTTGATTTAGAAATTAATTTTTGATAAAAATCAATTAATGATTCAGAAGTAATCGTATTAATTCTTTCAATTTTATCACCCAATAACACTTCTATGTTTGTATCTTTATACATAATATGAATCAATTTTCTAAAAGCATAAGCCATCTTACGATTATAAACACTGCTTATTTCATCAATGATAGCTCTTTTTTCAACTTCTACATCTTCTTCATTAAATTGACCGTTTGCTTTTAAAGCCGGATTAAATAATATTTCTTCAATTACATCAACAGCTTCATTTTCTAAGTTGGTATCTTCCTCTACATAATATGAATCAATGAAAGAAACTCTTAATAAAAGTGTGTGTAAATCTCCACTACTTAAATTATCGATATCTACTCTCATATCATATAAATCTCTTAATCGACTAGCTAACTTTAAAGGCGTATTAAACTTGGCAGTTTTCTTTAATAAAAGGCGTTTCAAAATTAGTCCATGTAAATAATCATCTTCGTTAAGAGGAAGATTCATAACTAAACATATAGTTGAAGTTTTAAATTGTGAAGTATTGAATTGATATATTAAGGTTTGATGTGAATTAGCTAAAGTATATTCCATTTTATCACCCCTATTATTATTTACTAATAAAAATTCTTAATACATTATTTAAAAAGGTTTGAAAACAAAATTTGTTGTTTCAAACCTAATCTATTTACTTGTTAAGTTTTAGAGCAGTTTCTAATGCAATACGCATCATTTGTTCAAAAGCAACTTGTCTTTCATGAGATGTTGTTGCTTCATGAGTAACCAATGAGTCAGAAACAGTTAAAATACATCCAGCATTTTTACCTAAAACTCTAGCATTATGGAACAAAGCAAATGATTCCATTTCTACAGCGATACATCCTTTTTCTTCAAATAAGTATTCATGAACAGAACCATGTTGACGATAGAATACATCTGATGAATGGATTGTACCAATATTTAAAGGAATATTTAATTCACCAGCAACTTCTTTTACAACATCATTAATGTATGTTGAAGCAGGTAAAATATCATTTAATTCGCCACTTTGAGCAAGTGCAAAACTAGATTCACTATATGCATGTTCAACTAAAATTACATCATATAAATTTAATTGATCAGTATAAGCACCACATGAACCAATACGAATTATATTTTCAACACCATAGTTAGAGAATAATTCATATGAGTAAATTCCAATACTAGGCATACCCATACCACTACCCATAACAGAAACTTTTTCTCCTTTATAAGTTCCTGTATAACCTAACATCCCGCGAACACCGTTGAATTGAACAGGATTTTCTAAAAAAGTTTCCGCAATGTATTTAGCACGTAGAGGATCACCAGGCATTAAAACCGTTTTTGCGATTAAACCTTCTTCTTTAACTTCAATATGTGGAGTAGGATTAAGCATTATATTTTTCCTCCCATTCTTTCATAATAGCGCATCCAGCACTAGCACCAATACGAGTAGCACCAGCTTTAACCATAGCTTCAGCGTCAGCAAGAGTTCTAATACCACCACTTGCTTTAACACCCATAACAGGTCCAACAGTATTACGCATTGTAATAATATCACTTACTAATGCACCACCTGAACCAAATCCTGTTGAAGTTTTAACAAATGTTGCGCCAGCATTTTTACTAGCCATGCAGCATGCCACTTTTTCATCTTCAGATAAATAGCAAGTTTCTAAAATTACTTTAACGCATCTACCACCTGCAGCACCAACTACAGCTTTAATTTCTTCTTCGATATATTTATAATTATGTTCTTTTGCTTTTCCTACATTGATAACCATATCAATTTCATCAGCACCATTTTTAACAGCATCTAATGTTTCTAAAGTTTTAATTTCTAAAGTATTAGCCCCTAGAGGAAACCCAATAACAGTACAAACTAATACATCGCTACCAGATAATTCACTAGATGCAAGTGCAACATAAGCAGGATTTACACATACACTTTTAAAGTTATATTCTTTTGCTTCTGAACATAATTTCTTAATTTCTTCTTCTGTTGTAGTTGCTTTTAAAGCAGTATGATCAATATATTTATTTAAGTTTTCCATGAGATCTCCTATTTTTCGATTAAATCAATTATTCTTATTTCAGTAAATCTACAACCAGGAACATTTTCCTTACGTAATTTACGCATATTTTTCTTAACTTTCTTAGCTCCACGTTGTGCTAAAAGCAATACTCTAACATTATCAATAAAGTTTCTAGGTTCATACATGTGACGTTCATTATATTTCATAAACAAACTAGCAGGCGCAATTGTCATGAAATCTTCTTCTTGAACATGTACATAATCTAAATGAGGTGGAAAGAACATTGGTGTTCCACATTCCCATAATACACTAGTTTTTACTTCATTAGTTTCATTATCAATCATAATAATATATGGATTGGCTAAAGTTTCAGCATTAATTTTAGAAACAAGTAAAGGAATCATTTGTTGATAATTACACATTTCAACAAGCTTATTACGATTATAATAATATACTTTTTCCTCAGGATGTGCTTCTAAATATAATTCACGTTCTTTAGCTAAGAACATCATTAAACTAGCCATATTAAATGGGCTAATATCTTTAACACCATTACCTTTATTATTATAATATACTTCTAGTTCAAACATTTGGCATAATTCCATAACTTTAATTAAAATACCGCGTGAAACAACTTCCGGAAGTAAGGTAGGTATTTCAACTAATAATTTAATATTATAATAGTTAGGATTTAAATTATAAATACTATTTACACGAGAACGCTTCGTAATCATAAATCGATAATGAAAATCAAAGTTCGGATCAATACATTCCATTTCATAGACTTCATCATCAAATCTAATTTCACAATTTTCTAATTCTGTAAAATGGTTAATTAATTGTTCATAATCAAATCGATCAAGGCTACGATTGCGAAAAAAGTGAATGATACTAGCCATATTTTTCTCCTTTTTAAATATTTTTATTATTCTTTAACAATTTTGTGGCAACGATCACATAATTCATCTTCATCAATATGATCAACAACTTGCCAACATCTACTACATGTAACACCTGTAGCTAAACTTACTTTAATTTTACCAGATTGATATTCTTGTCCATCTTCTAAAGCATCAACAACTTTGAAGTTAGAAACAATAAATACTTGTGCAAAATTAACATTTAATGTTCCCATTAATTTCTTAACTGCATCAGTTGGAACCATTTCAACATTTGCTACCATACTCTTACCAATAACTTTTTCATTACGAGCAGTTTCTAATGCTTTTAATACATCATCTCTTAAGCTCATGAATCCAACATATTTTTCAAGTAAAGCAGCCGCATTTGGATAAATAGTTGCTTGTGGCATATCACATAAGTATACTGATTTTTCTAAATGATGTGGTAAATGTTGATATACTTCTTCTGCAGTATGAGGAATAATTGGTGTAATCATCGTTACAAGAGCCATTAATACGTCATAGATAACAGTTTGAATAGAACGACGACTTACATCATTTGCTTTTGCGATATATAAAATATCTTTAGTGAAATCTAAATAGAATGAAGATAAATCATTTGTCATAAATGTTAGAATTGTACGATATACTTCATCAAATTGATAATTAGAATAAGCATTATGAACTTTTTCGATAATTTGATTTAGTCTGCACATCATATATTGATCTACTTCACTTAGATCTTGATAGTTAATACGATTAGTTTCATTATTATAATCAAATAAATTACCTAACATAAATCTGAAAGTATTACGAATTTTACGATATGATTCACTAATTTGAGTTAGAATTTCTTTTGAAATACGGATATCTGATTGATATGCAATACTTGAAGCCCAAAGTCTTAAGATATCAGCACCAGATTCTTTACAAATATTAAGTGGGTCAATAACATTTCCTAAAGATTTACTCATTTTGCGACCTTCACCATCAAGTGTAAATCCATGAGTAATTACAGTTTTATATGGAGATTCGCCTGTAATTGCAACCCCTGTTGAAATACTAGAGTTAAACCATCCACGATATTGGTCAGCACCTTCTAAATATACATCAGCAGGATAGAATCCATATGTTGCTTTCATTGCAGCATGGTGACTTGTTCCAGAATCAAACCAAACGTCCATAATATCAGTTTCTTTAGTAAATTTGCCATTTGGACTATGAACAGATGTATATCCTTCTGGTAATAAGTCTAATGCATCCCATTCATACCAAATAGTAGAGCCATGTTTTTCGAATAAATCAGCAACATGATTGATTACATCATAATCTAAAATTGGAGTTTCATCTTCCGCATAGAATACTGGAATTGGAACACCCCATACTCTTTGACGAGAAATACACCAATCTTGACGATCTTTAATCATGTTTGAAATACGTACTTCTCCCCATGCAGGAACCCAATTTACTGTTTTAATAGCTTTTAAAATATCTTCTTTGAATCCTTCAATAGAAGCAAACCATTGAGGTGTAGCTCTAAAGATAATTGGTTTTTTAGTACGCCAGTCATGAGGATAGCTATGAACAATTGGATCATCGCGTAATAAAGAATTTAATTCAGTTAATCTTGCGATAACTTGATCATTACATGCTTCATAGAATAATCCTTCAAATTCGCCAGCTTCTTTAGTCATATAACCCTTGCTATCAACAGGGCATAATACATCTAAACCATATTTTTTACCTACCACAAAGTCATCTTCACCATGACCAGGAGCAGTATGAACTAAACCTGTACCAGCATCTAAAGTAACGTGATCGCCTAAAATAACTGGCGAAATACGTTCATATAATGGATGTTTATAAGTAATACCTTCTAATTCATCACCCATTACTTCTTTTAACACTGTTACATTTTCTAAACCTACAGATTTAACAAATGATTCTAATAATTCTTTTGCAACTACAAAATATCTACCATTCGCTTCCGCAACTACATAAACTAGTTTAGGACCTGCACAAATTGCAAGGTTAGCAGGAATTGTCCATGGAGTAGTAGTCCAAATTACTAGTTCACAATCATTTGAAAGAATGTTTTTACCATCAACTACTTTGAAAGCAACAAAGATAGCATGACTTTTTACATCATGATATTCAACTTCTGCCTCAGCCAATGCAGTTTCAGAAGATGGAGACCAATAAACAGGTTTTAATCCTTTGAAGATTAGTCCTTTTTTAACCATTTCATTAAATGATCTAATTTGAATAGCTTCATATTCTTTATTTAAAGTAATATAAGGATGATCCCAATCACCTAAAACACCAAGGCGACGAAAACCTTTCTTTTGAATTTCTACTTGTTCAAGAGCGTACTTTTCACACAAGCGACGGAAATCCGCAACACTCATTTCCTTACGATTAACTTTTTTATTTTTAGTTAAAGCATTTTCAATTGGTAATCCGTGTGTATCCCATCCTGGTTGATATGGAGCATAAAAACCATTCATTGATTTATAGCGAATTAAGAAATCTTTTAAAATTTTATTAAGAGCATGTCCTACATGAATACTACCGTTAGCATATGGAGGTCCATCATGTAAGAAAAATACTTGTTTATCTTTATTTTTTTCTAATACTGCTTCATATATAGATTCATCTTCCCACAATTTTTGAATATTTAGTTCATTAACTCCTAAATTACCACGCATTGGGAAATCTGTTTTCATCATCAAAAGTGTGTCTTTATAATCTTTCATAAATATTTCCTTCCTAATGCCAACGTTTAATTTGTAAAACGAGGCGATCTTTTTTAGTTTCGTGTAAGCATTCGATAATTTTAATTCGACCATATTTACGAATGCTAATTAAATCATTATCTTTACATTGATAGTGTACACTTTCGCATATCACATGATTAATCATAATTAATTGGCCTTTAATTTTATCACATGCATCGTTTCTTGATATTTTCAAACAACTAGCTATGACATTATCTAATCTACGGCTACTAACAATTATCTTGTCTAATTCACCATCTTGAGAAATACAATCACTAATATCATCTTTGTTGACAATAGATACTTCAACTTTTTGGTGATTAATTTCACATAAAGATTGTTTTAAATATTCAGCCATTTTTAAAGTTGTCACAAAAAATGCACGTTTACTATTATTATCAACAAAAATATCTCCAAGCATTTCTCTTTTAATTCCTAGAGACATTATAGTTCCTAAAATATTGCGATGATTAATATTTAGATATCTTTTGTCATATTCTATTTCACAAATCACAACATCCATATCTATATCATAATCATCATCATAACTTATTAAAGCTCTTGCGCGTTCATAATTATCAAAGCCACCATCAAACTTGACATAAAAAGGCTTTTTAACCATTTTTGAAACAATACCTATTTCTGATTCATCTAAAAACAGTGTCAAAATATAGTCATCTAGTTCTAGAAGGGCTTTTTCAAGATATTCTATTTTCTTATTCGTTTGTTGCATGACGCTCTATTATAAATTGGCCAAGAGTACCATCTTCATATGCTACTTTGCTGCCGAATAAGAAAGTCTTAGTACCAGTTTTATGAACTTCACCTTCAAGTGCATACACAACACCTGATAAGAAAGTTAACATATAATTAGCATCTTCAATACTAAGTTTTTCAAAATTAGCAAGAATTGCTCTATTATCCATAATTATATCAGCAAGATTCAACATTTCATCTTTACTATTAATAATTACATTGTGTAATCTTTCAAAAGCAGTTAATAAGTATTCAGGATTTTTCTTTTTATTATTTTTTCCAAAAAACATATTATACTCCTATTTTAATAATATTCTACCTAATCGTATAAAAGTAGCACCATTTTGAAGAGCAATCTTATAATCATTACTCATCCCCATTGATAAATCATTACATGGGGCATTTGGAAGTTTTAAACTTTTAACTTCTTCTTGTAAGTATTTCATTCTTTCAAAATAACTATTTAATAAATCATCATCAAAAGTTAATTTAGCAATGCACATTAATCCAACTACTTCAATGTTTTCATATTTAGCTAAACTTTTAACAAATGGGATTACTTTTGTTTCGTCAAGCCCAGATTTATTAGTTTCAGATGATATATTAACTTGCACAAAACACTTTAGTGGAGTCTTACGTCTTTTATTTATTTCAGTAGCTAAAGAAATACTATCAAGAGAATGTAAATAATCAATTTTATCAATTATAGAGCGAACTTTTCTTGTTTGTAATACACCAAGAAAATGCCATACAACTCTCTCATCAGTAATAGCTTCATATTTTTCCAAGAAAGTATCTACTCTATTTTCACCAATATGAAAAATACCTTCATTGATAATTTCTTGTGTTTTATCTATCCCAACATACTTTGTTGCAGCTACAACATTAACATTAGGATAATTAGATAAATCATTTTTAATTTTTTGAATTTGCTCTTTTATACTCATAATTATAACCTCAATTATTACTTATTATACCATAACAAACATTTTTTTGCAACAATAATGAGATAAGTTGTATAAAGTTAAAAAGAGCCTTTCGAAACCTACTGTTTTTTCAACAGAAAGGTTCTAAAAAGGCTCTACAAAATAACTTATTATTTGAAAAATGATAATTCTTATGTTATAATTTTTTAAACGTGCACGTGGCCTAATGGATAAGGCAACAGGTTCCGATCCTGTTGATGGGAGTTCGATTCTCTCCGTGCATACCATTTTTATTTTATACGAATAATTTTCTCTATTTCAATTGGCTCATAAGGAAAATCTCTAAACATGTAGTTTAATGCTCCTGTTTGAACACAACTGATATCTAGTACAACTTTATTACTTTCTTCATCGATTGTTTTACCAAAAGCCGCATATTTGCCATCTAAGAAAGATGCGTCTGCAGAACAAATGAAAAATTGACTTGATGCGCTATTTGGATCATTAGTTCTTGCCATTGAAATAACACCGAATTGGTGAGAAAGATTATTTTCAAATCCATTTTCAGTAAATTCACCTACAATTGGTTGAACATCTTCTTTTTCTGAAAGCATACCATCTTTAATAAAGTAACCACCTGTTTGAATCATGAAATCCTTAATAACACGGTGAAAACAAGTTCCTTCAAAAAAATTAGCATCTACAAGTTTTAAAAAGTTTTCAACTGTTTTAGGCGCTACATCGTGATATAATTCTAAATTAATTTTACGTCCATCTTTTAATATAATACAAATTTTATCCATAGTTTCCTCCATTTTTAGTAATTATACCACAAAAATTAAATTTAATGATAGATTTATACTCTTTTATTAACAAAAATTATTAGAATATGTTATAATATTTAAACGAGGTGATATTATGCATTATCAATCAAAGTTAAATCTTATTGATACAGAGATCGCAATAAAACTAATAAAAGATACTTTTGAAACTAAACTATACAAAAAACTAAACTTATTAAGAGTATCTGCACCATTAATTGTATCAGAAACATCTGGGCTAAACGATCATCTTTCAGGGGTTGAAAGAATAGTAACTTTCACATCTAAAAACAGTGATGAAAAACTTGAAATAGTTCAGTCTCTAGCAAAGTGGAAAAGAGTAGCTTTAAAAAGATATGATATTTTGTATGATAGTGGAATTTATACTGATATGAACGCAATACGATGTGATGAAGATTTAGACTATACGCATTCGTTATATGTTGACCAGTGGGACTGGGAAAAGCATATTTCAGAAGATGAAAGAACTTTAAAATATCTGTTTGCTGAAGTTAATAAAATCTATGAAGTTTTAAAAGAAACAAACACTATTTTAAAAGAAAAATATCCAATTTGTAATGCATATTTACCAAGTAAAATTTTCCTAATATCAAGTGAAGAATTATTAAAACTTTATCCTAATTTACCACCTGTTGAAAGAGAAAATGAAATAACAAAACTTCATAAAGCTGTCTTCGTTTATCAAATTGGATGGCCTCTTTCTAATGGATTACCTCATGGATCTAGAGCAGCAGACTATGATGATTGGCACTTAAATGGTGATGTCCTTGTTTGGCATGAACCTTTACAAAAAGCACTCGAACTTTCTTCTATGGGGATTAGAGTAAACAAAGATTCTCTTTTAAAACAATTAAAACATAAAAATGAGAATTTTAAATTAAAATATCAATATTCACAAAATATTGTTGACAATACTTTACCACTTAGCATCGGCGGAGGCATTGGACAATCTCGTCTTTGCATGTTTTTATTAGAGAAAAAGCATATTGGAGAAGTACAAGCTTCATATTGGGATGATGAAGCACACAAACTTTTCGAAAAAGAAAATCTAAATATATTATAAAAAGGCTCTAATTAGAGCCTTTTTTACTTTTTAGTTAAAATTTGATGTTTTAAATCCCACAATTTTTGAGATAAATCAACATAGTACCCATGAGGATTATCAAATCTCTTAACCTCTTCCCAAAGTCTTGTCATTTCAAATTGACATCTTTTTCGTACTTCTTCAATTGAAGGAACATTATATACTAGTTCACCATTTTTAAAAATAGGTACCAATAATTCTTCAACATAGTAATCAGTAAGAGTTTTGCGTTTCCAAGTATCACGAGGATCAAAGATTTCATATTCATTTTCTGGAATCACTTCATCATGCAACGTCAATACATCCGCAAGTGCCATATCATTTTCCTTAGAAAAAATACGATAAACTTTTTTAAATGAAGGATTAGTAATTTTACCTTCATTTTCACTAATCTTCATCTTTGGAATGATTTGACCATCTTTTTCAATCCCCGCAAGTTTATATACGCCACCAAATACTGGATGATCTTTAGAAGTGATTAATCTCTCACCAACCCCAAATGAATCAACATTAGCATTTTGTCTAATTAAATCAGCAATTAAATATTCATCTAAACTATTAGATGCACAAATAGTCACAAAATCTAATCCGGCTGCATCAAGCATTTTTCTAGCTTTTTTTGAAAGATAAGCAATATCACCAGAATCAATTCTAATGCCTGCTTTTCTAATTCCTCTAGGCAACAGTTCTTCTTTAATAACTTTTATCGCATTAGGAACACCACTATTTAATACATTATATGTATCAACAAGTAAAACAACATTATCCGGATATAATCGAACATAAGATTGGAATGCTTCATATTCAGTTGGGAATGCTTGAATCCATGAATGAGCCATTGTTCCAAGAGCTTTAACATTATATAATTGATCCGATAATACACATGAAGTACCTGCCGCTCCAGCAATGTAAGCAGCACGAGGACCTAAAATTGAAGCTGTTGCACCTTGAGCACGACGTGCCCCAAATTCCATAACTGGACGTCCTTTAGCCGATCTAACAATACGTTCCGTTTTAGTAGCTATTAAAGATTGATGATTAATAGTTTGCAATAAAAAAGTTTCAATAATTTGTGCTTCAATTATATTGGCACGAACAACAACTAATGGTTCATTAGGAAACACAAAGTTCCCTTCTTCTACTGAATAAATATCACCACTAAACTTAAATGTTTTAAGATATTCTAAAAATCCATCGCTAAAAGTATTTAAGCTTCTTAAATATTCAATATCTTCAGTTGAAAAATGTAAAGTCTTAATATATTCAATTAATTGTTCTAATCCACAGAAGATTGAAAACCCCGCATTATTAGGATTTTTACGATAAAACATATCAAAATATACAATTTCATCTTTTTTACCAAGTTCATAATATCCATTAGCCATTGTTAATTCGTAGAAGTCAGTTAACAATGTATAATTATTCTTATCTTTAATCATAATCTACTCCATAACTTCAATGTGTAAACCTTCTAATATATCAAAAGTTTCAGCATTTAATTTTTTGTCAAAACTATCAGTCAAATTTTTATTTACAATTATTTTCGCATTAGGTAATGCGGCTTTAATCATTACGACATTTGATAACACACAAATATTTGATACTAAACCACACACTTCTACTATATCAGCCGGGTGATTTTTTAAATAGTTAGCAAGCTCTAATGATGGAAAAGTATCTTTTTCAAAAATGGCTTCTGCTTTTGATAGATGGTTAGCTACTTTTCCGTATAACATATGGCCATTTGTTCCCTTAATGCAGTGTTTAACAGGAAGTTTTGTACCTTCTAATGTTTCCAAATAGTCACTCTTATGTGTATCTAATGTATAAATTACTCTATCATATTCTTCTATTTTTTCAATAATACCCTTTTCTAATTTTTCAGCTCCGGCAAAGCCTAAGCTTCCGTTCACGAAATCATTTTGATAGTCTACCACAATTAATAATTTCATAATATCCCTCTTTTCTATATTTATTATACAAAAATAAGGAGATTTTTGCAAAATAAAAGACCTATCAGTAAAACTCATAAGTTACCAAAACGCATGCATCCCCGTGCAATCAAAAGGGTTTCGAATTTACACTTTGTTTTGGAATAAATAAATCCGTTGTAAGGCTACACCAACTTACCTCACGCTGCAAACAGCAATTGATGTATTATAAAATTTATCTAATATTTTTAAAAACTTAATAGTTTTACTAATAGGTTAAGTGTTATAAATAGAAGCACTATAGTTTTCCAAATATTTTCTACATTTTTTAATTGAGCGATAAAAAGTATTTGAAACCGCTGAAGTAGTACATCCTAGTTCTTTAGCAATGTCTTTAAAACTTGCTTTTTCGTATATGTGCTGAATAACAATATATAATTCTCTCGAGTTAAGACATAAGTAGACAATTTCAAGAATTTCATCTGATATACTTTCATTAGAAGATGGATCAACAAATGTTTCAACGTATTCATTATCTAAAACTATATATTTGTTATATTTTTTTTCAGTTTCTAAATGACGATAATATAAATATATTACTGATTGTGCATTTTTATATATCCAAGATTCAAAAGCCTCATCACTTCGATATTGAAAATTATCAATTTTAATAAAAATTCTTCTACACGTATCAAATGTCATATCAACTGCTAGTTCATCAGAGTTTACTCTTTTTCTAATGTATTTATATATTCTATTAAAGTAATATTCTGTAAAATAATCAAAAGCATCTTCATTTCTATCTTGTAATAATTCTACCAAAAGTTCACTAGAATACTTGACATCGGAACTATCTAAATGCAAATTAAATTTCATAATTACTCCACACTATAAAATTTAAATATAAGAATTTATTACAATATTTACCGATAATATTCATAATAATATCGTAAAAAAAGCATTTATTTTAAATTTATCAGACAAATTAGTCAATTTTAAGACGTTTTTGTCTAATAATTATTTATTGTTATAAATAGTAATATGGAAAATAGTAAAAACCATTTTCCAAAAATTCTTGATTTAAATTTATATTAATTAATATCATCATTGTTGACATTATATCATATTTTGTCGAAAAATGCAATTTATTGATATTAATTTTTAGAAAGTTCTCTATAAAATTGTTTTAAAAACACTTTAATTATTTTAATTCTTTTTTTAGCCAACGTTTTTGCAACTTTTGTATGCATTAAACCAGGCAATTTCAATAGTTTATCATAGAAATGACTTATCGTAGTTTCGGTTGATTTAATAAATTCAATCCCTTTTTCATGATATTTGAAATTTTCTTCTTCATAAAAAGGTCTAGTCTTAGATGCACCATATGTAATTGTTCTTATTATACCCATCGCACCTATAGCATCTAATCGGTCCGCATCTCTTACTATCATAGAATTAATGTCAGTTAATTCATGATATTTTCCGTTATAATATGAAATATGTTCAATAATATCTATAACTTTAGTAATATATTGTTGAGAAAAACCTACTTCAATTAGAAAGGAAGATATTTTTTCATATTGTGCAACTAAATCGACAAATAGCTTATGATCAGCTACATCATGCACATAGCATGAAGCAATTATTAAATCATAATCATAATTTTTTTCTTTCTTCATAATAGCCTTCGCATTATTAACCACTCTTTTAGCATGTGATAAGTCATGCCCTGTATTATCAAAAGCTAAATTTTCCAAAACAAAATTTTCAAATTTTATTTCTATCTCTTCATTTATTATATTATTTTTTTCCATAATTCTCTCTGTCATTTAATTTTAAATTTATTAATTTGATCAATAACTTCATATGCATAATTAAAATCATTATATTTATCACATATTGTGGATTTATTATGTAAGCTATATGTCATCTTATCAATCGAAATAAATAAATCTAGAAACCTAGTATTTTTATATTTAAATGTAAATAAGTATCCATTAGGAAGATGTTCACAGACTCTACAGTAAACATCTTTTTCTCCCATAACAAAACCTATTACTTTTAATAATTGATTACAGCGGTAACTACCAATTAATTGCTTAATTTCACTAATTGTAGGTCCAACAACCACATACATCCCCCCTTTTTTTCACAAGATTATTTTAGCATAAAAATAACCATAGTGGGGAGAAATTGTTGATTAAAATATCGACTTTTTAAACTATTTTTCGAGTTCGATTAATTCGTAATTTCTACTTCCGCAGCCAAATTTGGCAGCTTTTTCAATTGTATAAATTCCATTGCGAGACTCAATTCTTTCAATTAAATGATTCTTACCAGAATCTTCTGAATTATATACTAAATCAATACAAGCTTGGTCAATAGCAACTGGATCTAAGGAAATTAATATTCCTACATCATTCATACAAGGGTCTTCTGCAATACTACAACAATCACAGTCAACTGACATATTTTTCATTACATTAATATATAAAATATTGCCATTAAAATAATCAATCACTGATTTTGCGGCCTCTGCCATGGACTCTAAAAATGAATTATGATCGGCAGTCCAAATTTTTCTAGGATCACCAGCCCCATGAATGTAAGCTTTACCATATGATGAAGCAACGCCAATAGAAAGTTGTTTTAACGCTCCTCCATATCCGCCCATTGGATGACCTTTAAAATGTGACAAGACAAGCATTGAATCATATTTGGCAAGATTTTTACCAACATAATTCTTATTAATAATATTCCCATTAGGAATATCCAAAATCATATCTGGTCCTTTTTCATCTAATAGATCAACTTTATACTCGCACCAACCATGTTTTTTTAAAGTTTCTAAATGGTCTTCACTTTTTAATCTTGCACCTGCATATGCAGTATTGCATTCAACTATTGTGCCGTTAACTTTTTCTATTATTTTTTTCCAAAATTGTGGTCTTAAAAAATTTTGGTTGCCAGGTTCACCAGAATGAACTTTAATAGCAACATTACCTTTTAAGTAGTCTTCATATAAATTATATAATTTCAATAATGAATTTTCACTAAAATCTTTAATTAAATACACTTTACTTTTCATTTAATGCTACCTCCAAATAAATTTTATTAATAACTAAATAATGAGGATAATAGTTTTTCTTATAAATATCTGAGTGACTAATATTCCACTTTTTGCTTTCTAAATACTTAGTAATTACCTCTTTATTATTTTCATTAATTAATTTTCTAACTTCTTCTTCAAATAATATTTTTAATTTATTTTGATCAAAACTAGCATTAAGCTTAATAGTTTGAAAAAAAGCTTTGATAAGATAATCAAAAGTATTCATTTTCCTAAAATAAGGTCTAATATAAACTCTAACATAGTTATCACTAATTTCTTCTATCATTTCATAACAAAAATCATTTTTCAAAGATTCTTTATATTCAATATTCAAGTTATTTCTCAACTTTTCTTCATCAAGTTCTAAATGATTAGGGCCTAATATACCTTGCAAATGAAGTTTCAATACATCTTGTAGTTGAATCATAGTATATCTATTTATATGTTCAGTTAATCTAATCATACTACCTCCCCACCTTCTTTCGTATTAATATTTTATAATATTTCATTAATAAAATCAAGCATTTAAAATAGTTCATTTTTTTTGACAAAACAAGTCATTTTTGATATAATGTTCGAGAATGAGGTGTGGACATGACTAAAAATGCAATTATGATATGTCATATTTCAAATAAAGCTTTCGCAAAGATAGCTTTCTTTTCATGTTCTCATTTTATCATCATCAAAAACTAAAGACTAGTATTCCCTCTAAGGTGCATTTTCTAGTCTTATTTTTTTGGAAAAAATTAAAAAATTGGAGGAGAAAAAAATGAAAAAAGATTTAATTTTAGATGTAGAACAAACCCCTAAAAAATTAACCCATCAATTATTATTTGCGGTACAACACATTCTTGCGATGTTCGTAGCGTGTATTACTGTACCAATGCTTACTGGTTTACCAATTGATGCGACTATCGTAGCTGCTGGTATCGGTACTTTATTCTATATTATTACAACTAAGAAAAAATCACCTGTTTTTTTAAGTAGTTCATTTGCTTATATCGCACCTATGGTTTCAGCATTAGCACTAGGTGATCAGGTTCAAAAGAACTTCCTTGCTGTTATTATCGGTATGGCTATCGTAGGTTTAGTATATGTTATTGTTGCATTAATAATTGCAAAATTCGGTACTAAATGGCTTAATAAATTATTACCTCCAATTGTTATTGGACCTGTTATTATGGTAATCGGTTTAAGTTTAGCAGTTAGTGCAGTTAACAATTTACAAAATACTGCTGTATCTGCTGACAATTATAATATTTATTTTATAATCTCTGGTTTAGTTGCAACTTTCGCTACTGCAATCTCTGCAGTTTATGGTAAAAAAATGATTAAACTTATCCCATTCGTAATTGGTATGCTTTCTGGTTATGCAATGGCAGCAATCTTTACAGCATTTGGTCATGCATTTGATTACGAAGCTATGCAAGTAATCAATTTCCAACCTATTATTGATAACTTCAGTGCTGTTACATTTGATTCATTCTTAAAAATGCCTGACTTTATGTTTGCACAAGATTTCAGCGCATTCGATATTTCTCAATTGCCAGAAATCATCTTATTATTCGCTCCTGTTTCACTAGTTACAGTATGTGAACATATTGGAGACCACAAAAACTTATCTAACATTATCGGTCGTGACTTATTAGAAGAACCTGGTTTAACTAGAACATTAATCGGTGACGGTGTTGCTACTGCAATCTCTGGTTCAATCTGTGGTGCTGCTAATACAACTTATGGTGAAAATGTTGCTGTTATTGGTGTAAGTAAAATTGCATCAGTTAGCGTTATTATCTTAGCCGCTGTTATGACAATTCTTCTTGGTTTCTTTAGACCAGTTATGTGTGTAGTTGAAACAATTCCTGCATGTGTTACAGGTGGCGTTTCTCTAATCCTTTACGGTTTCATCGCTTCAAGTGGATTAAAAATGTTAATCGCTGAAAAAGTTAACTTCAATAGTACTAAAAATATCTTTGTTGCAGCTGTAATCTTAGTTGCTGGTATTGGTGGATTAACTTTATCATTAACTTTTGGTAAAGGTGGCATCACAATCACTTCTACTGCTGTTGCAATGTTCTTAGGTATTATCTTAAATACAATCTTAAAAGAAAAAGATACTAAGGAAGAAGATTTAAACTTAGCTGAATAATTATAAAATGAAAAACTGCTCGAAAGAGCAGTTTTTTTTATTCCTTATAAAAATATTCATAATATTCATTTGGATATTTTTCAATATAAATTTGAATGTTTTTAGGATTATCAGGATATGGATACATAAACTAACAATTGTAGTCATATCGCCAACCGTTTTAGCATAACAATCATTTTCAACAACAACTTCCCAATCATCAAACTTCGATGTATATTCTAACAGTTCTTCTTGATTCGTATTAAATACCGCTATATACATATCATAGACTGAATCAACTAATTTTCTTGTCCCTTGCATTTTTGAAAGAGCTTCTCTTTCTTCTTCAGTTAAGTTATGCCCCATAAAAATGTTTGCCACATAAGAATAATTTAATAATTGCTTGATACTTTTACGTGTTTCTTCAGTTTGATTATGATAATCATATGTTGTTCCTCCGTTGTAGATAAGTTTTTCACTATCCGCAAACATTGACATATCAAATACTGGCCAATTTTCATATGGTCCAGTAGCAGGTTCATATTCAACATAGATGTAGCAATGAATATCATTGTTTCCATAATCACTATAATGAACATTAATAGAAACAAAGCTACCATCTTCTAAAGTCTTTTCATATACATCTTTAAGAGAAATATAATCAAACTCATAATCAGATTCATATACATCTTCTTTTTCAACATATCCTAAGGATAATAGCTTATTTATATAAGCATCATATTGACTTTTATTTGTTTTAGAAATCAACATTGTAATTTCTTCTCTAATAAAACAAACGGATCAAGTCGTAGTTCAAATCTTGCTTTCCCTTCGTAAGATGGAAAATCAAACAAAACAAATTCATTTACTTCTTCTGTAGGTCAAGTTTTTATAGTATCATTGAAACAACTTGATAATTATATTAGTGTAATTTACAAAATAACAAAAGCAAATAATTTTTTCATTTTATAAATTCCTTTATTTTTGATTTCTACGATAGTACAATGCAAAAGGCAAATGAAACGAAACCATAAGAACCATTAAAATAATTAGTAGTTTCGCAAAATACATATGCCAGCCTTGATTTAAATTCAGAAAAGGTAAATTTTCCATCGGTGGTCTAGATATAAACATAAAATTAGTAGCCGCAAAACTAAACATTCCATTAATATAAATGCATATTACGCCTAGTCCTAATAAATACGCTATATTTCTAAACATAACTTTAAATGTAATAACTACATTTTTACTATATAATAAGTATACCGCAAATGCTATTAAATAAGAATGGAATATGAAATATTGATAAACTTGTGCATCTGTAAAATCAGTACCATTAGTAGGGATAAACAATGCAAGCGCAGCACCCATTAACATAGTTGGCACCATAAAACCAAGAATTTTTGATTTTGTACTTTCATTTTTGACAAAAAACATTAATGCGGTAATAAAAAATATTTGCATTGCACATAAATGAAATGGTAAAGATTCATAATTTAAATATGTCCCTGATGTATCAAATGTATCTCCTACAAGTGATTCCATATTTATTAATATTTTAGTAATTTCAGATATTACCGCAACAATAAATAAAGCAGTTAAATTAGCTTTAAAAGATGGTTTATATTTAATATTTATTAATATATGGAAAGTAATAACAAAAGTTGAAATTAATAACCATAACAAATGATTTAATTCAAACATCTAATCCTCCTATAATTAGTGCACTCTCAATAATATAATTTTATAATTAAGTACTTTTTCAAATTATCGTATATTATTATATCATATTTTCCTTAATTTTCTACTGATTAAAAAACATTTAAAAAATTCTGTGTGTTTATTTTATGATAATGTCATACGCTTTTATGATTTATAAATACATAGTTCTTCATAATGAATTCAGTCAATACTTTATTATGTATCACAACTACTGAATTATCTTTATTACAACATCTATAATCAATTACATTTTCTTTATAAAAACGCCATTTTTCTAATTCATTGAAATGAAGCACTAAACATTCTCTTTCAACAACAGTGTCGTATGCACCAAACCCACTCAAACGAACAATGTAATTTGAAAACTTAATGTTTTTGAGGTCTAATTTAAATTTTAATTTCTTATTGTATTTATAGATACATAACTCATCATTTTCAATTTTCGCTAATTTTTCATATTTTTGTAAGCACCAAAAATAAGAACCAAAAGCAGCAATAGGAGTAATTACGAAAGCCAACCCAATTCCAAAAACATACTTATTAAAAATACCGACTATTAATAATATAACTACTATAATAGATAGTATAATAAACACTAATTTAAAAGTCTTAGTTTGCTTTCTTATATCGACATCGCATAAATTTATATAATCATTCATACATCAATACCTCACATTATAAATTATACCACATTTCCTCATTTATTTCTACTATTTAAAAAGACAGCTAACTTTTTTATTGGTTAACTGACCTCTATGTCTATTTATTATTTTTTTGTTTTAATCGTATATAAAAATATCCTAGAACAAGTATCTCAATTATTAGCGGAATAACAAATATTAAACTATTAATTAATATAGGAGTATACCATGGAAATGATGTCGTAATATCGTTATAAGTATTGATACACTCAATAATCGTTTTAACTAGATAAATTCCAAAAGTTGTTATAAGCACAAAAAACAATACTATTACTAAAATCTTTAATTTATTTTTTTGCATTTCGTTTAATCATTACTATGATAAAAGCAATAATTAGTATTAAGAAAAGAATTGCTGCAATTCCATAACCATTAATTGTAATTACTGATGATGTTTCGTCTATTTGATTAGTCATAAGCAAAATTGCAAATACGATAAATCCAATAATTCCAAATAGCAATACTGCCATATCCATTATAAATTGTTTTTTCTTTTGAACAGTTTCTACCCTATAATCTAATAATTCGTCAGTTGTGATGTTAAACAATTTAGAAATTGCTACTATATTATCCGCATCTGGTATTGTAACACTTGTTTCCCATTTAGAAATGGTTTGACGAGATACATTTAACTTTTCTGCTAAATCTTCTTGAGTCATGCTATTATCTTTTCTCAATTGTTTTATCTTTTCTGCTATTGTCATAATAATATCCTCCTTTCGATTTTAGTATATAATATATCATTTATATATTACAGCAACAAGTATTTACATTATGTATCTAATTTGTTGCATGCTATGATTATACCACATTTCCTAATTTATTTCTACTATTTAAAAAGCCAGCTAACCTTTACGTTGGTTAACTGACTTTGTTTAGTTATTTAGTCTTTACTATTTCAAAATTAATATTATTAATAACACAATATTGTTTAAATCCATTTACATCATCACAATAAATTACTACTAATTTACCATTTGGTTTTTCACCAAATTGTATAACAACAACTTTATTATCTTCTTCAATCCATAACTTATAATAATTATCAAAATTAAAATTTAATGTATCTATATTTTCACCGTTTTTAATTTCAAGTAACATTTTACGGCTATCAAAAACATGTTTTCTAGTTATGATATCTATTTCACCATATTTATTTAATTGCTCTTTAAGTACTTTCTCATATTGTTTTCTTTGAGTATTTCTATATCTAAATATTAAGAAAATATTAAATAAAATTCCAAATATACCAAATATTAAAATATATAACTTTTGTAAAACAATATTACCTAAAATTACAACTACACAAGCTATTAAGCTTATAATTATCAATTTTTTTACTTTCTTTGTCTGATCTAGCATGGCATACTTAATAAATAGTTTCATACTATCTTGAAGTTTTATTTTATCAATTTTATTCTCTATTATCATATAATCAATATCCTTTCTTATACAATCATTTATGCATAACTATTATACCACATTTACTCATTTATTTCTACTATTTATAAAGCCAACTAACCCAAAGTTGGCTAACCGACTTAATTAGTTATTTATTCTTTTTATTCAATATTGTATATAGAATTAAGCCAATACACACTATTAAATCAATCACTAAAATAACAGCCCAATTATAATTAGTTTTAAGTCCTTCTAATTGTGTTAGTAAATAGCAAATAGGATATGCTATTATGCAACATAATATAATTTTCAAAATACTTTTTATCATAAGCTCTCCTATTATTTATTCTTAATCTCATCAGCTAATTTTATTAAGTCTAGCCATTCTTTACTTTTTCTAATTTCAGTTGCACTTCTTAATGATTTTTCTTCTAACACTAGAAATTGTTTTCTAAAATCACAACATAAATCATATACTTCACTATTAATATATTTTTCTTCTAATAATTTATCTATCACTATTGAATGCAAAAATGAAACAACATTATCTATAATATCTTCAAAAATTATATATTCAATATCATCATCACTTTGGTTTAAAAGAGTAGTATTAAATTTATTAAATGTTTCTTCAAAATATTCATATTGTTCTTTTGTTGTTAGTTCTTTCATATTAATGCACCTCTTATGAAAGTATTATACCACATTTTCTCATTTATTTCTACTATTTAAAAAGCCAGCTAACTTTTTGGTTAACTAGCTTTGATTGGTTATTTATTAATTTTATTATAGTACTTTTTAGGAATTGTAATTATATCAAGGGTATTACCTAAAAATTGTGTTATATAGTCACCAGAAACATCATTTGTATATTCCATAATTATATTATTAAGTATTGTGTTATAATAATAATTAACAGGGACAAAATCTAAAGTACCACTAATATATCTTATATGTAATACCATTATATTATTTTTAAAGAATTCATCTGCTTCTTCATCACTCAATAATTCTTTATTCATACGTGGAATATTAGGATATATCTCATAATATGCTTCAACATTATCTATAATTAGATATTTTCTATTTGATAAATTATATTCCTTTACAAATAATACAAATGAATTATCATCTGAATAACTACCAAAATATAAAATTATAGTATCTAATTTAATTTTAGTTATTTCTTCTTGAACTATTTCACCACATAATTTACACGTAGATTCTTTAATATACGAGTTATCAACTTTTTTTATTTCTTCTTCATAATGATGTAAATTATCATTACATGAGTAATCACTTAGTCCATTAACAGTTACTTTTATTTCACATTCTCCTTCGGACATTCTAACTAAATATGTTTTGAAGTTATTAGTTCCAATTAACGGATCAATTCCTTCTTCTACTTTCCCATTAATAATTACTGTAATATTATCATATAGTTCATGTGATACATGAAAGATTATTGTTTCTTCAGGTGCGTAATAATCATTAAGCACTTCTTCTATTAAGTCAAAATTATCAATAACATTTACTTTATATATTTCTTCCGAATAACTGATTGTCAATACTGAATCTTTTGCAGGCATATTAAATTTTATTGAATCAATTCCAGTTAGTTCACCCAATAATTCACCATCTAAAAATGCAAAAGTACATACATCATCTTCATATATCATTTTGATTTCTACTTCTTCATCTCCTTTATATTCATTCTTTATTCCTATTAATTCATATTCGGTTTGATTTTGAATTGTTAATTCATAAGTTTTACTATTACCAATATTTTCACACCCAACTAAACATAATCCAAATACTAATAAAAACATACTAACTAATATTTTCTTCATTAAATAAACCTCCTTTTAATATAACAAATAAAAGTCCATTTTGTTGGAAATATTTTACTTATTTATATGATTATACATATTTTATATTTATGCACTAGAATATCATCTCTAATTAAGAGAACTTTTATCCTTTCATATATAAAACAATTTAACATAGCAAAAGGTGACAAAAAGTTTTATTTCTTTATATATATTATACCATTAGTAAATATATCATGTCAAATCATCAATCTCTTATAGGTTCGAGTCCCATCAGAACCTAACATTCGAATCCCGTAAGTTAATGGTTCGAGTCCGTGGTTAGTCTCACCTATTGTTTAAATCTAAATGTTTCATAAACAGGTAAAAAAAGAGACTATTTCACTATATTTTAAGTAAAATAGTCCTTAAAAATAAAAAATAGATCCTCTTTTCAGAAGACCTATAGATTTCAAAAAATGTGTCATTACGACAAAAAGTGTTTTTTTAACGTTTTACAAATCAGAAAGTGCTTTTTTCTTAATTTACAAAATAAAAAGTGTTAAATGTTTCTTTTTGTCGTAATAACCTTATTTTAGCAACTGAACAAAAAGTGCTTTACTTAATAACAAAAGGATCTAACCATATCGGCTAAATCCTTTATTTTTTTAATTACTTTTCAATATACTTAGCAAGAGTGTCAGTAATATGTGCGATTACTGATTGGTCAGCTTCTTCTTCAATTGCATTCATCAAAGCATTAGTTAAACCATTTATAATTTGTGTATTCAATTCTGATTCTTGTTTTGGTTGAAGTGATTTGTAAATATCTTGTAAGAAATCAATCATCTTATTATTAGTTTCACAAATGCATTGAACAGGATTTTTTGCACCTAGAACAACTGACATATCAGCTAAATCTTTATTGCTAACTAATTCCAAATTAATTTTAGTAATTTCATCAATCTTATTCATGATGTAAGCTAAATCAATTTTTACTTCTTTGTTTTCTTCTAAATTTATATTGTTATTATTCATTTTATTTTCCTCCAAAATTATATGTTTTGGTAGGTCCACAAGGCATATAGTATTTTCATCTACAACTCGTGCCCTACCATTCTTAATAAGACCCTTTGCCCTTTTAGGGTACGTAGATTCTAATTTATTACCTTGCTCATCAATGACAATAACGGTTTTTTTACCTTCTGTTTTTTCCAATGAGTGTCTCCTCCTTTATTATGATAAACAATGTAGTCAATAACATTTTTAGTAATGAGTGTCTCTCCAATTGACAAATATATTATATCACATAAATTTATTTTTGTAAATCATTTGATTCATATTTTAATGTAAAAGAAAGCCATTTAGAATAGTCTATCTGGCATTTTATAAATATTCTTGAATTATTATATCAAATTTAAATTGGAATTCTATTGTGCTCTTATTTACTACTTTTATACAGTCTAATAAAGCTATCATAGTTTATATTCGATATATAGTTTCATAATTTTACAAGTTTCTTAAAATTCTTTTTACAAAAACATTATTTTTTTAAAAAACTATTCAAATATCTTTTTTGATTCATCCTGATCATAATATTTTTCACATGTACCATCTTTATTAATTCGATATATATTTCCATCATCAAGAATTATATTAGTAACTGCTTTAGATTTGATAACAGTTTGACTCGAACCTAAATTACATGTTGTATTCCCAACTACAGTGCCATTTATCGCAACAAGTTTTTTATTAGTACGCACTTCATAAAACTCATCAGAATCATCTATCATTATACATCTATCTCCCGTATGAAATTCACCAGTGAAGTCTATAAGATTTTCAATTTTCTTATTATTGCTATCAAAAAGTTCAAAACTTTTAATAGCATTAGTTATCCCATAACTATCACCTCTTGAATAATTTATTAAGCAAACATCCCTATCAACAATAGTTCCATCTTCTAATATACCATTAAGTTCTTCAAATTTTGGCATTTTTGAGGTAATGTTAGTATTAAAAGTTCTTTGTACATTTCTATAGTCTTTCATTTCAAAATAAATAATTTTATAATAATGCAAAATTTTTTTTGCACCACTTTGATATCCATCTTCAGCTGTAAAAACAGGAATAATTTTCCAATCTTTATGTTTATCTCTAATATCAGTAATTACGGTAACAAATGAGCAAGCATGTGTTTTTTCAACTGCCGGATTATGTGCTTTACATTCACATAGCAAATGAAACTCTGGATTTTTACTTGAAATAAGATGTATATCTATTTGATGTTTTTGACCAGAAATACCTTCAATCTTATGATCTTCTACATCTTTATCAAACTTAATATTCTTATTTTGTGAATCGTAATCCCATGTTAAATTTTGTAACAATAATATCTCTTTAGAGAATCCCTCATATTTTTTTCCTTTTTCATTATTACTTGCCATATTTTACTCCTCAAAAAATTCTTAAAAAATCTTAATAAACACAATTGTCTAATATTAATAAACAACTTTTTATGATAATAACAACATGTTAAATTAAATTTAAAACTTACATATATTCAACATTTTTATATTTATAAATGTATTATATCATTTATAAATATACAGTGTCAAATTTTAAGTCTCTTATAGGTTCTAGTCCCCTTAGAATTAAAGGTTCAACAACCGTAAGACAATGGTTCGATCCCGTGGTCGCTCTCCTTAGGTATTTAAATCTAAATGTTTCATAAATGTATAAAAAAAGAGACTATTTCACTATATTTCAAGCAATATAGTCTATAAAAATAATAAATAGATCCTCTTTTTAGAAGACCTACAGATTTCAAAAAATGTTTCATTACATCATAAATGATACGTCTTTTATAAGAAAAAAGTCAGTTAACCATCTAAGCTAACTGACAATATTCTTCATTTTTATTTTCTTTCCCAACAAAACATATTATATACAAATCTATTTTCATTAACTGGTTTAATCAAACCTTCTTCTTCAAAAGCCATTACTACATATTGTCTCATATTTGCTACAAAGTATGAATTAGCAATGTAATCTAAGTCTTTGTATAAATATTCAGGAATAACATCTTTAAATATATCTATAATTTCATTAGTGATTTCTTTTCTTTTTTGTTTAGCTGGAATTAATTCAGTACTATATTCATCATCTTTATTAATTGTTGCTTTTTCAAAATCTAATAATACAAAATTGAATTTTATAGTATCATCTTCAATTCGCAAGTAGTTTTCTTTAACCATATTATCAACAGCAGATTTAAGAGTATATACACAATCTGAATATTTGATATTTTTATTTTTTAGCAAATATCCAAATAATTCAAAATCAGCATCCCAATTCGCACTATTATCCCATCTTATACATTTTAATGCTTCTGAATTAATACCATCAATTTTCCTTTGCCCTGGATATAATAATCCTTGTAATCCTATCACACCATTTCCATCTATACATTCATTAATTTGGAAATTTTTTATTTCTGAATCATAAGCTTCTGACATACAAAAATCCCAACTACCACCTTCAACAATATGACTGTGATGTCTCATTGTTTTTTTGGTTTCTTCTTTAGTGCAATCTAAATACTCAACTTTTCTATTAGTATTAAACATATACGACCACATTAATTTATTATCATCAAGTAAAGGATTATTGACTAAAACTTTCCAATCATTAAAATGTTTTTTACAATATTCAACTATTAACTTCGTATATTCCTTTGCCCTTTGTCTAACTAATTTTAATACCTTTTGATCTATATTTTTATCTACCATTATGAAATTAGTTAAATATTTTCCATTTTCATCTTTTATTAATAATGTTGCATGCTCTAAACTATCAACTATATTTTCAATGTATGGTAAGCTTATTCCCATTTCCAACGAATAATCTTCTAAACTACATGGATTACCATACGAATGCATTAATAAGTTTTGTTGGATCAATCCATATGTGTATTCTTCAGGATTTAAACTTGCTCCACCACTTCTATGTGTTTCATATTCTTTAGGTACAAATGCTTTTCTTCCATTTAATCTTTCCATTTTTAAATACTCCTTAAGTTTATTCCTTATGTCAAATAATCTTCTTTTGACAGTTCCAAGAGGTAGATTCAATTTTTCTGCTATAAATGATAACGATCTATCTTCAA
Source organism: Bacilli bacterium (assembly GCA_017411715.1). Taxonomy (GTDB): domain Bacteria; phylum Bacillota_I; class Bacilli_A; order ML615J-28; family CAG-313; genus UMGS1109. The sequence goes on along the minus strand of JAFQPO010000014.1, from coordinate 31,680 downwards.
TATAATATGAATAAAGTATTTCTGAATAATCACTTGATAATAATTTTATTGCAGCATTAATCATTGCGAGTTTTTCAGAATTAATTAGTTTGTCTAATGAAGAAAGTTCATTCCCGGGTTCATCTATTTCTTCAACAAACATTATATTATCTCTATCTTTAACAATTCTAGCTACATACTTACTATAATGGTTTTTACATATTTGCCAAATATAATAATCAAAGTTTTCTATCTTAATACCTTTGTTAATATTAACCATAATATCAAGCAGTATATCTTGTGATAAATCTTCAGCATCTATTATACTATTACAACGTTTCACACAATAAAAGAATACTTTATCCTTTTGTGCCACCAGTTGTTCAATTAATTGTTCTTTCTCATTCATAGCATTTACCTCTTACACCTATATAGTGTATAAATTTTAAAAATGGTTCGCATATTTCTTAAATAAATTATACTATTTTTTAAAATATATTTCCACCATTATCTCTTATTGGTTCGAATCCCGTTAGAACTAAAGGTTCGACACCCGTAAGTCAATGGTTCGAGTCCATGGTCAGTCTCACCTTGTCTTTAAATCTAAATGTTTCATAAATGTATAAAAAAATAAGGTATTCTAACTAAAACTAGCTAAAATACCATATAAAATGCAAAAAAAATAAGCCTTACTAGAAGACTTATAGATTTCAGAAAATGTCTAATTGCTACGATATCTATCTTTTTATATGGTGTATGGGACTATAAGTCTTTTTTTTAAGAAATAGAAAAGACTGCAAGTATTACCTCACAGTCTAATTGTCTCAAATTTGGTCCACATCCTCATTTGATTTCTTACCTTGGTTTGTTTGTAATAGCTTTTTGAAAGTCTGCTACAGGTGTTAAAATGGGGTTAGGATGTTGAGATATAATGATTTAATCAACAATAGTTATACAAAAAATTCTTTATATAATTTGCCCGCTAATATCTCTTCTTCTTTAGACAAACTATTATTAACACGATACTTATGACATATTCTTAATAATTCGATTTTTTCGTATTGAGGCCAATCCTTTTCGATACATTCTAATATCTTACGTTTACTAGAACAATTTTTACCCAAAACCAAAAAATAATCTTCCATTGCTGTAGTTATTACAATTTGGCACAATATACTCATAGGTGGATTCTTAATTGTTTCCAAATATGAAGAATACCCTTTGGGATTCTCACTAGCTTGTTTCATAAGTAATTGTTGATTAAGTTCTTTGCAATATAAAACATCTTCTTTTGTTGGTTGATCTATAACACTAATTATATCTTCACCATATAGAGTTTTGCCAGAATATTTTATCCTTAATACTTCAATTGGAAGTTCAATTAAATCTTTATTGGTTTTATTCACATCAAAATTATAATCATAAGGATGGAATAATTGACTATAGTTATAAACCACTTTTGAAATAGGAATATCTTTGTTAGTAAAATTTTCAATGTCTTCTATTAACTTTAACAAATATAGTTTATCTTCATAATAATTATTAGACTCTATAACATTTACAATATCAATATCACTGCCTTTATTACCCGTATATGTATCATCTGATAAACTTCCATCTAATATTATTGATTTTATAAAAGGTAATTTACTTATTTGGTCAACATAATATTTTATAATTTCAAACGCTCTTTCTTTTGATTTATTACTCATACTATCCATCCTTTTTAAATACTTATGGTTATAAAAGATTTACTCATTTTAATGAATTTTCTCTCTTATAGTTTCTAAAGCTTTTTTCATTACTGAATCTGCATTTGTTTTTAAATCATCAATACTTAAACAACATTCAATATCTGGTTTAAATCCATAATTAATAAATTCAGAACCATCTAATGCTAAACTTCTTCTAGTACAAATTCTAAACCCGCCACCACTTTCTAATTCATACATAAGTGGTTGTCCTGTTGATCCAAAACTAGCACTTCCGATTATAATTGCATTAGTGTTATATTTCATGACATTTATAAAGTTTTCTGCCGCTGATGCAGTATATGCTGAACTTAAAATAACAATTGGACCATCTAATTTACCTGGTACATCTTGAATTTCAGTATCTGAATCATTATGTTCATAGTATACGTGATTACAAATTTTATATATTTTTTCATAGAAAGGATTATCACCATATTGCTGTTTAAACTCTTCCTCAGTCATTTCATTAACTTTATTATATTTTCCCCATGCTTTATAAGCTCCAATATGGATTGGATGATATGCATTATCAGTTCTAAAGGAATTACCTATAAATAGTGATGCAACATGGTCAGCATTATTACTGTTACCTCCACCATTATTTCTAATATCAATTATATATCCTTTAGCATTTTTTAATAATTCATAATTCTTAAATATTTCTTCACCTAACTCATCATTCATCATTGAAGGAATTGTAATAATGGTAATTCCATCATTTGTCATTTGAATCATATGTGATTTAGAATCATAAATTGTTGTTAGGGGTTCTGAACTAAATTTTACTTGGGGATAGTAATATTGTATTTTCTTATTTGTTCTAGTTAGTATAACATTATATTCAACACCATTATCTTCAAGTAGTAATTCTACATTACTATTTAATGGACCTCTAAATAAATAAGCAATTGTTTGGTATGCACAACTATCTTCTTTTTCATGCCAAATATATGGATAGATATTTTCTTTAATATACTTCTTAGTTGGAATTCCATCAATCATTCTAATAATACTATATCTTTTAACAATATCTTTAATTGAAACATCTACATTCGTAATCACATATTCATTATCAATAAACTGAACCAAAAGCGGTATTGTAGAAAAATACTCATCTGAATTAATCACTTCTTTAGGCAACCACACACCGGTGTGTCCATCTTTCAATAATGCAACAAATCTCATTAGTTCTTTATAATATTCATATATATTTTTAGTTTTTAATACTCTTTCCAATGCTTTTTTATATTCTTCATCCCAATTAAAAGATTTGTCAAATTTATGCCAAAAAGCAAAATTATACTCAGCTTCTTTCCATATTAATGATAGTTCATATATTTTTTGTTCATCAGTAATATTTTTCATTTAATTAAACCTCTTCTTGTAAATATTATACCACATTTCCTCATTTATTTCTACTATTTAAAAAGCCAGCTAACGTTTTTTGATTAACTAGCTTGAATTGGTTATTTTATTTGTGAGCATCATAAACCGACATATTTAATATTTTTAACAATGTCAGTTTTTTACTCCAAACTTATATTCTACTGTTACAAAATCATCTAATATATGTTTGTCACATTTAAACATATATACCAAATAACAATTATTCTTTGGAATTAAATCTGTTTTAGGGACACCAAATTTTATATTTAAAATACCATTTTCTAATTCATAACTTTTTATAACAGTTAAATCATCTAATGAAGTTGCTGTAAAATATGATATTAAGACAAGTGCACTATCAATAAAAAATTCTTCAGTAAATTGATTTGCTATTTCTTCATTATAATGGATATTATTCTCTTCATCATAATATATTTCCTTAATTTCATTTTTTTCAATGAATTCAATATATTGGCTGTAGTCTTGAATAATGTAAAATTGTAGATCTTCTAACGAATCAGTAAATGATATATATTGATGCGATTCTAACGTTACCTGATAAGTTTTGTTACATCTTTCATCTTCTTTGCCATCGCATTTCACATCTACACACTTACCACACACTTTGCATTCAATATGTTGATGAATTACTTGATGTCCTTGACATTTTTCCTCTTCTAATCCATTACAATCTTCAGCTATACATTTTCCACATTCTAAACAACTATTATGTGAATTTTTTGAATCTTGAACACAACCTGTGAGCAACATCAAAATCAAACATACTATGACTATTATAAATTTCTTCATATACTGTCTTCCCTTTAAAACTCCAATAAAATACCCAAAAATATAAAGCCAACTATAATTAATATTGGCGGTAGTATAAACTTTTTAAAATTTACTTTATCTTTTATTTCATCAATATTACATATTAAACTTATTATAGTCGAAATAATGATTATTGGAAATAGTACAACTGCAACTACAGTTATTGAATAATTTGTAGTAAATCTTAATACTAAGTATGTTATAAATGCAATAGCACTAATAATGTATAAAAATATGTTTGCTTTATTTATACTCCAAAAAGATGGTTTCTTTTCTTCTTTAACTAATACCTCTTTAATGACCATTTTCTCTTTTGGAGTTATTAAATCATTGCATATTAATTCATCTACACTACAGTCAAATATTTGTGCAAGTGAAATTAAGTTTTCAGTTGATGGTTCAACTGTACCACTTTCCCATCTTGTAACAGCTTGGCGAGTAACATCCATTAAATCTGCCAACTGTTGTTGAGTAAGTTTATTCTTTAATCTAAATTGTTTTATTCTATTATTCATTTTATCACCTCTACCACCATTATACTCACTAAGTATTAGTTAGTCAATGCAACAATTGGTTTCATCCCTTAATATTATCAATTATACCACATTTCCTCACTTATTTCTACTATTTAAAAAGCCAGCTAACGTTTTTGTTGTTAACTGGCTTGATTGATTTATTTTATTTTAATTGGCATTAATAAGTTTTCATTTAAAAATTCAATTATCCAGTTTTTAGTAACATCTAGCTTTGTGTAATAATATGCCTCTCCAATAACATTATCTCCACTGTAAATAAGCACTACGTTATTGTACATATTTTTATTATTACTATATTTGCAAAATTTATAACTAATGTTATCTTTTAAATCATTAGGTCTAATATTAATTAAAAATGAAATAGAATGATATAAAACATCGTCATCTCCAGTATCTGTTCCTAATACTTCACTATATAATGCGAAACTTATTGTAAGATATGGATTAATATATTTGCCATCTTTTTCTTCATCATAATTAAAACTATAGCTTTTATTATAAACATTTATAGTTTCATTATTTTTAATAATTTCATTCATGTAGACCCATTTATTAAAGTTTTCATGATTTTTTATAAATTCTTCTAATTCATTTCCATTATTGAAAGTAATACTTGTAATAGGTACTGGTATTGCATCAGTAATAATAAGATGGCCTTGACATTTTTCATTTTCAGTTCCATTACAATCTTCTGCTATACATTTTCCACATTCTTCACATTCGGTATGTGTGTGTTTGTTAAATATATCGCTAAAGTCTTTTTCCCATTCCCAAATTAATTTATAGTAAGTATAGTTTTCGCCATCTTTGATGTAAAATGTCTTTGAATCGTGAATATAAATTCTTCCAAACTCAGTTTCTAAATATCCATAATCATCTACACCTGTTAAAGGAGCCTTAATTTCATAAAACTCAAATTCAGATAAACCATTAAAATCACCAATTTTTGTGCCATCTAATGTATATGCCTCATATGAATCTAAATTAGTATTAAAAGCAGAAGTAATAATTCCATAACTCATGCCAGGTCCATACCCTAGAAGTTTATAGTGTTTATTATTAACTGATATATATCCATTAATTATTTCAAAATCGTATTTTTTATCAATTGTACAAATTGAATACTTCTCACAACTACCAGCATCCTCTTGCCAATTATTACTTCTATCTTCAACCACATTTGCATCTAAAAAACATAACATATAAGTAATATCTTCATAATCTGTAGTACTAATTACTATTCTTAAACTACCCGGTATGGGTTCGCTACTTAAATTAATAGTATGATAAATTATTCTTAAAATATCTTCTCTTGTTAATGAGGGAATACCAAGAACAGTTTTTACATCAAAATATTCTAATGTTTGAGTCTTAAATTCAATAGTAGTATCTCTTTCTGGCATTATAAATGAATATTCCCAAACAGTTTCATCGTTTACCATTATTGTATTTTGAATAGAATGAAACTCACCATTTATATACATTGCTAAATCAGCATCTATTATTGGGTGAGAGTGCATCACAATTTTAGTATCTGATTCACAACTTGTTTCAGTAGGCTTATCATAAATTAAATTATCTTCATCAATTATTGTTAATTTATATATATGATGTTCGTGACCACTACACTTTAGTTCTTCTGCTCCATCACAATCTTCTGCAATACATTTGCCACATTCTTGACATTCAGTATGTGTATGTACTAGTTGGTGTCCTTGACATTTTTCATTTTCAGTACCATTACAATCTTCAGATATACATTTGCTACATTCTGGACATTGATTATGAGAATGACTATTTTGAACATTACAACCAGTTAATAACAACAAAATTAAAAATACAAATAAATACTTTTTCATAATCTATTTCTCCTATTTTTTCGCAATAATGGCATATACGTTCCAATAAACATCTTTCTTTTGTTCTTTCGAAAGTTCTCCTAACTCATTATCATCTTCAGTTACTTTTTTCTTACCGAGAAATGTTAACTCACTTATTGTAAAACCTGCTCTAGTTAATCGGTCAACTATACTTTCATAATTTTCGAATTGTTTATAATAATTAAATCTATTGGCCTCACTAAATATGTCATCTACTATTTTGTAATCACTTATTTCATTTTCAATAGTGATTAAATATCCACCTTTATTTAAAACTCGATAAATTTCGTTTATCGCACTCATGCCATTTTCACCATTGAATCTTGTTGATCCAATTCCAACATACGATGTTATAACTTCAATGGAATTATCTTTAAAAGGCATATTAGTATTGCTGAATGAAGCATAACTTATATTTGAAGTAAGATTATTTTTTCTAATTACTTCTTTCCACCCTTCAACAACATATGGGCATGCATCTGATATCAACGCTTCTAAAGATGGATTTTGTTTTTTTATACATGGGGTTAGTCCTAATCCTGGTCCACAAGCAATTTCGACATATGGTAAATTAATTTCTACTACTTTTTTCGCAAGAGTTGTAAATGCGTCACTTTCTCCTTTATTAATTTTTAGATTCCAATTACTTAACAACCACCCTGAATTAATCCATTCTTGTAATTGTTCTTTACCAAATTGATCTCCCTCATCCTCTGAACCATAATAATATACTTTATCTTTTATTTCTATAGGATTAATTCTTAATTTTTCACTAAAATACTTTTTCATATATTTCACCCTTATCCTTTTATTTTAATTCATTTACTTGATAAATTAATTCTTTATATTCATCAGTAAAACGATATTTTTCAAATACATTATTATCAAGTTCTTTAATTATGCGTTTCTTTAAATCTATAGATGCATTACTATAGCCTCCAATAAATTCGCATCGAACTTTATTCATAAAAGGCGATAATATATTATGTGGTTTAAAATTAATAATATATTCTAAAGGATAGATCATTTCTTTAAAATATGATAGTACCTTATTTTTATTATTTGTAGTTCTAATCTCTAATTTTGTCAATTCAATATAGTCAAAAATAATTGATATTGCATTATAACCATAATCATTATCTTTAACAAAAACTAACTCTTCAATTTTAATTAATCTTTCAAGATATTCTTTTTTATATTCATCCGTTAAATTGGTGTTATTATTTCTGATTATCTTTTCTGATTCTCTAATAATTTCATCTATAAATTCACCGATGTTTTTCTGAATAGCATAAAGTAATTCTTCATTTTTTAAATATCTAATTTTTGCTACGTCATATGTAAAAGAAAGATTTCTTGGCAACTGCTTTAAATAATATTCTGCCATTTCAAAATTATTCATTTGAATGAACAAATCAAAAAGACATTGTGTTGCATAAATTCTGTTCACATTATTAGTTGATTTTTCTAAAATGCTTTCTGCAAATTTAATTATTTCACTAGAATACTTAACCTTATTTGTAACTATATTAATTGTATTCATTATTGAAATTAAACAAATTTTGATTTCTTCATTGTTAGGCAATTTTTTATATGCCTCTTGCCATAAGATTAACTCATTATCGTAATCGTTATTTTTTTGATACTCATTTGCCTTGTTTTTTAAATCTTTAACATATTCATCTTGTTTAATTTTTTCTACACCTAATAGTTCATCAACAGTTATTTCAAAAATATTTGCAATAAAAGGCAATAATGAAATATCAGGATATGTTAAACTTTGCTCCCATCTTGAAATAGATTTAGATGTTGTCCCAAGTAATTCTGCTAACTCTTCTTGAGTCATCTTTTTTTGTGTTCTATAAAATTTAATATTGTTTCCTAAATCCATAATTTTCTCCTTTATTAATGTATCGTAATGGCCAATTACACTAATATTATAATACTAAATAATGTTTAAATCCACCCCACAGAAAGGGATATGTGTTCTCACTTTTTGAGAATTAATCCCATTATACCACAATCTTATCTATATTTCCACCATTATCTCTTATTGGTTCGAGTCCGTGGTCAGTCACCAATATCCATAAAATAAAAACAGCTTTATGCCACATTGCTAGTCTACTAATCTTGCAGTATGGTTATATAGCTGTTGCATTTTTTTACTTATCAATAAAATAGCTTATTTGTATATTCTTCATTTTATCATTTAAGAAGCCATTTTCAATAAGTGCTTCTATAATCTTATTACCAGCAAAGAACTGCATAAGTGTAATAACATATCCATTAATATAGTCTTTTAAATTACTAGGTATTGATTTGCTAACTATTTTAGTAATATACTCTTTAATTTCATTAGTATTTTTCTCTAATTTAATATATAATTCTTTATTAATAGTTTTCATTAATTCTAAAAATTCCTTATTTAAATATGCAATATTTGTTTTTAAGATGCCACTATCTTTTACTAAAATATTGTTCTTAATTAAATAAGCATATAACTCTTCTTTGTTATCATCAATAATGCCATTATAAACATCAATAACTGTTTGAGCTGTTCTTTTATCTCTTAAAGTAGGTTGATTTGAACTATAACCTTTTATCATCCATAAATCTCTTGCCCATAATGTATGATTGTTTAAATATGTTGGTGTTTGTCCGCAAGTTCCTTTTGGAGTAGGAGCTTCAAGTCCAAACACTAGTCCTCTTGCACCACACGATAAAATTCTAGGATAATCTGAATCTTTAGTAAACATATTTCTTCTATCCATATCTGCTACTCTATCAGCAAATATCCATTTATATTGATCTACTGTTGCACTATAGTTATAAATTCCTGTTTGTTTTATTTGTTCAAAATGTTCATCAAAAACTTTAATTACTTCTTTTGTATGTTCATCATACATTTTTTTATATAACTCATCAACAACATCAAGTTCAACTTTGCTAATAATGTAAAAATTAGTTTGATATTTATCTTTTACTATTTCAACAATTACTCCAGCATTTAATAAAATTGAAAGTTCATCTTCTATAAAACAACTACTGCATCCAACAACACTTGCAATTTCACTAACTGTTTTAGGTTTTGCATAACATATTAATGCAATTTGACAAGGCAACTTTCTTTTAAATAACTCCCATACATTAACACTAGCAAAGTCAATTCCTGAATAATAAATTGAAAAATCTTTAGGATTAAAACTTACTTCACCGATTTCTTTATTCATATTATAAATCTCCTTTAATTTTTTCTTACCATTAGACAAATAATACTTAACCATATCTTGGCTAATAGTAAGTTGTTCTGAAATATCTTTAATTTTTAATTCATGATAATAATACATTACTATTATCTTACGATATAAACCTGAAAGGATACTTAGTGATTTTCTAATATCATTATGTAATTCTTGTTTTTCACTTTCTTCTTTAGAACTAATATCTGCAATTTGCATTTTACAATAATCATCATCTAGAATATAATTATCTCTTCTATTTAAATAATTCTTATATACATTATGAGCAACACTCCAAAAATAAGCATTAACATTTTTTATTTCATCAACACGGTTAAGTGCATCTAAACATTCACAGGCAGCCTTTTGTGATAAGTCTTCAGCATCTTGTATTGATGATGTTCTACTTATGTAAAATGTTAAGAATCTATTTAAATATTCATTAGCTATTAATTCTTTTAATTGTTCTTTATTTTGCATAATGATATCTCCTTTCATTAATATAGTAACAAAACTTTAAAAAAGTGAAGTGTTTTTCTAAATTATTTTATTATTTATTTAAGATGGTTTTTTGCTTTATCTACTATTTCTTTATATTTTTCATTATCCTTAATAGAATGGAAACATTCTAGATCAAGTGAACATAAAACATCACTATCTTTATCAAAAGCACGATAATCAGCATAAGCATAATTATATGTGCCTGATTTGTCTAAATATTTATTTTTAATTTTAAATTCTTTTACTTTTACCTTATTATGATAAATTTCTACATCAACCATTTGTTCTAAATAATTCAAACATTCATCAATATTTTCCATTTCTAAATACGTTCTAGCAATCATGGCATAAAGGTTACCCATTTCTAATCTATATAAAGCCGGTACATAATCATCTTCTTTAAATACTTCGTTAATTATATTCAATATTGTAAAATACATTTTTAATGCTTCATCATAATTTTTAGTATTTTCATATGATATACCTAGTAGTCCTAAAGTATTAATTGATGAATGCATATGCTGTTCTAAATCCCTTTGTAGATTAATTTTTTCTATTTCAAATTCATTAAAAGCTTTATTTATCCATGCACACATCGCATGAACTGTCATATCTGCACGCCATGGAAATTCATTAGCGTGTTTTACTGCACTTTCTGCATCACCAAATGAGGAATGTAACATTACCATAATCATATGAGCACGTAAGATATTAGTAGCATTACTTGAATATTTAATAATTAATTCTGCTTGTCTAGTTGTTTCTTTATATATTCTTTCAGCATATTCTTCATTATAACAATAATTTCCTTTATAAGAAAGTGCTATCCCATATTCTATACTTTCTTGCAATAAATCCAAATTAGATGGATATTTCTTTATAGTTTCTTGAATTAACAACCAGCTATTAATATCATCCTTTTTAAGTTTTCTTTCATTACATGCATTTAGAATTTCTTTAATCTCTTCATTTCTATTATTTTCTGCAATTCCTAATATAATATCTGTACTTACTCCAAAGAATGTTGCTAATGGTATTATTTGCGAAATATCTGGCAAACCAATATTATTCTCCCACTTTGAAATTGCTTGTGGTGTAACATTAATAGCTTCTGCTAATTCTTCTTGAGTTAAATTCTTATTCTTTCTTAACTCTCTAATTGTTGAACCTACTGTTCTTAACATTTTAATTCCTCCTTATATATTTTTAGTAAGCTTACACAAACATTATATCAAGTAAATATATAGAAGTGAAGCGACTAAAAAGACACCTCGTATCAACGGAGCGTTGAGTTAATTATATTATATACTAAAACTAATTTTATTTCCACCATTATCTCTTATAGGTTCGAGTCCCCACTAATGCAAAATACTTTAATTAGTTCGAGTCCGAACAACTCCCCTATTCGAATCCCCACTAGCTCCTACCATCTTTCAGGATATTTTTGCTCTGAAAATAAAAAAAATAGCCCTTTCGGACTATATTTACACAATAAATCTCTTATTTAATTATATTTAAAAAAGACTTATTGACCAAATCTAATGGTGCGGTTGATCGGACTCGAACCGACATGTCTTTGCAGACACTACCCCCTCAAAGTAGCGCGTCTACCAGTTTCGCCACAACCGCATGTGATATAGTAAATTGAAATACAATTTATTATATCAAATTTTTCCGTTTTTATCTACAATATTATATCATCTATGTCGATTTCATTAACATTATCGGGATATAATTTGTCAATTTTATCATGTTCGATATTCTCAGTAGCAATTTTATCAAGTGGCATTTTAAAAAATATTGCTGTTGCTTCTGCTAATATTTGATGTTCTTTATTTACTATAATGCCACTACCTTCAAATAATCGTTTTTTGTTTTCATTTATTTTAGAAATTAACATTAATTCTTCATTTAAAGGGACAGGTTTTCGGTATTTTACATTTAAATGCGTAGTAACTCCCCATGTGTTAGGTTCAAAAGACCAAATAGCTCGGCCAATTCCCTCATCCAAAATAGCTGATATTACACCACCATGCATTCGACCTGGAAAGCTTTGATGTTCATTAATGCCTTTAAAACAACCCACTAAATATCCATTTTCCATCTCATAAAATTGTACTTTTAAACCTAATTCATTATTCATACCACATACAATACAATCAGATGAATTAGTTTGTTTTTTTAAAACTTTCATTACATATTCTCCCTATAATTAAATATAATTTAAATGAGGTGGTAATTTGAACGAACAAGATTCTACAGCATATTTCAAAAATTTTGCTTGTCTAATTAATAGTTTATCCTCATTTCAATTTGTGACAGTTGGAACTCTAGTTGGTTACATTTTATCACTTGGTTTAAATATTAACGAACAAAACTCATTAGGAAATTGGCTTGAATTAGTCGGTCAAATCCTTTTGACTTTTAACGCACAAGAAGAAACTATATCATCTAACAATGATACAAGTGACAACACTACGCTTTTATGTAAAATACAAGAACTTGAAGAAAAGATTCGCATTTTAGAAAAGAAAATTAATAATTAACATCTTTTTCCATACTACGTTTGATATCTTTTTCTTTTAGTACTTCTTTCTTATCGTATAGTTTTTTACCTCGACAGAGCCCTAGATCAACTTTAGCCCTATTTTTATCAAAATGAACATTCAATGGTATTAAAGTATAACCATCTCTTGCTACAAAATTACTCAACTTAATAATTTCTCGTTTGTGTAGTAATAACACTCTAGTTCTTAAAGGATCATGATTAAAAATATTACCTTGTTCGTATTTTGCAATATGCATACCATAAATTAACATTTCATTATTTTTAACTTGACAATAGGCTTCTTGTAAACTCACTTTGCCTAGTCTAACAGATTTAATTTCTGTTCCTGTTAAAGCAATTCCACATTCATAAATATCTTCCACATAGTAATCATGATATGCTCTTTTGTTTTGACATACTATTCTCTCATTATTTTTTTTCATTATCTTTTTCCTTTATAATAAAATCAATTTCCCTTAAAAACTTACTAGCTCTAACAACAGTAACCTCAACTATATCGCCGATGCGGTATAGTTTATTTTTTTTGTGAGAATACCACATTAAAGCATCTTCATCAAATTCGTAATCATTAAAATTAAACGTAGAATGGTGAACTAACCCCTCAACAGTATTAGATAGTTGAACATAAAATCCCCATTTCACAACCGATGTAATTACACCTTGAAATGTTTCTCCTATATGATGCATCATAAATTCTGCCTTTTTCATATCTTCAACATTTCTTTCTAATTCTTTAATAGCTCTTTCAGTTTCTGTAGTTTTTTCTGAAACGTAGGCTACTACTTCTTCATTATTTATATCATTTGCATCCTTTTGTAAATAATATTCTTTGACTAATCTATGAACAATTAAATCAGAATATCTTCTAATTGGTGATGTAAAATGAGTATAACAAGTACTCGCAAGACCATAATGACCAATATTTGTATCACTATATCTAGCCTTTGCTTGACATCTTAACAATAAATTATGAATAATTGTGCCATACGAGTTATTTTTAGAATCTATTAACAATGTTTGTAATTGCTTAGGATGTATATTAACTCCCTTTCTAGGAATTTTGTAACCTAATAATCTCGCAATATTTGTAAAGATGTGTAATCTATCGCTTTTTGGTTCGTCATGAACGCGGTAAATAAAAGGCACTTCCAAATAGCTCATAACTTCAGCTACTGTTTCATTCGCTTTTAACATAAATTCTTCAATCATTTGTTCACTTTCACCACGTTCAAAGTAAGAGACATCTATTGTTCTACCTCTATCATCTAAAGTGATTTTTGATTCTTTAACTTCAAAATCAAGCGATCCTCTATTTTTACGATTATCATTTAAAATTTTAGCTAATTCATTAGCTTTTATTAACATATCTTCGATATCTTTATTATATGTTTTTTTACCTTCTAAAAATTCGTTAACTTCATGATATATCAAACGAGCCTTACTTTTGATTGTCGCTTCAAAAATATCATGGGCCACTACCTCGCCTTTTTGATTAATTTCCATTTCACATGCTAATACCAAACGATCTTCATTAGGTCTTAATGAACAAAGTCCATTAGATAATTTTTCAGGCAACATTGGAATAACGCGATCAGGTAAATATATACTAAATGATCTATCATATGCTTCACTATCAAGTGGTGAACTTGGAGTTACATAATGACTAACATCTGCGATATAAACACCTAATAAATAATTACCATTATTAAGTTTTTCCACGTTTATTGCGTCATCAAAGTCTTTCGCATCAGCACCATCAATAGTAACAATTAATTTATCTCTTATATCTTTTCTAGTTTTGACTTCTTCTAATTCTACTTCGGTTGGTAAAGAATTAGCACATCTAATGGTTTCATCTAAAAAATCTTGACGTAATCCAGATTGATTCACTAGCATAGTAATATCCATAAACGGATCATCTTTTTTACCAATTAGTTCGACTACTTCCCCATGACAATAGCCACTAGAATCGTATCTAGTAATTTTAGCTTTAACTTTATCACCTATTTTATATTTTTTTGATTCTTTTTCACTTAGTTTGACAATAACATTAATTTTTGAATCATCGCATGATACAAATAAGTAGTTTTTTTCTTTTTTAATTGTACCATAAATATATTGATATGCTCTTTTAATTATTTTTTGAACAATTCCTTCAAAACCTTTATGAGATTTTTCTACTTCTATTAATACAATATCTCCACTGACAGCAGTTAAAGTATACCCTTTAGGTATAAAAATATCTTCATCATATAATGAACTCGTAACAAATCCAAAACCTTTATCTTTAATAACAATTTTACCTTCAGTAAAATTAACCCTATCAAACAAAGAAAATTGATTATTTTTATCACGAATCAAAATTCGTCTATTTTCTAATTTATTCAAACATTTAGAAAATTCCGTAAATTCACTACTAGTTGTTGCTTGGATTCCTTCTGCAATATCACGAGCATCATGTTTAATGAGATCAGATTTTGTTAAATATTCAATTATTCTTTTTTCCATATGCCCTCCTATTACAAAAAAAAGGCTGTTAAGCCTTTAATTAGAAAAACCAATATCTTGGCATCATATAAAGTAAGAATGCCATAACAAAGAATGCGATTGATAAAACAGCAGTTGCTTGATTAATTCTCTTTTCAAGACCTCTTTGTTTTTTATTAGCAAATAATTCAGATTTTTCACCTGTGAATGCAGAGCTTCCGTCATCTTTAGAACTTTGTAATACGATAATTACAATTAATAGAACAGAAACTACTAATAAAATATAATCTAACCAATACATAATTGTACCTCCAAAAAATTGATACCTAAATTAACGTACATATTATATCATAAAATCATAAATAATACAAGCAATATGTAATTTTTTTATTTATATCCGCATTTAACGACGTTCTAAAATACAAATTGTTTCTACTGCAGATGTTTGTGGGAACATATCAAGAGGTTGTACAACTAGGATATGATATTTATTATTTAAATGATTGCAGTTTTTCGCAAGTGTAGATGGATTACATGAAATGTAAATAATTTTCTTAACAGGATGTTGTTGTAAATAACGAATAAAATTAATATCAAGCCCTGTTCTTGGTGGGTCAACGATTAAAACATCCGGTACAAATCCTTTTTTCTCAAAGTCATGTAAATGAGGCAAAATATTTCCTGAGTAAAATTTAGCATTTTTAATATTATTAATCTCAGCATTCTTCTTCGCATTGATAATGCCTTCTTTATTAATATCTATGCCACGTACTTCTGTCACATATTTAGATGCATATAAACCTATTGTACCAACTCCACAATATGCATCGATAACATTTTCATATCCTTTAAAATGTCCTAAACGAATAGCTTCTTTATATAGTTTTTCAGTTTGGGCATGATTCAATTGGAAGAAAGCATTAGGTAAGATTTCGAATCTTAAACCATCTAAATCATCAAAAATAGTTTCTTCACCAATTAAATAAGTAGTTTTTTCACCAAAATTCTCAATACCTTCTAAATCGCTATTAACACTATAATAAACACTAACAACTTTATTAATTGTTAATAATCCTTTAGCTATTTTTAAAGTACGTTCATCTTTCTTATATAAAATTAATGTAACTTGCATATCTTTAGTTTTTTCAGATATGCGGATAACAATATCTCTTAAGATTCCTTCTCTTAAACGAGGATTATATGCAATTACTTGATATTTTGATAAATATTCACATATTTCCTTCATCGCATTTGTGATATACTTATCCTCAACATGACATTTATCAATATAAATTAAACGATTAGAACCCGCCTCATATAAACCAGTTACAAGTTTTTCACCATCATAACGAACTGGACGTTTTACTTTATTACGATAGCACCATGGATCATCAGCACCAATAGTATCTTTAAAAACTTTTTCATTTAAAGTTCCATTAAAATAACGATTGAAAGCTTCAACTACTAAGTTTTTCTTAGTTGCTAGTTGTGCTTCATAATTCATATGCATTAATTGACATCCACCACATTTTGTATAATTTGGGCAAATTGGGCGAACACGATCTGGAGATGATTCATTTTTGAATCTTACAAAAACTGCTTTAGCATAAGTATCATATAATTCACTAATTCGAACTACTACGTTTTCGCCAGGTAATACACCATCTACAAAAACAGCTAATCTTTTATAATATCCAATTCCTTCTCCATTAATACCAATTCTTTTGATATTAATTAATAATTCCTGATTTAATGTTAAAGTATTTGCCATAATTATTTCCTCTTTTTGTTTAATATATTATACCACAAATCATAAAAAAAAGATATCGAAAAGATATCTTTTCTAAGCAACTTCATTTAATGTTCCAAATTGATAATTCATATCTAATAATTTATCAATAATTACCGGTAAAGCTTCTTGATTACTACTTGATACACTGTGCATTAATATAATCGCACCTGGATGAATGTTTTGTAAAACAACTTCAATTGTCTTATTAACTGGATATTGTTTATTAACATCCCAATCACAATACGCTAATGACCAAAAATAGGTTCTATAACCTCTATCTGATAATAGTCTTAGCTTTTCTTTAGTAAATGATCCTTCAGGAGGTCTAAATATTTTAGCCATTTTCTCACCTGTTGTTTCATAGTATGCATTTTCTAATCTTTCGATGTCTTCAAACATCACTTCTTCACTTATTTTCGCTATGTTCTTATGCGCAAAGCTATGATTACCAACTATATGTCCTTCATTTACTATTCTTCTTAACAAATCAGGAAACCTTTTTACAAAATCTCCGGTCACAAAAATTGTTGCTTTAACGCCTTTCGCTTTTAACGTATCCAAAATCTTCGGTAGATTCCCATTATCATATCCCGCATCAAACGTTAAATAGATTTTATGGGGATTTTTTGAATCATAATAAAATGCATTTGTATCAGATATTTCGCTTTCATAACTACCAATATCAGGCACTTGATGATTTTGATTCTTTTTAAATCCCCATCCTAATGTTGGCAGGGAGGAATCACTCTCAATATTTACTTCTACTTTATATGTAGGAGAGATTAAAAACGAGGCAATGAACACGACTTGTGCTATCGTCTTTAACAAACTCACGCTTTCACCTCATTTCGTGTTCAAAAATATTATTAGTTAAAATTGTTTTATTATACTTTCCAAAAAATGACAAAAGAAAAAATGCCTATTTAGGCATTTTATTCAGCAGGTTGTTGTGCAGCTTCTTTTGCGGCTTTTTCAGCTTTACGAGCATCACGGCAAGCTTTACATCTTACAGGATCAGAGAATTGTTTAGATTCATAAAAAGCTTGTTCACGTTCTGTAAAAACAAATTCAGCACCACAATCTTTGCAAACGATAGTTTTATCCATATTTTTCCTCCATAATTTATTAAATTTGATGTTCTTTACGCTTCCTTCGTTTATTTAAATAAATTACGGAAATTAAGTGCTTAAAAAATATCATTTACATTATATCACTTAATTAAAATTTTCGTTGTAAAAATACTTATTTTTTTGAATTAAATGCATCTAAGAATGGATTGTTTTTAGGTATATCTTTTTCTTGATTTTTAAGATAGTTATAAACTTCTTTTTTATTAACATTATCTTTATTTGCATGTTTTTGATAAAAATTTTCAACCTTTTCACGATATCCACAAGTACAAACAAATAATCTTTTTTCATTACTTCCTACAATTGTTAATTTCTTGTGACAATTAGGACATCTTGTTTGTGTATTACTAGATATTCTTTCACGATACTTACATCCTGGACTACTACATTTATAAACTCGTCCTATTTTATCCGCAACATCTAGTAAATTAGCATTACAAAGAGGACACTTTTTAGAAACCATATTATCATGTTTAAACTTTGATTCAGCTATTTTAACATTATTAATTAAATCAAGCGCCGATTTTTCAATATCCCTAATAAATACTTCTTTTTTCTCTTTTCCTTCTTTAATTAAATTTAATCTCTTTTCCCATTTTGCGGTTAATAGTGGAGACTTTAAATCCTCTGGTACAAGCTTGACAAGTTGAATACCTTTAGATGTTGGATAAATTGATTTACCTTTTAATTCCATATAATTAACATTAAATAATTTTTCAATAATATCAGCTCTTGTCGCCGGAGTTCCAATACCACTATTTTCTTCGATAATTGCTTTCATTTCTTTATCATCAATAAATTTTCCAGGATGCTCCATAGCAGTTAGAAGTGTTGCTTCAGTATATCTTTGTGGAGGTTCAGTCATTCCTTTTTTAACTCTTAGTTGGTAATTATCAACATTTTCATTTTCTTTAAAATCTGGTAAAATAGCATTTTCTTCATCTGATTCAATTTTTAAATTTTGATAAACTGCCTTCCATCCAACATCTATTATTCTTTTACCACTTGTAGTAAATGTATAATTTTTAATCTTTAATTCAACTTTAATTTTCTCAAAAGTTTCTTCTTTCATAAAAACAGATAAGAATCTTTTAATAACTAATTCCATAATTTTTAATTCATTATCTGATAGTATATTAAGATTTGGTTTAATTTCAGTCGGTATTATCCCATGATGATCAGTAACCTTCGCATCATCAAAAATTCTTTTAGATAAAGTTATGGGTGTAGATAATATTTTAGCCGCAAACTTACTATATTCACCAGTTGTAAAATTTTTTATTATTTGCTTACTCATCTCAAACATATCTTTTGTTAAATATCTAGAATCAGTTCTAGGGTATGTTAGATATTTGTGATGTTCATATAATCTTTGAATAATATCAAGTGTTTGTTTAGCAGAAAAGCCATAATAACGATTAGCATCTCTTTGTAATTCAGTTAAATCGTAAAGTAATGGCTGAAGTTCTTTCTTATTCTCTCTGGTGACTTTGGTGATTTTTCCTTTATTTCCCTTTAAATCAGTTATTAATTTTTCAACAGTTTGGTGTTCAAAAATTCTAGATTCACTTTGAGTATAGTTTAATGTAAACTCTGTGTTTTTATAATCTAACAGGATTTTTTCAAATGGAACAGGAACAAATTTTTTAATTTCTTCTTCTCTATTAACAATCATAGCTAGTGTAGGAGTTTGAACGCGTCCAGCTGATAATTATGCATTATATTTTGTTGTTAATGCTCTAGTTACATTTATCCCAATTAACCAATCAGCAATCGCTCTAGATTCAGCACTATAATATAAATTATCATAATGACTAGCTGGTAATAGATTAGAAAAACCTTTTTTAATTGATGCATCAGTTAAAGAAGAAATCCACAATCTAAAGATTGGTTTTGTAAAACGTGCTTTTTCAATTATCCATCTCGCAACTAGTTCTCCTTCGCGTCCCGCATCTGTTGCTATGACAAGTTTACCTACATCATTTTTTTGAAGTAGTGTCTTAACAATCTTGTATTGTTTAGCAACCTCCGGAATTACAGAAGTTTTGAATTTATCTGGTATCATAGGTAGAGTTTCTAAATCCCATTTAGCCCATTTATCATCATATACTTCAGGAACTGCTAATGTAACTAAATGACCTAATGCCCAAGTTACAATATAATTATTATTTTGGATATAGCCCTCACCTTTTTGAGTACATCCAAGTACTCTAGCTATTTCTTTACCAACAGATGGTTTTTCCGCAAGTACAATTGTTTTCATAATATCACCTTTTTATTAAGATACTATATTTTACCACATTTAACAACTTTATGCCTTAAATTAATCTTATTTCACCATTTTAGTAATATTTCGCTAAATGAGTAATATATAATTGAAAAAGGGTCTTAAAAGGCCCTTTTTAATTACAATTTCTCAAACATCTTTTTGCCTCTTGTATCAAGTAATACAAGTAATAAAGATATTACAATAAATAAATATCCTATAAATAAAGCAGACATTGAATAAACATCAATTAGTTTATACCATGTGCTCCAGTACATTAATACTGGAATAATTATAATAACAGTTCCCGCGAATAATCCTAAAAAACTTGACATTGAACGTTTAATAACAGCGTCTTCTGATTCCCAATCAAATTTAGGATATAATAAATTAATATAGATACCTGCGATAGCACTTAAGATTGTTGACGCCAGTGGTATTAAAATCAACACCCAAAGATTTATAAAACCAAACTTAAATGATAAAACAAAGCCACCTAAAACTACAGGAATAACTGTAAGAGCAAGATTTAATAATACTTTCGCGGTAAAAACAGTACGATGACTAATTGGATTGACTTTTAAAATCCAAAAATTTTTACCTTCTAATGATATTGAAGTATTAGTTGTAACACATAATGTAATACACATTGAAAGTAGTACAACAATTGTAAAAATTGGTTCATCCATAATAATGCTTGGCAAACTAGGTATTGTTCTAAAATAGCCTATAATTCCATCGACATCTAAAACCAATAATGCAACAACTAAAGCTACATACATTACAGCGCCCAAAATTGTATTTAAAACATAAATTGGCATTGAAAAATAGTATTTTAATTCTTTAACAAATAAGGTATAGGTTGCAGAATGTTGTTTAAATTTTAATTTCTTTGACTTAACTTGTACATTATTTGAATCAACGAATAAAAGTTTAGTCTTTAACCATGCAGCACCAGTAAATGGAACAATTGTTAAAAGAACTATATATAATAAGGAAGGAAGATCACCATCTAAACTAAATAAGGCTAATATCTTCATTGGCCATAATGCATTAAACATATTAGTAATATCATCCACATTACTTCCTTCTGAAGCACCTGTTATAAGCATTTGTAAATAAAAATAACAAATAATATAAGCAATGCAAACAACAACAATAAATAGTGTTCTGATTAATGATTTATTTCTAAACAAAGACGCTATTTTTTCAATAATATATGAGATTAAAATTGCTAAAGCATTAGTTAATAAAGGTAATAAAAGCACTAATAAGACACCACGCAACAAGATTTGGGCTTGCATGGCAGATGTTAAATTAGGCACTAAAGTAATATAAACAATATAAGAAGGTAATAAAACCCCTATTACTGTCAATAAATCAAATATGTAATTATAAAATAACTTCGAAAAAACAATTTCACTTTTCTTAAAAGGCATTGATAATAAAAATACCACATCAGTATTTTTACTAGTATAAGCGCTTCTCATTATAGTAAGTAATAACATTATCATTAAAGCTGTTGAACAGTTACCATACATCGCAAGTCTTTCTGCTCCAGGATTGTTTGCAGCTATTTGGACAAACATTGTCGTGCTAGTAACAGCAGTCATTGTGAAAGCACCTACAATAATAGCAGAAAATGACATAAAAATAATTGCGGCAGTGATATATTTAGGATTCTTCTTATTCTTAATCAACGATCCTAAAAAGCACATCACATAGTTTTTAATAAGTAAAAAACTATTTCGCATTTTCAGTTAACTCCAAGAAAACATCTTCTAATGATTCATTTTTAATTACTTCTTCTATTTTTCCACTAATAACTAGTTTACCTTCTTTTATAATTGCAATCTTATTACAAAGTTTTTCTGCTACTTCTAAAATATGAGTAGAGAAAAAGATTGCTCCACCATTATCACAAAAATCTCGCATAATATTTTTAACAGTGTATGCTGCAAGAGGATCTAGGCCAACAAATGGTTCATCTAGAATTAATAATTTTGGATCATGGGCTAAAGCCGCAATAAGGGCAATTTTTTGTTTCATACCGTGGGAATATGCAGAAATAAAATTATTTAAATCATCATAGATGCCAAATTGAGTAGATAATGTAACAATTTTTTCTTCTCTTTTTTCTTTACTTATTTTATAAATGTCACAAATTAAATTTAAATATTGTAATCCAGTTAAAGATTCGTATAAATCAGGATTGTCAGGAACATATGCAATCATTCTTTTACATTCAAGAGAATTAGATTTAACAGATAAACCATCTATTAAAATATCTCCTTCTTCAATTGGCATAATGCCAACAATTGCTTTGATAGTTGTTGTTTTACCAGCACCATTATGGCCAATAAAAGCTACTAAATCCCCTTTGTTTACGTCCAATGATAAATCTTTTACAGCAACTTTACCTCCCGGATAAGTTTTGGTAAAATTTTTAATTGAAAGCATATCATCACTCCTTATTTTTGATAAATAACTTTACCTTCTCTAACTGTTAATAATACATTATATTCATTATCAAGAACTGTAACATTGGCTTTTTTACCAAGAGCAATACTACCCATTTCTTCCGCAACACCTAAGTGACGAGCAGGATTAATTGTAGCCATATCGATTGCTTGTGTAAATGGAACACCTACTTTTGTTACAACGTTCTTAACAGCATCGCACATTTTTAAAACACTACCTGCTAAAGTACCATTTTCTAAACGCGCTTCACCATTTTTAACGATAACTAATTGACCACCTAAATCATAATTACCATCAGATACATGTTTAGCACGCATTGAGTCAGTAATTAATGTAACTTTATCAAGTGGTTTATTTTTTAATACTAATTTAATAGCAGGTACGCTAACGTGAATTGTATCACAAATTAATTCACAATGTAATTCATCAAACATTAAAGCACTACCAACTGTTCCAATTTCACGGTGATGAATTGGACGTTGTGCATTATATGTATGAGTAACATTTGATGCGCCATGAGCAACAGCTTTTTCTATATCATCATATTTTGCACTTGTATGACCACATGAAGCAACAATATTATTAGCAACTAAGTAGTCAATTAATTCCATTGATCCTTCTACTTCTGGAGCTAAACTAACAATCTTAATAGTATCGCCGCTTGCTTCTTGGTATTGTTTGAATGATTCAACAGATGGTACAGCAACATATTCTAATGGTTGAGCACCGATAAAGTCTTTAGAAATATACGGTCCTTCTAAATGTACACCTAAAACTTGTGCACCTGTTTCTGATTTTGTATCCATATATTCTTTAACACTGTTTAAAGCTTTGCAGATATTTTCTGGACTTTGAGTCATAGTTGTTGCTAAGAAAGCAGTTGTTCCTTCTTTAGCAATAGCATTAGCAATATTTGCGATATCTTCTACACTACCATCCATTGCATCTGACTTAGCAGCACCATGAATATGTTGATCAATAAAACCAGGAACTACTACTGCATCAGCAGGTAATTTTACTAATTCTTCTACTTCTAAATCACTACCAATCGCAGCAATACGACCATTTTCAAATCCGATTGAAGTTTCAATTACTCCTTGACCTTCTACATAAACTTTAACATTCTTTAATCCACGCATTTTTCTTACCTCTTTCTTTTCATTTATAATTTGATATTTTTTATTAATCTTTTTATTACATACTTTTATTAATATAATAAATAAAACAGCTGTAATAATTACTAATCCTACTAAAATTAACATTAATTCATTAGGAATCGGAACACAAACAATTGAAAAATGTAATACAAAGCAAACAACTATCATGCATATTAATTCAATTGTTTCAAACATTAAGCTAAACAAAGAATACATTGTTAAATAATTATATTTATTTAGCTTAACTGGAAATTTAAAACTTCCAGGAGTACTAGTCAGTAATGATACCGCAACAAACACAGCTAACATTATTGATGGAATAATCCATAATGTTTGTTTTGGTCCTAGGGCTGTAATAATACCATCTTTATCAAACTTCATTGGAATATTATTTGGTAATTCCTTAAATTCGACTGCCAAATATACAAACATCACACCAATGACAGCAAGCGATAAAAAATCCATTATATAATGATACCACTTCTTTTTAAATTTCATTTTGGTCCCTTCTTTCTATATTAGTATAACATAATATACCATTTTTTGCAATATTTTAAATTATAAAAGTTTATCTAAAAATACATAATATTTCCTAAGATGTCAATAATATTATTACAAATAAAAAAAGGAGAAATGAAATGTCTGAAAAAGAATTACTTTATTTAGAAGATGCTCTTGCACATGAACAATTTCTTATTAAGAAGTGTAGAGAGTACGCCAAAGCATTTAAAAATCCCGAATTTGCTTCGCTTGCTAAAGCATGGGAACAAAAACACCAAACTATCTTTGATAGTCTTTACCGATTAGTTAATTAGGAGGAAATCATGAACGATAAAGCATTAATGGAAGATTTATTACAACTAGCGAAAGGAACAGTTGATCTATATTCACATGCAACTGTCGAATCATCTTCAAATGATGTACATTGTGCATTTCAAGATGCATTAAATACAACGCTAACATTACAAAATGATGTCTACAAAACAATGGAAGCAGCAGGATGGTATCAAATGTGCCCTGTTGAACAACAAAAAATTGCGAAAGTAGAACAAAAGTTTAATCAAGCAACCCTATAAAAAATAAAATAGAACCTGTTTTAACAGGTTCTATTATTTATTTTCGATATAAATTTATTAGTGAAAAATCTTTTAATTTTGGTGTAACCATAACACCAATTGTACCTAATCCACAATGAACAGATAGATTAATTGACATTATTCCTTGTATATAATTATTAATCCCTATTTTATCATTCATATGATTAACTATATTGTTTAATAAATCTTTCTTATCAACAAATGATATTACACTATAATCATATTCACTAATTGGATACAAATCTAAATATTTATTAATAATTGTTTTATATGTATTTAGAGGAGTTCTAGTAATTCCTGATCTAACAAGCCCACCATCTTCTAAATTAATAACTGGTAAGATATTTAAATTTTGATTTAAATTAATCTCACTACTATCAATTCTTCCTCCTTTTTGAAGCGCATCAAGTCCGCCTGGAATAAAAAACAATTTAGACTTTTGTTTAATTTCATCAAGATCCTCTTCGAATTCGATTAACTCAATGCCTTTTTCTAATTGTAAATGAGTATAATATGCCATTGACAACATCACACTAGAAAATCCAAATGTATCAATGACAATAATTCGGTCTTGAAAAAGTTCATGTGAAATATTAGAAATTGTTGAATACATTGAAGATAATTTACTAGACATTGAAAAATGAATAATTTGATCATATCCTAAAGCGAATATATCTTTAAAATATTCAACTATTCTACCATAGCTTGCTGCTGATGTTTTTAAATTAATCCCTTTATAAATATATGGGAATAAATCTTTTTGAACAATATCACTTTTATCAATATACTCTTTTCCATCAATAATAGCATTTAATGGTATAATACTTAACCAATCAAATTCATAAGTATGATAGTCTAGCATTATAGACCCATCAGCAGAAATTCTAACTTTCATAAATACTCCTTTTAAATAAAGTAGCTATCTTTAAATAAATAATAGTTGGAAATTAACCAATCATACGAATAATCAGCAGATGATAAGTTAAAATTAGTCGTTGTAAAATCAGCTCTTTCAACTTCTACATATGGTGTCGGATTACAATCGTATTTACTAGATATTGATCCACCACCAGTTATATTTCCAAACATTTGACCCCAACCGCCATAATAATTCAAATATTCTTGGAAATCATTATAGTGATTATATGTGTAAAATAAATATTTTTCATTAACATCAATTATATTATTACCATTTTTATCATAACGAGTATAAACAATTCTCGCAGCTCCACGTTCAATTGAATAACCATTATTATAGATAATCGCATCATATTTAGGATCACAGTCAGTTCCAGTAGTTCCTACATCAACTTCATAGTATTGAAGAGATCCTCCATTACCACTTATATCAGGTAATGCAGGTTCATACGGATAGCGTGAAGTATCACCACTAAACTTAGTATGATTAACTCTTAAGTATTCTCCCCACACACTTGATGTAGGTTTAGTCTTTTTACTTGAAGAGTAATTGGCAGGAATATCACCAAACGCGAAAATGTATGCCGCAACCTCTTCCAAAGTTACATAAGCACCATCTTTATATACACAATCTACAACATCACCATTTGAATCTAAAATCTTATAAGTTTTGCCATCATCAGTATATAGCGCAGCAGTATTTCTAACATACTTATCTCCAATTTTAGGTTGATATTTTGAAATAGTAGGTTTTTGGTCTTGATCATCTATTGAACCGCTCATAAAACCATGTTGTGTACGGTAATATGCATCCATATAACTAGTTGCTTCTTTATAAGATGCATAAAACTCTTCTTTTGTCATATTTACATAAGGATCACTCGTAATAACAGGTGGTTCTTCTTCATGACCTTTACACTTTAAAAGTTCATCAATACATTCATCAGAAATACATTTTCCACATTTACTACAAGCAATATGTTCATGAATATTGATGTCAGGAACATAATCAGGATCTATTTCTCCACATTCACACTTGCCGTCTACAAATTCATGCTTATGAGCTGCATGATCATAAATAACAGTGATTTTGATAGAATCAAGATAATTTCCAGCTCTTACACTAACTATAGCACTACCAGCAAAAATACCTTTAATTTTTCCTTCTTGTGTCACAATAACGCATGGATTATCAGATGTCCAAATTAATTCTTCAGTAATACCAGCTGTAGTAATAACTTCTAAAACAAGCTCATCATCTACTTTAATAGTATACTCACGTCCTAAAGTTATATCAATTTTTTCAAGTTGTGTACTACATGCAAATAGGAACGAAGTTAATGCCAATATAATTATAAAAACGTTAATTTTTCTCATAATGTCCCTCTTAAAACATTACTATTATACCAAAATAGACACTTTATAACAAACAATTAACTCATCAATGATGGCAAAAATGTATAAATTTGGAAAAAAAAAGCTTTTTATAATATAATATTAGTGTTAATATTATAAAATTCTATAAAGAGGATAAATTTATGAGTTCTTTACTTATTGGACAATCTGGCGGCCCTACTAGTGTTATTAATTCAAGTTTAATAGGTGCTGTTAAACAAGCTTTAAAAGAAGAAAAAATAGATAACATTTATGGTGCTTTATACGGCATCAGTGGAGTACTATCAGAAAACTTCTTAAATTTAAAAGAATATGAAAATGAACTAGATACATTAGCACATACTCCAGCAGCATTACTAGGTTCAGTTAGATTTATGCTTCCTGAGCCTACTATCGGCAATGAAACATATGAAAAGATTTTAAGTGTTTTTAAAAAGTACAATATTGAGTACTTCTTCTACATAGGGGGGAATGACTCAATGGATACATGTAATAAATTAAATGTTTATTTTCAAAAAGTTTCTTTTAAATGTAAGGTTATCGGCATTCCTAAAACGATTGATAATGACTTAGTTTTAACCGACCACTGTCCTGGTTATGGCTCAGCTGCTAAATATGTTGCGACTACGCTAATGGAAATATATCAAGACATTCAAGTATATGAAAAAGGACGCGTCACCATCGTTGAAATTATGGGGCGTGATGCAGGGTGGCTAACAGCAGCTTCAAAACTAACAAGAATAAATGATGAAGGCGTTGACTTAATATATTTACCGGAAGTTCCTTTTGATATGAGTGAATTCTTAAATAGTGTTAAAACAATTTATCAAAAAAATAAAAAAGTTCTAGTTGCCGTATCTGAAGGTATTAGAGATAAAAATGGGGAATACATTTTGAAGTATCGCTCATTTAATAATAATGACTCTTTTGGCCATTTGCAACTAGGGGGAGTTAGTTTAGTTTTATGTAAAATCATCAATGAGCAACTAGGATTATCAACTAGAGCAATTGAACTAAATTTACCTCAAAGATGTGCTTCACACTTAACTTCTCTAACTGATTTCAAAGAAGCTGCAAATTGTGGTAAATGGGCAGTAAAATATGCATTAAAAGGCAAAACTGGTGTAATGATTTCAATGAATAGAATATCAGACTATAAAATTAAATACGACTGCGTACCACTATCAAAAGTTGCATCATTCGTTAAAGGATTCCCAACTGAGTGGATAATAAATAATAATGACATTTCTGATGAGTATCTCAGTTATGCTTTACCATTAATTAAAGGTGAGACTGGACCTAAGTTTTATCAAGGTTTACCTGTTCATAAAAAAATTAAAAGATGAGTGTAAAAACTCATCTTTTTTATAATTTTGATAGTTCATATGCTCTTTGAATACAAGCATCACAAGCTTCATCAATTATTTTATTCATATTATTATCTTCAAGAACTTTAAGTCCTTCAAGTGTTGCACCTTTAGGGCTACAAACATCTTTTATCAATTCATCAATTGATTTATCTGTTTCAATTATCATTTTAGCTGATCCAATAATTGCATCAGATGCAAGGATTTTTGCTGTTTCATAATCTATTCCGTGTTTAACCGCATTTTCAATAAAACTTTTAGCAAAATAATATAAGTAAGCTGGCATACTACCATTAGTAGGAATAATCTCATTCATTAGATTATCATCAATATCTTTTACTTTACCAACTGTTTCAAAAATACTTTTTACCTTATTAAAAACACAATCAGGTACAGCTGGATCTTTAGAGATTGCCGTTGCTCCATATCCTATTAGAGCAGGAGTATTAGGCATAACTCTAATAAATAATCGATTACCAAAAACACTTTCTAAATCTTTTATTGTTTTACCGGCTACAATACTAACAATTACTGTGTTTTGCAATGAATATTCATATTTTTTCAAATCATTAAATATTTGTGGTTTTACAGCAACTATCAATATTTCAACATTTTCAGCTAATACTTTCTCATTTTCTACAAATCTATATTCTTTAAACTTCTCTTTTACAATTTCACTAGGATTATATATTAAAATATCATCTTTTTTATAAATTCCTGAATTAATGATACCTAGTAAAATACTTGATCCCATTTTACCTACACCTAAAAATCCTATTTTATACATACTTATCCTTCTATTATAAACCTTTTTTGTAAGTTAGAGCCACTACTGTTTCATCGGTCACCTCATTGTCCCACAAAAAATTCTTTAAAGTTTCGCCATCACTAGGGATGGCGAAAGAAAACTCTATAGACTTTATAGGGTATTGAGGATTTTCCTCAGAGTATATTTCAACTTTATTAACCAATATGGATAGAAGTTGTTTCTTCTCTTCTTCACTTATTATATCATATAATTCATCAAATTGGCAAATTAAACTGTATATTTTTTCTGAATTTATTGAGTTTTCTTCAATAGATCTTTTTTTATTTTCAAGTACTTCTATCTTTTCTTCTATATCTGCCATTACATCGTATAGTGCATATATTCTTCTATTTAAATTTTCTATTTTTTTATCTCGATATTTTTCATCTAATGGTAAGTTATCCAGTTCGTTTTCTAATCTCATTTTATTTTGGATAACTTCCTTAAGTTTATTATCAAAATTACGGATTTCTTTTGAAATTAAAGTTGTATCAATTTCTGCTCCAATACATTCTTTCAAACTTTCTGAAAAATATTGACTTTTAATAAGTTTTCTAATTGTCTCAATAACATATGGTTCAATATCAGTAGTTTGAATATTTCTTCTATAACCACATATTTTTCCTCTTAATTCACTTTTATGGCTACAATAGTAATAATATCTATCTACTAATGTACCATCTCTTCTTATCCATGTATTTCTATTAGCATACATTGGCCCACCACATTTAGGACATCTTAAAATTCCTGTTAATAAATGTGCTTTATTTTTACCAAATCTAGGAGGATTTGCAACTCCAGTTTTAAGTCTTTTTTTGTGTGCTTTTTGCCATAATTCTTCATCAATTATAGCTTCATGTTGACCATCAGCTAAAATATAATTATCTTTGTTAACGGTCCTATATTGATTTTTAGTTCCTTTTATTTTTTCTCTTCCTCTTCTGCCAAAAGCAATTTTACCATAATAAATAGGATTATCTATAATGCGTTTAATTGTAGTAGGAGTCCATAATTCTAAATATCCATTATGATGTGCTACTTTTTTTATTCCTTGATAATTTAAATATTTGGCTACTCCTCCTAACCCTAATCTTGTACTACTAAATAGTTCAAATATTTTTTTAATTGCTTCAGCTTCTTCTTCAACAATATAGATTTTTCCATGTTCTAAAACATATCCATATGGAGCAAATCCTCCATTCC
Organism: Bacilli bacterium; assembly: GCA_017411715.1. Classification (GTDB taxonomy): domain Bacteria; phylum Bacillota_I; class Bacilli_A; order ML615J-28; family CAG-313; genus UMGS1109. The sequence goes on along the minus strand of JAFQPO010000014.1, from coordinate 904 downwards.
ACAAACCTTGACGTGCTTTTTCTCTTCTACCATTCATTGTTTGTTCTATAATGTTTTCTCTTTCTATCTCTGCTACAGCTGATAGAATCGATATTAATAATTTACCACTTGTTTGTGAAGAATCAATGCCTTCATCAATACATATTAAATTAACATCATATGATTGTATAAATTCTAATGAATTTAAAATATCAGCTGCATTTCTTCCAAAACGAGATAATTTATAAACCAAAACATAATCAACTTTTAAACCTTCATAAATGTCTGTTAGCATTCTTTGAAAACTTGGTCTTCCTTCAATTGATTTTCCAGATTTACCTGCATCTTCATAAATTTTAACAACACTCATTCCTTCTTTTTCTGCAAATTTAGTTAATCCAGTTCTTTGCCCATCAAGGCTAAAACCATCAATTTGCATTTCTGTACTAACTCTTAAATAGATGACACATTTTTTTCCTTCACGATTCATACTATGCTCCTATTTTTTTAAAATCTTATTTCCATATTTTATTAATAAATAAGCAAGATATTCTACAAATTCTTCGTATCTTTCTTGTTCTTCTGGTGTACTCATTTTTTTACTTATTTTGCTTTTTTTAGTTTTAGGTAATATTTCTTGCTTCTTTTCTTCTAGTAAATTACCTATACTCTTATCCTCCTTTCTTTTGTGATGACAGAGTATAAGTAGTTACGCTACTAAAACTCCATCATCAGATGTATTTCTTTTAGTAGCGCTCCTAGAGAACACGAACTAATAAATATTAATAAAAGGGGATTTCATCTCCCCTAAATCAAGCTATTTAGTGTCATTCGACAAATTGCGACAAGTTTCTTTTAACGCTTCATAGCCTGCATAAATTAAGTCAATTTTTCTAATATTATGTTTTTCAAGAAACTCATTTAT
>JAFQPO010000017.1 GCA_017411715.1 Bacilli bacterium | reverse complement strand
ATCTCTTATCAAGCAGTTTTGAAGGTTTAATTTTGAAATTTAATGTAATAGTACCTTGTTCTTCAAGATTCATTTTATACGCTAATCTATTTTCTGAATCAGATGTCAAATTCACTACATCATTATAAAAACCTGCTGAATGTGTTTTCGTATATGAGTCATATTCAAAAAATTTATCTTTTTCTATTTTAAATGAATTATCATGTTTAGGAGATGCTAAGGCAACATTTCTATTTGATGTAGTTAATGTGCCTTTTAATGGAGATATTTCAAAACCTTCATATGCATCATCATCATAATAGTATACTCCACTATGTTTTGTGACACTTGCTTTTGGAATGTATTTTAATCCTTCTTGATATATTGCTGTAAAATCTTTATCTGTATATGAATGAGCTCCTCCACTGATTAAACATATATCAAATGATAACGGTAATTGAACATCTTCAGTTGCCATTTGATATCCGACTAATAATTCAGTAATTTTGAAAACTGATTCATTAACTACATATTCACAAGTAACTTCATCATTTAATATTAATTTACATTTTGTAGATGATTCACCCTTATTTTTAGTAAATTTAACCCCTACTAAATTCCACTGATTTAAATTTAATTGTGCCGAAGTTGTAATATTGTTATCATTAAGTGACAATCTACCATCTTCTTTTATATATAAGCTTGATAAAATATCACTATTATTCAATGTTATAGTTGATGATTTTTTGAAACCTAGTAAATATGTTTTTGTTCCAAAAGAACCTGTTGGTTTTACCCATGCGTAAAAAGTTTTATTATTATAGAATTTCTTACTCCACTCATTATGATTATAACGTTTGGCTGTTGTATAGCCATATTTTCTACTTGTATTAAAAGTTTCTAAATCAAATAACAGATAATTTTTCTTGTTATTAAATCTCAATAACTCCATCGATAAATCTTGATCTTTATATAAGGTAGATTCATCAATTGTTGGTGTAGCACCAAAAAATCCAGTTTTTTGACTACCTACTATTACCTCATCTGAAAATAATGTTGTAAGTCTTGAAAAATATCCATTTCTTGTATACTCATTTAGTTCTTCTGGATAATCATAATATACAGTTTTGGTTTGTCCATCTAGTGTGTATGTTACACTTTGTACATGGTCTAAATTATCATATTCATATTCAAAATAATAGCTATCATTTTTGTTTACTTTTTTCAATCTTCCTTTTTCATCATATGTCAGATATACTTTTTCGGCTGTTTTGTCATCACTATAATATGATATTCTCTTCGCATCATCATATCCATATGTTGCGATACGCGAACCATTTAATTCAATGTTTCGTAATAAATTATCATTATCATATCTAAACTCATAATAATCGCCTGTTAAACCATATTGTTTTTTAGTTAATAATCCTAGATTAATATTATTTTTTGTCTTCCCGTATTCATAATTTTCAAGTACAGATCCATTATGGATAATTTTAGTAATTCTTCCAAATTTATCATATTCAAATAAGTACGTATTAGTATCATTATAATTTGAAATTTTTGTTATATTTCCTAATTTATCATAAGTTATATTATTTTCAAAAATATCACTAATTGTACTTGAATCAACTACTCTTTCTAATTCTGTACATAATTTAGTTAACTGAGATTTATCATCATAAAAATATTCTAAAATTAATTGATTGGGATATACTGATTGAATTAAATTATTTAAAGCATCATACTTATTAGTTGAAATTTTTCCATGTTCATCTGTAATAGTTTCAGTTTTTGTGCTTTTTTGATATTCACTACTACGAATTATTTTATCTTCTTCATTTTCGTTAAGCATATTTTCAATAGTAGTTGTTTTAACTCTGTTTAAATCATCGGTATCGTATTCATATGTTATTTTAATATTATTACTATCTTTAATTGATAATACCCTATTATCAATTTTACCATCTGTAGTTGGCATATATTCATAAATATACTGATTACCATCGGGTGTATATCTTGATACTACTTTATTATCTTTATATACTAGAATTTCTGCATTACCATTACTTGATATAGCATTTGTCAAATGACCATAATCATCATAACTGTAATGTCTACCATAACTGTCTTTATATAGTTGGAAACAATCTAGATATACTTCTGTCATTCCATCATATTCAACACTTACTTCAACTTGGTTATAATCTTTACTTGCAGCAACTTCTCTTGTTAAAATCTGCCAATCATTACAGTTTTTTTGGAAATCGAATTCAAAATATTCTGTTGTATTATCACTATAAGTAAATTTAATAATAGATTTAAAGTTTGTGTTAACTGTTACAAAAGCTTTAGCAAATATACTGTATATTAGTACATCTTTTGCTCTACCACTCATATTAATCGTTTGCTTCATTTTTCTAACATTATATAAATCAGTAGTTGACGTTCTTATGAATGGAACTTTTCCAAAACGCATCACTTTATTGCCCAATAAAGTATTATGTTCATCAGTTGGTGTTAAATATACTATTTTATCACGACTTGAATCGATATTCTCAAATTCCCATCCTAATGGTAATTCATTTTCAATATTTTCCATGTAACCATTAACAATATAATTTTCTTTGTTTAATAAGCTACTTTTTGATAATACTAATTCATCAAAATATACCGTTCCATCTACTCCATTAAGACTAATACTTACTTCCGCATTAACATTAACTGCGTTATCTGGTAATTCAATCACCAAATCTTCAAATTTATACCATCGTCTAATATGCTCTTCAAATGTAACATTTTTTTGTAAGCTACATCCTGTACTAATTAAACTTCCTTCTCCATAAATATCATATGTAACTTTTAATTTTACTCCTAGATTTGTTGGATTAAAATCATATTTAACAAAACCACTTAAAGTTAATCTCTTGCTTTCATATACCGATACTACTTTTTTAATTATAGTATTTTGTGTACTTTGGCCAACAATTTTTAAACATTTTTTACCACTAATTCCTCCAGTAACATTTTCTACGTTTTCTGGACTACCTGTTACAATTGTCCACGTACTATCTACAATTGAATCATCTTCTGGAATGGTCAAATTTGAAGCTAATAAATTTGGTGTGTGTGATATAATTTTAGATTCTGATATTAATTTATTACTACTTCCTTCCATATAATCCGCATAATTATATGATTTTGTTTCTGATTGATGGTTTAGTTCTGTAACAACTCTGCCATACACATCAAAATAATAATAAACATACTCATCCAAATGATTGTTTAACTTGGTATAATTGGTTGAATAGCTATATCTCATATAATACATTTTTTCATTTGTAGCTACATCAGCTAAATAAACTTCTGATACTTTATCATTTTCATATTGAATAAAAAGATAAAATCCCTTTTCAGTATCACTTACCTTTATTAAATAGTTATTAATATATTCAAATTCAACTACATTAATAATTTCTCCTTCACGATAGCCTTCATTTGGTAAAGAGCCATATATAATATTTTTAAATGATACAATAACTTTCTGAATATCAATATCAATATCAATATCATTTTCAACACCGCTTGTATATTCAAATTTAATCATCTTATATATTTTTGGGAATAATATTGTCACTAAATACCCTGCTGAGTTATATGTGAAAAGCACTTCTTCACCATCAACACCGACAATTCTATTTAATCTATTATTATCCCATATATAATTAATGGTGTTATTATGTGTATCTTTTATTCTAATAATCTTTCCAATTATCTGAGTAAGTTCTCCTTGTTCATTGTAAATTTCACTAACAGTAAAAGTAGTTTCATTTCCCTTATTATCATATAATGTAATAGTTCCATTAACGATGTTAAAATAACTACCATCCTCATTATTATAATATAAATCATTAGTGCCGTCATCATTAACTAATGTTTTAATTAGTTTACTTTCATTTGTTCTTGATAGTTTTCTATAATTTCTCTTATGGCCTGTATAGTCTTCTATTGTATATAACCCTTCCTCTTTTTCAAAAGCATAATGAAAATTAGGCGTAATATTATTTTTTATATGCACAATATCATCACATTTATCTTTATTATATGCTAGTGCACAGTGTATTGGAAATTTTCTACTACTAGTTGTAAATAAATCTAATAAATAAATTGGTTTTCCATTATATAAATTAATATTTAAACTTCCTACATCAAAAAGCTCATGTTTATCATATTTATATAGTGATGAAATCCCTGATTCTTCAATTAGTGTTGCGGTGGCAACAACAGAATAAACAGATTTCATTTGTAATGATTCAAAACTAAGATTTGTAATTGATTCATCTGCATTATTTACTACCGCAAACATTACCGAATTATTATTTGTGGTAATATTTTCACAAATTTTTGTCACATCTAACACAGCATAATTTAATCCACTATGCTCTAAAGATGTCCCTTCATTTCCAATAACTAATTGTTCAATTGGATTAATATTGTTACCTAATCCATTTGCTAAAGTTAAAATATTGTTATCACTAATATCTACACTATCTAAAGGTACTACCCCTATTTTTACGGGAAGTGTTGCATTAATATATATTAAATTTGTTCTAACTTCTCCTAATTTTTGATCTGAAGCAAGTCCTTCAAATGTTAATTTTACAAACATAATGTCTTCTTTTTTAATTGGTGCGTAAGTGGATGAACTGACTACACTATATGAATTATTACTACTTGAAAATCTTGCTAATCTTGATTCAACTTTAATTTTATTTTTTCCTGCTAAATTGCTTATCGTTTTTATCATGTTTTCCTCCTATATTATTGTAATTATATTTTCCATTTCGCTAATATCTAAATTAACTAAAGCATGTGTGAAATCTAATAAATCAACTTTTGATTCTAATTTATCAGTTAAAAACTTATTAGTCTCTTTTCTCATCGTTACTCTTTCGTATTCTGATAAATCTTTTTCATATACAATTAAAAAATCTATATCGCTATTAGTGGTAACTACGTTCTTTGAATATGAGCCATACAGATATAGTTTTTTTATTCTATATTGTTTTTTCAAAAGATCTTTATTTTTTATAATAATATCTATTATTTCTTGTTGCTCTTTAACTGTTTGTTGTTCATTTTTTATTACAGCTTCTGCAGCAGCAAAAATCAATACTAACTTATCTATCGTTCTGTCTTTTAAAAATGCATTATATCTATCAAATACATGCGTAATTGGTACAAGTTGATATCTACCTTTTTTTAACATTACTAAATTTGACATCATAAATGCAAATTCTATATTTTTATACTCTATCAGTTCTAAAACTTTCAAGTGTAATAATGATGCTAAATAATGCGGCGTTTCATTATAGTCCAGATAATAAGTTTCTAGTATTTGATTAATTACTTTCTCATCTAAATGTTTGTTAGTTAACAAATAATAACTTATTTCAATTATTTCTTTACAAAATGATTGATTAATATTATTGAGTAAATATAAATATGCATCACTAAATCTTTTAACTTCTATTTCCTCTTTAGATAGTGCTTTATATTCATCAAATACAATTAATTTATATCTTTCATGGGGAAGTCCACCCCCACTTAGTTTCGATACAAATTCAATAAACCTATATATTGATTTAGTATTCTCACTCGTTTTTAATACCATTATCTGATTCTCCTTTCTTAAATAATTGTTTAATTAATTGGTTTGCTCCAGT
>JAFQPO010000013.1 GCA_017411715.1 Bacilli bacterium | reverse complement strand
TTTTCTTGATTGTAATTCTTCATCTTCTAAAATATCAGAATAACAATTCACATACATTACTTCTAAGCTTTCGTTTGGAATTATAATATCACTATAACTAGATAAGTTGGCAAGATTCTTATATTGGATTATTTTACTACTCGGAACTTTTATTTTCAACAAGGGATTACACAAATAAAAGACATTAATACCTACAATTGTGATAGGATAAGTATCTTTTTTAAACTCAACATTTGCTAAACTACTACATCCAGAAAAAGTAGATGAACCTATACTTGTGACATCACTTGGAATAACTATATCTTTTAAATTAATACATCCTTCAAAAGCACTGTTTCCAATAGTTTCCACACTATCAGATATTGTGATATTTATCAAATTTTTACATCCATAAAAGACATAATCGCCAATATTAATTATTGAATCAGGTATTTCTATTTCTTCTATTTGATAATACTGACTACTATTATTTTTCATATATAATTTTTCTGCATAATACATAGGATTAGAAGTACCACTATTAAATTCTAATATACACCAATCTTCTAACGTCCCATTGTAATATATATTTTCCAAAGCATCACAACCATGAAATAAATCATCGCCTGATAAAGTAAATTCTTTAGGTAAACCAACACTTTCTAATAAATCACATCCATAAAAAGTATCATTAGAAATATTAGCCTCCATATCAATAATAACTTCACTTAAATTAATCATTCTCGACGCGGGTACATTATAATGATCAAATCCATATAATTTACCTACATAAGAATTCAAATATGGGATTTTCAATTTTGACAAGCCAGAACATCCTTCAAAAATTCCATTTCCAATTGATATTACACTATTCGGTATTTCTATTTCAGAAAGCGACTCACAATCCTTAAATGCGTTTTGACCTATTTCTACTAAAGAATTAGGTAAAATTATATTAGTTAAATTTGAGCAACCATCAAACACATTATTTCCTATGTGCATCACATTATCAGGTATCGTTATTTCATCCAAATTCTTGCAATTTTTAAATGCATTTGAATGTATATTAATTAATTCTCTATTTAAATTAACTCTACTCAAATTAATACAATCTTTAAACGAATTTGAGCCGATATCAGTAATTTTGCCTAACATACTTATACTTGTAATTGAATCATAATTCTCAAATGATGAATCTCCTAGCATAGTAACATATTTACCGTTCAACTTAATAGGTATACTCAACTTTCCAGAATATTCTATATTGAAATTTGAAATACATATATTTCCATCAGACAAATCAACCGTTTCAATGGCATCACCTGTTTTTTGTTCCAGTAATCTTATTATTTCTGAAGAACATACAGCACAAAAATCTCTGTTGGAATTGTTCATCTTACATGATTCATGTGGGCGATACCAATTAGATGCCATACCTGATGTTCCATATGGGTAAACGCCAATTTTATATATACCTGTAGCATTATTATCTATCCAATTACTCCATTTCACTGTTGAAGGATTATTTATTTTAGTCATATTCACCGCTTCCCGCGGTCTAAAAAAATATTCATCAGCCAAGTTAGCAAAAGCATGGCCAAATTCATGAGAAACAATTCGTTCATAATCACCATACAAAGATGATACTGCAAAATCCTTTGCGGATCCTCCCCTTCTCATCGAATTACACAATATTATTGTCAATACACTATCTTCATGTTCTAAAGCCCTCACACGCGCCTTTTTTGTTATATATAAAATACGTTCAGATCCCTTATTAAAAATAGTCGCATTATGCCAAAATCTGCTTCCAAAATAATTATCTACCTCATGATTATTATCGCCCCAATTGAAATCATCAACATCCCTACTAACACCAGATTCATTTGAAATTACTTCAACAGCATACACACTAAAATAATTCTTATATAGGCGCATTGGATATTCATTAATTAATCTAATAGCAGAACTTTGAGCAGCATCAATAAACTCATCTTGCTCAGTTTCCGTAAAACCATCTCCCATAATTGTTATAACAATACTTTCACTATCTGGTCTTCCACTATCAACTATTTTTCTAACATTAAATGGATTTGATACATTCATGAGAGCATTTTCATTTGTACATACAACATCAACATCTTCATCTTCATCTTCATCATTATCTATTATAATATCTTGCATTAATCCGTCTTCGTTGAAAACTGTCAAATATTCATCATATTCATTTTCTATATCTTGACTACTAAGTATATCACGAATATCATCTATCGTATAATCGTTTTCAGCCTCAAAATCATTTACACCATAAACCTTCATACATATAGTATTAAAATTTATTAGTATAACACCTATCAAAACACAAAAAACTAGAAATTTAATCAATTTATATCTCATAATCATCCTCGTTTATAAACTCCACATTTTCATAACCATTATCTACCAAAATCGATAAATATATGGGGTCAGAATCAATACTTTTGAATAATTTGTCATCTTTCAAATAATTGCCACCACCGTATTTCATTTTCATTAAATATTTTCCATTATCTAGTTTCAAGTCTCTTAAATTCAAATAAAAATTTGATACAGGTGCCGGTTCAAAATCCAAAATTTTTATTAAATTATAATCTTTATTGCCTTCTTTTAATACTTCCACACAAACATTTAAAATCCCACAATCATACGGATAGTAATTTTCTTTAATATTAGGTTCCCAATATACTTGAAAAGATCTAATAACAATATCTTCTATATTGATTTTAGGTAATTTATTAGAATCATTATAACTTTCTACGATAGTTTTCTTCCTCAATTCATATGTTTTTTGATTTATAATCATAGTTAAAATTTCATCATGCAATTTAAAAGAGACTTTATTTCTAACATTTTCACAAACATAGGAACCATTAACTAATTCGTAATTATAAACATCTGAAATTATGCTTTTATCACTAACCTCACTAGCATCTAAAATTCTAGTTATCGTTATAGAACCATTATCAACAATACAATAAACATTCATATCGCGACTACAATATAAACCGTTTTTTATAACTTCAGTTTCTTTATTTATATTTTCAACACTACTACAAGAATAAAGCTGTGCTGATAACACAAACACTATTAAAAATATTATGGTTTTAAATTTCATACGAGCCTCCAAATACTTTTTCAAATTAGGATTATACCTAAGCAAATAAATACAAATAAAATAAAATAATACAAATCAAGAACAATTTTCAAAGGAACTATCCATGAATAAATTATATTTTCTTTCACATTTTCTGCCTTCACAGCTACTGTTTATCGTTATAGAACAATTATCAACAATGCAATATACATTCATATCTCGACTGCAATATAAACCGTTCTTTATAACTTTGGTTTCTTTATTTATAGTTTAAATTTTTTCGAATTCAACAAATACAACACTAACATAGTTGGTTTCTCTACCAGCACCAGCAATATAAGTATTTGAAGTATCGCCTTCATCAGGAACTGCAACAAACATTAATTCGCCATATGCTCCAGATTTTCCCGATCCAGTCATTATACTAGTTTGATAGGATTCATCATTACATCCTAATTTGCATGCAGTATCTTTACATAAACCTTTATTTTTATTTTCCCATTTTCACCATCTACACTAAAATGAAAAGATACTCCTTCATCCTTTATCACACAGTTTTGTGATAGACACATTATCATTATACATTAGATACCATTTTTTGTCAATAATATCAAAAATCACCTCTTGGAACGAAAAACGCTATTTTTTTGATTTTTTCTCTAATTCGGTCCGCTAGTGGAACGAATTGGGCATTTTTAGCTCAAAAAACGCCAAAACGATATTTTTTATTTTTTTTATAATTATTACTAATTTTGTTATGAAATTTATTTATAAATAAAAATGAGTCTTTCGACTCATTTATTTGGCGTGAACTTTATTTTTTATTAAATTAAATATTAAATGATACGCTATTATATAAAGTACAAATAAACCTGCTACAATGATTGGATAGAAGCATTGATTTCCATTTACTAAATTATAGAAAATATCATAAGGTGTTCCATCACCTCTAACTAAGAACATATAATTTGTACCAAGGAATTCATTAGCAATATACGCTGCTACACAGAAACAAAATAATATCGCAAATGTGATTGGCATATTACTCTTCTTCATACTAGCCATACCTGATATAACTATATATAATGAAGTAAAGCCAGAAATTGTGTGTGTTAATCCTGCTACAACATTATCAAATGATAGTACTGGATATGCCGCATAATTTTGACCTGCTCCATATGTTCCTAAAACAGCACCTAAAATTCCAAATATTACAACAAAATCTAAAGCTGCTTCTTTAACTCGACCTTTAGAAAAAGCTGCTAGAGGAATTGTGATTAATTGTATACTACATAAATATAAAGGCAATAAATTGTGCCAACTATCTGTTTCTCCACTAGTAGTACAAATTAAAATTATTTTAAATAACTCAAATGCATCAATTAATATAGCTGCTACAATTATAGTAATATTCTTTTTCTTATCATCTTTCTTTTTATTAATTAGTCCTATTACAACAGCTAAGACAATCATAATAACCATTAAACTAGATACAAACACTAAATGTTGCCATGACATGTATCCTTCAGGTTCTCTTTGGTATCCACCTATTCCAAAAAATTCTTTCATAATTTACTCCGTATATTTTATCTTAATAATTATAACATTTTTTTACTTTTTTCTCACTAATGATACACTTAATCTTATTTCATTATATAGTATAAAGAATACCAGTTTGGTCTATCTTTTGCGTATCTGCTATTTTTCATTACGTCGATTGAATAATCAAGAGCTGTTCGCTCAAAAATCTCAGTAATTTTATGTTCTAATAGTTTCGTTCTAAATTGTTCAATTTTTTCTTCTTTGTTTGGATAATCTAATTCTAATCTAACAAGTCTTAAATATTCAATACCAAGAAGTAATTTTTCTACACGCATCTTTTTATCTAAATCAGCATTTTGATATGCATCTTTTAATAATATCAATGATTTATCTATCATCACTTCATCAAACATTGGATGGTCCGCATCATCATATAACCACATATCAAAATTTTTAACATGATCTTCCCATAAATTGATGTACGCAATAACTTGATTACTAATATTTTTTCCATAATAGTTATCACAAAATTCTTTAATTAAAACATCTAATTCTTCACTGTCATCACGTAAAAGTCTCGCAGTCACATATGATTTTAATTCATCAAGATAACCACCTCCACCATGTGAGAAATTACCTTGCATCAGCACTCCTTGTACTTTTAACTTCTTGTATAGTTTGATATTTTTATCGATTGTACGAAGGTTAGGGAAAGGTAAAAGATAGTTTCTAAAATTTACAGCATAATCCCAAATATATAATCTCTTTGTAATTTTACTCCAGTTTAACAAATCTTCATAAAATTTTGCGGATTCACTATGTGGATCTTTTTCTTTTGACTCTTCAATTGATCTAGACCATGAACATTCAATATTACAAAGTCTAACAATTACATTATCATTAGGTATTACTTTAGTTGGGGTTTTTCTAGAATATTGATATGCAAATGTATGAATTAATTTATTAGGAAATTCTTTTTTAATAACTTCCGCAATCTTATTCACAAAAGTAATAATAGAGCCACTTTGTGAATTATTTTCTTCATCAATTTTCTTGCATTCATCACATTCACATGCCATCTTAATAAAGTGTCCCATCCATTCATCTTGAGCAACTGAAAAAACATCACATTCGGGATTATCTATAATCCACTTTCTAACTTTTTCTAAAGCTATTTTATAAACATCTTCATTAGATAGGCAAAGTTCAGTATGCTCTTTTTGTCTTTTACCATCAACAAGTGAAAAATATTCTGGGTGTGTATCAAAATATTCATTTGGGTTTAGTAAGTCGGAGAATGAATGATGAAAGTTAAACCATTTGACTTTATTTCCATGTTTGTCAGCAAGAAAAGCCATGTTACTATTAAGCATGTTTTTAGATGCGAAATCTCCATCAAAAGCATCTCTAAAATATACTTCACGATATTCAAATGAGAAATCTTGAATAAGTTCATAATGTTTTTTAATCTTTAATTCTTCTAATTTTTCATATGTTTCACAATCTTTAGTAAAACATCTAAAACCAATAAACTCTTCTAAGAATTTATATACACCATAAAGAATAGCTCGAGGACTATTACCAGTTATGATTATATTTTCATCTACTTCCTTGATTAAGAAAGCTTCTTTTGTTTTGCCTTCTAAAAGTTTCATATAGTTATTATTTCTAGCATTACCTATTAAGATTTCTGGCCCTCTTTTTTGACATTTATCTGAAAAAATAGGTACAGGATAATTTAATGATTGATATAGATATTTTTGTAATTCACTACAAGCATATCTTTCACACTCAGTTGATTCTTTGCTGTGAACAATATGATAGTTAGTTTTTTGATTTATTATTATATTAATAAATTCCATAAAAGCCCTCATTTATTTAGGTAATCGCCCATTAAATTCAAAATCACCTTTTAATTGTTTAATGATTGTTCTAATACTATTAGGAGTATATTCATATAAGCATGCATAGTTTTGTAAGTTTTCAAAGTAAGGTTCATCAATTGGACCTTTTAATGATACTACAAATACTTCTTTATTTGTTTTTAGTAATTCATTAATTGTTTTCATTTGTAATTTATCAAGATAAGCATCATATGAATAAATTAAAATATTATCATAATCATCTAAATTAATTGATTCATTGATTTTACCAAATTCAAAGATGTCATGTTTAGAAAAATTTGTTCTTAAAACTTTTGCGAGATTACGATCATCAAACTCATCTTCTACAATACTAGCAACAGTAGCCGGGGTTGATATAATTAATGATTTATCTGTTAAATAAGGTTTTTTTCCTTTAATTAAAGTATATGAATTATCAACTATTTCTTGCATCAAGTGATGTTCTTCAAAAATGACTTTATAATCATCTAAATTAAAATATTTTTCAAGACCTGTAATTAATCTTTCTTTAGCCGCATTGATCTTTCTAACTTTTTCCCTTAAAAGTTCAATGTCAATTTCGTGATTATAAACTGCTTTAGTTACACTTTCTAAAGCTTCTTTTTGTTCTTTATATTCATGACATAAAAGTAGAATATCACATCCCGCATTAAGAGCCATAATACTTCCACGAGCAATACCATAATGATCAAGAATAGCTTTCATTTCCATACCATCAGAAATAACTAAGCCTTGATAACCAATTTGTTCTTTTAAAACCTCAGTTAGCAATACTTTTGATAATGTTGATGGTAATTCATCAAATGATTTATATAGACAGTGACTTGTCATTAATGCATCACTTTCAAGTAAATGTACAAAAGGATACATGTTATAGTTTAATAATTGTTCTTTTGAATCCTCAATTATTGGTAATTCTAAGTGTGAGTCTTTTGTGCTTGAACCTGCACCTGGGAAATGTTTAATACAACTTAAAGCACCACTTTGTTTAATACCTCTAACAAATAATGTCGCATTTTCTAGTACTATTTCTTTAGTAGCTCCATATCCTCTAACATTTACTAAAAGATTTCTTAAGTTTTCATTAACTTCAAGGCAAGGCGCAAGATTTAAGTTGATTCCCATTTTTAACATATCTTTACCAATTATTAAGCCAGTTTCAAATGGTGCATTTTCAACTTTGGTCGCAGAAGTCGTAAGTGGACTTGCGGGGAAAGTTACATCTTTAAAAAGTCTTACAACCATTCCTCCTTCTTGGTCAATTGATACAAGAGGAAATGATCCAACAATGCTATCTGTATAAGTATATAGCTCATGCATAAATTTTTTCATTTGTTTAGTATCTTGATAATTACGAGCAAATAAAATAAAATTACCAATTTTATAATCTTTTATAAATTTTTTATACTCACTATCTAGTTCTTTTCCTGGTAAACCTACCATAATAACTTGACCAACTAATTCCTCAATTGTCATTTCTTCAACGGGTTTAATATTATATTTCATAACTACTCCTTATTATTGACAAATCTTGCCTGGATTTAAAATATTATTTGGATCAAATACTTTTTTAATGCCATTCATTAATTCTATTTGTGTATCTCCTAGTTGACGTTTCATATAGTGTTTTTTAGCATACCCTATTCCATGTTCACCAGATACTAATCCGCCAACTGAAATTGCTCTTTCATATAATTCATCAAATACTTGTTCTAAAATACTATTAAATTCATCTTTAGTATAATTGTCTCTACAAATATAGATGTGTAAGTTACCATCCCCCGCATGACCAAATGAAGGAATTCTAATGTTGTATTTAGCTTGTAATTCATAAGTAAATTTAATGAATTCAGCTACTTCACTTCTAGGGACTACAACATCACATTCATCTATTTCCACAGTTGATGATTTAATAGCTTCTAAGAAAGCTCCACGAGCTTTCCAAACTGAGTCTTTTCTATCATCTGTATCAACAATATAAGCATCAATTGCTTTTAATTCACGAATACATATTTCTGCGGCTGCTGAATAATTGAATTTTAATTCTTGTTTGTTGTGTCCTTCAAATGTTAATAAGATATAAGCATCACTTCTTTTTTCAGGAAATTTCTTACCTAAAAACTCTTCACTTAATAAAATAGTATTTCTTTCAAAAAATTCAATCGCTGTTGTATTAAGTTGAGCTTTAATAATTTCAGGCACTGCATCAATTGCGTCTTCTCTTGTTTCAAAAGGAACTAATAAACTTAGAGTTTCTTTGGGTTTAGGAGTAATTTTTAAAATTGCTTTTGTTACTACTGCGAGTGTTCCTTCACTACCAATAATTAAATTTTTTAATGAATATCCAGTAGAATCTTTGACAACTTTTTTGCCAAATTGTTCTATCTTTCCATTCGGTAAAACTACTTCTAGTCCCACAACCCAATCTCTTGTTGTTCCATATTTTACTGCTCGCATTCCACCAGCATTTGTGGAAATGTTTCCTCCGATAGTAGCAGTTTTTTCTCCTGGGTCAGGTGCGTAAAAATATCCACGTGATTCAACATATTGATAAATTTCAAATAATAATACACCAGGTTCAACTGTTAAAGTAAGATTGTTTTCATCTAATTCTAAAATCTTATTCATCTTAGATGTACAAAGAACTATCCCACCTTCTAATGCAACGCATCCTCCTACTAATCCTGTTCCACTACCACGAACTACTACTGGTATTTTATTGTCATTAGCATACTTCATAACAGATGAGATTTCATTTGCATTTCTAACAAAGATTAAAACATCTGGTTTTCTTACTAAAGCACCAAGTTCATCTTTACTGTAATCTTCAGGAATATCATCACCTGTGAAAAAATATTTTTCATCAAATAAAGTTGATAAATAAGTTATATCATTTTGATCAATTTTCTTATACAACTTACTCACCTCTACTTTCTTTAATTATTTTAATTAATTCTGGTACTACTTTAAATACATCTCCTACAATTCCATAGTGTGAATGATCAAAGATTTGTGCATTAGGGTCATTATTGATTGCGACAATCATATCACTATTACTCATTCCTGATGTAAACTGAATAGCTCCACTAATTCCTAAAACAAAGATTAATTTTGGACTGACTGTTTTGCCACTTAAACCTATTTGGTTTTTAACATTCATTAAGCCAACTTCACATAATGGTCTAGAACAAGCAACACTACCGCCAAGTAAACTAGCAAGTTCATATGCAATACTTAAATCTTTTTCATTTTTAAAAGCTCTACCACAAGCGACTATTACATCAGCTTCACTAATATCAACATCAATTTCTTTTTTAATTTTAGATATTAATTTAATAACACTATTTTTATTAATTTCTGTAGTAGACATATATATAACTTCACCATGTGGAAGTTCTTTTTCTGGTTTTTTAAAAATTTTATATCTAACTGTTGCCATTTGTGGTCTAGTTTTTGTGCAAATAATTTGTGCCATAATATTACCACCAAAAGCAGGTCTTACTTGAACTAAGTCTGTATTATCTTTTATACCAAGAGATGTACAGTCTGCTGTTAATCCAGTTTTAAAAGCTGCTGCTACTTTAGGAGCAAAACTTCTTCCTAGAGATGTTCCTCCATACAAAATCACACTAGGTTTAATTTGCTCAATAAAATCTTTTACACATTCAAAAGCTCTATCGATATTAAAATCTTCATATAACTTGTCTTGATATACGAATAATTTATCAACACCATAACATAATAATTCATCTTTATTAGTATCAACTTGTTCCTTAGATCCAATCATTACCGCATATAAAGGATGGTTAATCTTTTCTGCTAGTTCTTTAGCCTTACCTAATAATTCAAACACGACAGGATGTACTTTTCCAAATTCTAATTCAACAAAGACTGTTAAGCCAACCCATTCATCTTTATTAATACTAATAACTTCTTCTTCCTCAACATAAATAACAACGCCTGTTGGCCCTCGCTTTATGCATTGTTTACAGTTTTTACATGAAGCATTAATCGTTAATTCATTACCATCATATTCAAACGCATTAAAAGGACAAACTTTCTCAAGTTCTTTAACTATTTCATCAGTTACAAAATTTTGATTAATTACTAATTTTCCCATAGTATCACCTAAATATATTTTTTATCCTTTAATAATTCGGCAAGTTGAGATGCGTAAGATTCAGTTTCATCATTTAACATAACTTTACGGTCATCTTTAATTGGATTAAACATTTTCTCAACTTGTGTTGGCGAACCATTTAAACCATATCTTGATTCATCCACATCAAATAGTTTATCAAATGTTACATTATGTACTTGATGGTCACTATATTGAACACTTCTTTTGTATGATGGAAGTCTTGGACTTTCATTATTTTTTTCAACTGTTATTAAACAAGGAAAAGCTATTTCTAATATTTCATATGTTTTATCTAAGTTTGTTCTAACAACAATACTTTTATCTTTCACTTCAATAATCTTATCTACATAACAAACATAAGGAATGCCTAAAAAATGAGCAAGTTCAGCCCCTACTTGAGCAGTATCACCATCAGTAGTTTGTTTACCACATACTACCAAGTCACATTTACCCATATATTTAATACCTTGACTTAAAGTATACGCAGTTGCTACCACATCGGCCCCCGCGAATTTTCGGTCGGTTAACAAATACCCATCATCACACCCCATCCAAATTGCTTCTTGTAAGATTGCGGTGGCAGCAGGTGGTCCCATGGTAATAGCCTTAACATTACAATCATTTATTTCTTTAACTTTTAAAGCCATTTCAATCGCATATAAATCATATGGATTCATTTTCGTATTATTACCATCTCTAACCAGTGTGCCATTAACCGGATCAATTTTTACATTACTTGAGGCTGGAACTTGTTTAATACAAACACATACATTCATATCTATTCTCCTTTTTCTTTTTCTACATTATCTGCTTTGATTTCAAAAGGTATCCCATTTACTCTAATTACTTGTCTTAAAAACATATTAATTGCGGTTGTCATATTTAAACCTAAGTCTTCAAATACTTTTTCAGATGTTTCTTTAACATTTTTATCAATTCGAATATTTAAATTTGTTGAGTTATTCATAAAATCCCTCCCATTTTATTATATCTATATTATATCACATTATGTTGACGTTGTCAACACAACATCATTATATAAATAAAAAAAGAGTTATCAACTGGAATTAGTATTCCAAATGATAACTCATATTTTTAAATAAATTTAATTATTTAGTATCTTCAACAGCTTTAACTGAACCGTACCAAACAACTTTTCCACTTCTACCATAAGCAGAATCTTCTTTTAATTCTTCAAGTTCTTTTTCTAAATCTTTGATTTCATCTTCGTAATGATCGATTTTATCACTATCTAGTTTATCTTCATATTTTTTAAGAATGTTTTCATATTCTTTAATTTCACGTTTTAATTCTTCAATTGCTGTTTCGTATTCTGCTTTGATTTCTTCATAAGCTAATTTAGCAGATTTTTTATCAGCATATTCAGTCATATATAAACCAGAATCTTTATCTTCAAAAGAGTATGCATATAAAGTTTTAACAACATTAACTTCTAATGCTTCTTCTTTATCATTAACAACTACGATGTAATCTTTAGCTTCAAGATTTTTCTTAGCTTCATCAAAATCTAATTCAGGTTTAGCACCACATCCAACTAATGCAACAGTGAAACCTAAAAAAGTTACCATTAAAAATAATCTACTTAAAATTTTTTTCATGTTTTCAAATCTCCTTTTCCATTTGGTAATTAAATTATATCACTTGTATTTTTTTTTGTCAACTTTAAAAAAGCTAAAATGCATTTTTTAAAGGATAGAATGCACATGATATTAATTATTTTCTTCTTTTAAATCAATTCCTAGTTCCATTCCTTCATACATATAATCATTCCATTTGAAGTTTTTATACCAGTTAATATGATAACGATGCATTTCTTCAACTAACATACAAAACTTCCAAACTGTTTGATGTTTAGGGAAAATATCAAAATACTCACCCTTATAATAAAAATTAAAGAAGCTAGCATCAACTTCAGTTATTAAACAATACAAGCTCTTATAATCAATTGAAAATGCAAACTCTTCACCATGGCGAGTGCCTTTATAATGAAGGCCTTGATGATCGACTCTAACTTTACCCTCACCAACTATAAAACTTGTTTTATTTTTACCAACTAATTTATATTCATCTAGATTACCAATTTGACATTCATCCTCGAAGAAATAATCTGGATTTTCGCGAATTTCTTTTATAATATCCATTCTTTCTTGTTCTACCCAAGCAAATGGTGACGCAGGTATTACCGCGTTTTCATATGGATGGAATTGATAGTAATCATCCATTGTTGCACCATTACCACAATTTGAACAAGTGATTTTATCACCAACACCCTTCATAGTAAATTCCATCTTACATTTAGGACATTTATAACAAATATCTTCTAAACGATGACAAATTTCACCATGAGTTTTCCATTTAATTTGTTTTTCTTTATTCCACTCATATTCATTTCTTCTAAACTTTTCATTAATAATATCATCCATTTCCTCAACAGATAATCTTTCAACATCTTCCTTAGAAAAAAGTAATGAAAGTGTCGCGTGAGTTTCACCAAAACGTTCTTTGATGCAGACTTTTGTACTTTGTAGATATTGACCTTCAAGATAACATAAATATACAGGTACTTTAAAATGTTTAAACATTTTACTAGTCCCCGGAACAATTGGTTTATTTCCCCCATATTCACTAGCTAAACCTTCAGGAGAGAAAGTAATACAACCACCTTTTTTAATTACCCTACTTGTCGCAGCAATTGTAAGTCTATCTGGTGAAAAATTCTTTTTAGGAATTACTCTATTTAATTTAAAAACAAAAGAGAATTTTTTACGGTAAAATTCAGAGTTGCTCGCAATCATAGTAGTAATTCTAGGATAAGTTGCACCTAAAACATACATATGATCGATTCTTGATAAATGATTGAAAATTACAAAACAAGGTCCATCACAATCTTTTACACTATCAATAATATGAAACTTAGGTTTATATTTACGACCAACAATATCAACCATTATAAATTTATATAATCCCGCAATTACTCTAGGGGCAGGAGCGTATTTTCTTCGTGCTAGTTTTTTGGAGATTGGTAATTTTTCTGCCATACTTTGCCTCTTTCTATTTTTAATACGTCATATTATAACATATTTTTACATATTTTTCAATTAACTAGTTTTTCTTAGCTACAATAATAAAACGATGTTCAGTAGATGTAATATAGCCATCATTTTTAAGTTTGTCTTGTAATATTAAAAATTTATCAATATTATCTCTAACATTAAAGTTTAAAAATTCCCAAGTAATAATTTTAGCGAAATATGCAATAGCTCCTAAATCATAAAATTTAAGCGTAGGATAATATTCATCACTAAAAATAATATCGAAATGATTATTTTCTAATCTTACAAGTGATTTAGTTAAAGTCATTTCCGGAAATTGATTAAGATGGTTTTCATCAAAAAAAGTTGCCAAATCATTATTATTAAAAGCACCTACTTGTTGAGTAATAAAAATACCATTTGGTTTTAATATTCTGTATAATTCACTTTCATTGTAAGATTCATGTCGATTAATTACTATATCAAACTCATTATCAGCAATTTCTTCTAACTTTTCATCACCAACATAATTATATACTTTGATACCTAAAGGGGCTAATTTTTTTAAACAAATTTCAAAGTTTGGTAAATATCCTTCTGTTACTATTGTATTATGATATGGATGATTGAGTGTTAGTAAAAACTCTCCTCCACCAGTACCAATATCTAGAAGCTTATGTTCTTCTTTTAAATATTTTAAAACTATTTCTTTATAATCCCAGGGGAGTTTTTCATCATCCCATCTACCATCTAAATACGAAAAATCCCATCCGGAAAATGTTTTACTTTCCTCTTCTTCTAAATACTTTAATAATTCATCTTTTGTCATAAATAGACTCCTATAGTTCTATTTTATATTCATCATCAATTAAAATATAATTAACATTATACTTTTTAACCATTTCTAATATTTCTTCGTTATCTTTTATTACTTCACTCATTTCACATTCATCTAATCTTTGTTCGATAATGTTTGCGTAGTTTTTAATATCTATAAAATTATTTTCAATATACTTCTTGCTCATAACTAAACAATAATACTTAATATTATCTAGATATTCTTTAGTAAAATCATTTTCCCAATCAAATGGTATATAGCATCCTTCAACAATTAAGTTTTGTTTATTTTCAATAGCAGTCTTAATGATTTCTTTAACAATAGGCCAAAGATAATTTGTCAAATCTTCATCTTTACTATATGGAGTTAAAGTCGTATTTTTACTGCGTATTAATCCCATTTTCAAGTGATCAATTGATAAATAAGGATACTTATATTTTTCGAGTAATTTTTGGGCAAGATTAGTTTTTCCTGTGTGTGATGCGCCCGCAATTAAAATTATCATATTAAACTCCAATCATTTATTATCTAAAATTATTTCAATATCAAAATATTTTTCTTGAAATTCTATTTGTTTTAAAATCTCTTCTTTTGTTAAATGCATGTTTATCGGAACGACTACCCATTTATCCTCAATGTCATCAGTTCTATGAATGATTGCGGCAACTTTACCTGTAAACTTACTAATTGGATAATCTATACCCAAAACATATGCATCTTGTTCTTCACCATCTTTTGCGATAATACCTAAAATATATCCATAATTTACTGGATAATATAAATCTTTGTATACGGGATGATACGATCCAAGTGGTCTATCTATTATTACCTCAACTATTTTCCCTAACATAAAATTCTCCTAAAAGTTTACCACTAATTAATAATATTCGTGTATAATCTTAACTAAAATATTATACCACAAAGTTATAAAAAATGTGTCACAAATTTGAAATATTTTTTAATTTGTGACAGATTATTGATAATTATCCCGAAATTACACTCAAAAAATTTTACATTCCATATTTATAACTTATCATCAAATTCTTTGATAGGACCTTTAAATGTAATTTCCAACAAATATTTAAAATGACAAACTATTTTTATCAAGTTACAATATTGGAAAATCATCACATCAAAAAAAATACCACTTAATACTTAGAGTGGTACTTTAGTAGTATTATTCAATTCTTAACATTCGATATCCAACACCAATATGTGTTTGAATGTATTTAGATTCAACAGAATCTTGCTCGATCTTTTTTCTTAATGTTGTCATAAAAACACGTAAAGAAGCAACATCACTTTCCCAAGTAGTGCCCCATATTTCCATTGTAATATATGTATGAGTCAATACTTTTCCTACATTTTTAGAAAGTAAGCACAATAATTTATATTCAATTGGAGTAAGGTGAAGTTCTTTATCATATAAATAAACACAGCCTGCACTATAATCAATAGTTAGATCTCCATTTTTAAAAATTGATTCAGCTTGTTTTTCATTCATACTATTTAATCTTCGTGTAGCAACACGAATTCTAGCAAGTAATTCTTCCACTGAAAATGGTTTAGTTATATAATCATCTGCGCCAAAATCCAAAGCATCAATTTTATCTGTATCTTCACTTCTTGCACTTATAACAATAATTGGTATATTTGACCATTCTCTTACATTTTTAATTATTTCAACACCATCCATATCAGGAAGTCCTAAAT
This sequence comes from Bacilli bacterium, assembly GCA_017411715.1. GTDB lineage: Bacteria > Bacillota_I > Bacilli_A > ML615J-28 > CAG-313 > UMGS1109. The sequence goes on along the minus strand of JAFQPO010000013.1, from coordinate 40,485 downwards.
CTAAAAGAATAATATCCGGTTTATGTGAAACAGTAAGCATAATTGCTTCATTACCTGAAGTAGCAACTAAATAATTATATTTATTAACTTTTAAAGTTGTTGAAATAAGATTTTTAATATGATTATCGTCCTCAACTATTAATATTAGTGGATTATTATTCATGTATTGTTACCTCCTTAATTGGTAAGTCAAATGTAAAAACTGTGCCTGTTGGTTTATTATCTGATACTTTAATTTCACATCCGTGTGCATTAATAATGGATTTACATAATGATAAACCTAGTCCTAAACTCTTTCTTCCATCAGCTATAATGTTATCTCCAATATAGAACATTTCAAAAATTCTATCTTTATCTTTTTCTTTAATACCTGGACCATTATCACTTACTTTGACTATTACTTTTGATTCATCTTTTGAAACATTAATGTTTATTGTTGATCCTTCTGGTGTATATTTAATAGCATTATCTATTAAATTAATAAAAACTTGAATAATTAATCTAACATCAACATTTACTAAAAGTAATTCATTAAATGGTTCTACCTTTATATGATGTTTAATTTTATTTTTATTAATATGTTTTAATGCTTCATCAATTATATCCTCGATAAGTTCAGTAGTATAATTTAATTTAATTTTCCCTTCTTCTAATTTAGTGATTGATAAAAGATTTTCTACTAAATTAATTAGCCATAAAGAATCTTCATAAATTTCTGAATACATCTGAATTTTAATATCTTCATCTAATATTTTATTATTTGATAATAAATTATCAGAATTACCCATAATTGATGTTAAAGGTGTTCTTAAATCATGTGAGATAGCTCTTAATAAATTTGCTCTAACTTGTTCGTTTTTTGCTAAAATTTCATTTAATTCTTTTTCTTTTAAATTGTAATAATTTTCAATAGCTAAAGCACATTCGCCAATTATTGATAATACAATACTATTTTCAAATGGTTCAATTGGATTATTTTTTACTTTAATTCCAACAACTCCAAACATATTCTTATTACCACTTAAAGGAATATAGACATAATTATCATTTTTGTAATATTCAGTACCATATCCTGCTTTAATATTTTTATTAAGCACTAACTGAATACTTTCTTTATTAATACTCTCTAATTCTTCTGAAGGTTCAAGTGATATAGTATAATATTTTTTATTTTTAGATAAATATACGAATGTTTCTCTATCCAATAGTTTTTGGATTTGATTAACTGTAACACCAAGTATTTCTTCATCATTTTCAGCGTTTTGAATTAATTGATTTGCATCAAATAAGATTTTAGTTCTATACGCTGTCTGAGTTGATTTTTTCACTTGACTTTTCATTTTGTTAGAAATACTACCTGTAATTAATGATACTATTAACATAACTGCAAATGTAATTGGATAACCCTCTCCATAAGCAACTAAAGAAAAATGAGGAAATGTAAACATAAAGTTAAATAATACAACACTTAAAACAGATGAAGCAATCCAACATATCTGACTATTAGTTAAAATAGCAGTGACTAGAATGCCTACAATATAAACCATAATTATATTAGATTCAGTAAATCCAATATTCATAAATAAATAGCCAATTAAAGTTTCTATCAATAATAATATTATAGTAAATAAGATATCTTTTAATGATGGGATTATTGTCTTTCTTCTTAATAGTGCCTTTCCTTCTTTATATTGTATATTACTATCAGGAATTATATACATTTCTATATTTGAAACCAAAGGCATTAATTGATCTACAAGAGATTGTCTTTTTATTAAACTTCTCTTGTGATTTGAACTTTTACCAACTACAATCTTAGTAACACTTGTTAATCTTGCATATTCAGAAATTTGAAAAGGCACATTTTCACCAGTAATAGTAACTATTTTAGCACCAAGTTTTTCAGCAAAAGAAATGTTTTTATGTAACCTTTCCTTATCTTCTTCATTCATAGTATTTAAATCTGTAGTTTGAACATAAATTGCAGTTAATACTCCGTTGAACGCTTTTGCCATTTTATAAGCAGTTAAAATAATCTTTTCATTTGAAGGAGATGATGAAAGACCAACTAAAATATGTTCTTGTTTTTCATTTATTTGAGTTTCTTTAATATTATGTGCCATAATTATCTCCCTTGCAAAACAAAAATATTTTATCTTATTATACCATTTTTTTAATATAATTTAAATTATATTAACTTTTATTTTCTATTATTCCTTTTATTGTTTTTTATAAATTCATCTAGTCTTTTCATTAGAAAATAGCCCATTATTCCATATATTAAAAATACAACTAATATAATTATATCTTTCATAAGCTACCTCCATACTTAATAGTTTTTATATTTTAAAACACTTCTTTAATTTCTTATAATCTCCAATTACTAATAAAGATAATTCTAAACTAAGTATTTGAGATGGAATTACATTAACATTTAATTTTTTACCATCTTTTATCCCTAAAATGTTAATTCCATATTTTTTTCTAATATCAATTTCACCAATGGTTTTACCTATCCAATCTTTTGGAACACTTACTTCAAATATGGCATGTTCATCACCTATCTCAATATAATCTAAAATATGATCTGCACTATACTTGATTGCCATCCATGAAGCAAGTTGTTTTTCTGGATATACTATTTCATCTGCTCCATTTCTTAAAAGAAATTTAGCTTGCCCATCTCTTTCTGCTCTTGATACAACTTTTTTCGCACCTAATTCTTTTAATAAACTTGTTGTTTCAAGTGAACTTTGAAAATCATCACTAATAGTAACAATACATAAATCAAAATTATTAATTCCTAAGGATTTTAAAAACTCTTCATTTGTGCTATTGCCTATCTGTGCATCTGTCACATATGGAACGGCTTGATTAATCCTTTCTTCATTTACATCTACTGCCATCACTTCATGTCCAAGTTCATGTAATTTTTTTGCTATATGTAGTCCGAATCTACCCAAACCTATTAAAAGTATTGTTTTCTTATTCATATGTTGTTTCCTCCTAACCAACTATAATTTTTTCTACTGGATATTTATAATGTTGTTGTTTCCCTTCTCCTAATGTAGCGTATATTAGTGTCAATCCACCTAAGCGACCAAAGAACATTAATATAATTAGAATTATTTTTGATATTAAACCTAATGCAGGCGTAATACCTAAACTAAGTCCAACTGTTCCTATTGCAGAAGCTGTTTCAAATAAACCCGTTAATACCGGAACATTTTCAACTTTGCTGATTACTAATCCACTAAATAAGAATATAAATAAATATAGGAAAAAAATCGCAAATGCATTTTTAACATTTTCATCACTAATTCTTTTCTTAAATAATTCAGCATTTGCTTTATTTTTGAATACTGAAATGATTGATGCAAATATAACAGCTATAGTAGAAGTTTTCATACCACCAGCAGTAGAACCAGGAGAACCACCAATTAACATTAAGATAATTAAGATTATTAACCCAACTTCACTTACACCATTAAGACTAATAGTGTTAAATCCAGCTGTTCTAGGTGTTATAGCTTGAAATATAGAAACTAAAATTCTTTCTTTTAAATTTAGGTCATTAAACTCAAAAAAGAAGAAATATAGTCCAGGTAAAATTATTAAAATTATTGACATAATAATTACAACTTTTGATTGTAATCTATATTTTTTAAAATTCAATTTATAATCATATATATCTTTCCATACAATAAAACCAATACCACCAATAACGATTAATAGACATATCATTATGTTGATAATGGACATTGAAGAAAACATTGTAAGAGACGAAAATTCTCCAGAATATTTTCCCATTATATCAAACCCTGCATTGCAAAAAGCTGATATAGAATGGAAAATTGATATCCATACACCGTTCCAACCAAACTCTTTACAAAAAAATGGCATCATTACTATTGCACCTAATAACTCAAAAAGAAAAATTCCTTTTAAAATAAATTTCGTTAAACTAGCAATGCCACCTACATTGTAAGCCGATATTGATTCCTTTAGTGCATCTCTACTAAATAAACCTATCTTTTTCCCTGATAGCATAATAAATGAAATTGCTACAGTTATTACTCCCATACCACCAATTTGAATTAATAACAGAATTACCATTTGCCCAAACATCGACCAATGAGTTGCAGTATCAAATACAACTAGACCAGTAACACAAACTGCTGAAGTTGATGTAAATATAGAATCTATAAAAGAAGTCCATGTTTTACTTGCAGATGATATTGGTAAAGAAAGTAAAAAAGCACCAATTAAAATTACAAAAAGATACCCCAATAAAATAGTTTTGAATTTTGATAAATGAAATCTTTTTTTAAACATAGTTCTTTACCTCTTTGTTTCATTATATCATTTATCTTATAAAGATGCCGTTAAGCATTTATTATTCATATTAAGATTGTATTAAGATACATTTTTTAATTTATTACATATAATATTTGTATTAAAAAAAGCAGATATCTCTATCTACTTTCTTCACACTTATTAGAGTTTTATAACTAAAGCTAACCAACCATCACTTATTTCAAAGTGTGCAAGTTCGCTTGTGATATCAATTGGTGGACTAGGGGAATACTTGACTGTATGCACGTCATTTTTATTATAAATATAAATAAATCCCGGTTTCTATATGAAAACCGGGAATTTTAATTATTGAAACGGAATGCTTTAGCATAATGCGGAAAATTGTAATGTTACTATCATTAGTATTTAAAAATCATAAAACTAATCTTTTTTATCTATTAACATTAACTGTTGTAATTTATCAAAATATAATTTTTCATTGTCAGTTGGATTTGTTAAAATTCTCTTACTAAAATCATTATATTCTTTTCTAGCATGTTCTAATGCTTTAATATGTGATATAGTTCCACTTCCAGTCAATATATCTTTTCTACTCATTTTTAAAAAATAATCAAGTTGTTCTATCCAATCCTTCATCGTCATTGGCTTTTCTTCTTTTGCCATAAGTTCAGCAAAATCTAAATATAATGAAACAATTCTATTTAGTGTATCTAGTTCATCTTTAGATAAATAGTTTTTAGCAATTTCTGCATCTTCTTTTGTTGGATAATCACCATCAAATGTAGTTAAACCCATAAAATCTTTTTTAGCATTTGCTCTTTCTGCTATTATCTCTGCAGCGGTATGACCATGAGTTGCCCAGTGCATTTTATTTTGGACAGTTTTAAAAAACTCTTGTGATACTTCAAGTTTAGGATCATAATCAATCGATGTTGCGAATATATCAAGAACTTGTCGCCAGAACACTCTTTCGCTAGATCTAATATCTCTAATTCTTGCAAGTAGTTCTTTAAAGTATCTTCCGCCACCAGCACGTTTTAATAAATCATCGTTTATTGCGAAACCTTTAACTATATACTCATTTAACGTGTTTGTTGCCCATTTTCTAAAGTTAGTTCCAATATTACTTCTTACTCTATATCCAATAGCAATAATCATTTTTAGATTATAATACTTTATATTATATGTTTTTCCGTTACTAGCAACTGTTCGGAAATTCCGGACAGTTGAATTTTCATCTAATTCACCTTCTTCAAATATGTGTTTTATATGTTCACTAATATTGGATTTACTAGACCCGTAAAGTTCTACAAGTTGTTCTTGTGATAACCAAACAGTATCTTCATAAAATTTAACTTCTAATTTTGTATTGCCATCAGGTGTCTTATATATAATGATTTGACCATATTGTTTTTCCATAATGTTCACCTACTCATTAATAACATCTATTAACTTTAATTTTAACTCACGTTTAGAACGGAATTCCATTCCTTTATCAAACGCTGAATTTGGATGATTAATAAAATCTTCTTCAGGTTTTATATCTTCATCAATTTGATATAAATATACAGGATATTTAATACCATCATGACTCACTTTGCCTTCATTAATAGATATATGTGATGGCTTACTTCCAAATGAAATTGCAAGTTCTTTAAATGGTGTAAAATCAAATCCTTCTTTTAATGTGTCTATTTTATATGGAGATCCATGATAATAGATTCCTTCATCTTGCTTTGAAAGTGTCAGGATTTTATTTGGGTATTGAACTCCACCACCTAAACAGTGCCATTCATTTTCTTCACATACCCTAATAAATTCATCCATTACTTCAAATGGATTAGTATTAGGTGGTACCATTACATCTGCTCTTAATCTAAATTTAACATCTTTGGAATCGTCACGTCCTTTGCCTTTTAATTTAAAAGGCATTTTTTTATCATCAATACTTTTCTTTAGAAAAAGACGAATAGCTGTAGATAAATCTAAACCTAATTCATTAAATAATTTTACAGCTTCTTCTTTTAATTCATCATCAATTCTAATTTGTATATAGCTCATAACAATACCTCCATAACACTTTCATTATACCATATCGTCACTACGTTGTCAATACAAAATTTATTAAATGCATAGTTATAATACAAAATATCTCTAATATGACATAATTTAATAAGTTTATACAAATTATACATATTACAAGTAACAAGTATAGAATTATTTATTTAATTAGTATTATTCTAATTTTTTCTAAACCAATCTACTACCCATTCTTGTTTTTCAACTCCATAAAGTTCACGAGATTCTTTAGAAAATGAATATTTATCCTTTGAAAACCAACCATATACTTTACGATATTTTAGTTGTTGCTCCCTTGGATTTTTACTTATCTTTACATAATATCCATTTCTTATATTTTTAAAAACTGCAACAGCAAAATCTTCTTCCCATAAAACATATATACTCTTTGATATATTTTGTTTAAACGTTGGAATTTCAACATATTTCACATTACTATTTTCCAAAAATGAAATTTTATTTATAAAACCATTCATATCTCTACTTTCAATTTTTACCAATGTGTTACCATCAAGTTGTAAATCCATAAACCTTTTTTTACATATTATTTCATCATAATTTTCACTATGACATTGGTATTTACACTCCATGCAAGGCATAATTTCTTCATACATACTATTTGGAATATCAATATTACAGCTGGCGCATTGGTGTGTCTTTGAAATAGGACAGCCAAAAAAATATGTTGTATGATCTTTTTGATTTAATTCTATCATTTTGTCAAAAAGTTCAGACAATTTATATTCATTTTCACCGCTTTTTTTATTATCATTAAACATATTTACAATTGATAAATCATCATATTCACATCCATCAGTAGCGAATCTTGATAATCCTTTATCATCAGTATTCCAAGTTACTTTAATTAAATACGTATTTTCAGTATCTAATTGTAAATATAGTTCTACCATTTTATTTTTGTAATCAAAATAGTCAAAAGTTCTTCTTGGGTGCTTCCAAATCCATAAATCAGACTTATAATTGACAATCATATCATTATAATATTGTTCTTCAACATCAAAAATCCATACTACTTTATAACCTAATTTGTTATAAAATTCGTTTCTTTCTTTAAATTCTTCGGGTGATAAAGGGCTATGTTGAAATTCGATTACAACTTTATGTTTTTCAATTAAAATATCAGCTCTATGTTTTTCACCATTATTCATCTTTACGATTTCTTGATATTCTTTTGGAAATTTGTTTTGCCATTCAAAATGCCACTCAGTCATATCATAATGCCAGGAATCATCACAAATACTTTCTCTTGAATGAGCAAAATGATGTATTTTAACATCTCCAAGTCTTAGTATCATTTTATCTCCACAACACGGGCAAAAATATTCTTCACTTCTTTTTGCATAATCAATATATACTTTACGACCTTCTTTATTTAGAGCAAATAACATATAAATACCTTCTTTCATAGAAACTTTAAATCATCGATTCTTTTTAATTATTTTAATCACATAATACATTATAATTATACCACATATAATGAATATTCACAAATATATTATTTATTATACAATTCTTAAATAAAGCTTAATACAACACTAATGATGGACTAGGCTTATATTTTGCTGTACCAACTTCAAATTTATTACAATTACAAATAAATCCCGGTTTCTATATAAAAACCGGGAATTTTAATTATTAAAACGTGATAGGTTTAACAAAATGCGTAAAATTGAAAAATTAATTTCTGCACTTTGAAATTTCAATTTTATCTAATATATATCAATTATATTTTATTTTTTGATGAAAAATATATTTTCTTCATACTTATTATAGTATTCTACTTGTATTAAAAACTCATCAATTTCTTTTTTAGTTGGTTCACTTTTCTCTGTATTTAAGAAATATAATGTACTTTCATCAATATTAAATAGTTTAGTTACCTCATCATCATATATATTAATTACTGCTTTTTTATTATTTATTTGATAGAGTAAATATATTGCTCCATCATCTTTTACACAATCATCATATATTACTTTCAATTCATTTTCTGAAACAGTATCAGCTAATACATCAAAAAATATTTCTCCATACTTATCGTTTTCTACTAATTCTAAACCAGATGTATATGTTCTGTTATTTTTGACATATATAGTATCTTTAAATAATTTATATATTTCCTCTTTAGGTTTATCTAATTTTGTTTCTTTAGGAGAAAACTCAAATTGTTTTATAACTTCTTCTACTTGTTTATCTGTTAATCCATATTTATCTTTATGCAATAAAACAAATTTAGTAACATCATTCACAGGCTTATTCTTAAATAATAGTATTAATCCAACAACTATTAATCCAATAAAAACTAATGATGATACAACGATCCCAATAATATATGCATTAGGATTATAATCTTCTTTAAATTGTTCTAAACCATATATTATTTTCCCATTATAATCAAAATTTATAATTCTATAATATTCTCCACGGAAAAACACTTTATCAGCATAATGAATTTTGATATAATCACCTTCATTAAATTCTGTACCTTTTACTTCTTTTTCATGTATATAGAATTCTTTATCACAGCCTTTAATATAAAAATCATAGTTAGAACTTTTTCCTTTAGGAGGTTGAACTTCAATTATTTCTCCTTCTATATAATTAAGTTCGCTTAAGTTACTGTTATATACTTTGTTATAATTATAATAATCACAAGGAAATAATATTAAGAAAAATATTGTTATTGCAGCAAATAAAAAGCAAATAAAAGAGGCTGTATTATTAACTAAATAATTTTCAAATTTATTCATATTGATACCTCTTTATTCGAATATTCTTCTACTTTTTTTAAATTTTTTGTTTTCAACTTCAATAAAACACTTAACAAATTTATTAGTTTTATAATCTTCTTTATAATAGTTATACATCATTATTATTTTAAATGTATCGATATCTTTTTTCAAAACTAGTTTTTTAAATTCATATTTCTTGGTATTTATTGGTTCAATGCCATCAATAGTAGAATCAAAGATTTTAATTATTTCCTTACAATTTACGCATTGTGCATTAATAACAACTTGCTTTTTATGTTTAACAATATTAGAAGACAATATTCCTTTAGTTTGTTTTCCTGTATGATATATATAAAATTCATTACATCCACAATTACATTTCAATTTACCATTTAAAGCAACATTATCTATTTCTTCTATGATTTCTAAATTATTAATAATTCTTAATTCACTCATAAACATTTCACCTTAATTTACTTAATTCATAATATTTCATCACTTTTAAATTAAATTATGTTTTTGTAAATCATCATAAATATTTATAGCTAAAGTTAATGAATTAAAATTTACTCCATCCATTCCACTAGAATAAAGAGAATTAAATGTTGTTATTTCTAAAATATATTTTATTGTTTCGACATCTATTTTATTTCTTCCATAAATTTGAATTGTAATCTCTTTTGCATCACCTAAAAACACTTCCTTAGGTGTTCCTCCAGCAATAATACTTTCTGGATCGTATTCAACAAGACTATTAAATACCACATTCTTGATTTCAAAAAATCTTGGCGTATTATAACCTAATACATTATCAAGAGCTTTAACTAGCATTTCAACATTATCTAAGTTTGATAAGTGTATAGTTGCAGAGTCATGAAATTGTATTATCACACTGCCTCTATCTACATCACCACTATATCTTTTGATACTTTTAAATTTTTTTATTTCTTTTGATACTTTTTTCTTATCCAGCATCAAAAGAATAAATTGATCATCATATATAAATATTTTTGATTTATAAATTTTATTTTTATTTTTTTCCCATTTAAAAATTATACAATAAAAACCATTTATTAATAATTCATTATTTTTTTCATATATATTAAAAATATTTTTATCTTTTTCTTTTATTACAAACTGTTTCTTTATTCCTTGATAATTCGTTATTTTAGTCATACATAAACTAAATAATAATCCCCAAATTAATCCTCCAATCATTGATAAAACAAACAATAATAATGAATATTCAAAACCTAATCCAAAAAAAATAAAAAATAAAATACCCCAAACAATACCACCAACCATTGAGATGCAAAAAGAATATATGTTTTCGTTATTTGATATATTAGTTGAATAATGATAATCAACTAGAATTGTATCATCACTAGAATCATCGTATAAACATATATATTTATTATCATAATTCCAATGAACTATTACATGCTCTAATTTATGCTTCGTATTATCTCTTGTTGGCAAACCAAATATATCTAACAAACTAGATTTAATTTGACCTATTTCGTTATTCTTTTTATTAAAAAATAATTGAAAACTTATCACTTTGCCATAAATAACAATATATTTTAATTTTAAATTTTGATATCCTTCAATAGAAAATCCATCAACAATAATATTTCCTTTATTTCGTTTCCAAGACATTCCTTTTTTAGATAGTTCTCTTATCAATTGTTTTTTTGTTTTAGGCTCAAAACTAAACAATTCTCTTAGCGTCACTTTCTCACCACCATTTCAAAAATATATCTAACCTATGAACTTTTATAGTCTCAATTCTATTTTTAATTTTCTATCTCACTAAGTCCTATGACTAATTATACCATACTATACAAAAATTTACTACAAAATTAAAAACTGGCTTGTTTTTTCAACAAACCAGACTAGCATATTATTGGTGGACTAGGGGCGTACCCTACGATACCCGTGTCCAGAATCTTAAAAAATCAATAAAATCCCGTAATTTTTAAATTTTACGGGATTTTTAAACTATTGAAACGGGATTACTTTAGCAAAGTACGGAAAATTGGAAAATTAATTCCCACACATTGAAGTTTCAATAGCACCAATATTTAATATCTAAAATCTTAAAATAACTTTATTTTACCCTTAGTTTTTAAACATTCCATTTACTTCAATAATATATGATATATCTTTTTCCAATTCTTCTATTGTGCTATAACTATGTGATTGTCCATCATCAATTTTATCCCAGTATGCATAATTGTAGGTAGTTCCATACTCAACTTCTTCTCTAATCTCTAACTCTTCAAATATATATGAAAAAATATTATTAGTTTTATATATTTGTATTCTTTTTGTGTAATCACTAGAAAAGTATAACTTTACCATTCTATTATCAATATCAGTTAATTTATTTTTCTCTATTAAATCTTTTTGTAAAGTAATATTCTTTTTATTGTAATATAATAATTCATTATAATTAAAGATTCTTAAAATTTTTTTGCTTAGTTTATTAAATTTTATCTTTTCTTTATTTATACTGTCAAACCATCGTCTTTTAAAAATTCCTATTTCAAATGTATATTCAACGATTGATTTGTTATCATCATACAATTTATGTATTTCATTTACTAGATTATCTTCTTCAGCATATGAATATGGTTTATTATTTAAAATAATTGAATATAAGTATTTATTATTAATCTTACAATTTATATCTGAAATCTTGATTTTAAAAAATTCATTTTTATTAATTATAATATCAGTAGAATTATTGGTAATTGTTCCATTTATTAATTGGTCATTTTTCAACAAAATAGCTAAATCATTCATACTTTCATGTTTACTATTTTTTACAAAATAATTGATTACTCTTCTATATGGAAACTTACTAATTTCTATTTTTAATTCTTCAACAAAATTAGCTACTTCTTCTTTAGTCATTTCAATAGAAAAATCAATTGATTCAAATGATTCGTTTAAATAGAAATTATAATGAATATCTAATCTATATCCTCTATTACTACTAATTAGAGCCATTAAAAAATCTGGTTCAAGATTTTGAAGTTCGATTTTTTTATATTCATTATTTACTAATATGTACTCTATATCTGAAATAAAATTTAAGACGTCAAATGTTGTCATAGATGCATCATCTATTGAAAGGTGGTTTCCTTTAAATATAAACTCATATCTACATTTAAGCCAATTAAGATTGTAAATATCACTTTCATTTGTGAAAGTATCAAATTCATAATCTATAAATTGAAATGAAAAATTATATATATTATTTTTAATTTTCATTTGTATCACCTCTGTTTTGAACTAAATGTTACACTTAATTATACCATACTATACAAAAATTTACTACAAAATTAAAAACTGGTTTGTTTTTTCAACAAACCAGATATGGATCTATTGGTGGACTAGGGGGGAATCGAACCCCCGTCCGAAACTCTATCCACTTTGCTTTCTACATGTTTAGTTAATTAATCTAGTATTATGATTAAAAAAGAAAATTAACAAAACTTATTAATCACTAGCTCTAAATCTCGAATTCTACCCCGAAGCTAAGATAGTCATCAAAGCCTACTCTCTTCTCCCTTAAAAAGCACGTAGGCAAAGCCTTAAAAGAGATAACACTTATTATTTAAGTGGCTTGCTTATGCTAGCAAGCGAAAGCATAATTTTGATTTGCGTTTATTTAAAAACCTCAGGTTTTAACGTGCCTACCCACGACATGCTTACATCATTTCAAAAATCCCGTCGAAACCTGTACAAGCCCATAAAAATGCTCAGGATTTACCTGAGCATAGCTAATTCATTTATTATTTAAACCAGATTACTTTATCATATAGTAAAATAGTAATTAGGTCAATTACCCATACAAATGTAGGACCTGCTATTAATAATACAACAGCAACAAGAATTTGTAGAATGTCACCAGAATCAATAGCTTTTACTAAACGATAAATAGCCCATAAAATAGCGATACCAGGTAAAGCAAAAATAGCTTTTACTAATTTAGGAAGATTGTCAAACCATTTAATTAAGTCTTTCATACTTTCAACTCCTTTCAACTAATGTTATTATATCATAATTCTATATTTATTGCAAGAGAAAAATTTTATTTCTTCAAATGATAACTATCATATCGTTTTCTATCGTTTGTGTTTAAAATAGCTTTTCTTAATCTGATTGATTTAGGAGTGATTTCAACTAACTCATCATCATTAATAAATTCTAGATAGTTTTCAAGATTCATCGTTCTAGGTCTTTTTAAAACAACCGTTGTATCTTTAGTTGAACTACGTTGGTTGGTCATTTGTTTTTCTCTAGTGATGTTAACAGCAAGATCTTCTTCACGATTGCATACACCAACAATCATTCCTTCATAAACTTTGTATCCAGGTTCTAAGAAGAGTTCACCACGTTCTTCCATTCCCCCCGCCGCATACGCTGTTACTGGGCCTTCATTAATTGATACAAGTACGCCTAGCTTTCGGCCGATAAATCCAACATTTTCTTTAGGTCTGTAATCTAAGTATGAATGATTGATGATACCATATCCATGAGTAGCAGTTAGAAAATCAGTCATAAAGCCAATTAATCCTCTTGATGGCATTTCATAGATTAGTCTTGTTTGGTTTTCATGACTTGACATTGTTTTCAAATCGCCTTTTTTACTACCAATCATTTCAATAACTGAGCCAATATATTCAGTAGGACAATCTACTTGAACAAGTTCATATGGTTCATATACAACATCATCTATTACTTTTTCAATTACTTTTGGACGAGATACTTGAAATTCATACCCTTCTCTTCTCATATTTTCAATTAAAATTGATAAGTGTAATTCACCACGTCCAGATACAATCCACTCTTCCTTCGTATCTACGCGTTCTACCCTCAAACTAACGTCTTTTTGGGTTTCTTTATACAATCTCTCATCAATCTTCCTAGCTGTTACAAAAGTTCCTTCACGGCCGCTAAATGGGCTTGTATTTGTCCCAAAAGTCATTTGAACAGTTGGCTCTGAAACATTAATCAAAGGTAGTGCAAAAGTCTCACCAACATTGGTAATTGTTTCCCCAACATATATATCACTAAGTCCTGCCACTGCAATTATATCACCTGCTTCGGCAGTTTCTATTTCAATACGTTTAAGACCTAAAAAACCAAATAGTTTTTGAATTCTAAAGTTTTTAATTGTTCCATCTGTTCTAATACAACTAACAATATCATTTACTCTAACAACCCCTTGTTTAACAAGGCCAATTCCAATACGTCCAACATAATCATTATAATCAAGTAAAGCAGGTTGGAATAATAATGGTCCATCTACTTTTACTTTTGGACTAGGAATTTTTTCAATAATTAAATCAAGTAAAACATTCATCCCTGGCTTTTGACTTTCTACATCACTTGTTAAACTAGATGTATTTTTAAAAGCTGATGCGTATACAACTGGAAAATCTAATTGATCATCATCAGCCCCAAGTTCAATAAATAAATCTAACACTTCGTCTACTGCTTCTTCGGGGCGTGCAAATTCTCTATCAATTTTATTTACTACAACAATTACTTTATGTTTGTATTCAAGAGCTTTTTTTAGAACAAATCTTGTTTGAGGCATTGTTCCCTCATATGCATCCACTAATAAAATTACTCCATCAACCATTCCCATTATTCTTTCAACTTCACCAGCAAAGTCCGCATGACCTGGAGTATCTAAAATATTAATACGATAACCTTTATAGTCAATCGCAGTTGTTTTAGCTAAAATAGTAATTCCACGTTCACGTTCTAAATCATTAGAATCCATCGCTCTTTTTTGAATAGTTTCATTTTCTCTTAAACCTTCTGAAGATTTTAAAAGTGTATCTACTAATGTAGTCTTACCATGATCAACGTGTGCGATTATTGCGATATTCTTTTTCTTCAAGTAACTCACCTTCTTTTAACCTGATATATTATACTAAAAGTAAGAAACTTTGTCAAATATTATTTTCAAAATTAATAATTCTTTTGGGACTTGAATTCTTTCTTCATCTAAAAAAATCATTTCTTGTTTAACAAATCCCAAATTATCAAGCATTTTCAAAAAACTATTATCAACAATAATTACACAATCATTTTGACCTTGAGCTTTAATATTTTCTAAAGTCTTTGTTAATAATAGTTTCGCAGTTTCATCTTTAACTTGTTTTTTATATATAAAATATCTAATTAAAGAAGTTTTATCATAGTTTTCATATGTGATAATACCTTGAACATCATCTTCTATTAATACTAACATATTATTTAATAAATTATTTATTTCTTTAATATTTACTTTCTCTAAAAATTCTTTAGCTTTTAAAATCTCATTTTCTGTTAATGAATTATATTCTTTTATCATTTTAATCACCACTTTATTATATGGTTTAAGTAATTGTTTGGTTATGAGAATTTTTCTGCAAAATAACTTTTATACTCTATTTCTTTAAAATCATCATAAGTTAAATTAAAATACTCTGGATATAATAAACTCCACCAATTGCTACCCTTACCATCACCTAATGTTATAACAAGTGTTTTATAACTACCAGAAGGAATGATTTTATTTTTAATGACTTTAGCAGGGAAATCTTCATATCTTTCTTCCATTTTATAGTCTGTTGTTATTTCCGCAACTAGTTCATTAATTTTATAATAATCTACTGAATTATATTTTAAATAATTTAAGATTGTATCCTTTACTTGTTCTTTTAACTTTATTGATGATTGATTATTGTTTGAAGCAACAACTCTAATTCTAATACTATCATCAAAAGTAGGAGTTTTATTATTAAAATTGTATATTATAAAACATATTAAACATAAAAATAAAATAGCATAAATTACCTTTTTCATATCTATCACCATAAATATTATGGTAATAATTGGTAAATTTATACTATTTATTTTTTATATTATGATATCTCCTTGACGAAGAACTTTTATTTGATTAGTTGTTGCGTCGACAACAGTGGACGAGACGTTTGACCCAACAAATTCATCAACTATTAAATAATCAATTACTTGGCCAAATGCCTCTTCAATTTCTTTGATTGTATTAAGGGGCTTTTCACCACTATAATTAATACTTGTTGTAGCCATAACTCCAAAGTGATTTACTACAGCAAGCGCAACCGATGAATTTGGTATTCTAAACGCAATACTATTAGTATTAGAAATATAGTGATAGCTATCTTGATTAAGCTTTTCAAAAATGATTGTTAGGGCTCCTGGCCATTTATTAATGATATCTTGATGATTTTCATTTACTTTAACAATTTTTTTAATGTCATCTATTTTCCCTGCTAAACACGCTAGAGGTTTATCTAAATCTCTTTTTTTAATGGCATATATTTTCTCTACAGCTAAAATATCATCTATTCTTGCGGCAACGCCATAAACAGTATCAGTAGGAAAACAAATTATTTTATTAGTTAAATCTATTTTTGATAATTCATTAATTGTTATTTTTTTCATAATTAATCCTCATCAAATCTACGTGATTTAGATAAATACTCTTGATATGAAATTTCACCTTTTTTGTACATTTCATATAATTGTTCTTCGGTTATCTCTGCTTCTTTTTCTTTTTCTTCTACTACTTCTACTTCTTTAATTTCTACAACATTTGGGAAAATATAAGTATCAGTTTCACCTTTATTATATTTTTCATTAAATTGTTTAATGTATTTATTAACCACGATTGTAGCAATCACACTGAATATCACAATTAAAAGAAAAGCAATACCAAAAAAGATTAAAAGAATCGGAAGTTTACTTTTTACTCTATCATCACTAGGAAAATCATTTTTACCACTTCCTAAATGACCATCATCAAGTAACTTTTCTAAATCATCTATCTTATATGTTTTTTTAACTACTTCGTATTCATCACTTTGAATACTAAAAGTAATTTCATCAATTTTTTTAATTCTAATTTCATACCCTACTATAATATCATCCTTAGATGAATAAGTATATGTTTTATTAGAAATAACTTTAATAGTTGGATTAATTTGAGAAGCAGGTATATATATAAATGAAATACTATCATTATTATTAACTCTACCATATACAATTTCTAATTCCCCATAGTTATCATTAATAGATTCAACAACCACGTATTTATCGTAATTTTCTTTAATTACTTCATCAAAATGAGGATATGAAATAGTGCAGGAAATAATACTACTAAATAATAGTACTACTGAACATATTAATTTAATACCTAACATACTTTCCCTCCTTTTATTTTATTACTACTAAAGTCATTCGATCTTTTCCTTGTAAGTCTTTAATCACTTCAACTTCCGCATCCTTAAAATAATGTTTAACTAATGCTTCCATTTCCATTTTTTTATTATAACTATGTTCAAATGCAATAATAGCTGGTTTATTTAAAACTTTATGAGCATTTCTTAAGATAATTTCATAAAATTTCATTCCATCAGTCCCACCAAATAATGCGATATGGGGTTCATTATCTCTAACAATATCTTCAACAAATTCGCTATCAGGAATATATGGTGGATTAGATACTAAAATATCAAATTTTAAATTT
Organism: Bacilli bacterium; assembly: GCA_017411715.1. Classification (GTDB taxonomy): domain Bacteria; phylum Bacillota_I; class Bacilli_A; order ML615J-28; family CAG-313; genus UMGS1109. Next base: position 22,758 of record JAFQPO010000013.1, on the reverse strand, counting down.
CTTTCAATTAAAGGATTTAACATATCCCCTTGATAAAATGTAATTTTAGCATCATTGTTTTTAGCATTTTCCTTAGCCACTTCTAATGCACTTTCAGAAATATCTGTTGCATAAAGTGTCATATTTGGTTCTTCTTTAGCAAGTGCCAAAGCAATATTGCCACTACCGGTACCTACATCAACAACCGTAACTTTCTTGCCATCAAATACTTCATCATATTTATTAAGAACATAACCAACTAACTCTTCTGTCTCATATCTTGGAATCAAGACATTTTCATTAACAATCATTTTGTAACCATAAAAATATGCATAACCTAAAATATGTTGAATTGGTCTATTCTTAATTAAATATTCATTAACCGCATTTGTGATATTTAATACTTCTTCTTCACTTAATTCATCATGAAGTTTTTCCACAAACTCTGCTCCATTTAATCCAGATAATTCTAAAATTAAAAGCTTAATGGCTTCTTTTTCTTTTCCTAATTTGTTTGCTTCTTGTGAAAATTTTTTGATTAACTTTTGATATGTTTGTGCCATAACTACTAATATACACTTTCTTAATATTTTGATAAGACATAAATTTCTTATAATAATTATCATTTATTATTTTATCATGAATAGGAAATATTTTCAAGAAGAACGAGGTATTATTTATATGCCTAATAAAACTATGATTCATACATCTTTTCCCTACTACCAAATCTTTCTCAATCATTCCCTCATAATACCCAAGAGGTATTATATCAATTTCTTCCTTCTCACATGTACTATTTTTATACTCTAAGTCATAGCCTAGACTATCACCATTTTCAAGCAAGATTGTCTTGAGTGGTTTTGTTAGAACACTAACTACATTTTTTGTAATACTACTTTGACTATATAATAACATTCCTATTCTAATATAGTTACCAATAATTGGGGTATTAGTAATTATTTGTCTTGATGAAGATGAATGAATGATTGTAAAAGGATATAGGTATATATATTTTAGAAATTCTGTTAATTCATTAAGTGGGTCTTTTTTAGCATAATGAGTGTATATTCCTTCAATAATAATATTTTTATAATTAGATAAAAGATCAATTGCTTTTTTAACAATCATTTGATTATTAAAACCAAATCTATGCATTCCTGTATCAATAAATATATGAACAAATATTAAGGTTGGATTACATTGATTAATAAACTGAATTATATTATAGACATCATTTAAAGAGCTAATTGTAAATCTTACTTCTTTTGTTAGTTGGTAAGCAGTTTTATATTCATTTATTTTTAAACTTTCATAAATGATTATTTTCATATCTTCTAGATATGTTTTTAAATCTAATAATTCATATAATCTATTGATTAGAAAAAACTTAATGCCGCACTTTTTTAATATTGGAACAATATGCTTAACATTTAAGCCATATGCATCACTTTTGATAACCGCAATTATCTCTTTTTTAGTATGATCTTTAATAGAATAAATATTATAAATTAAATTATCTAAATTAACTAACATAACCGGATTCATTATATCACCATCTAAAAATATGATTGGAATTCGTATTATATGAATAGTCTAGGTTTTCGTTAATTCTATTAATTTACTTTTCAAACATTTTTTAATATCTTTATTTTTAGTTGTCTACAAATTGTTTCCAACTGAAAATAAAAACTCAAAGAAAATTCTCTTTGAGTTCTTTAGTCTTTTATTCTTCTTCACTAGCACTTAATGCTTTACGTTGTTCTTCAAGAAGTAATGCGTCAATCACAACATCAATCTTACCTTCCATAATACGGTCTAATTGTTGAACTGTAAAACCAATTCGGTGATCAGTCACACGATTTTGAGGATAATTGTATGTTCTAATTTTTTCACTACGGTCTCCACGACCAATCTTAGACATTCTTTCTTGACCTTCTTTAGCTTCTTTTTCTTGAAGCATATGGTCATATAATCTAGCTTGTAAAACTTTTAAGGCATTGGCTTTATTTTCATGTTGGCTCTTACCATCTTGACATGATACAACAATACCTGTAGGTAAGTGGGTAACACGAATAGCAGATTTTGTTGTATTAACACTTTGACCACCAGGACCTGATGAACAGAAAATATCAATTCTAACATCATCCATATTTAAATCAACTTCTAAGGCATCAGCTTCTGGCATTACAAGAACTGTCGCAGTTGATGTATGAATACGGCCAGATGATTCAGTAGTTGGGACACGTTGAACACGATGTGAACCAGATTCAAACTTTAATTGTGAATATACAGATTCTCCTGTAATCATACAACTAATTTTACTAAATCCACCAGCTTCACATACTTCAGCATCCATAAGTTCTACTTTCCAACCTTTAGTTTCTGCAAAGCGGTGATACATTCTATATAAGTCCCCCGCAAAAATATTACCTTCATCTCCACCAGCAGCTCCTCTGATTTCTAAGATAACATTCTTTTCATCATTAGGATCTTTTGGTATTAATAAGATTTTAAGTTCTTCAATTAAAGCTTCATGTTTTTCGGTTGACTCCGCAAGTTCTAACTCTGCCATTTCACGAATCTCTGGGTCTTGTTCTTTAACAAGTTCTTTAAGTTCTGCAACTTCCGCTTCTAAAGCTAATAATTCGCGATACTTAACAACAGTTTTTTCGATTGAACGTTGTTCTTTAGAAAGTTCAGTTAATCTTTTAATATCACTAATAACAGCCATGTCAGTAAGCATTTCTGCTATTTGTTCATAACGATCTTCAATTGCTTTTAAACGATTATACATTTGCTTACCTCCTATTCAACGTTTTTAGGAACTCTTTGTTCTTGAATTGTATACTTAGCTTCATTGAAGCGACATTCTTCAGGGAAGAAAGTAAATTCAATATCACGAAGAGAACCTTGACGGTTTTTCGCTATAATTAGTTCAATTTTCTTTTCACCATTATCTTCTTTTTCACTAGCCGCATCAACAACAACTGCTTTAGTTTCAAAAGCATCTTCTGATTGTTTTTGTTTATCTGGACGATATAAGAACATAACGATGTCGGCATCTTGTTCGATACTACCTGATTCACGAAGGTCAGATAGTACTGGTTTTTTATCATCACGAAGTTCAACTAAACGTGATAACTGTGATAATGCAATTACTGGTACTTCTAATTCTTTAGCAAGGATTTTTAAAGCACGAGAAATCGCAGCAACTTCTTCTTGACGTGAACCTTTAACGCTTGATGTAATTAATTGTAAGTAGTCAATAATAACAAAGTCTAATTTACCTAATTGTTTTAATTGACGACATTTAGAACGAATATCATAAATATCACTAGAGTTAGATTCATCGAAATAGATATGATGTTTCATTAAGTCTTGTCTTGCGCGTCCTAATAAGATTAATTCTTTAGAATCTAAATCACCACGTCTAATTCTAGCCATCGATACATTTGATTCATAACTAAATAATCTTAGCATTAATTGTTCAATACTCATTTCAAGAGAGAAAAACGCAACATGGGCAGAAGCTTTTTTACTAGCATTTAAAGCTAAGTTTAAGGCAAAAGCACTCTTACCAACAGATGGACGAGCGGCTAAGATAATTAAGTCACCTTTAGCAAATCCTAAAGTCGCTCTATCAAGGCGAGGGAATCCACTTGGAATACCTCTAATTTCTGATTTATTTGTTGAATATTTTTCAATGCTGTCATAAACTTGAGTGGCAGCTTTTTCAATTGTTAATAATTCAGATGTTCTACGTTTTTTAATAATCCCTTGAATCTTATCTTCAGTCTTATCAAGTAATTGATTAAACTCTAATTTTGAAGTTAAGATGTCTTCAGAGATTTCTTTAATATTATTAAGTAATTCACGTTCTACTGCTTTTTCTTTAATAATATCAATATATAAATTACAGCTAGATGTCGCAGGAACTTCATCAATTAAGTCAAGTAAATATTCTTTAACATCCATTGGTAATTCTAGTTTTAAACGATTCATTTCTTCAACAACAGTAAGTGGTTCAATCTTATTATCATTTTTAAATAAACTTACCATTGCTTGGTAAACTATACGATTATGATTATCATAGAAATCATTAACATCTAGTCGACCCACTACAGAATTCATCACATTATTATCAATTAAAATACTACCTAATACATAGTTTTCAGCATCATTATTATAAGGTACTGATCTTTGAGCCATGTTTTACTCCTTTTCAACTACATATAGTTTGATTGTAGCAATAACTTCTTTGTGTAGTTGAATTGGAATATCATATGTTCCAAGCGCATCAATTGTACCAGTGAAATTGATTTTGCGTTTGTCAAGGGCAATCTTAGTTTGTTTTTCAAATTCATCAACAACTTGTTTCATACTAACACTACCAAACATTCTTCCACCCTCACCAACACGTGCAGTCACTTTAATTGGTGTAGATTCAACTGTTTTCTTTAATTCTTTCATTTCTTGTAAATGCATAACTGCGCGACGTTCTTCTTCACGTTTTTCTTCTTCAACTTTCTTTAAGTTTTCAGCAGATGCACTAATAGCAAGTGAGTTACGAATCAAGTGATTCGCAAACCCTGTTTGTAAATCAATAATATCGCCTTTTTTACCACGGCCTTTTACTTCTTTGATTAGAATTACTTTCATAAGTTCCTCCTTAACTAAGAATTCATCGATTTGTTTTAATAGTTCTTCTTTAACTGAAATTAAATCACTATTTTTAACTTGGGCAGCTGCATTATTTAAGTGTCCTCCGCCACCCATTCTTTCCATTAATAATTGAGCATTGATAGCTCCTAAACTACGGGTTGAAATACCAACAACATTTTCTTTAATATAACCAATGGTGATACCTACATCAACCCCATTAACAGAAATTATTTCATCAGATATTTTAGCTAGAGTTGCACGTTCATAAATAATATCTGGTTTACCAACTGTAATACCAACACGTTTTTTATAAAACTCTAAGTTTCCAATAAAATCATTTCTAACAAGTTTATCATTGTAATCTTCTTTTAAATATGCTTTAACAGCAGACATATCTGCACCGTATCCAGCTAAGGTTGCGGCTACGTGGAATGTTTTAGAAGATGCACGATAAATAAAATTATTTGTATCAACTATAATACCAAGTAATAACCATGTAGCTTCAAGTCCATCAAATAATGTATCTGATTCTAAGAAGTCCATTAAATCAACTACTAATTCAACGCTAGATGATGCACTAGTTGAAGTATAAGTAAATACTGGATTTATAATTGCGCCTGTGTCAGGTTTGCGATGGTGGTCAATTACCCCAACACGACGAGCTTTTTTAATTAATTTAGATTCCATTACTAAATAATCAGATTGACAGTCAACAACCATAAGTAATGTGCCATCATCAATTAACCCTAAGGCTTGACTTGATGTACAAATGTCATCTCTTAATGATACATATTCTTTTTCAATAACATTATAGATTTGTTGAACAGTTGAATCTATGTTTTTATAATCAATTACCATATAAGCTGGTCTACCTAAGGCTTTAGCAAATTTATATAAGCCAAGGGTTCCCCCAAATCCATCCGCATCAAGCATACCATGACCAACTACAATTACTTTAGTTGCGCTTAACATTAAGTCTTGTAATTCTTCACTCTTAACACGAACTTCAACTCTTGATTCTTTTGGTACTGCATCAGTCTTAGCCCCATAGAAAGTAACTTTTTCATCAATCTTAACAACTGCTTGGTCACCACCACGTTTTAAGGCAAGTTCTAATTGTTCATTAGCATGACGTGATAAGTCAACAATATTTTCATCAATACATGCAATACCAATACTTAAACTAATTCTTGATGTTGAACTTAAACGTAAAACTTTTTTAATTTCATCAAGAATATCAAAGTTTGATTTCATCATTTGATGTAATTGATTCTTATCCATTACAACTAAATAGTTACTATCACTATATGCACGCACATAAATACCAAAACTTTCAGCCCATTTAGCAATAACGCCAATAATCTTAGACATATATTCTGCACGTTCTTGTACGTCAAAATCTGATAAAGCTTCTTCTAAGTTATCAATATTAATATATCCTACCGCGCTTAAGCGTTCTTGATATCTATTTTGTATCTCTACCATTTGTGTAATCTCAGTTAGATAAACGATATGGTGTTCTTTAACAAATAAAACATCATATACTTTGCCATAAATGTCAACAACGAATTTTTCACTTTCTTTTAATCCATTATCTAAATCAACAGAAATATTAGATAATTTCATTGATTCAAGTGGACTCATGAAAATACGCTTAGCGTGATTATTTGACCATTGTACTTCTAATTCTTCATTAACTACTAAAATACCAATTGGTAATTCGTTGAATGCACTTTCTCCAGCTTTTTTAACACGATAAGAAATTGAATTCCACATATGAAGACGATTTTGATATAATTCTTTTTCTCTTGTATTACGTCTTTGAACCATTCTACTAATTAAAGCAGACAACATACATATAACTAAAACAATTAAAGCATAAATAATATATGTAATATAATCATATTCTAATGGAAGTAGAAAATATATAGTTGCACAAAGTACAACAATGATAAATACTAAAAATAATGATCCAAAGTCAAATTTCTTTTTAATTTTCATATTTTCACCTTTGCATAATACTTCATCTTATTATATCACATCTTGCGTTTTTTAAAAAGCAATTTACAAAAAAAAGAAAATAATTAAATATTATCTTTTGTTTATTTAATTATTTTCTCACAATATGCTATTAATTCATCAACAATTACACGGGCATCATTGATATCTTCGATAAGTGCAACAAAATTGTCATTGTATCTAGTTTCTACTTCCCAAGCATTAATAGTAGAAGCAAGTTGTCGTAATTCCTTTTCACAAGGAATATATTTATCCATGCTCTTTAGTTTATTCATTTGGGCTCTAATATCATGGTTTTCTATATATCTTTCGCCATACATCTCAACTAGATATTTTAGGGAAAACTCAATTGCCTGGTGTAAATTAAAGCAACATTCATCAATATATGCATCATCTACAGATATATACTTATAACTATTTTCTGCACTAAATTGTTTAGCTTTAGCTCTAGCTAATAATTTACTCATATATTGTAACCCCCATTGTACTTATATTTTCATATAACTGAGAATTTTCATCAATTGTATCAAGCCAAACAATATCCGCATTATACTCAGTTATTTCTTGGATTTCTTCTGATATTAGATTTTGATTTGTTCTGCTAAAATGTCCGTTTTTAAATTTGATTGATAAATCGATATCACTTCTAATATTACATCTAATATTAATAGAGCTTCCAAATAAAATCACTTTTTCAATGATATCATATTTTTTTAATAAATTATAAACTTCATTTATTTTTTTCTGCATCAAAGGATGAATTCGATCACATTCATAATTTAGATTTTCAACAATAATAGGAAAATGAAATATTTTATATTTATTATCTTCCCAAGTTGTAGCCATTGTAATTTTACCACTATTAATAATATTTAATAATGTTTCAATTGAAACTCCCAAAGCTTTCGCAATGCTTTCAATTGTTTTGATTTTACAATCGCCAATCTTCTTCTTACCATTACATAATTCATTTAATGTTGTATATGGGACATTAGATATTTCAGCTAATTTATAAACTGAGATGTTTCTATTTTTTAGATATTCTTTAAACATTATATCACCCATTAATATTATACCACACAAACTTATAACTGTCAACAGTTATATTGGATTTATATTAATATTTTTTATCCCTCATATATATATACAACTAAAGTATCAAAATTTATCAAAAAATTTTATTTTTTTTAAAAAAAGTTTTGATAAGTACTCTTATCAAAACTCTTTTAATTAATTATTATAGTTGTGGACCAGCTTTAACTAATGCTTTACCAGCTTCGTTACCAGTATATTTAACAAAGTTCTTAGTGAAACGTGCAGCAAGGTCTTGAGCTTTTTTATCCCATTCGCTTGCATCTTGATATGTATCACGAGGATCTAAGATACTTGGGTTAACACCAGGTAAAGATGTAGGAACTTCTAAATTGAAGTAAGGAACAACTTTAGTTTCAGCTTTTAAAATTGAACCATCTAAGATAGCATCAATGATACCTCTTGTATCTTTGATAGAAATACGTTTACCAGTACCATTCCATCCTGTATTTACTAGATAAGCTTTTGCGCCACTTGCTTCCATTTTCTTAACTAATTCTTCTGCATATTTAGTTGGGTGTAATTCTAAGAATGCTTGACCAAAGCATGCAGAGAAAGTTGGAGTAGGTTCAGTGATTCCACGTTCTGTACCAGCAAGTTTTGAAGTAAATCCTGATAAGAAATAATATTGTGCTTGTTCTGGAGTTAATACAGAAACTGGAGGAAGTACACCAAATGCATCTGCAGATAAGAAGATAACATTTTTAGCAGCTGGAGCAGCTGAAACTGGACGTACGATTTTTTCGATATGTTGAATTGGATATGAAACACGTGTGTTTTCAGTAACAGAACCATCAGCAAAATCTAATGTTCCATCTTCATGTACAGTAACGTTTTCAAGTAATGCATTGCGTTTAATAGCTCTATAAATATCTGGTTCAGATTCTTTGTCAAGGTTGATAACTTTAGCATAGCATCCACCTTCAAAGTTGAATACACCTTTATCATCCCATCCGTGTTCATCATCACCGATTAGTAAACGTTTTGGATCTGTAGAAAGTGTAGTTTTACCAGTACCTGATAAACCAAAGAATAAAGCAGTATTTTCACCATTTGTATCAGTATTAGCACTGCAGTGCATAGAAGCCATACCTTTAAGTGGTAAGTAGTAGTTCATCATAGAGAACATACCTTTTTTCATTTCTCCACCATACCAAGTATTTAAAATAACTTGTTCACGAGAAGTGATGTTGAATACTACAGCAGTTTCAGAATTTAATCCTAATTCTTTGAAGTTTTCAACTTTTGCTTTAGATGCGTTGTAGCAAACAAAGTCAGGTTCAAAGTTTTCTAATTCTTCTGCAGTTGGGTTAATGAACATATTTTTAACAAAGTGTGCTTGCCAAGCAACTTCCATGATAAATCTAATAGCCATTCTTGTATCTTTGTTAGCACCACAGAATACATCTACTACATAAAGTTTTTTGTCAGAAAGTTGTTTAACAGCAAGTTCTTTTAAAGCTTTCCAAGTTTCTTGACTGCAAGGATGGTTGTCATTTTTAAATTCTTCACTTGTCCACCAAACAGTGTCTTTTGAGTTTTCATCCATAACGATGAATTTATCTTTAGGCGAACGACCAGTATAAACACCAGTCATAACGTTAACTGCACCAAGTTCAGTAACTTGACCTTTTTCATAACCAGTTAATTCAGGATTTGTTTCTTCAACAAATAATTGTTCATAAGAAGGATTATAAACTACTTCTTTAGCATTAATAATACCATATTTGCTTAAATCGATTTTACCCATAATATCATATACCTCTTTCTATTTTTTGCTAAGATTAGTGGATATATTAAGTATAATTTTTACTAATTATATTTAAGTCCCACATACTCCCGATATTATTATATCACATATTATTTTTTTTTCAAATAAGAGGAACTTTTTTTTCATTTAATCGTTTTTATAAATGAAGAAATACCAGTATATATCAAATACAATGATACACAACATGTACCTATAACATCAAAATAAAACGATACTGTTTGATTAGAAGAAAATAATACTACTAAAAGAGCAATCATAACTGAACAATCAACAAATGTTTTAGCTCGGTACAACTTACTTTGAATCTTTAAAATATCATTATTTTCTAAAGTCCCAATTTTATTATATCTAAACCAAAAAATTGAATTAGCAACAACTCCTAGTATCGCTATAGCAAGACCCGGTATAACATTTCCTTTTTCTTCACTTGGAAATATTGTAGCTAATAAAATCATTAATACTCCACACACTACCATAGCAATACTAACAAATATATTAGTACCTTTTTCTAATTTTTGTTTTTGTTCTAAATTAGTGTAATCATCTTTTGTTGTAATACAGTAAATAATAAAAGATAAAATAATTGCTAATAGTTCAATACTTCTTCTGAAAAAGTCCGCAAGTTGGGTTGAACTTTGACCTACAATTAAACCTAAACCCACAATCAAAGGTCCAGGTGAACTCATAATCACCGACCACAACAAAGTCTTTTTACCAGATTTTTTATTCATTAAGCTAGCCCTCCAAATAAATATAAAAGAGGAATCATTACACAAAGAGCTGCAAGTGGACATGTAAAAGTATCAAGACCATTAGGAGTATATAATTCAACAATACTCACTATCATACTTACAACAAATGAAGTAAATAAAATACCATACCATGGAATAATACTATGAATCATCAATACTAAAAGCACAATAGTTATTGATGATAAAAACATCGCAACTGTTCCTTCTAAGCTCTTCTTCTTATATATTTTATGTTTGCCATGTTTAGTTCCTACAAGCGCAGCGAATGCATCCCCTATTCCCCAAGCCAAAATTGCAACTAATGATAAAACTTTATCATTAAAATATCCAAAGCAAATTGAAATAATAATAGCAAACATAATAAACACTATTATCAAACTACTTCTTAATTCACCTTTTTTTCTTTCAGACATAGTATCAGAATATGTTTTAAATCTCTCAAAAAAGTATAATATTGGATAAGCAATAACAATAATCAACAAACATGTTAACGCTGATATCCACCATGTATCATACGCAAAAACAAAAACAAACGATGATCCTAACAAAATAAAATGTAATATCTTTCTAAATATTTCATTAGGGATATTAGTTAATTTTCTAAATACTAACGCAACAGTCGCACACGTAATAAAATAACCACATAATATAGCTAATCCAACAAAAAATTCTATCATACTATTCCTCGTTAATCATAATTATTCATATTTATTATATCATAAATAAATCTATTTTTATTATATAAACACTTTTTAACAATGTTTCTATTATTGTTATTTATATAACAAAAAAGTCACATATTGAATTATTATTACTAAAACAAAGAAAACTTTAGAAATATCATACACCTCATTATTATTTTTTATTAATTGATCTCACAATATTATTAATTGATTTTTTCCTATCATAATTTCAAATGATAAATGATAAATGATAAATTCAATTTTTATACAATTAACAACATCTCATATTTTTTTCATCGCAAATTATATGTTTGTTTTTTTATCCATAATAAAAATGTCTCCAAAGTAAATTGTAAATAATTTTATTTTTATTCACTGTCTACTTTGGAGACATCATATCAATTTTTTATGACCTTTTAATATTAATATTTAATTTATAACCTTACTAATTTTCTTTTAAAGTTTTATTTATATAAATTCCATATATTAAAGAAACAGCTATTATAAATATAGTTGTTATATATAATAATAAGGTATTTTCATTATTAAATATTGATAAAGAATTTATCAAAGAATGAGTAATTATACATGGTATAATAGATGATGTTTTATGAAATATTATTACAAATAAATACCCTATTGAAATAGCTGAACATATTTGAAGGATTGTTGGTATTATATCAGCACCATTTAATAAATTCACTACATGACCAATACCAAATGTTAGTGAGGTAACAATGATAGCTGCTTTTATATTATCTTTGGCCATCATTTTGAATAAGAACCCTCTAAAGATAATTTCTTCAATAAAACCAATATTTATCATTGTTAAAATATGAAATATTATTTCACTTTCTGAATTATTGATATTTATACCGCTCCATAAATTAACTGATACTATCATCAAAAGAGGAATAAAATATAGACATTTTTTAATGTTTGTTGGTTTAGTTAAACCATAGAAAGAAATCCGTTTAAGAATAATCATTAGTACAATTAAACATATTGAGAAGATTGTATTAATGATTGTACTTCTGTAATCTGTGATACCAAATGATTGTACACAAAACATATTTATTAATATATATATTACTATTAATAATATACAAAATAAGGTTTCGAATTTTTCAAAGATTCTTTTCATATAATCCACCAATTTATGTTAAACTAGGTTCTTTTAATTTTTTAATTGTTTTTCTAAACTGGAATATAAATAAAATAACAGTAAAAGTAACAGCTAGAAAATCCGCAATTGGTTCTGCGGTATAAACAGCAACTGTTTTATCATTCATGATAGCTGGCATAATATATATTAATGGAAGTAATAAGACAAACTTTCTGACACAGGCAACAATGATTGAAGACTTTGCGTTGCCTATTGATACAAATGTCATCTGACAAGCAATTTGAGCTCCAAAGATTAAAATTGCTCCAAAATATATTCTCATCATTTTAACTGTAAAGTCAATTAATTCTGGTTTATCAGTAAACATAGATACAAATAGCTTAGGAAAACACATAATTAATATATATAATAGTGATGAATAAGTTAAACATGTTATTAATAATAGTTTAAATGTTTGAGTTACTCTTCTTTCATTTTTAGCTCCATAATTATAGCTTATGATTGGTTGAGATCCTTGAGCAAATCCTTGCATTGGCAACATTGCAAATTGCATAATGCTTGATAGTATTGTCATAGCTCCCACCGCAATATCTCCACCATATGTTTTTAAAGATGTATTAAATGAAACAAGAATAATACTTTCACTAACTTGCATGATAAACGGAGCTAAACCTAATGCCATACATGGTAAGAAAATTTTATAATCAAGTAAAAAATTTCTTATTTTTAATTTTAAGATTGACTTTTTACTAAACAAGAATAATATAACAAATATGCAAGAGCTTGCTTGGGCAATAATTGTTGCAAGGGCAGCACCTATTACACCCATATCTAATGCATAAATAAAAATAGGATCAAGAATAATGTTTATAATTGCTCCAATTAAAACAGTAAACATTGCGGTTTTAGCAAAGCCTTGGGATGCAATGTATGCATTCATTCCAAGAGTAAGTTGAACAAATATTGTGCCTATTGCATATATATTCATATATTCAACCGCATATTCAATAGTATTTTCACTTGCCCCAAAAAGGAGTAATAACTTTTCATTGAATATTAATAATATTGTTGTTAAAATAACAGATATTATTATTTGTAATAAGAAACAATTCCCCATTATTCTTTCTGCGGTTTGATTGTCTTTTTTACCCATAAAAATAGAAGCACGAGGAGCCCCACCTGATGAAATTAACGCAGCAAAAGCTGATACTATCATAATTAGTGGTAAACAAACACCAACCCCAGTTAGTGCTAAATCACCTATATTTTCCATTTTACCGATGAAAATACGGTCAACTAAATTATATAACATATTAATTAATTGAGCCGCAACAGTTGGAATTGATAATTTAAAAAGTAATTTACCAACTGATTCTTTTCCTAAAAATTCATTATTCATAAAATACCTTCTTTTAAAATTACTTAATACCTTAATATACTTATTTTAACATAAAATGACTTTTATATCAACTATTAAATAAATGTAATTTTGATATACCATAAAAAAAGCGGTAATAGAAAACCAAAATTAGTTTTAGCTATTATCGCTTTTATTTTAATAAATTCTATTCAAGGATACCTGGAAGAATTGTAGATAATGTTACAGATTTAGTTGTTGTACCATCTGAATATGTAATTGTATAAGTTGTACATTCAGGATAATCAGGTAATTCACTAACTCTACCATTGTCTTTTAAGTATGAACTTGTTGTATCAAATGTCAATGAATAATTACTATAGTTTTCATATAAGTTCATTTGTTGTCTTGTAAGTTCAACGAATTCATACCAGATTTCTAAATCATTTTCTAACATTGGTTGTGGACACCATTTACCAGAGAAGAAATGATGACCTACAAGTCTGTTAAGTGGTAATTGATATTTAAGAAGAAGTTTAGCACAAAGTTGAGCAGTATATTGCCATGTTAACCATAAGTCAGAACCTTCTCTTACAGATGTTTCCATACCAATTGAGTTATTGTTACCACCTGTTGATGAAATATATTTGTAAGATGTATTATAATAATGGCCACCTAAATATACTTTTGTTCCTACTACTTTAACACCAAGACCCATACCATTTAATTTAGTTCCGCTTGTTGTATTTTTAATATTTGTTTTAACACCTTTGATATAGAAATATCCATCGCTACCCATTGTAACATCAGTAGGATATAAATCACTTCCAACTTGACTAGTTGTAAGACCACTATCACTCCATGTCATAGATTTACTTGCGCCTGCATGCCATGCGCCATAGCTTTCAGTTTGTGATGCCCAAATACCATCATTACCAACACTATAATGCCATGAAGCACTTGTTCCATTTTCATTACATGATTTATTGTATGCTGCTAAGTTTTTACCGCCATTAAACATTGCTGAAGCTGAATATGGCATATCCGCTGCATAGTGAACTGTGATAAAATCAATACCACCAATACCAGCACCATTTAATGTTGATTTATTAGTTGGATTTGATAAATAATAATCATTATGTACAGCATAGTTTTCAAATAATAATTTAGATACACTTCCTACGATATCAGCATAGTAAGCACCATCAGAACCAATCTTAATACCAATTAATAAGTTTTCTTTTGTGAATACTGTTTGGTTATGGCTGTCTAATAATAGTTTTAATACACCAGTAGGTTCAGAAGCAAGTACAGTCACGTAGAATGTAAAGGAAATATTTTCATTATTAGCACAATAAACTACGATTTCCGCAAGTCCTTCTTGGTTTGCGGTTACAACACCATAATTATCAACTGTTGCGATTTCAGGTGTATTAGATTTCCATAATAATTCATCTGAAGTTTTACCAACTAAGGTTGCACCTAAGTTAACTAAATCACCAACTACAACATATGATTTATCTAAGAATTCACCTTCAATATATGGATCAACATATACTTCAATTTCAATTTCTGTATTGAGTGCAGTATTACCATGAACAGTAATTAATACTTTCGCAGTACCAACATTATAAGTTTCGATTAAACCTTTTTCAGAAACTGTTAAAATACTTGGATCACTTGATGTGAATGTAACTTTTTTATAAGTTGCATTACTTGGACCAATTACCCATTGTAATTGATGTTCAGAATATTTAAGTAATTTACTAACTTCATTAGTTACTTCAAATGATTCAACTGGAGTTGCTTCACTCCATTTAGCAGTTAAGACTAAATCGCCTTCTGTGTTAGAGTAGATTTTTTCTACTTTATTACCAGATTCATCATACCAACCTAAGAATGTACGACCATCTTCAATAACTAAATCGATTAAGTCAAATTCTTCACCTAGTTCGTATTCAGTAACTAGAGGGATTTTAATTTTTGTTGCGGCAATCAATGCTTGATTCATTGTATCTTTCCATGTTACAGGAGGAGCATTGCTTAACCATTGACCAAGTCTTAAAATACCAACATAACTATCCCATGCATTTTGGGCACCATTAGCTGCTGTTACTTGCGCATCAAATACTGTAAACCATGCATTCCATTCTTCAAAGTTTTCAGGAGCATTTACGAAATATCCAGCATCAACTGTATCTTTTCCATTTTGTTTATAGAATTTGTATGTATTTTGGTTTTTATTATTAACCCAGTCTGTAGTTACTTTAGTTTTGAATGTCGCATAATCATCTTTTGGTTTTAACCAGTTATAATATGATGTTAAAACATATTCAATTACTTCATTAACACTACTTGGAGTTCTAGTAGGAAGTTTACCTTCTGAATAAACATATGTAATTGAATAAATTTTTTCTTCACCTTCAACCCAGTTTGCATAAACTGTTACATCTCTTTTTTCAAATGGAGAAATTTCAGAAATTAAGTTTTCACCAGCTTCATCAGTTGACCAACCAACAAATGTATAACCTTCTTTTGTTGGAGCTACTAATTCTACACCTTCACCAAATGTAAATTCAGTTGGAGCAGAAGCAGCATTTTTACCACCATTTAATACATAGTTAATTGAGTATACTGGAGCAGGTGCATTTAAATTATACCAAGAAGCGTATAATGTAGAAGCACAATCTACGCTAGTTACAGCTTCACCAGTAAATTCAGGATTATCGTACCATCCTAAGAACATATGACCAGCCTTAACAGGAGCAACTAATTTAACAGCAGTACCAACAACACCATTTAATACTTCATAAGTATTTGTAGTTTGTGTAGTACCAACATATCCAACTGTTGGTGTAGGGATAGTTGCACGTAAAGCATTGAATGTTTCATAATTAGGTTTGCTAGAAGCAAGTAACCCTTGTGTGCCATAGAAATATCCATCAAGAACAAATCCTAAAGCACCTTTAAAACTTGCAGATGTTGTTGCCATTGAATATCTAGCAACTGTTAATTGAATAGCATGTTTAGTAAGGTTTGCATATTTTTCTTTATAAGGGCTTGTTCCTAAGAATCCACCAACCGCAACATATTCATTAACACTATCAAAGAATAATTCACTATATCCATCAGCTGCACTATATCCACCAGTAGATGTTGCGTTATACCATGCTACTGGGTCACCATATTTAGCGCTAAAGCCTGCCCAATTAGATACATGTAATTTTTCAGCTACTTTAGATGAATTTAATAAACCATTTTCAAATAAGTATGTATAGAAATCAGCCATGAAGATTTCTGGTAAATTAGATAAAGAATCAATTCCACCAGCTGCATCAGTTACAGTAGCAGTTGTCCATGACCATGCTCCACCATTTAATTCGTATGTTATTTCAAAAGGACTACCAACTACAGGCACTTCTTCTTTTTCCCAGTTTGCGTAAACTGTAACAGCACCTTTTTGAGTAGTTGAGATAGCTTCAATATAAGTTGTAGAACCACTTTCTAAACTCCAACCTAAGAATTTATATCCATCTTTTGTTGGTGTTGGAAGAGTAGCTCCTTTACCCTCTTGATATTCACTAACTGCGCCTTCTGGATTAGTTCCACCATCTAGTTCATAATTGATTTCACTCATAATTACTTGAACTTTCCATTTAGCATATAATGTAACATCACCTGTTTGTGTTGCAGCAAGTTCAGAAATATAATTAGTTGAAGCAGCTGTTAATGTCCAACCTAAAAATTCATATCCATCTTTAGTAGGAACAGGAAGTTTAACTACTTTACCAAATTCATATGATGTAGGAGCATCATTTGGATTAGCTCCACCATATAAATTATAAGTAATTGTACCACGTGTAGGTGCCACAATTATTTCTTCCCATTTAGCATATACAGTTACATCACCAATTTGTTCACTTGAGATTTCAGTAACATATTCACTAGAAGCACTAGATAATGTCCAACCTAAGAATTCATATCCATCTTTAGTCGGTGTTGGTAATACAAGAAGAGTACCTTCAACATATGTTGTAGGTGCATCATTTGGTAATTTACCACCATCAAGTACATACTCGATTGCAGATTCAACTACAACTTCATCATCTTTTACTTCAATAGTAAAGTTATAATTTTTAGTTTCTTGACCTAATGTAAATGTTGCGGTAAGAGTAAATTCACCAACGCCTACAGCTGTAACTGTTTTACCTTCAACAGTCGCAACTTCAGGATTCGAACTTACAAAATTAGCTACCACATTTGCTTGAGTTGAGTGTTCAACTACTAATACATCACCTTTAGTCATTGAAGTAACCATGTTATAAAAAGCTACTTCTTTTAATTGAGAAGTAGTACCAGTTGTTGGCGCACAAGATGCCAAAACAAATAATAATACTACAACTAATAATAATGATAGTTTTTTAAAAGTTTTCATTCTTTATTCTCCTTCTTTAAAGTTCATATATATAATATCATAAAGTATGTTTTTATGAAAACGTTTTGCGTGGGATTTAAATTCTTAGGAAATATCAATACCTAAATAAAAAGAAGACTTTTTAAGGTCTTCTGACTATTATCAAAATATATAATACATTTTATTGTTTCTACTCTATAAAAAGCGAAGCTCTAACATTATCATCAAACGAGTGGCCCGCAAGAGCTTTACCTTTTTCAAAGTTAAACATTAAAAATTGTCCCCTCATTCCTCCTTTTGCATACCAACCATTTTTGATGTGAGTAAATTCATATCTATTAGCTATAACTAAATTAACCCATTCTTCAGATATTATTCTATTACCCATCCATATACCTTTATTAAGATATAAGATGCCAAGTTTAACCATATCTTCTGTTCTAATGTAAAGACCTGTTGCGCCCATTGAATACCCTTTAGGACATTTACTCCAAGCAAGTTCTTTAAATTTCATTGTTTCCATTAAAATTGGTCTTAAAAAATCTTCTATATCACTATGTGTGATTTCCGCAACTACTCTCGATAATAAATAGTAAGCCGCATCAGTATATTGATAAACAGTGCCTGGATCATATTCTAACTTTGTTGTAAAAACAATTTTTAAATAATCAAATGTTTGATATAGTGATGCATCATCACAGTCAATATCAAGTAGTCCACTACCAAAACCAACTTTATGTAATAAAACATCATGAATCGTTACTTTTGACCATTTTTCATCAATATCTGTTGGTAGATATTTATTTAAAACATCAATTACTCGTGTATCTAAAGTTAGTAATCCTTTATCATATAAAATACCAATTGCCATAACTGTAAAAGCTTTTGCTACACTATAACAATTACAAGTTGGATTTGCTGAAACTACTACTTCTTTTTTAATAGTATAATCACGATTTCCTTCGCAAATAAAATACATATTGTATTTTTCCATAAGTGCTTTTTGTTTGCATTTATTAATCATGCTTAATTCCTCTTTTCATAAAAATTACTATATTCTTTTAATACTTTATTTGTCCGTTTTAATCAATAAATTCTACTAGTGATCTAAAGACAGAATTGTTATTTATTAATTCAGAAAATTTACCTGACTCAACAATCTTTCCATTTTTCATAACTAAAATTTCATCGAATTTAACTAGTATTTCTTCATCTAATTTATGAGTAATAATAATTTTAGTAACATTTTCAATAGCTAAAATATTATCAATAACGGAAATAGCAGTTTCATTATCTAAAGCACTAGTCGCTTCATCAAGTAATAATAACTGAACATTTTTAATTAATGCTCTAGCGATACTTATTCTTTGTTTTTCTCCACCACTTAAATTAGAGCCATTTTCACCACATCGGTAATTTGGTCCTTTTTCTTCAATTAACTTAGATAATCCTGATTTTTTAATTGCTTTGTTTAATATTTCTTCATCCACATTAGAATACATTGTGATGTTGTTAATGATTGAATCATCAAATACAAAAACATTTTGTTCAACAAACGATGATATTTCAAATAAAGAATCAAGTGATATTTCTCTTAGTTCTTTATCATTATATCTAATGTCCCCTAAATATGTAGTTTCTTTTCCCAGTAATAAATTAAGTAATGTCGTTTTACCAGAACCACTCGCTCCCACTACCGCATATGATTTATTTTTATTAAATGTGTAGTTTATATTATTTAGGATTGTTTTTTCATCATATGAAAATTCTAAGTTTGACACTTCAATCTTGTCAAATCCTTTAATTTCTACTTTTGTTTCTTCTTCAACTTTTCTAATAATATCCTCAGCTTTTTTGAATAAAGGTTTACAAGATAAGCGTTTAGAAAGTAATGATGGTATTTGCATCAGAGGATTAAGAATGTAATTCATTAATTGTACAAATAGGATAATAACAGAAGGAGCAATATTGTCTGTTTTAATTGATAAATATGCACCTATAAAAAATACACCAAATTGAGCCAGTAGCGACATAACAGTTTGAACCATTTCCATAATCACTAAAACTTTAGTCTTACTAGCTTTTTCTTTTTCTAAATTATCATTATTTTTTTCAAATAATGTTTTTATCTTTTCTTCTGCTTTAAATACTTTAATAGTTGAAAAGCCTATTAAGTTATCTTTCACAAAATGCATGAAACTTGCATTTTGATCACTAATTCTTTTTTCATAAAAAGCTAATTTGCCACCAATTAACAATGCGCCAACAAAGGGGAAGATTGATAATCCTATTGCGGATAAAGTTAATATTGGGCTATATATAATCATTATAACAATTGTACATATTAATAATGTAATATGAGTGATTAAATCAAAAGCAGAGAAGATATAGTTATCTTCAATCATTTTAACATCATTTGTTAGTAGTGATATATATGTTGAAGTGTTATTTTTATTAAAACTAGAAATACTTTTATTAATTATTCCATTATAAATATTATTCTTATATTGTAATAGGGCCTTTTTTTGATATTTAGGCTTTAAATATGTTACTAATAAATATAATATTACAAATAATATAAACAATAGTATAAATAGTTTACCTTGATTAATTAAATCTTCTAATTCTTCGCTTGCAGCAATCGCCATAACTTTTTCAAGCATTAAAGATATTATAATTAAGCCAGCTGTTTGGCATAATGAATTAAAAGTTAAGACAATAAAATTAAATATATTTCCTTTGTATATATATGATTTAAGAGTTTTATTCATCAGTATCTTCTCCAAATATTTCTTTATATAAATTTATTAAAATATTATAATATTTATCTTCTTTAGATGTTTGGTTAGTTATTGCTTTAATTGTTTCTTTAACATTTATGTCTACTAACATAAACTCATCTGATTTACCAAAATAATATTTCATAACGTTTGAATTTGATATCGTTGTTTCATTTATTCTTTTTAGATCTTCTCTTTTTAATATATTGATTGATTCATCACAATTGATGTTTAAAATTTTTTCACAAACTGCTCTTAAATACACAAATAGTGAAAGAACACCTTTAAAGAAATTATCACTATTATTAATTGAATTAATAAATTCAATTGTCCATTTCACCAAATCATAAGCTTCTTTAATCTTATTCTTATTTAATAATACTGATAATTGAACAAAAGAAGCATTAATTATATTAGATGAAGATTCTAAATAAATCTTAGATGCTAATTCTAAAGCATCATCATAATTTTCAAGTTGTAATTCACATTTAGCAAGCATTATATTATAGTCATATATATTATGTTTTTTTATATATTCTTTCGCAAGTTCATATTTCTGTTGCATTTCATAAATATCACAAATTGACTTATGTAAATCATTTAATGAAATATTATCATTATCTTCTGGATTGTATACTTCAATAGCTTTATTTAAACAAGTTAACGCAAGATCTAAGTATTCATCGTTTTTATTATTTAAATAAGCTATTACTAAATAATTTTTTGCATATATATGTAACTTGAAATGATTAATATATTTAGAACACCATAATCTGATATCATCAATTGATATTGTTAAAAGATTATTAGAAGCACAATGTTCTAACTCTTTAATAAAAGTATCAACATCAGAGTAGCTGATTTCATGACTTAGTAAAAAGTCAATTGAAACATTAAATAATTTGGCAATAGTTACTAGTTTATCAATATCTAGTTTTGATTCATTTCTCTCCCACTTACTAACTGCTTGTCTTGAAGTATTTAAAATTTCTGCGAATTCTTCTTGGGATATTTTTCTATTTTTTCTTAATGAATATATTTTATCACCTAACATTATTTCGCCTCATTTCATAATATTAACTTTTTTTGTTAATATTATATCATTTATGCTCTTAAATGTCAATATAGTTTGAGTTGCAAATGTAACATTTTTTAGCAACGCTAAGTTGCAAAAATATAAATTGTTATTATCATATGTTATAAAATTGTCGAAAATATTTTGTATGATTTTGTCTAATTTTATTTGTATGACTTCAGTTATGTCACCATACAAACTAATCCAGACCAAACTGTACAAAATTTACCCGACTGATGGGACCCAATAATATTATGTCGTAGTTGGAACTATTTGTACAATCTTTTGATAGTTTTTTAGTGAAGGTTCCACTGGGAGCTACTTTTTAAGTATGGTAGGACAAATTTGTCTTATTAGATGGCTTAGTTGGCTTAGTAAGGTTTTAGTGAAATTGGCAGGTTTGAAAAAATTTTTTAAAATATGATTAAATTTTGTATTTTCACATTGTATAATATTGTCTCTAATAAAGAAAGTAAGGTGAGAATATGAATAATTTATTTAAAATTAGATTAGAGAATGAAAAAGAAGTATTTTATTTAATTGTTGATTTAGATGAATAAAAAAATATTTGTAAAAAATATTATAATTATATCATCACAGTAGTAAAAAAATGGACTAATTATTTTTTAATTAGTCTTTTTTTATTGGTAGGTGATATTAATAGCTAAATTATATGTAGATTAAATAAGCTAAGGAGATTTAAATATGAATAATAATACATGAAATGAATATGATACCCCTGAAAGGAAGGTTCAAAAGATTAATAGAGCCCTTATGATTAATAAATATAAAAGGTACCAGGCCTTTATTTATAAATTGTGTAATAATATATTATTTGGTGATATGTCTGATATAGTTGATGATGACTATTATTTAGGTGGCTGGGAAACTATTAATAATGAGGAAAAATTATTAAATAAGTATAAAGATATTTATAATAATAAGATTCAGGGTTATATTAATGAGTATGAAAAAAAGCTTGATGTTTAAATCAAGCTTTTATTTTTTTATTTATATGTTATTATTACATTTGTTTAAAATAGTTGCC
>JAFQPO010000012.1 GCA_017411715.1 Bacilli bacterium | reverse complement strand
AGTATGAAAAAAAGCTTGATGTTTAAATCAAGCTTTTATTTTTTTATTTATATGTTATTATTACATTTGTTTAAAATAGTTGCCATCCAAACAGCCGAATAAATTTTGTACAAATTGTCGAATTTTGTTTGTATGGTTTCACATACTGTAACTGCACAGGCACCAATGCAAAAAAGCATACAAAATCCATTGCAGCGGCGCACATGCATTATTATGTCGTATTTTGTCAAATTCGTACACACTTTTGATAGTTTTTTTTTATTCCTTTGTTTTAATAATTTGAACAGGTTTAATATTATATATTTTTAACATTGAAATTATAAATGAAACAATAGTTAAAAGAATTACTAATAATGAATTAACTCCTACTACATTTATTTTAAATGTTAAGAAATCTAAATCTAAGACAATATGACTTGGAGCTAAGATTTTCAACGATTCTATTAATACATCATTTGCAAGATCTATAAAAAAGAAATATCCAATAGTTGATAAGATTATAGTACAAAGAGCAATTAATAATTATTATAGGACAATAAAAAAAAGCTTGAACTAATCAAGCTTTTTTATGTAATGATTTTTTATTTTCTATCCCTTTTTTCAACTACAGTTAAAAACTCCAATAAAAACTAACACTCTAGTTCTTCTATTGATTATATCGTTAATTTTTAAATTAATTAAGTTTATTGTAACACTAAAATTAACCATTAGTATATATAAACTAATTCTAATTATACTTATTTTAATGAATTGAAAAAGGTATTAAAATTCTATATAAGATAATTATTTAATCATTGTTAGATTATACAGTAACTTTTTTCTTATTTAAAATAGCATTTAACAATGCACTTATACCAAACATAACTATACATACTATTACCCATCCAAATCCTTGACTATATAAAGGAATATAAGCCAAAATATCAGATACAAAGCCTAAATTGAATAATTCATCTACAGCATATAATGTACTAATAAATAAAGTTGAATAAATACAAAGTTTATAAGTATATTTAAGCTTTTTAATATATTTATCTAAAAGACCTAGAATAATTAAAACAATAGAAACAGGATATATTGCGTTTAACACAGGAACAGAAACCGATAAAATCATATTTAATCCTAAATTACAAATTAAAAAAGATACAATTGTTATTATAACAACCCATTTTTTATACGATATTTTTGTAAATATCTTTGAAAAATAAGATGAAATAGAATTTGTTAACCCAACACAAGTCGTCAAACAAGCTAAAGTAAAAATAGCAACTAAAAAGAATGCACCAAAACCACCAAATAAATCATTCATAATTTTTCTAAGAATGATTGCTCCATTCGGATCATCACTATAAACACCTGAAGTTGATGTACCCATAATCGCAAGCATAATATAAACTAGTGTTAAAATAACCCCCGCAAATATTCCAGCTACAATAGTATATTTTACAATACCTTTTTCTTCTTTAACCCCTAAATTACTTAAAGTTATAGAAATCACTAAACCAAAATTGAGCGCTGCTATTGTATCCATAGTTTGATACCCATCAATAAACCCTTGTAAAAAAGGTGCATTTTGATATAATTCCAATGGTTCATCTACTGATTTATCAAAATTAAATAAAAAACTTATGAAAAGCACAACAATTAAAATCAATAAACTCGGAGTCAAAATTGTTCCTATTCTTTTAACCAACTTTCCTGGATTTAAACATAACCATAGCACTATTAAAAAGAAAATCGTTGTATAAACAATCATCCATATAGTTAAATTAGAATTTTCATTTAAATAAGGAGAAATAGCCATTTCAAAAGGCACAGAACCTGCTCTTGGTATACCAAGTCCTGGTCCAATTGATATATAAATTAAAAGTGTGAATAATATAGCAAAACGTTTATCAACTCGTCTTGCAAGTTCACTTAACCCACCAAATTTCCCAACAACAATTACTCCCAGAACAGGTAAAATTACTGCAGTAATTAAAAATCCAATAACACTTAAGAAAGTATTACTACCTGATTGTTGTCCTAATAAAGGTGGAAATATTAAGTTACCTGCACCAAAAAATAATGAAAACAACATAAAACTAATAATAACTAAATTTTTCTTACTTAGTTTCATAAATTCTTCTCCAATTACAATAAATTATCATTATTTTATCAAATTTAAGCAATATTGTCAAATAACACTATCTATAATATAATATTATTATAAAACATCAGTTTTATTAATTCTATTTTTTAAAAAAGACCGCTTAAAAGCGATCTTAGCTATAATTTTACTTTAATATTAATGGTACCCAAATACCACTTACATAATCATCGCTATCAGTATCTCCCTCAGAATAACATTCAAAATCATAGTTATCTGCTAGTTCATATTCACTATTTTGAACCCACTCAATAACTTCTTTCCATAAATCTTGAATAGCTTTTGGCATTTTACCTTTAGTATAAAATTTACCCCATAAATGTTCTGCAATATTAATTTGCTTAAAACCTTCTGGTATTTCACTACAATATTCTTTTAAACTACCTATTCCATATTCAAAATCTATCCCTTTATCATTATTAATACAAATACCTAACATCGGAGGTACAAAATTTTGATATCCACTACTATTATATGCATTCCAAAATTTAGGTACTTCTTCAAAAGATGTTTCTTCATTAAATTTTTTTGATAATACAATAATATTAAACGCCTTCTCTTTTTCAATTTTAATATTCATACTAATTTCTCCTTTTATTAAGTTAAGTATATTTACCTTTGGTAAACATGATATAATCACACCTTTTTTTGCAGTTCCTGGATTTACACCATGAAAATTTTTAAAAGCCCTTGAAAACGATTCCTGGGATTCATAACCATACTTTACTGCAACATCTATAACTCTTTCACCATTTTTTATATCTGTTCCTGCTTCTGTTAATCTTCTTTCCCTTATATATAATCCTATAGTTTTTCCTATCAATGAATAAAATATTCGTTGCAAATAATATGGGCTTATAAATAATTTTTTTGCTAAAAATAAAATATTTAAATCATGATTACATAAATTATTTTCAATTAATTCAATTGTCTTTTCTAATATATTATATATATTCATAACATCACCAATATAATTATATCATAAGTTTTTTTATTTTTTTTGATATAAAATGCTTTTATTAATAAATAAAAAAGCTTAACATTATTAACTTTGTTCATAATAATGTTAAGCTTTTGTTTTTGTTATTTTTTATAATGTTATTATTACATTTGTTTTGAATAGTTTTTGCAATTTGTTTTGTATGATTTTTTACAAAGCAAATTGTATGATTTCACATACTGTCACCATACAAACTAATCTAGACCAAACTGTACAGAATTTACCCGACTGATGGGACCCAATAATATTATGTCGTAGTTGGAACTATTTGTACAATCTTTTGATAGTTTTTTAGTGAAGGTTCCACTGGGAGCTACTATTTAAGTATGGTAGGACAAATTTGTCTTGTTAGGTGGCTGAGAAGCTATTAATAATGAGGAAGAATTATTAAATAAGTATAAAGATATTTATAATAATAAGATTCAGGGTTATATTAATGAGTATGAAAAAAAGCTTGATGTTTAAATCAAGCTTTTATTTTTTTATTTATATGTTATTATTACATTTGTTTAAAATAGTTGCCATCCAAACAGCCGAATAAATTTTGTACAAATTGTCGAATTTTGTTTGTATGGTTTCAAGTTATAAACTATTCTCTAACAAATGGTAATAAACCCATATGACGAGCGCGTTTAATTGCTACTGCTAATTCTCTTTGATAAATAGCTTTAGTTCCTGTAATACGACGTGGTAAGATTTTTCCACGGTCAGAAACATAGCGTCTTAATAAATCAACATCTTTCCAGTCGATTTTTTCAATATGATTATCTGTGAAATAGCAAGTTTTTTTACGTCTTTTGAATTGTGCCATATACAAACCTCCTAAAATGGTAAATCATCATCGGTAATACCGAATTGATTTTGAATGTCGTTAAAAGGCTCTTTTTTAGGTTGTTGAGGTTGTCTAGGTTGTTGAGGCATATCATATGGAGAATATTCATAATAACTAGTATTAGATGCTCCAGTAGATTGTTTTGGTTCTAAAAATTGAATGTTATCACAAACAACTTCAGTCACAAAACGACGTACGCCATCTTGACCTGTAAAATTACGTGTTTGAATTCTTCCTTCAACACCAACTAATCCGCCCTTACGAATATAACGATTTAAATTTTCTGCTTGCTTATTAAAAGCAATACAATTAATGAAGTCAGCTTCACGTTCACCATTTGCAGATTGGAATGTTCTGTTAACCGCAATAGTGAATCCTACGAAAGCATTTCCTCCACCTGAAGTTCTAAGTTCAGGATCTCTAGTTAGTCTTCCAACTAAAACGACTCTGTTCATTTGTTACCTCCTATTCAGCCACGATGATGTGACGAATAACAGCTTCTTTAATGTTACATACACGGTTGAATTCATTAACTGCTTCAACTGTAGCTTCAACATTTAAAAGAACATAGTACCCTTTTGTGCATTTAGCAATTTCATATGCTAAATCACGTAAACCCCATTCTTTCACTTCAGACACAACTGATCCGTGATTAGTAAATGTAGCACTTACTTCTTCCATCACTGCTTTACGTTGTTCTTCGTCTAATTCGGGACGAATGATGTACATAGCTTCGTATTTTTTCATACTTACACCTCCTTATGGTTTATAGCCTTATTGGTTAAGGCAAGGAATGAGTAAAAACTCATGCTTTGATATTATACCATAAATTGTCTTTTTTGTAAAGATAAAAGACTTATGATAGTTTGATTATTTTTGATAATAAACTTGATTTAAAATTTGATCTGCAAGTTCTTCTGATTTTAAATATTTGATTATAGCATGCGCAAACATAAATGTAGATCCAGCTGCTTTAGCTGTTATAATATTGCCATCAGTTACGCATTCATCTGTTTTTAGATTTCCACCAAATTCAATATTTTCACATCCTGGGAAACATACATAATTTTTACCTTGTAATAAACCCATTACTCCAAGTACACTAGGAGCTGCACAAATAGCTGCAACAAGTTTATTTTCTAATGCGAAATGATAAATGCATCCTTTAGTAATTTCACTTTCTAAATGTGTATTAAAGACTGCTTTACCACCAGGTAGAATCATAAATTCATAATCATCTAAGACAATATCATCAATTGTCATATCAGCTAATACTTTGATGTTTGATTGAGTAGTTAATTCTTTAGTATCTTTGATACTAACTAAATCAACATCAATTTTTGCTCTTCTTAGTAAGTCAATTGTAATGATTGCTTCTGAATCTTCAAAGAAATCTGCTAATAATATTAAACCTTTCATTATTTTAATCCTTTCATATATAGATATCGACCATATAATAATTTAATAATATGAACAAAGTTATCATTTCTTGTAACTAACGAATTTGAAAAATAACCAATTGCTCCTTCTTTGAATTTGATATCTTTTGTATTATAGTGTTTAGCCATTGCATCACTTAATTCAAGACCATCTTCAAATAAAGTTTTTTTAACTTCATCAGGAAGAGCAATTCTAGTCCCCCCCGCAACAATTCTATTGCCATCTTCATCAATTAAGACACCCCAGTTGGTTAAAAATAATGTATCTTTATGAAGCATAACACCCGCTTCAAGACCTATTCTTAATCCATCAGTTGGAAGTCCTAATGCACGATTAGTTGCGCCTTCAATTGTTTCATCATCAGTCATAGGTTGAGCAGATACTTGTGATGGAGCATCTATCCCAATTACTTCATACCCATATTGTGATAATACTTCAGTTGTTGCACCTACTTTTATTTTATTGAGTGAACCAACGTATGCTTTTTTCATTATTTCCATCTCGCTTTCAAGAAACATATATTATTGCCTTTTGAAGAAAACTTATCTTCATATTCAGTAGTGATGACATCTTTTGCTTCGCTATGTAAGTCACGTGTTAGATGTAATATTTCATAGTTATTTTCTT
The DNA here is from genome assembly GCA_017411715.1 of Bacilli bacterium. Classification (GTDB taxonomy): domain Bacteria; phylum Bacillota_I; class Bacilli_A; order ML615J-28; family CAG-313; genus UMGS1109. The sequence goes on along the minus strand of JAFQPO010000012.1, from coordinate 59,430 downwards.
CAAAACTTTCGACACTATAGTCAAATAAATCAACATTGTCAGTTTTGAATTCAATGATGCCATCTTTTTTTAGGATTGTACGGTAGATGTCAAGAAATTTTTTACTAGTTAATCTTCTTTTCGCATGACGTGCTTTTGGCCATGGATCTGAGAAATTTAAGTATATACCATCGACTTCGCCTTCTTGAAATATTTCTAATAGATTACTAGCATCAACATTTAGTAGTTTTAAATTATCAAGCGATAACTCTTGTAATTTAGTAGTTGCTTGTAATATTACACTATCATACTTTTCTAAACCTAAATAATTGTGGTTAGGATAAGTTTGTGCATGTTTAATAATAAATTTGCCTTTACCCATGCCAATTTCTAAATAAATTGGGTTGTTATTGTTAAATAATTCATGCCATTTTCCTTTATAATCAGTAGGATTAAAAATCATTACTTCTTCTTGAGCAAGTAATCTTTCTTTGGCATTTTTTACATTACGTCTACGCATCATAGCCTCCAAGTTTTAAAATTGCTTTGGCGTAGATAGCAGTTGCTTTTACTAAAGTATTTATTTCGACATATTCATTTGGTTGATGAACAACACTTTCTTGGTTTGGTAGTTCCATTCCAAATGCAACTCCTTCTTTTAAAGCTCTTGCGTATGTGCCACCACCAATTGTTTTTGGCCCGTTAACTTCATCGCCTGTAAATTCTTTATATACATTATATAATGTTTCAACTAATTGTGAATTTCTTGGTACATAATGAGGAGCTTTATTTTGAACTACTACTATTTGTGCTGAGTTATTTAATTTTTCATTCATTTGGTTGACAAAAGTATTTTCTTCAAAACCAATTGGGTATCTAATATCTAAAGAAACAACTAACTTTTGGTTTTCAATTTTAATAATACCGATATTACATGTTAATTCTTTCATTTCCTCATGATATAGATCAAGGTTAAGTTTCTTTAAGAAATGTTCATTGTGTAGATTATTTGCAATAAATGAAATAAATGGACTTTCTAAAACTGTGTTTAAAAATGATAGTAAATGAGTCCCCGCATTAATTCCTTTAAATGGTTCCATTGCATGGGCACTTACGCCAAATACTTTATATTCATAACCATTTGTTAATTCTTTGAAAGTACCTTTTAAATTATTGTTAGTTAAATATTCATTGAATTTGTCTTGATGATTGTTTTTAAGAACTACTGTTGCTTCATCAATTACAACATTAAATCTTTCTCCTGCTTCGATTGAAATGATTTCATCATTTAAATCACCTACTAAAAACGCATTAAAGATTCCTTTTTCACCATAGATTAAAGGGAAGTCCGCATCAGGCGCGAATCCTAGTTTTGGCATTTGGTATTTTTGACTATAGTGGTCAATTCCACGCCAACCTGTTTCTTCATCAGTTCCTAAAATTATTTGAATTTTTTTATTTAATTTAATTCCTAATTCTTTGATTATTTTTAAAGCATAGTATGCGGCAATTGTTGGACCTTTATCATCCATTGCGCCACGTGCATATATCTTACCATCTTCAATAGTGGCTGAAAATGGTGGATACTTCCAAACACCACCAGCAGGTACTACATCTAAATGGCATAATATTCCTACAAGGTCTTCAGATGTACCATATTCAACAACCCCCGCATAGCCTTCATCATTTAAAGTATTAAAGCCATCTTTTTTTGCCATTTCTAAAAAATGTTCTAAACAATCTTTAATTCCTTCTCCGAATGGCGCATTTTGTTTTGATGTAGACATATCAGTGACACTTTTTATTTTTAAAAGATCACATAAATCTTTTACCATTTCTTCTTGTTTACTTTGGGCTAATTTTAATAAATCCATATAATACCTACTTTCTATGTATAAAACATTTATTTTCATTAATAATATTAATAAATAATAACATTAATTTTCTATTTTATTATTTATTATAAAGGAGTACTTATGCAAGATCTTAGACAATCATTGATTAATACCATTACCAATAAGTCATTTGATGAGTTATGGAAAATGGTTGATGGAGCCTCTTTATTATCTAGTGATACATCTTTGCCTGGTCTTGGGATAATATTCGAGATTTGGTGGAAAAATGCGCCTCTAAATAAGAAACAAGCACTCATTAATGATTTAACTAAATATCTAAATTAAAAGTCTATATTTTGGCAATATAGACTATTATTTAATATTTTCAAGTGATTCTGCCATTTCACTAGATGAACACTTAATTACATTACCAGTAATTTGAACGCCAACTTTTAATTCTTTTAATTGTTCTAAATCAACTTTTTCACGGTCAACAACTTCAACCATAATACGATTTAAACTTCTTTCAGTTTTAACAATATTATCAAGACCACCAAAGATTGGTGTATAATCACATTTAATAACACCAGCTTTTTTAGATCTTTTAACATGACGCATGCATACTTGAATAAACTTAATTGTGCTAACAATTAATAAGCATCCAATTAATACTGCGAAGATAATTAATACAACAAGTGTATCTAGCGGCATTTCATAACCACAATATAAATTCGTTAAATTAAATTTCATATATATCACCTTTTGTTTATTTTTAACTATTATACCATATAATGGATTTTTTTACAAGTATTTAATTTTAATTATTACGTAAGAATACATACTTTCTTTTTACATATAATTAAATAGGTGAAAAGATGATTTTAAAAATTATTAAATATATCTTATTAGGTGGAATCCAAGGATTAACAGAGCCACTTCCTATAAGTAGTAGTGCTCATATGAGTTTGTGTGCTATTTTATTAGGACTAGAAGAAAATAGTTTATTTTTTGAAGTCTTAATTAATTTTGCGAGTGTGCTAGCAGTTGGTTTATTTTTTAAAAATGATTTCAAATTTTTAAAAGAAAATAAATCATTTTTAATAAAGCTTTTTATTTCAACTATCCCTTGTGGAATAATTGGTATTATTCTTCACAATCATATTAACTCTAATCTTAGTAATCTAACATCACTTTCAATTAGTTTTTATATTACTACTCTTTTTTTAGTTCTCACATCACTTCTTTTTAAGAAAAAACAAAAAGACGAAATTAGTTATAAAGATGCTTTATTTCTAGGTCTTGCTCAAAGCTTTGCCTTAACCCCAGGTATATCTAGATGTGGTACTGTTTTATTTGGAGGAAGCCTTCTTAAAATTGATGAGAAAGTAGTTTTAAAGTATTCTTTTTTTATGTATATGATTGTTTCAACATGCGCAACATCTTTTACTTTTGTTAAAGGCTTAATTGATAAAAACATTTTTTTAAATTATGAATCAATTATTTTATATCTTATCTCATTCATCACTTGTTTTTTCACGACCTATATTTCTTTAAAATGGTTTCATAAAATTATCAATAATAAAAGTTTATTAATATTTGCGGGATACACATTCATTCTTGCTAGTATCATTTGGTTATTTTGGGCATAAAAACATTCTTTTTTATATAACCAACATATGATAATAGTGAAAGTGAGGTGCCTTTATGGCTTGTGTTAATTTACTTAACAACCAATTAAATAACCTAGATAATAATACTATCGCGGATTTACTTCGTCAAATTGAACGTATTCAACAAGAAGCAACCCGTAATAGTTTAGGTGGATGTGAAACATGTATGATTGCGCAAGTATTCAATACTAAACCAGTTGCTATCTATACATGTAATGGACGTTTCGCAGTTCCTACTGATGCAGCCGAGACTGCTATTGCTAATTTATTCAGAGTTGAAGATGTACGTGGAGACGATACAGTACTTCTTCGTTTAATCACTGATGTAGATGGAACTCTAACATGTACAGCTCAAACAGTCGTTATGCGTATAGATTGTATTTGCTCTGTTCAATGTTTTGATCCAATCAATTGTCCTACATGCCGCCAACTTGCAAATCTAGGGGTATAAAAAATTAAGGAAGTTACCCTTTAGGTAATCTTCCTTAACACTCACTTTCATTTATTCCAAAAAAGCTTTTGCTGATAAATTCACGATCTGGCATCATTTGTTGTTTCATTGTTTTAACAACTGGTGTCGGATCGTATTCTATTTCTATATTCTCTACTTTAACATCATCTGTTATTTCTAGAATAACCGCTTTTAAGGTTAATGGTTTTTTGACAGGACATCCTAAAGATCCTGTATTAATATATAGTTTTTCTCCTTTAAAACAAGAAGCAACATGTTCATGCCCATAACATATGATATCCGCATCATATTCTTTAAATAATTCATCAAGAATTAAAGCATCTGGATTATGAATAATTGATTTATATTTAGTAGCTGATTTCATCGCATAATGAATAAATAATAATTTATATCCATTATCTTCTGTTTCTACTGAAAAAGGTAATTTTTCTAGAAATTTTCTATCATCCTCATCAAGTTTTGACCAAACCCATTCTTGATGTGATATCTCAGTACAACTACCAGGATTATCAAACCCGGTTAAAAAATATCTTTCATGATTGCCTCTAACCATTAATAAATTAGGAATTTGTTTTAATATCTCTAAAACTTCATGTCCACTTGGTCCAATCGCAATCGCATCGCCTAAACAAACAACATAATCAACATTATCAAAGTAACCCTGTGATTTTAAAATCTTAAGTGCTAAATCATTACCATGAATATCTGAAAATAATAAATATTTCATATTACTCCTTTGGTTTACTAATACAGATAATATTTAATTTGTTTTGTTCGATTAATGCCTTGATTGTTTTAACGCGTGATTTATTTTCATCATTTGATAAAATACTAGAATTAAAAATATCACCGAATGAACTTAAGATATATATTTTTTTCTTCACTAATCCATTTTGAATAAGTGATTTTAATCCTTTAAATGTACCTTTTAATAAAGCATTATGATAGTTTTCAATACCACTTGCATATTCATTTGCTTGATTTTTCAAGTCTTTGCCGACTATTTCAAATCTCCATGCATATGTATCATCTTTTTGAAGTGGTTCAATATCAATAACTACCTCAACACTATTATCAAACGTATATCCTAAATCAACACTACTTTCTAATTCTTTAGAAATCTTTTTTCTTAATTTACGATAATCGCCAAGCGTTGTTTCACTTATCATAGAAGCGACATTTTCCTCATAGTTAACAGGATCAACTACTATATATTTAAAATTAGTATTTAATTCTTTAGAACTTGTAATATATGTATTTAGTAAACTAATTTTCTTACCATTTAGAAAATCATCTAACCCTTTAATAAAAGCATTTAAGTATTTATAATATTTATTATCAGCTTGATATTTTTCTAGCGAATAAGCTAAAATAATACTAAGTAAATAATCATTTAATTCTTTTAAATCTTCTGTAAGTTTATAATACTTAATTAAAGCTAATGTATTTTTATAAAGAGTAAATTTTTGATTGATTAATTCAATAATCTTAACTTTGTTTTGTTCATCAATAATTTTTGATTCTTCTTTTTTTGATAAAACTTTTATATTAATATATATATCATTTTCAAGTTTTACTTTGATAATATTCGTTAAAATATTTTTTTCTACTGATGATATTGATAATTTTTCGAAATTTAATAAAAGAATTGATTCTACTGTATTTAAAAGGATTCTTTTTTCGAAAGATTCATTTTGACATTTACTATCAAGTACTACACACATTTCTAACTCAGTTTCTAATTTATTTAAACCATTAATTCCACTTTGAAAACTAGCTTCTAAAGTAATAGTACTAAATACATTATTTTGAATAGTCTCAACAACATTTTGAATTAAACTAAGCTGTAATTCTTTTTGTTCTTTTGATTGTTCATAATCAACAATAATCTTTTTAAATTCTTTTTCAGTCATAGCAACTCCTATATTTAAAGCACCTTGGAAACCAAGATGCTTTTTTTATTATTTTTGGTAACCAAAGATTACTTCAGCTTCTTCTTTTTTACCAGAATCAATTAAGTTCCAGCCTTCTTCCCATGCGTCTGCTTCTTGGCTTGCTTCTACATAAATAACACTTAATGAAGTGCATCCATCAAATGCATTTGCACCAATTTCTGTAACAGTAGCAGGAATATAAATGCTTTCTAGACTTATGCAATTTTCAAATGCAGTTGAATAGATAATAGCAGTTCCACCTAATTCTACAGTTTTTAATGATTCACAACCACTAAATGCACCTGCAGAGATTACTGCCATATCAGCACCAAATGATACTTTTTGTAATTTAATACAACCAATAAATGCTTCATCAGCAATTTCAGATAATCCTTCAGGAAGATTAATTTTTTCAAGTGCTCTACAGTTTTTGAAAGTTCCCATTTGAATTGCTTGAACTCTTTCTGGAATAGTAATTTCAACTAATGCAGTACATTGTTCAAATACACCTGCACCCATATTTCTAAGAGTTGAAGGTAATTGAACATTTACTAATTTAGTACAACCACTAAATGCTTGTCTTCCAATACGAGTCATACCTTCTCCAAGTACAACTGTTTCAACTGCTAATGAGTCAAATGCTGATATTGGTAAAGTTGCACTATTTGTAATATGAACAGTTTTTAATTGAGAAAGATCAATTGTACCAGCACTGAAAAGTTTAACAACTGTACGAGTTTCATCAGTAGCAGTTACGCCAAGGTATGGAACTGATAATTCTACAACAGAACTACATAAATTAAATACTTGAGCACCAATATATTCTAATGAAGTTGGTAATACAACTTTAGTTAAATTTAAGCATGAACCAAATACTTCATCACCTAAAACTTTTAAGTCTTCAGGTAAATATAATCCTGTAGCAGATTCTGTTTCAGTATTTAATACAGAAATAAGTTCTAATGCGCCACATTCATAGAATGCTCTTTCAGCGATATCAGTAATAGATGCAGCTAGTACAACAGTATTTAATGTTGCTGCTTTTTCAAAAGCACTTTTTTCAATATGTGTAACTGTACTATCAAGAGCAAATGTTACTTTTGTTAAACCACCGCAGTTATAGAATGCTTGTTCAGAAATATGTGTAACGTTTAATGCAGCAATTTCAACTTCGCTTAATGATTGAACATTTCTGAAAACTTTTTTACCTAATTCAGTTACTGTATATCCACCAATTTCATTAGGAATAACAACTTTTGCTTCTTTACCTACATAACGAGTAATAATAGCTTTATCATCTTTTACAATGTATTGGAATCCATTTTCTTCAAGTGGTAAAACATTATATTCAGTAGGTAATTCTTCACTATAATAATTACCCCATTGTTCAACTTTTGAGTTAGAAACATAAAGAACTAAGCTAGGGCAATTTCTAAATGCATTATCTTCTACTAAGTCAATGTTTTCATCAAGTAATGTATAAGCAAGACTTGTACAACTTCTAAATGCATTAACACCAATTTCTTTTAAGTTTTCATTGAATACAACTTCAACTAGGTTAGTACACATTTGAAATGCAGATTCTTCTACTTTTTCAACATTTGCACCAAAAGTAACTTTAGTTAAATTTGTGCAAGCAGCAAATGCATATTCACCGATTACTTTTACAGTATCACTAATAGTGTATTCTGTTGAATCATTTCCACTTGCGAAATATGAATGAAGAATTGTTTCATCTTTTGAAAGTAGAGCATGATCTTTAAATACATAGTTAGGATTTTCACTATCAATTTCAAGACTTTCAAATAATGATGTTGCAGTGAAAACATCACTAGCGATAGTTTCAAGATTTTTACCAATCTTTAATGTTTTTAAATTACTGCATCCATTGAATGCACCACTATTGATAGTTGTAATTGTATCAGATAATGTAACATCAACTAATGACGCACATGCTTTAAATAAATCTTCAGCAACTTCTGTAACGCCTTCATTGAAAATTACTTTAACAAGTGATGAACAACCAGAGAAAGCAGCTTCTTTAACAGTTTGAACTGATGCAGGTAAAATAACACCTTTATTTTCATCACTAGCTAATTTAACAGTTTCTAATTTAATACAGTTTTGGAAAGCATGGTCTTCGATGCTTGTAAATTCATTAACTAAAACAACTTCTTCTAATGCTGCGAAATTTTTAAATGCAGCAGCAGGAATCATTGTATCTTTAGTTAAAGTTACTTTTCTAAGTGTTGCAGAAGGACCATTAAATAATGCCGCAAGAGTTCTATCGGCTTCAGTTCCGATAAAGCCAATTTCTAATTCTTCTAATGCAGTAGCACTAGCTAATGCATCATCAGCCATTTGTGAACCTAAATAAACTAATTTCTTTAAGCTTGCTAAAGTTGATTTATCAACAACTTCTTTACCTTTATCATCAAGAACTTTTTTAGTAGTTACATAATCAATTAAAACTTCTGCTTTCAATTCAGCTTCTAAAGTAGCAATAATTGTTGTTAATTCTTCTTTAGTATTTTCTAATTCTTTAACTTTATCTGTATCTATAGGATCTGCATTTTTTAAATTTTCTAATGCAGCTTCAATATTACCTAATGCAGCTTTTGCATTAGCTAAGTCAGTTTCTTTTTCAGTTGTATCAGCAACTTTACCAATATAATGTAAAGTAATAACTTCTAAGTTTGCACAATTAGCAAATGCACTTTCACCAATTTCAAGTACACTTTCACCAACTACAAGTTCTAATAAACTTGTAGAACCATCAAAAGCATGTTCACCGATTGCAGTAACAAAACTTGGAACAACAACTTTACCATCTGCAGGTACTAAACCATTAGGGAATAATAATAATTTAGTTCCTTCTTTATCCATTAATAAGCCTTCAACTTCACTGAATAAATCAGATTCAACAACTTCAATTGTAGTTAAACTATCACATCCAATGAAACTATCAGCAGCCATATTTTGTAAACTAGCATTAATTGTAAGTGTAGTTAATTTGTCACAATTAGCAAATGCCAATGTTTCGATTGATTGAAGAGTTGTAGGAAGATCACATTTTGATAAACGTCCACATCCCGCAAAAGCAGATTCTTCAATTGTTAATAACCCTTCTGATAAAGTAACAAAGTTTAAATGAGAACATCCATTAAATGCATCTTTAGAGATAACTTCTACACCACTAGGAATTTCAATTTCTTTGATTGCACTACATCCGTAGAATGCACCTTCACCAATTGTCTTGAATTTTTCTGGTAATTTCATTTGAGTTAAAGCAGTACATCCTTTAAATGCAAATTTTGCAATTTCTTCAACAGTTGATTTTAATGAAACTATTTCTAATGCAGTACAGCCTTCAAATAAACTTTCAGGTAAAACAGTAATTGCAGAAGGGAATGTCATATTTGTTAATGATGTACATCCTTTAAATGCAGATTTACCTAATTTAATTAAACTGTTAGGGAATGTAACATTAGTTAATTTGGCACAACCATTAAATGCATCAGCGCCAATTTCAGTTAATTTAGAAGGTTCTTTTTCTGAATCAGCAATTGTTAAAGTAGTCATATTTTTAACATTTAAGAATGCATTTCTATCAATTATTTCAATTGTATGAGGTAACTGAACTTCTTTAATATATTCAAGTCCGCTAAAAGCATTTGTTTTTACTTTTGTTCCGCCTGAGATAACTACTGTTAACTCAGTAGGAGCACCTGAAAAAATACTGTTGAAATCAGTTTTAGCTTCCGCATTTTGTCCAACAAATGGAAGTTCAATTAATTTTAAAGAACTTGTACCGTTGATTGCTCCTTTAGCAATTTCAGTTACAGATTCAGGAATTACTAATTGTTCAACACCTTGTGTATTTTGTAGCTTTTCAATTTTAACAACAGGTTTATTATTATATGTACTAGGTATAACTAAGTCAATAGGTACATCAACAGGTTTGTCTTTCATTGTTAATTCTTTAATACCACATTGACACATACCTTCTTCACTAAATTGATGCACGTGACCATCATGCCCTGCACATTTATCTTCTTCAGCACCATCACAATTTGTCACAATACATTTTTGACAAACAGAACACGCTTCATGTTTATGGCTACGTAGAGAAACGGCATACCCACTACCATCTTCTACTAATTTGAATTCTAAATAGTCATCAATATTAACGTTATTTTCAATAACTTGTTCTGGTCTTTGTTTTAACCCATGTATAACAACAAAAGTTAATGCTCCTCCTAAAAGTAAAACCACACAAGCAATTATTATAGCTTTAATGCTAGATTTCATATAGTCCTCCCACTTTTATAATTTTTATTTTCACTTTACATATTTTATCATATATCAATTTATTTTGCAAGTTATTTAAAGTTATAAATAAAATTTACCAAAAAAATTGCGATTTTCATTGTCGTTATCTTGCAACAATAATCTATTTATGCTATAATTATTGTCAGTTTATGGAGGATTTTATATGGAACAGAACTTCTTTAGAGGACTTCTAACTTCTAACATTAATGATGCTAAAGTTATTTTATCGAGCATTAGTTTTGATATGGGTTGTTCTTGTGGCACTGGTGCTAAAGATGCCCCAAATACATTAAGAATGTTATCAAGTTATTTACCACCTTTTAGTATGACCGGGTATGATTTGAGAAAAGCTAAAATATACGATTATGGTGAATTAACCACAAATATCACTTTAGAAAAAACTAAAGAATTCCATGATCATATTGCTAAAAAAGCTCATGAATTATACGAAATGAATAAAGTCAACATCTTTTTTGGTGGTGACCATTCTATTTCAATAGGCACTCAAAAAGCATTCATTAAATACGCAACTGAAAATAACAAAATTCCAGTTATCATTCATTTAGACGCTCATCCTGATATTTGTAATGAATATGATGGTAGCATCTACTCTCATGCATGCACAAATATGCGTGCTTTAGAAAATGGCTTAAATGCTAAAAACTTAGCTCTAATTGGCATTAGAGGATATGAAGAATGTGAAGTAGAATTATTAAATAACAACAAAGAAATAAAAGTTTATACCGCAAAGTTTCTAAATGATCAAAACATTAGATATGCGGTTGAAGAAATTATTAGATTATATGATAATCCTAAATATCTAGTATACATATCATATGATATTGATTGCAATGACCCAGCATTCGCTCCAGGCACTGGAACACCTGAGGCATTTGGGCTTGATAGTAACTCTGTTTTATTTATAATTCGTTCTTTAGTAAAACACTTAAATGTTAAAGCAATGGACTTTGTAGAAATATCTCCAAAGTTAGATACCAATAATATTACTTCATGGCTTGCTTTAAAAAGTCTTTATGAAGTACTTGAAACTTACATTAAAAAAGGAGAATTCTAATGATTCACGCAACTTTAGATTGCTATGGCGCAAATACTCATCAATTAGATGATATCAAACACATTAATGACTTACTTAATAGTCTTTGTTATACTCTAGATTTAAATCCTATTACACCACCTCAATTAATACCTTACTACTATGGTAAGGTAAAAGATGACTTAGGCATTAGTGCTTTTGTTTTCTTAGATGGTGGACACGCAACAATCCACACATTCCCTTTAAGAGAATGTTACTTTGTTGATATTCTTTGTAATACAGATACATCAATAGAAAAAATTACTGATTTCTTTAAAAAAGAACTTCCTTTTAAAGAAGATCTTTCATTTATTAATTTAGAAAATCGAAGCATTGTTAAAAATGAAATTTTAGAATATGATCCCGCAAGTGATTTTGGACCACATTTAATGTCAAAATTACAAGCAACTACTATACCTACAATGGAATCATTCTTTGAGTTTTTAGAAACAATGGTTGAAGAAATCCATATGGATCCTATTTCTCGTGCATACTTAATAAAAAGTCCAACTACTAATTCAAAATATTTATCAGGTTTAATTGTTATTGCTCAAAGTCATATTGCACTTCACTACAATTATGAAACTAACGAAATACTAGCTGATATCTTTAGTTGTGCACCTTTTGATTATCGTGACGTAAACAAATATTTTAAAAAACTTGGTACCATTACCTCTAACTCTTTAATTGCCCGCGGTACAAAACACATATATAAAGTTAAATCTAAAATTGATAATCTTGATTTAATGAAAAGTACTAAATGGCAAAAAACAGTTAAAAATAAATAATCCCACATATTCCTATGTGGGATCTTTTTATTTTTCATATAACTTCATTAGATCACTAAGTTCTTCTCTACGTGATACTACATGAATATCATCATCAACAAAGATAACAGCTGGTTTTAACATGCTATTATAATTAGAACTCATGCTATGACAATATGCACCTGTTGAATATACAACAATACAATCATTTTCTTTTACATCATTGATATATGTATCTTTAGCAACTATATCACCAGATTCACAGCAACGACCAACAACGTCAACTTTCAAATCTTTTTCTCCGCTAACATTTGAAGCATTCTCAACAGTGTATGCCGCATTATATAAAGCAGGTCTAATATTATCAGTCATACCACCATCAACAAACAAATAGTTTTTACCACCATAAGTTTTTTTAACATATGATGCGGTATAAAGAGTTAACCCACTATCACCAACTACGCTACGGCCAGGTTCGATATATAATTTTTCTAAACTTAAACCGCTTGCTTCAACTGTTTCAATAATTGATGAAAGCATATGTTTTAAATTAACATCTGGATCATTTTCTAGATACTTAATGCCAAATCCGCCACCTAAATTAAGTTCAGTTAATGGATAATTACACAATGAACTTACATTAGATGTAAATTCACACATAACTTTGGCGTTTTCAACAAAACTCTTTTCATCAGATATTTGTGATCCTATATGTGAATGAAATCCTTTTAAACTAACATACTCATTATGTTTGTAAACTTCAACTATTTTTTTAATTAAATCTAAATCAAAAATACTTTCACCAAATTTACTAGATAGAAGCGAAGTTTGAATGTAATAGTGTGTATGAGCTTCAATTCCAGGATTTACTCTAAATAATGTGTCAACTTTTTGATTTAGCTTTTGACATATTTTAATTAAACGATTTAACTCATTAATATTATCAACAACGATTCTACCAACACCACATTTAACAGCAAACTCTAATTCACTATCTTTTTTATTGTTACCATGATATACAATACGACTAGCATCAAATCCTGACTCAAGCATAACATATATATCACCAATTGATGTTGCGTCTTGATACCAACTTCTATTATTTAAGATATTACAAAAGTATGGCGCAAGAAATGCTTTTGATGCATATACTAAACAAGTTTTAAATTTACTACTTCTAAAAGCATCTTCAAAGATATCCATCTTACTTTCTATGCCTAATTGATCATAAACATATAGGGGAGTACCATATTTAGATGCTAAAGATTCTAAAGGATATTTTCCTAGTTGTAATTTATTGTTTACGACATTTAGATTTTTAGTTTTCATATTTTACCCAAATAATACATTTGCAAGATGAGGATAGTCAATAAATGGATTTCTATTTTTTTGGAATGTTTCAACAACATTATTACGATTCATTTCCCATGCGTCAACTGGGTCTGCTTCATGCCATTCAAGTAACACTTTAACACCAGATGAAACACTTGTAAAACTATAACTATCAGCATTAGAATATGCGATCATTAGATAGAAAATGATTCTCGCAACGTCACCTTTAACATCATCACGTGGTTCAAAATATCCACCACCATAACGGCATCCTGAATCAATTCTACCATTTTCGGCATTAGTATAAGCAGGAGTTCCACCATTAACGTTACCAAATTTAATATTACCACGAGTAGAATTTACTGTAGGGTCAGTAGGACGAATATGATGAGCATCACTACCAGCACCACTTTCATTGAACCAACCTAAACTCTTAGGCCATACGTGTTCGCGGTTCATAATATTTCCATTCCATGTAGCTGGAACTTCAAGACCAGAATAGAATAAAATCATCTTACTACTATCTGTTAAAGATGCATCAGATTTAGGGAAAATTGTTTTAAGGCCTGAATAACTTGATGCTTTTTGGTTACTAATTAAAGTACGTAAAGATGATTTTAATACAGCCTTAGCAGCATCTAAATTAATACCATTATAATATGTTCCATTATATAAGCTTTCAACTACTTCTTCTTTTTTGATAACAGTTACTTGATAAGTTTCTGTATCAGTTTCACCTAAATATGAGAATGTTGCGGTTAAAGTAACAGTAACATTTTTATCAGTTGGACGAACTACTTTAATAGTTCCACCATTTACAATTAGGTAACTACTATTAGATGAAGACCATTTAACACTTACACCTTCTACTGTTGTTAATACAGAGAAGTCAGTTGTTACTTCACCTAATACATTTATTTTAGATTTAGCCCCAGCAATAATTTCAGCAGGTGTTGGAAGTACAACAGTTGATTCTAAAACTTTTATAACATAGTCAACACTATGAGTAACACCAGCATATGTTAAATCAGCAGTAAGTGTAGCATACTTATCACCTAAACCATTTTCAGGTCTGGTTACAGTAGCATTTTTACCTGATACACTAATATATTGACTATTAGAACCCCAACTAATACTTACACCTTTTAATAATGTTGGTAAGCTGAAATTCATACTTACTTCACTTGGAATATCAATTGAAGCAATCGCATCATTAATATAATCAATCGGTTGCTTTTCAGCTGGTTTTTCCATTACAGTAACATTATAAGTAAGTTTATATGATAAGTATGTAACTTTAATAGCATGTGTTCCAACTTCATTAAATAAAGCTTGATCAGCTTCACTAATTGTACATTTTTCTAAAGATGTTGTACCATCAGTATAATGTACACGTATTTTACACTTGGATGCATCAAAAGTACCAACTACTACTTCACTTGGAAAATAGCTTTCTTCAAGTGATATTTTTTTAACACCTTCTGTACTAGGCGTAGCCATTTCACATCCAGTAAATATTAAACAAATTAATAAAAGAAAAGAAATAAACAATAATTTTCTATTTTTCATAATATCCTCCATTATAAGCCTATTATACACGCATATTCGAATTTTTTCAACCCTTTAGCAAATATTATCTAATAATGTAAAAAGGAATCCAAAATAGGATTCCTTTTTACATTATTGTAACTCAACTTCAATTTTATTTATTCTTGTTTGTGCTGACGCTGTAAAATTAACATTTTCGACACCACTAGTAAATGTTATAGTTACTATAGAACCGCTAGCAGATGCTGTATAATCAGCACCATTAGCAGAAGTTACTAAAACATTAGCATATGAAGATGATGTTGCGGTAAATGCAACTTTAGTTATAGTTTTACCACCTTTAGCACTAATAGTTACATCACTTTTTGCGTAGATGCGATAATGATCAGAATCACTTGTTCTAATTGCAGTAGAACTAGATCCTTTAGAATTTATGAATGTAAAATTAGTTCCTTCCCAAGTTATTGTTGTGCCGGATAAAGAACCACCAGTAGCAATGATACTAATTGATTCAGTAATTGGTTCAGAATCTGATGATCCATTCTCTTTCCATTTAGCGTATAATGTTGCGTTAGAATCTAATTCGATTTTATCTCCTTCATTATATACAGTTCCTGCACCATCACTAGTTATAGTTAAACCTTCTAAAGTGTAACCATCTTTACTGAAGCCAGAACAATTAGGTATTACAAACTCAGAGCCAGAACATTGAGTTATACTAGAAATTGTCCCATCACCACTATTTGCATCAAATGTTAGTGTTACATTAGTTTTTGAACATTTTTCATCTGATGTTCCGTCGCAATCATCAGCAATACATTTGCCACAATATGGACATTCAGTATGTTGATGTACAGAAGGATCTATAACTTCTGACCCAATAATATAACCAATTGGATTTTGTTGAGTTCCTTTATAACACGCAAATCTTGGACTACTAGCATTGTATTGTAATATTCTTGTTGTATATGAACTATTTGTTATGATTAATTTTCCATCTGATGCAGAAATAGTCCATTTTGATTTTGCATCCATAGAAGTACTAGTTTTCAAATAGTTATTTTCAGAATCTAACATTAAATATTCAGTATCAGAAACTTTTAATAGCCAATAATCACCACTTTGAACTAGTGTAATAATTTGAACAGTTGATAAAACTGTATCAACATCAGAAATATCACTAATAGCTACTTTAGCACGATAATTACCACTTTGTTCACCCATTGAAGCTTCATCATTATACGTTAATATTATTTGAGCACCATCATATAATTGGCTAACATTTGTAATTTTAGTTAGTGTAGTCTTAGTAGCTAGTGCTGCTTGCCAGTTTGCAGTATATTCTTTATTACCTATTGAACCCTTAGTAATTGTAACAGTTAGTTGAGGTTCTGATTGTTCATTCCAAGTCCATCCAATAAATTCATAACCATCTTTTGTAGGATTTTCTAATGTGAATGTGTCAGTTTCAATAGTGTAATTATCAATAGCGTTTACAAGTACGCCACCATCTAATATATATGAAATATTATATAGTTCTGGTGTCCATTGTGCTACAACAGATAAACCATTAAGTGGCATTGTTGATGGTAATTCTGGTGTCCATCCTGCAAATGTATATCCTTCTTTTGTTGGGTTAGCAGGCTTAGTTACTTCAGTTTCATAACCTTGTGTAATTGAAGAAACCGCACTTCCACCATTTGAATCAAATGTAATTGTATATTCATTTGCTGTCCATGTTGCAGTGATATTAGTATTAACTGCTGGCATCGTAGATGGAATACTTGGTGTCCATCCAGTAAATGTATATCCTTCTTTTTCAGGAGCAGATGGAGCAGTGACTGCTGTGTTCCATTCTTGAGTGATTGGATCAATCGCTGTTCCACCAGTTGTATCAAATGTAATTGTAATTAATGTACCAGGTTTTACTGGAACTACTGTACCATATGTTAATACATCTTTAAACATTGATGCATATGGAGCTAAATCAGTAATTACATTACCATCGTTATCTTCATAGTAGTTAGCACCAAATGTAGTGTTGATTGGACAAGTTGAATCATTGTCACCACTTGAACCATTGCGGCTTGCAAAGTAGTTGTCAGTTGGAAGACCAATGAATTCATTGTCTTCAACATTTACTACCCATGTACTTGCAGCGTGGTTAGCAGCAGTACCATTGTTACGGATTCTAATATAGTTATAGCATCCTTCAAAAAGGTTATTAACTATACTAATATCTGCACCTTTTTCTTGATAGTTACGAGCACTAATTGCGCCTGTATATATAGATGAACTATTACCAATGTTTACAAATTCATTGTTTTCAATAACAATTCTTGTATCATTTGTTCCAGGTCCACCATACATACGGAAGTAGATACCATTATAAGCACCAAGTGTATCTTGAGTAAATTGATTATTTGTAAATATTAAATCACCACATACATATCCGCCTTCAGTTCTAATAGCATCTCTATCAAAGTTATTGAATACGTTGCCTGTAAATGTAACATTTTGGATATATGATAAGAATACATTCACATCAGATACGTTGTCAAATTTGTTATTATGGAATTCAAAGTTTTCAGTTAAATTCGAATTACTTGTTCCTTTTATATATATGAATCCTTGTGCATATGCACTTGTTTCTACCCATGCTGTTGAAACTTCAGTTGTATCATATATATTATTATTTGAGAATTCAAATCCATCAACATCACCAACACTAATAGTAGCGGCACCTGTAAATGCTAAACCATCAATTAATAGTCCGCTAGCACTAACAGTGATTTTACCAGTTAATATCGCTTCTTCACTTCTTAATCCAGTATTAGGATTAATGCCTTGATTAGGACCAACAAGTGTTATATTTGCTGTTGAAATTGTTAAATTTTCACTATGTGTACCAGCTAATACTTTTACTGTGTCACCAGCTTGGGCTGCATCAATAGCATCTTGAATTGTTCCATAAGGAGTCTCACCAATGTATGCAGAAACTTCTGCCCATTTTGCTGTTAAAGTTTGACTTGATTCTACAATTTCTACTAACACATCTTCATCATTGTACCATCCTTGGAATACATATCCACTTCTTGTAGGAGTTGGTAAAGATCCGCCATATGTAATAACAACACTTGTGCCTTGAGCATTATAGAATCTTTGTAAATTAGCTGCTACACTATAGTCGATCATTAAATGATCATATGCTCCAGTTCCAGTGCGTTTAGTTTCGTTTAATAATCCTTCAACCCACCAACGGAACGCTGTTCTTTCATCTGCGTAAACTGCTTCAGTAATTGCTACAGTATCACCAGCAATTAGTCTTTCATACATGCCAATTGTATCAGCAAGATATTCGTCATCACCACTAAGTTCTGCAGCAATTGTCATTTCTGCAATTGCAAATTCAAAGAACCATTTGTATTTTGCAAGCATTTCTGCATCATCAAATACTGTTTTGATTTGAGGATGAGATGTTGATTTAAAGTTTTCTTTTGTTGTTACTGTTGATGATTCACCATATGTATTAAAGTCATTAAGAATCATCTTGGTGAATTCTTCTAAAGACATAATATCAAAATCTGATCCATCATTATAATCTAATGCCACTGTATATTCATTAATAGTCCATTTAGCATATAAACTAATTGATGCATTTTCTTCACCAATAGTAATTGATTCAACTATATTTTCGCATTCTGGTTCAGCATACCATCCATCAAATGTATATCCTTTTTTCGAAACTGCTAATAATTGATTAGTATCATTTTTATATTCAATGACATTTGTTGGATATGATTCATAAACTTTCACTGCTGTTTGTTTTGCACCAGTACTTGCAGGAAGAGTAAATGTTAAATATAATTCTTTACCATTTATCACTTCTTGAATTAATGGTTGAATAACAGCATAAGTAGCAGCATCATGACCAGTATCAGTATTTGTACCTATTATATAATCATATTCACCAGTATAAGTAATATTTCCATCTAATTGTGCATGAACTGCTTTATAGATACCGGTTGATACTTCTTTTACTAACATTCTTGACCAATATTTATTAGTGACAGTACTAGATGATGTAGTAATAACCATCAAGTAATAAGGTGTATTTTTACCTGAACCATAACTATTATAGCCACCTAAAACAAATTCTGAATAAGTTGGTATATGTCCACCATTCATTTCATATGTAACTGTTGTAGTTGCATTAGCTACAAAGCAAGCATACAAGCTAATATTTCCATATGATCCAGTTGAGATACTTGTTATAACTGATCCTTCAAAATCTTCATTGTTATACCATCCGATAAATGTATAACCTTCTTTTGTTAGAATTGGTAATACAATAGTTTCTGATTCAACATTATAAGTTTCAATTAAGTCCTCTGATGTAACACCATCATTTAATTCATATGTGATTGTATATTGGATTGGATTCCATTTTGCATATAAATCATATGTATTTGATCCTTCAGTAACTTCAATATTTTGAACTTTATTTTCAAATGTTGATTCAGTGTACCAACCTTCAAATTCATAACCATTACGTAATGATTTCAATTCTTTTAATGTAACGTTTTCATAGGATTTTACATATGTTAGTCTATTTGTATTAATATAATCTAAAATTGCATTTCTTACCACATTTGATGAGTAATCTACAGTATGGTAGCTTCCATTTTTAGTATATTGAGCTCCGTAAACTAGGCCTCTTAATTCATAAGCAATAGCATATTTATAACTATCACTATATGCACTACCAATTCCTTGATAACTTGCAAATGTAGGTGATGCTAATAATTTATTAATAGCTTCTTTATTATTTTCAGAACCAGTATAATCTTTTAATACTTCAAATAACCAAGCCCATTTAGCTCCATATGTAGCATCATAGAAGAATTTAACAACATCATCAGTAGGTGATCCCCATGATCCTACTGCATATAAGCTTTCTGCTGTATAAGAAGAACCTTTATATGTATTAAAATCTGCTAAAATTTCTGCCGCAAGTTCTTCGTATGTAGCATAAGTATTTGCTGGAACTTTTACACTATTGAATGCACCATTTTCATAATGATAATTAATTTGAACATTATTATTTTCTACCCATTTAGCATATAATGTTTTATTGCCTGTTGTTCCTTGTTCAATGTTTTCAACTTTTTCAGTTGAGAAATCATCTGTTTCATACCAACCATCAAATGTATAATTAGCTAAAGTTGGAGTAACTAAATTAAATGTTTCTGTTTCAACATTATATTCTTCGACTAGTCCAGTTGCACTTCCACCATTTAATTCATAAGCAATTGTATATGTAACTACATTCCATTTTGCTGTTAAAGTAAATGATTTTTGAACTGGTGTATCAAAGTCATAAGCTACACCTTCTAATTGCCATTCAACAAATGTATAACCAACTTTTGTAGGTACAGAAGGTACTGTAACTTTTTCATTATAATTAATAGTTTGTTTTTCTACTAGTGAACCATCATTTGAATCAAAAGTTACTTCGTATGATTTAGGTGTCCACTTAGCAGTAATAATTAATGGAGATGCTGGAATTGTAGCAGGTATTTCTTGATCCCAACCAGCAAATATATATCCTTCTTTTTCTGGATCTGCTGGAGCATCAAATGGTGTTCCAAAGTCACCTTCAATTACTTGGTAAGTCGTTTCTTCATCAATTTTGAAGATAACTTGTGCCTTATCAACTACCCATTGTGCTACTACTGTTAATCCGCCAACAGGCATAGTATCTGGAATATTTGGTAACCATCCAGTAAATGTATATCCTTCTTTTACAGGATCTGCTGGTGCTGTAATATCAGTACCATAATTTTGTGTAATTGGTGCTATATCATTACCACCATCTGTATCAAATGTAATAGTATATTCTTGAATTTCTGTTGTTACAACAATTTCATTAGTTGTTCCAACTGTGAATGTATAAGTACCATTTTCTGATTCTAATAATTCACCATTATATGTAACACTTACAACTGAATATCCAGTAGATGTTTCAATTGTAAATGATACTTCAACACCATAGATTGATTCTTGTGGAAGACCTACAATCTCTGCATTTTCAATAGTACTATTAATTGTATATTGATTACTAGTCCATTTTGCATATAAAACTAAATCTTGCCATTGATTATCTAATACTGTAACTTGTTCTCCAGTAAATTCTGCATTAGTATACCAACCACCAAATGTATGATGTTCTTTTACAGGAGTACCTAATGTATGAGGCATTAATGGCCCATATACAAGTGTCTTCATTTGAGTTTTCATTTCAGTGCTATGACTAACTATTGCAGCAATGTTAGTATCACCAACAGAAGGTTCACCAGCAATATATATATATTCTCCAACAGTAAATTGTGTTGTTATATTTGATCCTGCGTTAGATAATGCATGTGTCCATGTTACACCAGCATTAGAAGCAGCAGTATTAATGCCTGCTTTAGCAGCGTCTTCAGCGACAATTTCATACCAACCATTACCAACTTTATTTAATAAAATCTTATATTGCCATCTTAATGAATTTTTACTTACAATACTAGTATCGCATAAATAAGTACCTGAAGCATTACCAACATTATCATAAATAGATAGATTTAATGTACTATTAACGTGTGCAGGAACTTCTTCATAATAACTTTCAGGTAATGTTCCTCCATCTACTACTAGTTCAAACGTATTCTTTTGTAATGTAAATTGTGCAACAACTTCTTTATTACCTATTGATCCTGTAGGAATTGATGTAACTTTTTCACCATCAATGAACCAACCATCAAATATATAACCAAATTTAGTTACACTAGGTAATTCAATTGTATCTGATTCAATAGTATATGATTTTTGTGCCATATAATTCCAAATAGCAGATTGAACATTTGCTTGAGAATAATCAGCAGTTTTAAAATTAGAATTTTGAGTATATTGTTTTTGTCCAACCCATCCTCTTAATTCATATGCTATACGATAAATATTATTTCCATTATCAGCATTTAATTCAGATTGACTATTAAAATTATTGAATTTTGTCCATGCAGATTTATTAGCACTACTTGCTACACTTGCAATATAATCAACAAGCCATGCCCATTTTGCTCTATAAGTAGAATTATAAAGGAATATTGAAGCATCTCCAATTTCTCCCCATTGTCCTAATTCATAGAAAGAGTCAATGGTGTGTGATTTACCTCTTGCAGTATTATAGTCATTTAAGAAATCAGCAATTACTGTATCAATATTTACAATACCACCATCAATATCATAAGAAATTGTATATTCTTCAGCTTGTGTTGTCACAATAACTTCGTTAGTTGTTCCAACAGTGAATGTATAAGTACCATCTACTAATTCTAATAATGCGACATTATATGTAACACTTACTACTAAATATCCTGTAGATGCTGTAACTGTAAATGACACTTCAGTACCATAATCTGCTTCTTCTGGAAGACCTGTGATTTCTGCATTTGTAACAAAATTATTTATTTCATATTTGTTAACTTGTGTTGTTACAACAATTTCATTAGTTGTTCCAACTGTGAATGTATAAGTACCATTTTCTGATTCTAATAATTCACCATTATATGTAACACTTACAACTGAATATCCAGTAGATGTTTCAATTGTAAATGATATTTCAGTACCATAGTCTGCTTCTTCTGGAAGACCTGTGATTTCTGCATTTGAAACAGTACTATTTATTTCGTATTTATTAACTGTCCAACTTGCTGTTGCTATAACATCTTCAGCTGGCATTGTTACAGGGATTCCCACCCAATTATTGAATGTATATCCAACTTTTGTTGGAGCTTCATGAGGCGTAATTGTTGCTCCATATGTATATGTATCTTTATGAACTTCTTCACCATCAACAACGTAAGTTAATTCATAACTATTTACGTTATATGTACCTGTTATTTCAATATTTTCAGCTGGCATTGTTGCAGGGATTGTTGACCATCCACTGAATGTATGTCCAACTTTTGCTGGAGCTTCATATGGTGTAATACTTGCCCCATATGTATATGTATCTTTATGAACTTCTTCGCCATCAATAACGTAAGTTAATTCATAACTATTTACGTTATATGTACCAGTTATTTCAATATTTTCAGCTGGCATTGTTGCAGGGATTGTTGACCATCCACTGAATGTATGTCCAACTTTTGCTGGAGCTTCATATGGTGTAATACTTGCTCCATATGTATATGTATCTTTATGAACTTCTTCACCATCAATAACGTAAATTACATCGTAACTATTTACACTATATGTACCATATACATCTACATTATTTGCTGGCATGTTTGTTGGAAGATTTTCCCAACTAAATGTATATCCAATTCTATCTTCAACTGCAATTGGAGTAATAGCTGCATTATAATCATATGTATCAGTATGTACTAATGCTCCTTCAACATAATAATTGATATTATAGCTATTTACATTCCATTTTGCATAAAGTGTTACATCATCTGTAAGTAATACACTTACAACTTTTGAGCCAGAGAAATCTGGTTGTAAATACCATCCGTCAAAAGTATGTCCTACTTTTGTTGGAATATGTGCATCAGTTAATTTAACTGTAGTTTCTGGTGCAGCGGTTACTTTAGAAATACTACTTCCACCATTTGAATTAAATGTTAAATTATATTCTGATGGTAATACTGTTTCAACTAATTCATATAAATGAATTGCTTTTTGATTAGCATAAGTACCAGATTTAAAGTATCTAAATCTATTTTGATCACTTGAAGCATTAAATCTTAAATATGCTCCGCCTGATATAAAGTTAATTGATTTATCGCTACTATTCATTGAAATAGTATTAGCATACTTAGTTGTTTTACTTGATTTTAATCCATTTGCATTAGATGACTGACCAATATAATATCCACTTGCTGTTTGAATAGTATAGCTTGATCCATTCTTAGCAATTGTAACGATATTTGCTTCTAATGTATCAGTATGTACTATTTGACCATTACTAATTGAAACAGCCATGTTGTTATTAGTAGCATCAAGTGAAGTTAATGATCCTTTAAGAGCTTTTTTACCTGCTTCATAAACAATTAAATATTTACCAGACCAATCGCTCTTAGAAGAGGTTACTTTTTGGAATGATTTTGCATCACCAGCTGTAGGAATCTTTTCCCATACAGCTACAAATTCAATATCTTCTTCTAAGCAGTGCGCTGCACCTGCAACATAAACATTTGTACCATCGCTCCATCCTAAGAATCTATATCCATCCATTTCATCTGGAGTAGGTAAAGTAATAGTTGATGTTGCGATTTCAGTTTGAGCTTCAACTTCGCCTAAACCACCATTTAAATTATATGTAGCAGTCGCATATCTTAATTTTTCAATTGTTAAATCAAATTCTTTAACTGCAGCTTTTTCACCAATAGTAACAGTTGCTACTAATGTAATATTTGTATCTTGAGAAGCACTAGGGTAAACTTTAAGAGTAGTACCATCAATTATAGCAGCACTTGTTGTTTCTTTAATAGACCATACAAGTCCTACGTTTTGTGGTAATTCAATATCAAGTAATGTACTATCAATAAGATCAATACTATCAACGATATCATTTGCTCTTTGTTGATTTGTACTATATTTATAAATACTTATATCTTTTTGACCACTTGTATATGCTGCAAACAATTTACTTGCATCATTGTATTTTAATATATTATTAGTATTTTCTCCACTTGCAACTACACTTGCAACACCGTTTGCATTAATTGTAATTTTCCAACTACCATTAGCATCTAATGTAGATTGTGTTTTAAGATAGTTAGAACCACTTGCAGCAGCATATAAGTATCCTGAACCTGTGTAGAACGCAAATGTATTTGCAACTGTACCAGCTTTTAATATTAGTTTTTGAACACTTTCAGAGATGCTTTCAATTGTATCGCCAGATTTAACAATTGCAGCTTCACCGCGATTATTTGTTTTTTGATTTGTACTTAATGCAAAATTATATCCTTTAGCAACGATAATAACCATATCGCCTTCTGATAACATTTCAGCATCAGTTACTAAATACCATAAACCTTTTTCTAATGTTGTAATTACGACTTCGCAATCACGTAAAGCAGTGAATGAGTATTTACCATTAGTTTCTGTTAATTCTTGATCACCAACTCTTACACCAACTACTTCATAATCTACACTTGGTTGAATTGTGAATTCAACTATTTCACCACCAGAAACTGTTGTTGGAGTAGGGGCAACAGTAATATTTTCATAATCCCATGTAATATTAACATTAGCAGGAGGTAAAATGTCTACTGTTGATTTATCGATTTGAAGAGCGCCATCATAAAGAACTAATGTACCTTCAACTACTACTTTATCGCCTACATAAACATGTTCTTCTGTGCGATATACTAAAATAGAATTTGCTCCATCACTAATATACACACTTATATTACCGTATTGTTCATTCCATGGAGTTTCAATAGATTCAACTACTGCTTCAATGTGAACAGGTGTACCAGGAGCAGCAGCTAGTGCTTCTGTAACAGTATAAACTGTTTCATATGAATTTTCCGCAATAACTCTTGTTGTTGAACCTTGAGCAATTTGATTAACAGAATCATAAGATCCAATTTTACCAGTTACTTCAATTTCCCAACCAAGTTCAACTTGTTCAGAAATTCTAAATGCAAGTATTGTTCCTGTATTATCTGTTAGATATACAGACATATTGCCATATCCTGAGTCCCATTCTTGATATATTCTTGATACAATACCAGTTATCTTAACTTCTGTATTGACAGGAACAGTTAACGCAACATTTGCTTTTGAAACAATTGTTTCAACTACAACATTATTAGTAGTTTCAACTACAAATTTATATACGCCATTAACTAACGGTAATTCAACGCCATTATGAGTAACTTTTACAATTGAATAGCCCACTGTAGGATTTACAGAGAATTCAACCTCACTATCATAATCAGCTTCAGTCGGAATACCTATAGTTTCAGCATTTGATATACTAACAGCTATTGCATAAGAATTAGCAGTCCAATTTGCAGTTAATGTAATATTTTCTGCTGGCATTGTTGCTGGAACACTTGGTGTCCATCCTGCGAATGTATAACCAATTCTTGTTGGATCTGCTGGTGCAGATACTGAAGTATTATAATCTTGAGTAATTGCTGATACTTGTGAACCACCATTTGAGTCAAATGTGATTGTATATTGGTTGATTGTAAATGCACCATCAACTCTTACATCTACTGCTGGCATGTTAGCAGGGATTGTTGACCAACCACTGAATGTATATCCAACTTTTGATTCATTTGCTCTTAAGCTTGTTGCTTCACTGTAGTCATATATATCTGTATATGTTAATACACCATCTACATAATAGAATACTTTATAAGAATTGATTGTCCAATTTGCAGTGATTGTTACATTTTCTGCTGGCATGTTAGTAGGAATAGCTTTATCCCATCCTGCGAATGTATAACCAGTTTTTGTTGGTTGTGCGATATCGCCAATTGCCGCATTATAATCTTTTGTAATTGCTGCAACTTCTGAACCACCTTTAGTATCAAATGTAATTGTATATTGATTAATTGTCCAATTAGCAGTTAATGTGATATTTTCTGCTGGCATATTAGCAGGTACACTTGGTGTCCATCCGGCAAATGTATAACCTGTTCTTGTTGGATTAGCCGGTTTAGTTACTATAGAATTATAATCTTGAGTAATTGCTGATACTTGTGAACCACCATTTGAATCAAATGTAATTGTATATTGGTTGATTGTAAATGTACCATCAACTCTTACATCTACTGCTGGCATTGTTGTAGGGATTTCTGACCAACCACTGAATGTATATCCAACTTTTGTAGGTTCTGAGTATTTAACTACTTCATCACCAAATTGATATGAATCAGTATGAACAAGTTTACCATCAACATAGTATCTTACATTATAGCCATTAATACGCCATTGAGCAGTTAATTCTAAATTACCTGTAGAGCCAAGAGCAACTTCACTAATTGTTTGACCATATTGGTTCTTCCATCCTAAGAATGTATAACCAGATTTAGATGGTATTGCAAGTGTGAATGAAGGAGTTTCTACATTGTATGATAATATTTGATTTTCTAATTCTCCACCATCAGCATCATAACTAATTGTATATGTAATTGGAGTAAGTTTAGCATGAACTTCTACATTATTAGAAGGAAGTACATCAAATACAAATTCTTGGCCAAAGCTATCAAACCAACCACCAAATTCATAACCATCAACTTGTGGATCAGCTGGTCTTTGAGTAGAGATATCATCACCTACTTGACCCTTAACAACCGCATAAACTTTATCTTGTACATAAAGAGTTAAGCCTTCTACTTGCCACTTAGCATATAAAGTAATATCTTGAGCAGGCATTGATAAAACATTTAACTTTTCAGTTAAACCACTATCTAAATACCAACCACTAAATGTATAATCACTTAATGTCGCAAGATATGCTTCTTCTGCTTCTGTGAATAAGCCAGTAATTAATTCTCCATATTTAAAAGATTTTTCGGTTAAATCAAAACCAGATACACCTGATACAAGTGTAACAGTATATGTAGCTTTTTCATATTTTGCATAGATACTAATATCTGATTCTGGCATTAATTCATGTTCAAAATCAAATTCTTCTGTAAGTTCAGCATCTTTATACCAACCTACAAAATCATATCCTTCTTTTTTTGGTGCTTCGATTTCTAGAATGTGTTCACCTGGATAAGCATTTTCTACCTCGATGTCAACATTTCCATATACGAAATGCACTTTCTTAGCTGTAGCTGTTTTTTCCCATTTTGCATAGAAACTAGCATCGCTTGCTCCCATAACAAAACTTTCAACTTTTTCAGTTAATTCTTGATCGCTATACCATCCTAAAAATTTATAACCATCTTTAGAAGGTGTAGGTAAAACAACAGTTTCATCTACGTTATAACCTACTTTAGAAAGTAAGTTAGCTCCATCATAGAATTTTACTGAATATTCTTTCGCAACAAGGTGTAAATACACGGTTGTTGTGTAATTAATATCAATAAGTTTTACTTCTTTATATTCACTATTAACATAGCTATACCATGTATAACCATATCCATCTGGAATATAAGAACCATCTACTACTATATCTTTTTCTTTAATTCTCGTTGTTACTGGATTTGTTATAGTAGTTAATAACTCTTCTGTTGATTCTACTTTAAATGTAACCGTATATGTAGTTACTTCTTGTTTTTCATGATCTAATGAACAAGCAGAAACAACCAAAAAAGCTAAAAACATAAAAATGAATAAACAAATCTTATTTGTTTTTTGAATGAATTTAACCATAATACTCCTCCTGGTTGATTTTATCATTTTACTTTCTTATTATACCATACTTTTCAATTTTTCTCAAAGTATGCAACTTATCTGCATAAAAAAAGAGTAATTTTTCTATTTTTCGAAAAACTACTCTTTTATTTTTACTCATTTATATATGTTTCGACAACTTGTTTTTCACTTAATTTACGGTTAGATTTGTCTTTATAGAAATAAAGTGTTTCTCCTTTATCTTCTAGTGTAACAGCAATTACTTTTTTCTTTTTGTAATATTCTTTATAAACTAAATCAAGACTACTTAACTCATCTATTCTAAATAACATTCTTTGGAATAAATATGTAACTGGTCTAAATTCAAATCCAGATTCATCATATTTAGTTAAAATATATTCTGTTGGGCCATAGAAAAAACGATATTCAACAATTGTATCAATTAAAGATATACTAGCATAAGTTTCAGTAAACTTAATTTTACCAAGAAGTCTTGGACCAAAATATATTGTTAAAGTGTCAGAGTCTGTTAACATTCTTGTTTTATTAGTAATTTCTTCAATTAATTCTTTATCAAGATTAGACTCAATTAGTTTTAAGAAGCTACTATGTTTAATATAATATTTAGCTTTATTTTTTCTTCTAACATAACTACCAACTAACTCTAAGAATAAAGGCACAAAGAATAACGCTACAAAGAATATATATGACTCACCTTGTTCAAAGATAAAATTATTATAAAGTTTAAAAAATACTAAAACAATACCAATCCAAACAAACTCCAACCATTGTTTGTTTCTTGCTATAAAATATTTCATTTGCTTAATTCTTTCGCGATATTTGCTGCTACTAAGCAGTTATTAAATACTAATTTAATGTTGGCTTCTAAACTCTTACCACCAGTTCTTTCAACTACTTCTTTTAGTAAGAATGGTGTAATATCTTTTCCTTTAACACCAGAAGCATTTAGTTTAATTAAAGCCTCATCAATTGCTTCATTCATCACTTTTTCATCTAATGAATATTCTTCTGGGATTGGATTAGCCACAATCATTCCACACTCTAAGCCAAGTTTAGATTGTACTTTAATGATTTTAGCAACTTCATTAGCATTTTTAACACTATGTAATAATTTATATGGGCTACGTCTTGTATAGAAATCAGGTAAATATTCAGTATCAAATCCTAGTACTAAAACACCTTTTGTTTCTAAATATTCTAATGTTCTTTCTAAATCAAGAATTGCTTTAACCCCAGCACATACTACACAAACAGGTGTTTTACCAAGTTCTTCTAAATCCGCTGATATATCCATCGTAATATGAGCTTCTCTATGTACACCACCAATACCACCGGTTGCGAAAACCTCAATACCTGCTAAATGTGCTAAATACATTGTTGCACTAACTGTTGTTGCGCCATCATATCCACAAGCACAAACATAAGCTAAATCACGACGAGATGTTTTAACAACTTTTAGTCCAGTTTTAGCGATATATTCAATTTCTTCATGAGTTAACCCAACATGAATTTTACCTTGAATAATAGCAATAGTCGCTGCTACACAACCATTGTCTTCAACTATTTTTTCACACGCTAAAGCTGTTTCATAATTTTGAGGATAAGGCATACCGTGTGAGATAATTGTTGATTCTAAAGCAACAACGGGAATGTTATTTTCTAATGCATGTTTTACTTTTTGACTAATTACTAAATATTCTTGCATATTATTTAATTTCAAGAGTTACAGTTTTGCTGAACTCAAAATCTCCTTTTTGATATTCAAGTGTTACATCAACTGTTACACCGCTAATACCATCTTTAACATAGTAAATACCATTAGCACCTTCTTCGAAATATTCCATGTTAGATACAGTCCATTTAAATGTTGCACCTTCAAATACTTCTATTGCGTCATATTCACGTTGAACATGATTTAGCATTTCAATCCATCTATTTGTTCTAATCATATAGCTTGGACATTCTTTACCAGAGAAGTCAAAGTGACGTTGAACATTTTCAATACCTAAATTATATTTATGCATTAAGTATGCGATAAGCTTAGCATCATTTTGCATTGATCCATCATAACTACCATCAGTATTAATACACATTTCAATACCAATACCATTAGAGTTACCAGTACCAGGAGCACTACCATCACCTGCATGCCAGCACACTACATTATCATCAAAACTTTGATAGATTTTATATCCATCAACTTGATAATTCCAAGAAGCCTGGCGTCCTGGATCAACATATGCATTTTTATATTGGATATCCGCAAGTAATTCTGCATCGCTTCCCTCATATGGCATACCACTTTCATGAACAACAATATATAGAATATTTTGTTCATTTGGCATTTGATATCCTTCACCAAATTTTTTATCTAAGAATTCTTGAGTTACATCAGGATGGCTAAGGCTGCCAAAATAATGACCAACAAGTGGTTTTGTTTCATCAGTAGGATCAATAAAATATGACATATCAATATCTATTGGTTGTCCACTAATTAAGTTTAAAACACCATTTTTATAACTTCTTGTTTGATGATCTAAATATTGTTCACCATTTTTATCAGGTTCTGTTAAATAGTTAACTGAACTAATTAAAGTAGTAGGTAATAAACTACTTAAATATGCTTCTAACCATTCTTCATCAGTTAGGCCTCCAACATTAAGCAATTTACCTGAACCACTTTGAATAGATTCTTTATAAGAAACATTATAACTAACATTAATATCTTTAGCTTCTTTTGGTGGAGTAACTACACCATTATATGCAACTGCACCATATTCTCTTGTGCTCCAAGTAATAATACTGCCAAACTCAGGATGAGTTGTTGGTAAAACATCTATTGTGCCATTATTATATTCAGTAATTTGAGTTTTTACCCATCTAGATATTTCTTGAGCAACTTGTAAATCTGTATATTTTAATACTGTAATAGTTTTTGTATATACTTTGATTGTTCTACCGTATGTTAAAGTAATTTCAAATTTTGCATCCCTATCGCTTTCAAGGTGTTGGAAAACTGTACCATCACTTAAAGCAATACTTTCATCAAGTGATTTATAATTTACAGTATATCCATATAAGTTTCTTGTATAAAAGTTAATCTTTTTAACTGTAGTTGCAGGGATGTCTTTTATATATGTATCATACCCTTTATTAAATAAACTTTCATCAGTGGCATCTACATTTATAGTAAATCTATGCTCTTTAGTTTCTTCATTAATTTTAAATGAAGCAATTAATTCAACAGTTGTTGCTTCATCTTGAGCATATAAATAACCATCATCAGTTAAAACACTTGGATTTGCACTGCGCCATGTAATAGCAATATTTGTTGTAGAATCTACTGCAGGAAGTTCTAATCCATCTGAAATCTGAGTAGGAATTATTTGTAATAAATTATTAACAATTTGTTCTTCAGTTTCATCATGTTGATCATGAGGTTGATTACCTAATGAACATCCAAACATCAAAAACGTAACAATAACTAGTGAAAATAAACTTGCAAATTTCATTATTTTATTCATAACCATTCTCCTTTTTTCTACCTTTAGTATATCAAAATTCGCTAATTTTTGCAAGTGGCATAATTATTTATTACAAAATTTAACAATTTTAAATATTTTTAACAAACAAATTTTTCCCACCAAAACTTTATAAAAACTACATTAAGCATCAATAAACATATACAAGCATTAATGTAGTTTCCACTTCTATTAAGATACTCTATAAAAACATTACCATATAAAATGGTATATGAACAATACCATCTTTTATCATTAAATTTCTATTACAAACAATATAACATTTTTGTGTAGTATAGTCAGCACTCAACGCAAGTCCAATATTAGGGTCAGCCGCATTATGACAAGTATTTTTTTAATTTTTTGCACGAAAAAGCAAGTATTTTTAAAATTAAAAATCCCTACTCACATAATGTAAATAGGGAATATTTTTATAAACTTTATTTTATTATGAACGAATGTATGCTTTGAAGCGGAATTCTAACATTTTAATAATCTTATTAATCTTTGTTTGAATAACATCCTCTGTTAATGTAACATCACTTACAAGTGTGATTCTTAAAGCTACACTTCTTTCGTTTTCCGCAAGTGGCATACCTTTATATATATCAAATACACTTACTTGTGAAATTGCTTCTTTATCAGTTTTATAAATAGCCTCTATCATTTCACCTACATAATCGGTATCCTTTACAACAATCGCAAGGTCTCTTGTAACTGCTGGAACCTTAGGGATTTGTGTGAATGAAATAGTTGATAGTTCCAATGAATGTTTGATTAGTTTGTCTAAATCAAGTTCAAAAACATAACCATCAATAGATTCTCTTTTCGCAAATTCTGGATGTAATGCGCCAACAAAACCTATAAGTTCATTTTTAAAGTAGATTAAAGCAGTTCTTTCTGGATGTAGTGTTGATGATTCTTGATCTAGTTTTTTGTAGTCTAGTTTTAATCCTAGTAGATTTTCAACTGAATTAATGATTCCTTTAACCAAATAGAAATCAACTACTCTATTTTGACTAAGACCAGATTCATTTCCGAATGTTCCATTTAAATAACCTGCTAAATGCATATCATAAAGAACTTCTTCTTGATTTTTGAAGTAATGAACATTACCCATCTCAAATAGTGCTAAATCGCCCATTTTACGCGCATTATTGAACTTTGCGGCTGTAAGTAGACTTGGAATAAGGCTACGTCTTACAACGCTTCTTTCTTCGCTCATTGGGTGTAGTAATTTAATAGGAGCTGTTTCTGGTTGATATAAAATATCAAAACTTTCATCTTCAGTTGGATTAATTAAAGTATATGTAATAACTTCTTTTAAACCAAGACTTGCAAGATGATGTTTAACTCTTCTTCTTAATCTTTGACTAGGAGTTAAAGCTCCTGTTGTGTTTGTTGCTGGAATAGTTTCTTTTAAATTGTTATATCCATAAATACGAATGATTTCTTCAATTAAGTCTTGTTTAATTGAAATATCCATACGACGATTTGGAACATAAACACTTAAAGTTTCACCATCAATTAAGTTATTAAAAGCAAGTCTACTACAAATATCACTAATTTCTTCTAGTGTAATATCAATACCTAAATAATTAACAACATCATCTTTTGTTATATTGATTACTTTATCTTCAATAAATACACCGTTTGTATTTGCATAACCTTCTAACACTTCACCACCAGCGTATGTTTGTAATAAGTAACATGCATAATTTAAAGCTTCAAGTGTAGAGTTAACATTAACACCACGTTCGAAACGTGTACTAGATTCACTTCTTAAGCCAAGTCTAGCTGAAGTTTTACGAACTGATAAACTATCAAATACTGCTGCTTCTAATACAACATTTTTTGTTTCATTAGTCACTTCAGTATTACTACATCCCATAACACCAGCTAAACATACTGGACGGACTCCATCAGTAATAACAATATCATCAGCTGAAAGTGTTCTTTCAACTTCATCCAAAGTTACAACCTTTTCTCCTTCTTCTGCCATTCTAACAACAATCTTATTACCTAAAGTTTGTTGGTCAAATGCATGAAGTGGTTGTCCAAATAACATTAAAATATAGTTAGTAATATCGACAACATTATTAATTGGTCTAACACCAGCAGCAATAAGTCTAGCTTTTAAGAAATTTGGTGATTCTTTAATTTCAACATTTTTAATAACACGTGCATAATAATCTATACATTTTGGAGTAGTTGAAGAAACTTCAATTTCATCAGTTGCTTTTTTATTTGATTCTTTTAATTCATATTCAATAGGATTAACAGTTGTTGAATACATCGCTGCAACATCTTGACTAACTCCACGCATTGAAAGTAAATCCATTCTATTTGGAGTAAGTCCAAGTTCAACAACTTGATCATTTAATTCTAAGTATTCAAGTGCATCTTCACCAATTGGTGCATCATCATCTAAAACATATATACCATGAGCAAATTCTTCAGGAATATATTTACTTTCAAGACCAACTTCTTGTAAAGAACAAATCATACCATTAGATTTAACGCTTCTAATTTCACTAACCTTAATATCTCCACCAGGAAGTTTTGTTCCAGCTTTTGCTAACATAATTTTTTGTCCCGCCGCAACATTTGGTGCACCACAAACAATTTGTAATACTTCACTACCAACATCTACAAGGCATACAGATAATTTATCCGCATTAGGATGTTTTTCTTTTGATAAAACATGTCCGATTACTAAGCAAGGAGATGCAGATGTTACTTCTTCTGTTGTTTCTACTTCGATTGAATAAAGAGATATATCACTAACTAACTTTTCAAAAGATATATCATCAATATTAACTAATTCTTTTAACCATTTATATGATACTCTCATTTTATTCTCCCCTTTCAAATTGTTTTAAGAATCTAATATCATTTGTATATAGATGACGAATATCATCAATACCATATTTTAACATAACTACACGTTCAATCCCTACACCAAAAGCAAAGCCACGCATTTTTTCTGCGTCATATCCTGCTTGTGTTAATACATTAGGATGAACCATACCAGCACCTAATACTTCAATCCAGCCATTACCTTTACATAATGGGCATCCTTTTCCGCCACATTTAAAGCATGATACATCTACTTCTACACTTGGTTCTGTAAATGGAAAGTATGATGGACGGAATCTAATTTCACGAGTTGGTCCAAACATTTTTCTCATAAATGCTTCTAGTGTTCCTTTTAAGTCAGACATTGTAATATCACTACCTACTACAAGTCCTTCAAATTGCATGAATTGATGAGAGTGAGTAGCATCATCATCATCACGACGATATACTTTACCAGGGCATAAAATCTTAACTGGTTTATTATCTGAAACAAGCAATGTTCTTGCTTGTACAGGAGATGTTTGTGTACGTAATAATAAATTATCTAAAATGTAGAATGAATCTTGCATATCACGTGCAGGATGCCCTTTTGGAACATTTAACATTTCAAAGTTGTATAAATCAAGTTCAACTTCTGGTCCTTCAGCGATATTATACCCCATACCAATAAAGAAGTCTTCTACTTCTTCAATTGTTTTTGTAAGTGGATGAAGTGACCCTACTGATAATTTTCTACCAGGTAAAGTAACATCAATATGTTCACTAGCTAGACGTGCCGCAATCGCAAGTCTTTCAAGTTCTGTACGACGAGCATTTAAAGCATTTTCAATTTGCACTTTAAATTCATTAGCTTTCATCCCAAAAGTTTTTCTTTCTTCTGGTGACATTGAACCCATTTTCTTCATTATTTCACTAAGCGGACTTTTTTTACCTAAAAAGTTTGCTTTTAATTCTCCAAGTTCAAGTTGAGAATTAGCAGATGCAATTTGTGACAAAGCATCTTGTAACATTGTTTGTAATTGATCAATCATTCTTTTTTACCTCCAATAAATAAAAAAGTCCCTTTCATACAAAAAGGACGAAATTTTCCGCGGTACCACCTTTATTTTAAGAAATATTTTTCTTACACTTAGGTGCCTCTTAACGCGATTGCATACGGACGCTATTAACGCCACTCCAAAGACGAACTTTCATCAATTTCATATTAAAGAACTCTCAGCTATAATTCTTCTTTCTGTCATATAAAGGTTTGATTACTCTTTCTTTATCAACGTGTTTTATATCTATCATATTATACCAAATTTTAGTTTTTTTTACAAGAATAAAGAATATAAAAATAAAAAGAGACTAATGTCTCTTTTTAATTAATCACGGCAGCATCTATTAGGCTCATTAACATGAACTTCACTACAAGTGTAATTTGGAATAAATTCATTTTCAGTAATATGATGATGTACTACCTCTGTATGATAGTTGTGAATATATGGTTGTTTTGTAATATGATATTGATCAATTACTTGTTTAGAACATGTAACAATTGGTTTACATTCAGTGTAAGTTGTTGGGCACATAGGACGTTTTGGGCAACATTCTTTGTTGTTTAGTTCAGGTTGTTTTACATCACCATTAGGCATATTATTATAACCAAACATCTTTGACACCTCCTTTATTAATATGTTATGACAAAGTTATAAAAATGTTTGTGTTATTGACAAAGTTTCTTATTTTTTTTAAATATTTTTTGATATATTAAAATAGGAGGGATTATTATGCATTTAACACCTATGGTAATCGAACAAACATCACGTGGTGAAAGAAGCTATGATATATATTCAAGACTTCTTGAAGATAGAATTATTTTAATATTTGGTGAAATAACTGACGCAACAGCTTCTAGTGTAATAGCACAGCTTTTATATTTAGAAAGTGTTGATGAAAAAAGTCCAATCTCTATATATATTAATTCACCAGGTGGAAGTGTATCAGCAGGTCTTGCAATATACGATGTGATGAAATTTATTAAACCTGATGTCTCAACTATTGGTATGGGACTTTGTGCTAGTATGGGTGCTTT
The DNA here is from genome assembly GCA_017411715.1 of Bacilli bacterium. Lineage (GTDB taxonomy): Bacteria > Bacillota_I > Bacilli_A > ML615J-28 > CAG-313 > UMGS1109. The sequence goes on along the minus strand of JAFQPO010000012.1, from coordinate 22,616 downwards.
TCTTTTAGCAAGCGGTACACAAAGCATGAGATATTCATTACCTCACACTAAAATTATGATTCATCAACCATTAGGGGGAGCTAGTGGACAAGCTACCGATATAATGATAGTAGCAGAAGAAATTATTAAAACCAAACATATTATTAATGAATTATTAGCTAAAAATTGTAAAAAAGACATTAAAATAATAGAACGCGATGCTGAGCGCGATTATTATCTTAATGCCTTTGAAGCAAGAGCTTATGGTCTTATTGATACCATTTTGTTTGATCATACCACTTTGGATAATGAACAATAACAATTTTTTCATTTGTAATGGGGTGAATAAATTCTAGATAATAACTATGCAAATATAGCTTATCACTTTGATCATCCCCATACATCTTATCTCCTTTTATAGGCGCACCAATACTAGAGAAATGCAGTCTTAGTTGGTGCGTTTTTCCTGTTAATAAAGTCGCTACAACTAAGCTTTGTTTATTTTTACTCATTACTACATCATAGACCGTTTTACTATTGATAAAATCCTTAGTAAACTTTCTTTTCATATCATCTTCTTTATATATTCCCCCTTCAATCATTCCTCCACTACTTAAATGATTGTTCACAACAAGAAGATATTTTTTAGAAAGGATTGCATCCTTCATCATACCAGCTATTAGACTATTCTTAGCAAGAACTATAATGCCTGTAGTCGGTAAATCTAATCTATTAACAAAGTGAATACCACTTTCTATTCCCATTCTCGCAAAGTACCCCGCAACGATATTTGCAAGTGAATTGTTATAATGAACTCCAGTTGGCAAAGTAGCTAATCCATCTGGTTTATTTAATATTAATAAATAACTATCTTCATATAATATATCTAAATCACCTTTAATAGCTTTTATATTATCACTATCTTCTTTTGGAAGCACAACCTCAAGAACATCACCTGGTTTTAAAGGATAATAGTTTTTTACTTGTTGATTATTAACAATATACATACCATAAAGGTTGATACTAACAATTAGATTAGAAGATAGTTTTTTTTCTAAAAAATCTTTAATTAATGTATGTTTAGTTATATGATACCTTAAAATCATTTTATCACCATAATAATTTTATCATAAATGGATTTTATTGTCACTTATTTTAGCCAAATAAAATTATAGTATAATTTACTTGCTTTTTTAAAATAATAGTGTATAATACGAAATAAGAAAGAATTCTATACAAAAGGGGCATATTATGGCAAAAGAACTCGAAGTTACATTTAGAACAATGCTTTCACAAAACGAATATTTAAAACTTGCGGAAATGTATAAAGACAAACCCGCTAACTTACAAACTAACTATTATTTTGACACACCACGTTTTACTTTAAAAGCTTCAGAAATAGTACTACGTGTTCGTAAAAGAGATAAATATGAATTAACTCTTCGTCGTAAGAAAGGATATAACAAAATTGAAATCACTTCTATCATTTCTGAAGAAGAGTTTAAATCTTTTGTTGAAGAAGGAATTATTCCAAACGAAGAAATTAAAAATGATTTAGCTGATATCATTAAAGAACAAACCCTTACTAATTATATGAGTTTATCAACATACCGTATTTTCTTCCCTCATATGCATGGAACACTTGCGATTGATAAATGTACTTTTGTTGGCCAAACTGATTATGAATTAGAATTCGAAGGACAAAGTTATGAACAAACAAAAAAAGAATTTGTTCAAACTGTTAAACAATTTGGTATTGTCTATAAAAAAGGTGACACTAAAATTAAAAGAGCATATGATGCTTTAAAAAGAAGTTTCTAGCATGCGAAAAGCATGCTTTTTTTATTTCTTATTTTATTAATATATGATATAATATATATGAGGTGATAATATGGATATTTGGGATACATTATATCTTAAAGCAAAAGAAAACTATCATCCCCATGACTTATCCCCATTTTTCTATGCTAATCATGTTGCATGCGCAATTGAAGCCGAAAATGGTGAAATATATACAGGTTTTTGTATAGAAGGTGCAAGTGGTGTATTAAACCTATGTGCTGAAAGAATTGCTGCAATCAATATGATTGTAAATAGTAACCAAACATTCATCAAAAAGATTTTGGTCATGAGAGATGTTCCACCATACAAAGAAGGAAACTTTCTACCATGTGGAGCATGTCGTGAATTTTTATTACAACTTGACATCAGAAATAAAGAAACTTTAGTCATGACTGATTATAAATCAAAAGAGTTTATCAAAATTGGTGAATTACTACCTAAATGGTGGGGAGAAGAAAGATATCAAAAATAGGAGGTGTATTTATGAGTTCCGAGTCGTATCAACTGAATAACAATCAAGAAAAGATATGTAAGAAGGATGCATTTTTACACCGTTTTGTCATTCAATAAAATGGCTTTGCTTCCTTCTTAAGAAGGGAGTTTTTTATATGGAAAATAATAATTTCGAAAATCGTGATTTTAGTACTATAATTTTATCAATTATTAGAAGCGATTTATCAAATGAAAAAATTAAGTTAGCACTAGATGAATACCATGACAATGACATCGCTAGTGTATTAGAAGAATTAACTACTGAGGAAAAGGAAAAACTACTTGATATTTTAGGGAACGAAAAAATGTCAGAAATCATTTCTTACTTAGATGATGCAAGTAGTTATTTATCTAGTTTTGATGATGAAGAAACTGCAGAAATCATTCAGGAAATGGATGCTGATGAAGCCTTAGAAATTCTAGATGACTTAGATGAAGAAACTAAAACTAATGTCTTAGAATTAATTGAAGATGAAGAAATCAAAGAAGATATCTTAATGTTAGATTCTTATGATGATGATGAAATTGGTAGTAAAATGAGTACTAATTTTATTGTTATAAAAAAAGATTCTTCAATTAAAAAAGCTATGAAAACTTTAATTGAAGAAGCAGCCGAAAATGATAATATTTATACAATCTTTGTTGTTGATGAAAACAACGCATTCTATGGTGCCGTTGATTTAAAAGATTTGATTGTAGCAAGAAGCTCAGCTTTGCTTGATGATTTTATTTCAACTAACTTCCCATATGTATTTGATAATGATATGATATCTGAAAATATTGAACGCATCAAAAGTTATGAGGAAGATTTAATTCCTGTTATATCACATAAAAATAATGAATTACTTGGTGTTATTACTGCCCAAGATATTATTGAAATTGTCGACGAAGAATTAGGTGATGACTACGCAAAATTTGCGGGGCTTAGTTCAGAAGTAGAAGCAGATGAAAAGCTAATAAAAAGCATTATGAAAAGAATTCCTTGGCTTATCATCTTACTTTTCTTAGGACTTTTAGTTTCAGCTGTTGTAGGAATGTTTGAAAGCGTAGTTGATGCGCTACCTATAATTGTATCATTTCAATCATTAATTCTAGGTATGGCAGGTAATGTAGGCACACAATCACTTGCGGTTACAGTTAGATCACTAGGTTTAAAAGAAAAACTTTCTATTAAAGAACAATTCACTATCATTTTTAAAGAAATGAGAGTAGCATTCTTTAATGGTTTAATTGTAGGAGTTATTTCATTTTTAATTGTAGGAATATATTTATTAATACTAAACAATGATTTTGGATTCTCAGCTAATGCTGCTGGTTGTGTTGGATGTGCTATGTGCATTGCAATGCTCATATCAGGATTTACTGGCGCAACAATCCCTTTAACATTGTATCGCTTTGGTATTGATCCAGCTGTTGCATCTGGACCACTTATCACAACAATTAATGACTTAATGGCTGTTATTAGTTATTATGGTCTTGCGTGGTTATTGTTAATTAATCTTAGTTAAAAAAGAGCCTTTTTAAAAAGGCTCTTTTATTCTTCATCAGTTTCAGTAAAGTGATTGAAACAATCTTTATTACGAAGTTCTTTTGGTAAAAAGATTGTAATATCTTCATTATTATATCCTACTTGTAATTCTGTATCACTAATAATAATAGGGCGTTTTAATACACTAGGGTACTCAATGATAAAATTGATTAATTGATTGATTGTCATATTATCTGGATCAAGTTGTTTTTCCTTAAAGATTTTAGATCTAGTTGAAATAATATCTTCAAAGCCATTTTCACTATTTGCGAGCATCTTAAAAATATCTTCAGGACTAAGTTTAATACTAAAGATGTTTTTTTCTGCATAAGGAATGTTATATTGATCAAACCACTTTTTAGCTTTACGACAAGATGCACAACTTGGGGTAGTATATATTTGGATCATATGAGCCTCCTATTGTTTATATATATATTTTATCACATTTTAAACAAAAAAACAAGAGTTATTTTGTATTTTTTTATCTTTTTTCTCAAAATAAAATAGACACTATAAAAGTGTCTATTCTTTTTCTTTATCAAAAGCACTGAATGCTTCGCTTTTACGTAATTCTTTAGGTAAGAATATCGTAATATCTTCATTATTATATCCTACTTGCAATTCATTTTCATTTAAAATAATCGGTCTTTTCAACACACTCGGATATTCAATGATAAAGTCTACTAAACTTTGAACACTCATTGCGTCCGGATCAAGTTGTTTTTCTTTGAAGATTTTAGATCTTGTAGAAATAATATCTTCAAACCCATTTTCGCTATTCGCAAGCATTTTGAATATATCTTCCTTACTAAGTTTAATACTAAAAATATTTTTTTCTGAATAAGGAATATTATATTGATCAAACCATTTTTTAGCTTTACGACAAGACGCACAACTTGGTGTTGTATAAATCTGTATCATTTGAACAATTATTCTCCACTATAAATTAATGTAGGATCTTTTTCCACTTCTTCACCATTTAATTCGCGTTCATATCTAGCAAGTTCAGATTTACTTGCATAGATGAAGTGCCCTGGACGAATTTCTGTCATTATCGGTTTATCTTCAGTATACTCACGAAGAGATGGACGATAGAAAATACGTTTACGATTCTTTTCATAATCAGGGTCAGGTAGTGGAACTGCAGATAATAATGATTTAGTATATGGATGTAATGGATGAGCGAATAGTTCTTCAGCTGTTGCGATTTCAACTAAACGACCATAGTACATTACGCCAATTCTATCACAGAAGAATTTAACTACTGATAAGTTATGGGCGATGAATAAAATTGATAATCCCATATCTTTTCTAATATCATTTAAAAGGTTAATAATTTGTGCTTGAATAGATACATCAAGTGCACTGATAGGTTCATCGGCAATAATTAATTCTGGATTAACAACAAGAGCACGAGCAATACCAATTCTTTGACGTTGTCCACCAGAGAATTCATGTGGATAACGTGAAGCATGGTCTGGAAGTAGTCCAACAAGTTCTAAAGCTTCATTAACTTTTTGTTCAATGTATGCTTTATCTCTAACACCATTAATAATCATACCTTCAGCAATAATATCTTTAACTGTGAAACGAGGGTCAAGTGAATCAATTGGATCTTGGAAAATCATTTGCATTTTATCCATTAATTCAGCATTACGTTTATTAATAGATCTAGCTTCTCTAATCTTAGCGCGATTAGCTGCAATTTCTTCTTTTAATGCTGCAACTTTGCTTTCTTCATCAGCTTTGATTTCAGACATTCTATTAGAAGTATTATTAGCAGTAGTATCTCCGCCTTCTTCTTGTAATTTCAATTCACCTTTTAAATCATCTAAAGCTTCTTTTGATTCAGCTTTGATAGCCGCAATTTGTTTACGAAGTGAAGCAATATTTTGTTTAAATGTACGAGTACCACGAGAAATAGTAACTCCTTTAAATACGATATCACCATCAGTGATATTGTAAAGTTTAATTACTGAACGACCTGTAGTAGTTTTACCACATCCTGATTCACCAACTAAACCAAATACTTCACCTTTTTTAACATCAAAACTTACATTATGAACAGCTTTAACTACGACTTTATTTTTACCGAAACCATGTTGGAAATATTGGCGAACATTTTTAAGTTCTAGAATAGGTTCTGCTTCAGCCGGATTTGTAGCTTTTACATTTTCTAATTCAGCCATTATTCAGTCACCTCCACATTAGTTTCTTTACGTTGACTTTGATAGCGATTTTTAAGTGGGTTTTCAACTTTAGGCGCATTTTCATGTAATAACCATGTAGCCGCATAATGTGTATCAGTCACTTTAAAGAAAGGTGGTTCTTGTTCAAAATCGATCTTTAACGCATAACGGTTACGTTGTGCGAATGCATCACCTTTTGGCGGATAAATCATGTTAGGTGGAGTACCTGGGATTGCAGAAAGTCTGTTTGATGTTGATAATGAAGGCATTGATTCAAGTAATGCCCAAGTATATGGATGTTGAGGATTATAGAATACTTCTTCAGATGTACCATATTCAACAATCTTTCCTGCATACATAACAGCAATTCTATCAGCCATATTTGCTACTACACCTAAGTCATGTGTAATAAAGATAATTGTTAAATCTTTTTCTTTTTTAAGTTTTTTGATTAAATCTAGAATTTGTGCTTGAATTGTAACGTCTAGGGCAGTTGTAGGTTCATCACAAATTAAGATTTCTGGTTCCATCGCAAGAGCAATTGCGATAACAATTCTTTGTCTCATCCCACCAGAGAATTGGAAAGGATATTGTTTGAAACGTTTTTCAGGTTCAGGAATACCAACTTCGTGCATTAATTCAATTGCACGAACTTTAGCTTGTTCACGGTTTAAACCTGTTTTTAAAATTAAAGCTTCTGTTAATTGTTTACCAATTTTCATAATTGGATTTAAGCTTGATAGTGGATCTTGGAAAATCATTCCAATGCTTGATCCTCTTAATTCATAGAAGTCTTTTTCTTTACATTTAGCAAGGTCTTTATCTTTATAATAAATATGACCTTCATCGATAATAGCATTACCAGCTAAAATACCCATAATAGCACGGCTAGTAACACTCTTACCAGACCCTGATTCACCAACGATACATAATGTTTCACCTTTCTTAAGGTCGAAGTTTACATTACGTACGGCACGAACAAGACCATTTGGAGTTTTAAATGAAATATGTAAATTTTTAACTCTTAGAATAGTGTTTTCATCCATTTCACCTTCTAAGTATCCTGGAACTTCTAGTGATACATTAGGGTTTGGATATTTTTCTTGTAAAGTTTTAATTTCAAGTTTACGAGAAAATTTATATAAATTTTCATATTTATCTTTTTCTTGTGTAACTTGTTCTAATTTTTCTTCAGCCATTATTCAGACCCCCTTAGAGAAGGATTTAATGCATCACGTAAACCATTACCAAACATATTAAATGAAATCATTAAGACCGCAATTAATAATGAAGGGAAAATAGTTAAATGTGGATGTGTAGTAATACCAGCTTCACGGCCAGCACTTAATAAGTTACCTACTGAAATAGTACCAGCATCGATACCTAAACCTAAGTAAGCAACACTTGATTCAAAGAAGATTGCACTTGGAATAACAAGTACACATCCTGTAACAATTGTTCCTATTGCATTAGGTAAAATATGCTTGAAAATTAATCTTAAGTCTTTAGCACCTAAAGTTCTTGATGCTAATACGTATTCTCTATTCTTATAACGATACATTTGAGCACGTACCATACTAGCAGTACCTGTCCATGATGTTAATACTAATGATATGGCAACTATTAATTCAGCCGGAATTTTACCATATAATAGCATTTTAGTAATTGTCATAATAACAATCCAAGGAATACCAGTTAATATTTCGGTAAAACGTTCCATAATGATATCGATAGTTCCACCATAGTAACCAGAAATAGCACCCCAAACAACACCAACGATAATTGATACAACAGCAACGAATAAACCAATTAATAATGATAAACGAGTACCTTGCCATAATAGTGTCCAAACATCACGGCCACTAATATCAGTACCAAAATAATGGTAAACTTCTTCTGTTTGTGCTAATGCTGGATTAATTAAAATATAACATTTAGCAGTTTTAATTGGATCCCACTCTGGATCAATATTTGTTTTATAGAAATTTTCTGTATATTTATCAAGTAATTCTTTTTGTTCTTGTGTCAAAGAATCATATGGATTTGCTTTTTCTAAAATACCTGTATCAACTTCGCCAATCCACCAAGTACCGTTTTCACCAACTACTGGTTGATTTAATGGTTGACTGCCTTCCTCAGCACCTTGTTCCACTTTAATTCCAGTATCAATTTTGCCGAACCACCAATTTCCATTTGCACCAATTTTTGGTTTTGTTGGTTCAATTGGTTTGCCGTATTCTTTAACTATAGCTTTTAACATTGTATAATCTGGATGATCTTTATTAGCTGCTCTATCTTCAACAAATGGCTTAATTTGATTATCAAGACATGCAATACGATAGTTTGCAAGACTTTCAGTAAGGAAAATTACTCTTTCATTACCATTTTCATCTTTCATGATAACGCCAGCTTCTTTATATGCTAAATACTCTTTATATGTAGCTTTATTATCCCAACGTGGGGCATTTAAATGTTTATAAAGATTATATGTTATACCGTCAACTTTTTTAACAGGATTCCCATTAGCATCTTTACTGTCATAAGCCATTTTTTCGATGTCTTCCATTGTAAGACCATCGCCTAAAAATTCAACAAAGATATATTTGCTTAAATCAGCTACTGCTTTATCTTTAGACTCAACATTTGGAATACCATCAGTTGAATAAATTCTTGGATCATTAATAGAAATAATTTGATCTACAATTATACCATTTTTAGTGGTAGTACCATCCGCTATTCCGTATTGTTCTAACAATGGAATACGAGGTGGGAAAAATTGTAAATCAGGACGACGATTTTCTTTTTCGCCAGGATTTGTAAATGGAACAATTATAGCCATTAAAACTATAAATATTAATATAAAGAATGCAACTAAACTAGTTTTATTCTTCGCAAATCTTCTAAAAGCATCCCCTAAATACCCTACAGCTTTTGTTTCGAATTTTTTATCAAAGATTTTTTCGTTCATTTGTACGAACTCAAAATCACCTTGTTGGAAATTATATTGTTTAACATTTTCGCTCATACTATCTTGCCCCCATTCTAATTCTTGGGTCAACCACACCATAAGCTAGGTCAACAAATAAAATTGTAATTAAGTTAATAACTGTATAGAATGTAAGTGTAACCATTGCAACATCGTGGTCTGGTTTATCTTTATTAATTGAATTAATCAATAATTGTCCTACACCTTTTACACCATAAATTTGTTCAATAACTAATGAACCGAACATGATACCAACGAAGCTACCAATAATAGATGGTACAAGTGGTAATAATGAATTTCTTAAAGCATGTCTAAGTGTTGCTTGGAATCTATTTAAACCTTTTGTTCTTGCAAGTAATAAATATTCACTTGTTAATACTTCAGTTAATTCTGCACGTGTTATACGAGTTAATGAAGCAATTGGGCCTACAGAAAGAGCAATAGTTGGAATTATATAGTCTTTCCAGGTTACCTTATCTGCCGGGCTAAATTGTATTGGTAATCCCATTTTATTAGCATTAATCATAAGCAAAGTTACGAATACAAATGATGGTACTGAAATACAAATCATAACTGCTAAACTAATAACATAGTCAATTGGTTTATTTTTTCTTAGTGCAGCAATAATACCAAATAAGAATCCTAATGGAGTTGAAATTAATAAAGGTAAAATATTTAATCTAATTGTATACGGAATATATTCAGTTACTAAAACCCATGGATTTTCTCCAATTTCAAGTACTGCTGAAACACCCCATTTACCTTGAATCGCATTGAATAACCAATTAAAATATCTTTCCATAATTGGAATACGTACAAGGTCAACTTCTAATAATCCCTTTGTGATTAAACCAGTAACTAGTTTACTAACTAGAGTAACATCAACTGCTTGAGTACTTTGTAATTTGTCTTTTGTGTTTTCAAAAATTTCCGCATTTGTTAGTAGTGCATCTTTCTTAATTTCAGCAATAACTAGTTTTTCATTTTCTGATAAATTAAATTCATCCTCATTAGCTATGATTTCTAATTGTCTTTGACCCCAACCTTCTCGAACACCATATTCTACTGCTTGTTCAAGAGTAAAGTCTTTTGATTCTTGAGATTTTGGTATATAGTAATTATACATTCTTTGATGTGGATCAACTGTAAATTGCATCAAAATATAAGCAAGTGATAATATTATGAACAATGTAAATATGATTAATACAACACGTTTTAGTATATATTTTAACATTGTCTATTTCTCCTTTTTTCATAAAGAATTGCGCCACAAATAATATGGCGCAATATTTTTTTTATTTGTGTTTTTTTATAACAATTATTCAGCTTATTCAGCTTCTGGAGCTTCAGCTTCAACACCGTTTTGTACGAATGTGTCACCGCACATTGCACTATATAATGCATCGAATGACCAGTATTTAACACCGTCTAATTCACCATCACCATCAAGGTCTAAGTTGATTGCGATGTTAGCATTATGTGAATCTAAACCTAAGCTTAATAATAAACCAGAACGGTTGTCATCACAGAAGCATTCCATGAATCCAGCAGGTGCCATTGTACCACCACTGATACCAGCTAATGCTAAGTCATATTGACCAGTCATTTGTTTAACATAGTAAACGTCCATACCAGGTTGTGGAACGAATGTAGCTGTGAATGTTACGTTAGCAAAATCTGCATGACCTTCAACAGCTTCGTTGAATAATTCATTGTAATGTTGAGCAACATATGCGTAAACAGCTTCGTTAGTTACACCATCGAATGCAGCAACTTCAATTTCTACATTGTATGCATCACCTGATTCGAATAAACCTTTATCCATCATACCTTTTAATGCAAGTAAATATTGAGTTTTAGCGAATTCTTTGTCATAACCTTTTTGTTCATATAATAGGTCAATATCATCACCATATAAACCAGAATAAACAGCTTGACCCCAATCACTTTCACGATAAGTAACAGAGTCAACACCTTCTTCAGTTGGAGTAACGATTACATATGCGTTAGTGAAATATGATGCCCATGCTTCAGAAGTCTTAGTGATTTTTTGAACACCTTCACGGTCTAAACCGAAGTATAATGCCCACATGAATGCATCTTCTTGAAGAATTGGTTTAGCTTCCCATGCACCTTTACCATAGTTAGCATCTAATTCAGCTTGAGTCATTCTGTTAACAGAAAGTCTGAATGATGTTGCACCTGGAGAGAATTTTTGGTTAGGCCAGTTAATCCATTCATCATATTGAGTTGCAGGAATACTAGTTACGTCTAATTCACCAGCTTTGAATAATTCTAATGCAGCATTTGAATCTTTAACGATGGTGTAAGAATAGTTTTCCATAACCGGACGTCTTACTTCTACTTCTGCTTCTTCATTCCATACGAAGTAGTTAGGGTTCTTAGTGAAACGATATTCTTTATTCTTTTCAGCGTAGCTAATTTGATAAGCACCTGATGCCATATAAGTTTGTTGGATTTTTGCAATATTTTCTTCAGCGTTTGCAGATGTAGCATCTGTTAAACTACCATATCTAGGAGTACCATCTACAATATTAGCTTCCCAAGTTGCTTTATGAACTGGAGTGTGTAAGAAGCCACTTGTGTTGTAGCAAACATCCCATAATTTTAATGCATTAACGAATGTGAATGTGAATGCATTTTCACCTTCAATTTGTTTAATACCAACTGTTGCCCAGTCAGCAGTTTCGCCTTTAAAGTATGCTTCAGCACCAGCGATTGCTGCTTCACCACCATAGAAGTAGTTAGCGCGTTTCATATTTAATTGTGGATCTAATACAAGTTTGTAAGTATAGATGAAGTCTTCAACGTTCATAACGTCACCGTTAGCCCATTTTAGATCATCACGTAATTCATATTTCCAAGTTTTATATGATTCTAAACCACTGAATTCAGCAATTCTATTACCATCTTCATCAACTGGATAAGGAAGTTCTTTTAACATTTCAGGTTTAATTTCCCAACCAATACCAACACCATTTTCATCAACTTTCCAGTCAAATGAAATCATGCTACCAGCGATTAAGCTTAAGAAATCAGATTCAACACTGTCAGCATAATTTAAGTGGTTAAGAGTTGATGGGTCAGCAGAAGTCCACATTCTGTATGCAGGGTCTTCAGCAGTACCTTTTGCAGTTTGTCCACCATCCATTGGAACAGCTGTTGGACCATAACCCATTTGAGCTACGTAGTTTTCAGCAATAAAGTTAACACGTTCAGAGTATAATACTACACCTGAGTTATTGTATACAGGAATAGATGCACCTTCATTGATTAGGTATCTTTCCATGTAAGCTAAAATCTTAGTTTGAGTATCAACTGATGCATATTTGAAGTTGAACCAAGCACCTTCTGCACCACCAGCTGTATCTTCAGCAGCAGCTTTTTCAAATACAACTACTAATACTAATACTTCATAAGTTTCTTCACCTTTTTGTACAGTTACTTTAATTTCAGCACTACCATCATCAATTGTTGTAACTAAACCAGCAGCAGTAACTGTTGCAACAGCTTCATTACTAGACTCAGCAGCAATGATTGCGAAATCATTAGATGCGAAGATTTGATGTTCTTCATCATAACCAGCTTCTAATTTAGTAGCTAATTCTTCACCGAAACCAACATATACAGGTTCAACAGCTTCAACAGCTGTTAATGCACCGTTACCAACACCGTATGCAGCTAAGTTATAAACAGCTAAATAGTTATCAGCAGCTTGTAATGCTTCTTTATCTTCTGTATCAAATGGAACATAATTTGCAAAATCAGATTTTAAGAATGCAGCGATGTAATAAGTACCGAATAATTCGAATGTTACACCTTCAGCATCAAATGAGAAACCATTATTATAGTCATAAGTAACAGCGCTCATATAATCATAAACGATTTCATCTTCTTCAGCTAATGGGCCGTAAGCAACAGCACTTTCGCCTTCACCATATGAGTAAGTATATGCATATTGAACTTCTAAAGCATATTTTTTACCAACGATTACACCGTTTGCAAATACTTCTTCTTCATTAGCAAATACTAAAGATTTAGTAACAGCTTCTGAACCTGCAGCATATAATGCAAGAATAGCAGCTTCTAATGCAGCTTTATCAGCAGCAGCAGCTTCTTTTGAAGCTTCTAATTCTGCTTCAATTCCTGCTAATTCTGTTTCTAATTCAGTAACTTTTGTTTCTAATTCAGCTTTTGCAGCTGTAGCAGCTTCTAATTCAGCTTTTGCAGTTGCTAATTCAGCTTTTAATGCTTCACCAGCAGTTTCTAATTGTCCTTCTAATTCAGCAACTTTTGCTTCTAATTCAGCTTTTGCAGTTGCAGCAGCTTCTAAATCAGCTTTTGCAGTTGCTAATTCAGCTTCTTTTGCAGCTTTTTCAGTAGCTAATGCGCCTTTTGCAGCTTCAAGAGCTTCTTTTTGTTCTTGTAATTCTGCTAATTCTTCGTTAGCGTCTTTAATTTTACCATGTTGAACGATAGAAGTAATTCCACATCCAATTGTAGCAGCCGCTAATACAGCAACAAGAACAATTATAAAAATTTTGTTAGTAATAAATTTTTTCATGTTTTTTCTCCTTTTTGTAAAATTTTCGCTATCAAGGTCAAACTTGATTGCTAACATTATATAACATTTTTCACATAAAGTCAATACTTTTTTCGAAGAAAACGCTTACTTGGAGAATTTTATGTGATATTTATGTAAAGAAAAGTGAAAAAAAGTAGGAATTTAGCAATTCCTACTTTATTATAAGATACATAATTATGCTTATTATGAAGTAAATAAGCCCTACCACTGCTGTTGGCCATATTGTTCCTTTCGGTTCATTTTGACGAGATTCTACATATTCGAAATACTTCATCGTATATTTGGGTGTTCTTCTAAATAAATCCACAAGTTTTTTCATTGCCCAGTTAACTGAATAAAAAGCACCTTCTGAAGTAACAACTCTTAATAAAGCAAATAATAAATACGAAAATCCAGTTACAAAAAATGAATCTAGTATTCTATAATCACTTTCTTTAGAGTTTAAAAAGAATGCCACCCAAAATAATATTTGTGAAATAACTATATTAAATGTAATATTAATAATAAGTGATTTTAATTTCTTTTGACCATCCATTTTGCGCCTCGATCAGATGTTTGTTTAATTATATGTCGTAAGTATTCAACAACTAAACATAAAATTCCTGAAATCACCATATATGCACATGATAAGAATGGAACAATTGACATTGATACATTAATTCTAGAAGGACATGTTGCATCATCAATAGCTGTAATAGTAGCATTTTTATCTGTTTTATTCACATAGCTTTGTTTAATAATTGTAATTGAATCATCAAATATTTGTTGTAACTCTTGAGCATAATTGTGGAAGAATATAAAACTATAAATACCAACGCCTATTAAAATGATAGCTGTTAATATAGTCATTACAGTTTTCATCTTTCCTAATTTGAATAATTGGAAAAGTAACAATGCATATGCTAATAATTGACTAAAATATAAAAATAAAAATCTTATATCTTGATCAACTGGTACAAAGTCAAAATCATCTTCATTATGTTCAAGACCAAACGCAAAATCTAAATATGTGATTTTAGCATCTAAATCTTGCCATTGTTTTTCAACTGTTTCACCAGTTGATGGATTTTTAGTTCTTTCATAAATAGTACCTTCACATTTATAAATGTTAGCAGCAATTAATAAAACTGTAACCCCTGCGAATACGCAAAGTGCTGCGATAAAGATTTTAACCATTTGTTTCAGTCTACTTATATTATATAGTCTTTGTTCATTTTGTTTATTCATATTTTTTTCACCTTTTTTAAAAATTTGCGTTTATTATATCATCATTTTTATTAATTGTCAAATTTTATTTTTTCTCATCTCTTGCAATTATCTTTTTTTTATGTTATAGTAGGGGTGATTTTTAAAACAAATGAAGAGAAATAGTAATTAATGAATTATATGATAGTGAGTAACTGATAGTGGAAAAGTTATATATAATAATTAATGAATGGGGCTCGGATGTGAAAAGAGGAAATGCTTTTCCGTGAATCTAGCGTTAATGGATTAAAGGAGAATATATTGCATTTATATTGCTATATTCTTAAAATAAGGTGGCACCACGAAATTTCGTCCTTTGTAAAGGGGCTTTTTTTATTTTTAGGAGGTATATATGAAAACACTAGTATCTGGTATTCAACCTACTGGTAAACTAACATTAGGTAATTATTTAGGCGCAATCAAACAATTTGTAGCCTTACAAAATACACTTGAAGAGGGCGATGAATTTTTTGTTTTTATCGCAGACTTACACGCAATAACAATTCCTCAAATTCCTACTGAATTAAGAAATGCTGTTAAAAGCTTAGCCGCTGTTTATTTAGCATGTGGTTTAAATCCTGAAAAAATTACTTTATTTATTCAATCAGAAGTAACAGAACATGCGGAACTTGGTTATTTGATGCAAACAATTTCTTATATTGGTGAACTTGAAAGAATGACTCAATATAAAGATAAAATGCAAAAACAAACACAAGGTGTTTCAAGCGCACTATTAACATACCCAGTTTTAATGGCTGGCGATATCTTATTATATAATGCTAATTTTGTACCAGTCGGTGAAGACCAAAAACAACATCTAGAATTAACAAGAAATCTTGCTGAACGTTTCAATTCTAGATATTCAGAAACATTTAATGTTCCTAATCCACTAATTACCAAAACAGGTGCAAAAATTATGTCTTTACAAGACCCTACTAAGAAAATGTCTAAATCAGACCCTCTTGAAAAGTCTTGTATCTATTTACTAGATGATGAAGCTACTATTAAACGTAAAATTGCAAGTGCTGTAACTGATAGTGATGGTGTAATTAGTTATGATCCAGTTAATAAACCTGGTATTGCTAACTTATTAACAATTTTAAGTGCTACAACCTTAGTACCAATTGATGAACTTGTTAACAAGTACAAAGATGCTAATTATAGTACTTTTAAAGCTGATGTTGCAGAGGCTATAGTAAATGAATTAAAACCAATTCAAGCAAGATACAATGAATTACTTAAAACTCAAGAACTTGATAATGTTTTAAATCAAGGTCGTGAAAAAGCTAGTTATTTTGCGCGTAAAACTTTAACAAAAGTTAAACGTAAAATGGGTATTCTTAGAAAATAATAAAGGTAAATGTCAAAACGAAAAGATTCGTTTTTGGCATTTACCTCTTTTTTTTATTTATTTAAGAACTCAATAATTTCTTGATGTAATGCTTGACGTTGATTGACACTTTGGAAACAATGTTCACTATTTGGAATAATAACGTATTTGCAATCAGAATATTTTTCCGCATACCCTTTACTTCTTTCAAGAGGTACTGATTTGTCACTTCCTCCATGAACAATAAGTACTGGTTTAGTGAATGTTTCACAATTATCATATGGTGCTAAATCTTTGAAACTTTCAATAAATGGTTTAACCATTGTATAACCACCCATGTCAATTGTATTTTCATCAATATATCTTTCAGGTATACTAAATAAATTTTTCGCAAGTGATGGCATATTAGCTGCTGGAGCTAAAAGAATTAATTTTGTTAAATCTTCTTTGTATTCTAAAGATATTCTACTTGCAATTAATCCACCATAAGAAAATCCTATTAAAATAAGTTCTTCACCACGATTAATTTGTTTTGCGTAGTCAAGAATGCATCTTGCATCGCGAAGTTCAGTTGAATAATCCATTTCCCAAAATTCACCATCACTATCACCACTACCCATAAAATCAAATCTAATCGCATCATAATTATTTTTATTTAATGTGTAAGATAATTGTTTAAATAAATATCCATTTTCATTTTTGTGACCAGTAAAACCATGGAACATTACAACAATTCCTTTAGGAGCTTCTACTTGATGATGTAATCCTCTTAATATATATCCATGTGAATTAATTTCGACTTGTTTAATCATTTTAGTTCTCCTTTTAAGGCATTTGTTAAATGTCCATTATATTTATTTAATAATTCATCAATTTCATCACTATCTTCAATTTTTGTGAAATACGCAAAAATTGCTTTTTTAGGACTATTGTATTTTTCATATAAGCTTAGCGATTCACTTCTTTCAATAGAACAAGCATCACTAATTATTTTAAGTGTACGTTCAACAAGTTTTTCATTAGTTGGGCATACGTCAATCATATAGTTTTGATAAACTTTTCCAAGACGAATCATTGTTGCACTAGAAATCATATTACAAATCATTTTTTGAGCTGTTCCTGATTTCATTCTAGTTGATCCTGTAATTACTTCAGATCCAGTTACTGCTTCAATTGGATAATCTACAATTGATGCTAAAGTTGAGTTACTTGATGTAACTATACAACTTGTTTTAGCGCCTACAGTTTTTGCGTACTTAATTGCGCCAATTACATATGGAGTTCTTCCACTAGCAGCTATCCCAATTAATATATCAGATTCATTAATATTTAATGCTTTAACATCATCTTCACCTAATTGGCTATTATCTTCAGCCCCCTCAACAGCTTTAGAAAATGCTCCCATTCCACCAGCTAAAAGACCAACAACTAAATCACTTGATACACTAAATGTTGGTGGACATTCAACTGCGTCCATTAGTCCCATTCTTCCACTAGTACCAGCACCAATATATATAATACGACCACCTTGTTTAATTGATTCAACTGCCGCATCAACTACTTTTTCTATTTGTGGTAGTGCTTTTTTTACAGCTAAATGAACAAGTGCATCTTGATTATTAATAATGTTTAAGATTTCAATTGTATTAAGTGTATCAATATGTTCACTTTCTTTAAGACGTGCTTCAGTTGATATACTTTTCATATTAATTTTATTACTCATATTATTATTCCTTTCTAGGTGCAAAAATAACGCTACCTAGTACTACTTCTTCTTTAGCACCTGTTACTGTTGTAACATTGCCTGGTTTATGATTTAAAGTCAAGTGGGCTAAAACAGCAAAGCTCATTGCTTCTTTAGCATCAACTAGTTCTTCATTTCCACCTGCTCCAATAATTACTTCTTGTGGCATATTTGCTCTAATTATCTCTACTAGATGACTATTATGAGCTCCACCACCATTTAAAAATATTTTAGAATTCTCATCTAAATTAGGAAAAAATCGCTTAATAGATTTTGTTAAATGGATAGCTGTTAAGTAAGTTAAAGTAGTAATTACATCACTATCATTAGAGCCACAATCTTTAATCATTTTAATTGCTTTTTCTAAATATTCATCATTAAAATATTCTCTACCTGTAGACTTAGGATATGGTAATTTATAGTACTCATCTGTAAGTAAATAGCTGAGTGCTTGTTTATTTAAAATACCTTTTTTTGATGTTTGTCCATTATCATCATATTCTTGATTAAATAGCTTACGCATAGCACCATCAATTAACATATTTCCAGGGCCTGTATCAAAAGCAATACAATTTTTCTTATCTAAATATGTAATATTAGTTATTCCCCCAATATTAACATATATATTAGGAAAGTCTTTTGCGTATAAAACTTGTTCAACTTTTGGAACTAGTGGAGCACCTTGTCCACTTGCACAAAGGTCCATATTTCTAAAATCATATACAATAGTTGTATTGAATTTATATGCTAAGTAATTAGCATCAAATGCTTGAACAGTATATGAAAATTCATCATTAGGATTATGACAAATTGTTTGACCATGGCAACCAATAAAAGCAATATCTGTATTTTTTAAATTATATTTTTTAAGTGTTTTATTGATAGCTTTTTCATAAACATAGCTTAATTCTTTTTGAAGCCTTGCAAAATCAAAGATGGTAATACTATCTTCTTCAACTTTTAAAATCTTTTCTTTAAGCTCTTTTTCATAATTTAAAAAGTCAAATCCGATTAAATGATAATTAAATTCACCATTTTCTTCTTTTACTAAGACTACTGCAACATCAACTCCATCAAGTGATGTTCCACTCATTAAACCTAGTCCAATTTGTGTTTTTTCATCTTTTTGGTATTTTATTCCATAATACATATAAACTACCTCTAATATCTATTTATAAGCCTAAAATAAGCCCAAATTAGCGTTTTTTAAAGAGTTATTACTTAATTATTAACAACTGTTTTAACAAAGCGAAATTTGTAACCTGGTTTTAATAAATCGACTAAATTTATGTATACTTGATCAATATAACCTACAATATTTACTCTTTCATTATACGGCATAGAGCGTCTTGCAATACCTAGTTCTCCAACATATCTTTTATATAGTACATTGTCAATAGTTACATCTAAGATATTTACATCACGAGTTGGTCGTGGTAAAACTGCTTTCCCTCTACCTTTGCTAGAACGATGCATGTATGGTGCTTCATCAAGTCTTAATGAATGAAGACCATCTAAAATTTCATGTTCAACACTACTTACATCACTATAAACATTTAGTGGTACATTAATAATGTTATTTTTGAAATCTTCTACTGCTTGTTTAACTTCTTCTAATTCTTCTAATTTAACAAACGGATCGCCAAAGCCAATTTCATCAACACCTGTTAGTAATAATTCAGTTGCAGCATACATTGGCTTCATATATCTATGTGACTCTACACTTGGTAGTCCTTCACATAAAGGTTCACGTTTAAATGTAACCCCTGGTAAATATGCCATAATATGAAAACCATAACTATTTAAGATTTTATTTTTTGAAGCAACCTCAAAAATATCCATCCCAGTATAAAGTTTAGGATAAAAATTATAACTAAGACGAGTATTTGAAACATTAAGGCCTAAATTAATTAATTCTTCAATCTTATCAATTGTTAAAACAGAAGCATTAAGTTCAATCGCAAAATCATCACTTTTACTTAAATTAACAATCTCTTCATTAGTAAACCCATAATCAAGGCGAAGTGCACAAATACATTTAGGTACTACTAAATTCTTAAACGATTTTCCACTAACATCAATTATTAATTTCAATCCATATTTTTCAACTAATTCACAAAATTTATTAAATTTAACAACGAATTCATCTGCTTGATAATTAGCCTCAGGCAAATGATATGAAGTAAATACATTACTCGCACCAAGTGCTGCAGCAACTTTTAGCGATAACTCAATTTGTTCTAAACTATGATCAAGTGCAGGATATGCACTAATTGAATAACAATATTTCTTTCCCATAATTATTAGTATAGTAAATAAGGCTTGCGAATTTTTTCAAACTTAGCACTATCTCTTTCTAAGATTTCATATAATTCTTCTAATTTATATGTTCTTTTAATCATATAATCGCATCCTGATTCAAATTCAAACATACAAGGTCTACCTTCTACATAAGGCTTATTAATTTTGAAATCATCTGGATACATATCACGAATTGTTTCTACAATCGCAAAGCTTGTCTTAACAGCTTTAAATTTTTTACGATCAGTAATATGCATAAATACCCCACCACATAAAGTTTTTGGATATTTTGAGAATGTTGGTGTAAACCATTGAGGTCTAAAATATACACCTTCTAAATTTAAACTATTAAGTTTTCTAGCAAGTTCTTCACTATTCATATAAGGTGCACCGAAAAGTTCAAATGGAGTAGTTGTTCCACGACCTTCTTCAACATTTGTTCCTTCAAATAAACATGTTGCGTTATATGCATAAGCTGTATTAATTGTTGGGAAGTTTGGAGATGGTAATACCCAAGGTAAGCCTGTTGCTTCAAAGTCCATATCACGAGTCCACTTTAACATTGGAATAACTTCTAAATCACAACCAATTCCATATTCTTCATTAAACAATTTAGCAAGTTCACCAATTGTCATTCCATGACGTTGTGGCATTTCATAGTAACCAACAAATGAACGATATTTTAAGTCTAGAATATTACCTTCACAAGCTTCACCATTTATTGGATTTGGTCTATCAAAAACAACAAATTTTTTGCCATATTTAGCGCATGCTTCCATACAGTAAGCCATGGTATAAATAAATGTATAATATCTTGAACCTGCATCTTGAATATCAATTGTCATAACATCAAGTGAGTTCATAATTTCTTCAGAGGGATGGCGAGTCTTTCCATATAAACTATGAACAACGATTCCTGTTTCACTATCAATGTATGTTTCTAAATGTTGTCCAGCTTGGATACTTGCACGAACACCATGTTCTGGAGAAAATAAAGCAACTAAATTTACTTTTTCTCTTAAAATATCAATACTTGATTTAAAATTTGAATCAATACCTGTTGGGTTAGTAATTAATCCAACACGTTTACCTTCAAATAAATTCATAAATTCGTCTAATCTTTCAATACCTAAAACTGTTTTACTCATCTTTTTCAAGCTCCTTTTCCATAAGTTTTAAAATACTATAATAAAGTGGATATGTTAGTTTAACACTAACAAGGGCTGGTATACTAATACCAAAACATACCCAAATAGGTAATATAACAACTAAACTAATTCCAATTACATAACATACAAAATTAATGATTGTTTGAAATAAGAATCTAAAAGTAATATATATTGCGAACTTATAAACATCTATTAAAATAATATGATCATAATATACGCATACATATACAATTTGTGGAACAATTAATAAAAATAATATTGATAATACAATTGATCCCCAAAATCCAACTTGACTAATAACAAACTCAGGGTTCATCAAAAAGCCATATACATATATACTAATCACAAGCGCAAATATCACAAATAAATTAATTAAGCCAATGCCCCATCTTCTTTTAAAGTAATGCCAAAAATAACCGAAATATTTTTTAAATGGACTTGTAGCTCCAGATGTTAAAAACTCTTTAATACTTCTAAACATTGCACAAATCCCAGCAAACCCAGGAATCAAAAGTACAACCGAAAATATAGTAAAGAAATTAACAACAAACAACGCAAAGCCCCATTCAAAAAAATTCTTCATTTTAGAATTAGTGTTTGTATTATCCATATATATCCCTTTCTTTCTTTACTATTATACCACAATCACATTTTTATTAAATAAAAAAAGCAACACCATATTGGTGTTGCTCATAAAACCATATTAGTTACCGTAAATGATTCCATTTAAAGTATTTTCATAAATTGGTTGTAATTTGTTAAGTGCTACAGATGGTTCTTCTTCACCGCTTAATCTTGGATAGTTAATCCAGAAACCATTTAATTTATAGTGAGAACCTTCACCAGATGTCCTAGAAACAAGTTCTAATAAGTCTAGGTATAAGTAAGAAGGACCTTCATGCATACCATCTTGAACGCTCATGATGGCGTTAACAGATTCATTAGAATTAATACGTTTTTCTAAGAATACACGGTATTTTTCATTAACGTCTAATGATTCAGTTTTTGCTTCTGGTGGTAATGAGTTCATTAAGTCATCTAAGATGTTAAGAATAATCTTAGAACTAATACCATTTTCACCATTTTCAACTGGTTGAATTGCCCAAGTTGATTCATAACCCATAGGGATTGTAAACATTGATTTAGCTGCACCATCACCTTCAGCTGTTGGATAAGGAACAACTGAGATATCAAATGCTTTATTT
>JAFQPO010000011.1 GCA_017411715.1 Bacilli bacterium | reverse complement strand
TCTCTTGTTCATTACCTTTTTCAGTCAAGCCTTCTAAATGCATACAATCATCCATAATAGATTTATCATAATTATAAACATGATATCTATAAACAAAATATTCATCTTCGTAAAGTACACTTTCCGGGTTTTGACATCCACCCAAACATGTAATAAAAAGCATCAAAAATATAGTAACTAATATTTTCTTCATCATATTTTTATCCTCCTATAATCAAAACTACTATAAACTTCTTAATCTTCATAATTAACACTCTACCCATTTAGCATATAATATAGTTTCTTGATATTTAACTAGGGTTTTATGTGGTGATTGAGTAATAAATTCCCATTCTGTACCAGGAACAATATCATTATCAAAATCCCACTTATTTATGCATTCAGGTTCTTTATACCATCCATCAAAGATATATCCTTCTCTTATTGGATCAGTAGGTATATATGAAATTATTTCATTATAATAATCATCTATCCAATAATAACCTGAATTTGGTGCTTCTTCATAATTCCATTTATAACTTACATTAGCAGGGTAAGCTTTACTTAGTGGGCTTCTTTCGTATGCTTCTAAAATAACATATAGTTTCCCTCTGAGAGTATCAGAAAAACTTCTTAAATCTCCAGACAAATGAATGATTTTCATATCGTAATTATAAGGGTCGAGAAAACCATAATTAGTAAGTTCTTCCTCTAAATATATTTTTTTAAGTGTTCACTACTAAAACTCATTGGACTGGTCAAAGAAGGAACACCACCTATTCTCACCTTTTTACCATTAAACTTGCTAGGAATAATTAAAATTTCTTGTTCCAACCCTTTTTCTGTAAATCCCGTTAAATAAATCCATTCTTCTTCCATATATACACGATCCATATACTTAAAATATTCATCTTCATAATACTTAATAGGTTCATGATTGCAGCCGCCTAAGCACATAGTAAAAATTAATAAAAACAAAATACTCAATACTTTTTTCATTTTCCCCTCCTATATAATCTTTATTTTTTAAAAATATATGATGTTATTTACACTATCATTATACATTAGTTACCATTTTTTGTCAATATCGCTAAAATTGCCTCGCGGAACGAAAAACGCTATTTTTTTGATTTTTTCTCTAATTCGGTCCGCTAGCGGAACGAATTTGGCATTTTTAGCTCAAAAAACGCCAAAACGATATTTTTTAAATTTTTTACACTTTTTAATGCTCAGCTAATTTTTTTATCCTTGTTTTTGACAAAATCAAGTAATTGTACTAATAAATATAATAATATTATATTCATCATTGTAAAGTTTACAAATAGTACGGTTGCAGGAATACAAATAGCCCACACATAAAAAGAATACAATAAAATGTCACAAGTGGCTGTGAAGTTCATAATACATCTTTATAAATCATAAGTTCAAAAAAAGATCTATTTTCACGCGAAGCAGTAAATGTCAGTATATACAAGTTAAATATTAAAAATATTTTTTACTTTTTATGTACTCCTTTTATATTTTTATTTAAATTATTTCTTTTTTTATACTACAACAAGTATTATATTATATATCAATGAAAATAATTGTTTTAATTTTCATCACTCTAATCATACCGCCAATATCAAAAATAAGATTTCGATAACCTTGTATCATACTATTATAAAAACAGTACCATATACTGTCTCTAACAAAAAATTAACATACAAAAAGCCAAGTTAACTTGGCTCTTAAATATTAATTATTTTTCCAACTTCTAAAATTGCATCTTTGTTGAGTTCAAGTAATTCACTTAAACTACGATTAGATAATTTTAAAATACTTTCTAATGTATCATTTTGACTAATTCGGTAAACTTTATTATTTCTTGGAATTGTTATTTTTTGACCTGCTGTTAAATATAATTTTCCAAAATCATTATATTCTCCTAATTCCATTGGTGTAACCCCTAAATTTTTCGCGATGACTTCTACTGTATCATTAACTCTAGTTACATATTCATCACAAGATGGATTATAATTTTTCTTAGGAATTAATAGGATTTGATTTGGATAAATCATGTTATTAACTAATCCATTTGCTTCAGTTATGTCATTTAATGTAACTTCAAACTTTTTAGCTATCGTATAAAGCGAATCCCCCTTTTGTACTACATATTCTTCAAAATTTAAATTTTCTTCGTCATAATCATAAAAATTATTCATATTTTCCTCCTTCAATATCATTATATGACAACTAACATAAATGGTACCAAAGAAAATATAATATTATGTTTTTGACATATTTCTTTACTTATTTTTTATATAAATTAATACTTTTAGACTTTTTGATATGTTTAAGTCAATGTTAGATATTTTACAACAAAAATTGTTAAAAAAAAGAGCAAATTTAATTGCTCTTCTCCTCTTTAGTTAAAGAAATTACATAATAATATGATTCATAGTCCTTACATGTAATACTAACTGCATCACCAACTTTCATAAATCTAGCATCTAAACTAACAGATGGCGATACCACAAAGTATTTATCAGTAATGCCTTCAACCATGAATTCAATAGTTGAACCTAAATCCCTAATGTTAGTGATTTTTTGGTTATTTAATATAATATCTTTTGATTCTGTCTTTCCACTATCAGCAAGTAATCTATCATACTCACTTCTTGCTTCTTCAATTGTATCACCCATTGCGATAAGTGATCCATTAGCAACATTTATGAAAACCATCTTTTGTTCTTGAACATCATTTTTCAATACCATAAAATAAGTTTCAACGCCTTGATAGTTAATTAAAATTGGCCATGTTGCTTCAAGAGTTTGTGCTTTAACTCTCGCATCATTCATTGCGATTTCTCTTGCACGCATTTCAGTGATTCCTGCTACTAAATATTTAGTCGCAACTCTAGTTTTAAGATTAATTGTCACAAAACCAATGGAAGTTTGATCACCTTCATTAGGTGAAGTAATACAACTTACATAATAAGTATTTCCACCTTTAATAAAGTAATTATATCCATCAGATAATTGGAACACTTCTTTTTTAGAACCAAAATGAACATTCATAAAGCCATTTTTATATCTGAAGGCATTAGTTGCTTGTTTATCGACCACTTCTTCATTGATTGTTCTATCAATCCAACTAGGTTCACTACCGCGATCATATTTATTAATTTCTCCACTTACTGGATCAACTACAATTACACCAGTTGAATTAGCACCATTAATAACACCTATTTCTTTTTTTTCAGTTGGGATTACCCAGTATGGTTTACCTGCATCATCAATTTCAAAATTAATTTCACTATACATTACAGTTGGATATTTAAATCTAATATGACGATGTAAATCTTTTCCAAAAATAGCAGATGGCATATATTTCATACCGCCTTCTACTTTCACAAGTTTTGTTTCTTTAGTTACTACATTTACTTCGATGTAACCAACTGAACCCTCATCTTTTTTAGACATTGAGACAAAAATATTAGAATATTCAAGTGGTGAAACTCTAACAAGTTGATTTTTACCATTTCTTGTAACATTAATCAAAGTAAAATTATCATAATCAATTGTGTACTGTGCCCCATAATCCGCAAGTGAAGCTTGTGCTAATTTATATGCTAGGTCTTTATCAATTATTGGTAATAGTACTTCACCATTGTCATAATCAAAAACTTCCAAAAGCTCTTGTTCTGGTGCTTCCTTAATTTCTAATTGTTCATAATAAGCTTTTGAATTAAACATTTTAGAACCTACTAAAGCAAAAACTAATAATAATACACCAACAAAACCAAACACTAAAATGTATGCTCTAATTGATTGATTTAATGGATTAAAATGTGAATTACTATCAACTTCTTGTAAATAAAATTTACCAGTTAGTTTATTATATGATAATCTTTTATATCTTTTATCGATATTTTTTAAAGCAGTTTTTTTACATGTTAACACTAATACTAAAGCAAAAATATAAGCTAGAATAGCTGCTAAATAAAAATAAAAGCCAACATGCCCAAAATTGATAAATGGTAATCCAAAATAATAGATTATAAATAACAGTAAAACATAAGCAGCCGAAATACCAATTATACTATATACAAATTTTTTATTTTTCATTTATATCACCTTCCATATTATTATTATACACCAAAATAATTATTATTTCAATCATATTATAATATATAATATAAAAATAAATAGAGCAGGAAATCCTGCTCTATCTTTTAAATTATGCGGCTAATTCAAGCCCATTTGCACCTTTAACAAAGTTAGCAATAACATTACCTTCTGAATCATATACTGTTAATTGGTTAGCTTTGTATGCATTAACTGCTGTTACTTCACCATCAGTTGATGTGAATGTAACATCAAAGTATAATACTTCATTATGTAAGAATGCATATACTTGAGATTTTTCATGACCAACTAAATTCATATTGATTAGTTTATCATAACCACTATTCCAATATGATGTAAGTGTTCCACTTGTTGATGCACCTGTTGCGCCTTTAACAAATACGTAGATATCATTACCTAAAGATTCTTTATTAGAACTATAGTTAATAACAACAGCCCCACTTTCTAAGTCATAATATCCATAGTAGTATCCACCATTAGCTCTTGTTAACTTGAAGTAGCCAGTTTCAGGATTGTAATCTGTAATAGTACCAGTTGTATATCCAGTTACATTACCATTTGCATCAACTGATAATTTCTTAGCTGATGTACCACCATAAGTTGTTCCTCCTGCTTTTGTAGAACCCCAAATTTCATATCCAGCATATTCACCATATAGTGCGATTGCATCTTTCCATTTTGCATAAATTGTAATTGAACCTTCCATTGCAGCTGGAGTATATGGAGTAGTTAAATCAGCATCTAAATACCAACCATCAAATACTTGACCATCAGTGAAGTTAGGTTCAGTAGGATTAGCCATATCACCAACACCATAACTAATTACTTGATTTTCAAGACCTTTACCATAAACAACTGTTAAAATTGCTAATGCATCCCATTTAGCATAGATAGTTGTTGTAGTTGTTGGAACATATTCAGCTTCTACTTCTTGTGTGCATGCACTATCAGCGAACCATCCTCTGAATACATAACTATCATTAGTTGGAGTAGGTAATGTAATAGCGATGTTTTTATTAACTGTTACTGCTTCAACTGTAGCTTGAGTACCAGCTTCAAATGTAATAGTTACCATTGGTTTATTAATTGTATAAGTGTAAGCAGCTTTATCAACAGTTACTTCGAAGAATTCACCACCAACATATACATCAAATGTATAAGCTTCACTTTCAGCTTTCGCATAAGTACCAGCAACACCATTTAATGTAGCAACTTTAACACCATCAAGAACTAATGTATCAGTTCCGTTAGCATAAGTACCTTCATAACCATCCATGAATTGCATTGTAGTTCCATCATAACCGAATTTAGCAATTACTTCACCTTCAGAATCTTTTACATATAATGTAGAAGTATGATAGCATTCATCACCAGCAACCGCATTACCTTCTGCATCTGTGAATGATACATTGAAGTAAACTTGGTTATTAAATACGAATACTGAATATGTAGTACCATCATAAGTGTATTCAATTGTTCTTGTAAATCCACTATTCCAATAAGATGATGAAATACTATTTACAATACTCTTAGTTTCAAATGGACTTAGTAAGAATACTTTATCAAAGTTAGGATTAGCACCTTTATTCATACTTAATACGATAATACCTGTTTCAGGATCAATAAATCCATGATATGCACTTGAACCAACATTAAATACTAATGCTTGTGTTTCTTCATTGTAATCAGTAATTGATAATTCACCACTAAATGGATATCCACTCTTAGGACCTTTACCATATGGGTCAATTACACCGATTGCTGCAGTTCTAGTATAACGACCAGAAACAGCACCTTCAGCTGTTACACCATCAATTTCTGTTGGAACATAAGTATTATTATAAACTGGAGCAGCTTCCCATTTAGCATAAATTGTAGTATCACTATTAATAACAGTTTCGCTTACCCATTCAGTACCTTCTTGGAAGTCTTCAGTAGTATACCAACCAACAAATGCATGTTTAGTATAAATTGGCATTTCAACTACTGCAGTATCACCAACTGAATATACTACTTCTAATGCTTCTTCACCATTGTTATAAACAATAGTTAATACAGCAGGAGCAGAGTATTTAGCATAAATGTTAACAGCTTTTGTTGGAATATAACTTGCAGGAACTTCTGTTGTGAATTCAGCATCTAAATACCAACCATTGAATACATAACCTTCATCTTCACCACTTGGAAGTGTAGCAACAACATTGATATTGTATTCTTGAGCAGGAATTTGGATATGTCCTTCACCAGTAACAAATGTTAATAATACAGTAGGTTTAACTAAAGTATAGCTATCACCATTTAATGTTAATTGATAATATTCACTACCATTTTCTAGATATACTTCAAATCCATATTCAGCACCTTCAACAGCTTTTGTATAAGTACCAGTTTTTTCACCATAAATAATTGTTCCAGTACCATCTAAAACAACTGTTTCAGAACCATTTGTATAAGTACCAAAGTATTCATCTAATGGAGTAGTTTTGTTGTTTTCGTCAAATGAAGCACCAAGTGATGCAACTGAGAATACAACTTCATTTGTATCTAAGTCTTTAACGATTAAAGTTTTTTGATCTTTAACGTTTGCAGCTGTAACAACTGTACCAGTAGTTGTTGTCATAGCAACATTTGCATAAATATGATTATTATAAACAAAGATTTCTCTAGAACCAGTAGCTGTAGGAATGTTCATTAAACGAGCATAGTAACCAGTTACTGTTAAGCCTGGAGCTTTAACTGCATTAATACCAAATTGTGCATTAACTTTACCAGTTTCGAATCCTTTACCGAAAATGTAGAAGTCAGTACCAATTTCAGTTTGTGAACTATAATGAGTAAGAATGATATCTAATTCATCATTGAACCAGAAATATTTTTCAGCTGTTGCACTTGCAGAAACTTTCCAGCTAATTACACCAGTTTCAGCGTTGTATCCAGTAACAATACCAGAGAATTTACCAGAAATCTTACCGTTTTCATCAATTGCTAATGAATAAGCATAAGAGTTACCTGATGTTTCACCCCATACTTCAACACCTTTATATGAACCATAGTATGCAGGTAAATCTTCCCATTTTGCGTAGATTGTAATATTAGAATCTTCTTCTGTTACTTCTACTTCTTCAGGAAGTGATGTTTGATATTCACTATCTAAATACCAACCTTTAAATACTTTCATAGCTTCTAAATCCATACTATATTGAGGTAATGCTTGACCAATAACGTCGCCTTCACCTAAGTATAGAATATTATTATCGCCTTCTTTAACACCAACTAAGTTGATAATAACTTTAGTTTTCCATAATGCATAAAGTGTAGCATTTTCAGTAGGAACAAATTCTTCACCAGCAGGAATTGTGCAAGCACTATCTAAATACCAACCTTTGAATGTATGAGTTAGATATTCAGGTTCTGGAAGATTTGCAGGAACATTAATGTTATATTCTTGATCTTTAATTGTTGCATATTCTGAAGCTTCAAATTTAATAGTAACCATAGGTTTAACTGAAGTATATTCTTGCCCATTTAATGTTACTTCATAATAAGCACCAGCAACATATAAACCTAAAGTATTTTCATTAACAACATAGGTTGCTTCTTCACCATTTAATGTAGCAGCACCATATCCACTTACTACTAATGTATCAGCACCATTTGTATAAGTACCTTCATATCCGTCAGCTTCAACAAGTTTTTCACCATTATGAGCAAATCCGAATAATTTTTGACCATCTTTTTCAACATATAAGAATGCTTGTTTGTATGCATCTTCCGCTACAACCGCATTACCTTCTGCATCTTTATAATCAACACCGAAATAAACATAATCTTTATGAACGAAAATATTATGAGTAGTTCCATTATAAGTATATTCAACACTACTTGAATTAAAAATGCCTGTTTCATAAACATCAACAATATTTTCAATAGCACTTGCGTTACCATTAGATGCCTCTTGTGGTCTATTATAAGTATCAGATATTGTTGTATTAGTAACTGTAGAAATGTTTTCAATTTTACTTAAGTTACCATATTTAACCTTAACTGCTATTGCGTTAAGAAGGGTTGAGTATTGATGTTCAACACCTACGATTAGTTTCTTTTCAGTTAATTCTGTAATTAATGCTTCTTGTTTAGCACTAATTTTAGCTGCTTGTGCTTGTCCCTTACTTGATGTAACATAATCAGCTACAGAATTATATTTCTCATAATATTCTTCATTATAAGATTTTATTAATGGTTCATCTTCTAATGAAAGCATAACTATTATTTCATCAGAATCTAAATATCCATTATTCTCTTTAATATGTTCTGCTTTTATTCGTGATAACACTTGTTCTTGCGTTAATTTTAAATCAGTTTTTAATATTTGTAATTGATTAAGGTTAGATGATGTGGTACCACCATTAGTATTAGGTGTTTCTTTATTACCACAAGAGCAGCACATGGCTACCGCAAGAAAAAATATTACAGCAGATAATATTTTTTTCTTCATTTTCCTCTCCTTCAAATTTAATTTAGCCACCATAGTATTAAAAGCATAGCAACTAAAAAGCAAGCAATAACGCCAAATAGGATCGGTAAGAAATGTGCAAATGCCGCCATAACTGCAGCCCTTCTTTCTTTAGGAGTTAAGCTAACTCCATTATCATTTTTAAAAGACGGGCGTGAAGTAGGAACATTGGACATATCATAAATTGTATGACCAGGGTCTACAAATTTAGCTTTCTTTTTTTCCTTTTTCATTATTTTTTCCTTTTTCGTTTTCACTATTTTCTTGTTCTTTCAAATACTCTTGGTAAAGATGTTCATATTTGTCCATATTATTCATAACTTCTTCATTATATAAATGACATGATACAAAATGATTATTTTCAGCCTCTACATATAAAGGCTCTTTAAATTTACATACATTCATACAACTACTGCATCGTGTATGAAATTTACATCCTTTAGGTGGGTTAGCAGGTGATGGAATATCACCTTGTAAAATGATACGATTCATTTTAGCATCTGGGTCTGGAATAGGAACGGCTGAGAATAAAGCCTTAGTATATGGATGTAAAGGATTAGCAAAGATTTCCTTTGTTTCGCCTAATTCCATCACATTCCCCAAATACATAACCATAATTTGATCAGTAATATATTTTACAACTGATAAATCATGAGAAATGAACACATAAGTTAAACCCATATTTTGTTGTAATTCTTTTAATAAATTAATAATTTGTGCTTGAATTGAAACGTCTAATGCGCTGACTGGTTCATCACAAATTACAAGTCTTGGATTTACCGCAAGTGCTCTTGCGATACAAATTCTTTGACGTTGCCCTCCTGAAAATTCATGTGGATAACGATCATAATATTGTGGTTGTAAACCACATTTTTTCATAATACTTCTAACATGACTAGAAACTTCATTAGCTGGTACAATATTGTGTACTTTAACAGCTTCAGAAATAATTTCTCCAACAGTCATTCTTGGAGGTAAACTTGAATACGGGTCTTGGAAAATTAGTTGCATATCAGTACGATACTTAACCATTTCCTTCTTTGAAAGATTTGTAATATCTTTTCCATCAAAGAATATTTCCCCACCATCAGATGAGTAAAGTTTTAAAATAGTTCTACCAAGTGTAGTTTTTCCACATCCTGATTCACCAACAACACCAATCGTTTCGCCAGCTTTAACTTTAAAACTTACATTATCGACAGCTTTTAAATAAGCACTTGGTTTCCCTAATAAATTTTTATTTAAAGGAAAGTACTTTTTAAGATTTTTAACTTCTAAAATATATTTAGGAGTTTGTTCAGTAGATAATACTTTTTCTTCTTGCATATTACTCTACCTCGCTTTCATCATATAAGTAACATGATACATAATGTGTATCACTAACTTTAATTGTTTTTGGATAATCACCACTACATTTTTCACATACTTTATTACATCTATTTTTAAAGTAGCATGTATTAGGTAGATTAATCGGATTTGGTACTTGACCAGGAATTGAATATAAAGGTTCTGATTTATCAGAAGTAATTAATGGCTTACTTTTTTGTAATCCTTTAGTATATGGGTGTAATGGATTATGGAAAATTTCATGAACAGTTCCTCTTTCAATTACACGTCCTGCATACATAACAACTACTTCATCAGCCATTTCTGCGATAACTCCTAAATCATGAGTAATTAACATGATTGAACATTGTTCTTTCTTTTGGATATCGCGAAGTAATTCTAATATTTGAGCTTGAATTGTAACATCTAGGGCAGTTGTTGGTTCGTCCGCAATAACTAATTTTGGGCTACCAGCTATCGCCATCGCGATCATAACTCTTTGTCTCATCCCACCTGATAATTCATGAGGATAAGATTTATAAACATGTTCTGGCATTGAAATACCAACTTTTTTAAGCATTTCAATACTATGTGCTTTCGCAGCTTCTTTTGTAATATTTGGAGTATGAATAAACAATACTTCATCAAGTTGATATCCGATTGTAAATACCGGATTTAAACTTGTCATTGGTTCTTGGAAAATCATTGTAATATCTTTTCCGCGAATTTTATACATTTCTTTAGTCGGCATTTTAGCTATATCATAGGCAAGTTTTTGGTTATTTTCATCATAACCTAAGCTATCCGCATTGAATCTAATTTCGCCTTCAATAACTTGGCCTTGAGGAGCTTGAACTAGTTGCATAATTGATAAAGATGTAACACTTTTACCACAACCAGATTCACCAACAACGCCAATAATTTTATTTTTAGGAATATCAAATGATACCCCATTAACAGACATTACTGTTCCATTATCAGTAAAGAAACAAGTCTTTAAATTTTCAATTTCAATAATGTTATTTTCATTTTTTAAAACAGTTGTATATTCTTTAACATCAAGCTTACGTTTTTTCAAACCTTCATAATATTTCATTTGCTTAATGTTATATTTTAAGATTTTTCTACTATCACGAATAGAAATGTAATTTGAATTTTTATTATTTGCCATAATTTCACCTATTTCTTAGCTTTTGGATCCATCGCATCGCGTAATCCATCGCCAATAAAATTGAAGCCTAGTACAGCAATTACAATCATAATACCTGCCGGTAACCACATATTAACGTGATAATTTAAAATATCTGGTTTATTAGCAAGTGAGATCATTGTTCCCCAAGCAGCTTGTGGTAATTGTACCCCAAGACCTAGATAACTTAATGTTGATTCATATAGAATAACACTACCTAATCCCAACGTCATTGAAACAATTAATTGTGGCATTACATTAGGAATTAAATGTTTAAAGATTTTACGCCAAACAGGAATCCCCATAACTTCTGTTGCGGTAATATACTCTTGTTCACGTAAAGATAAGATTTGACCACGAACCATTCTCGCAACACCACTCCAACTAAATATTGTAATGATAATCATCAAAACATATATTCTATTAGATGGTTCTAAGTTCCATGAATCAATTAAGGCAGAAGCAATTAATAAAATTGGTAAAGTTGGAATACAGTTAAATACATCAACTATTCTCATAATTAATTGGTCAACCCAACCACCAAAATATCCAGCAATTCCCCCTAATATTACCCCAATAATAGTTTCTAAAATAACTACTATAAAGCCAATAGTAAGAGAAATTCTTCCACCATACATTAATCTAACAAACACATCCATTCCTTTATCATCAGTACCAAGTAGATGAGTAAGGCTTGGATCATCATATGCATTTTCAGATAATTCTAATTGTAATCTTTCCACAACTTCTACTTTTTCTTGTGTCACTGGATCAATTACAATATAAGTATTTTCTTCAACATACATCGTAGGTGTTTTATCAACTTCTGTTTCTCCCCATTTATTATAAATAACTGGACCTAAGAAAGAGAATATAAATAAACCAACGACCATTACAATCCCCACAACTGATAACTTAGATCTAAAAAATCTTCTAAGAATTAGTTGAATAGGACTCATTTCTTTGTAAGTTTCTTCATTTACCGGTGTTTCTAATATTTCTTTATTTTCTTCCATCTAAAACACCTACTTTCCTAACTTAACCCTTGGGTCAACAATAGAATACATTATATCTGAGAATAATGTACCAATAACAGTTAATATCGCTAAGAACATATTATATCCCATAACAAACGGAATATCACCTTCTCTTAATGCTTTATAGGCAATATTACCAATACCAGGGATATCAAACACTTGTTCAGTTATCATCATACCACCAAATAGTGATGGTAAAATTCCAGCAAGTAATGTAGCAAGCGGAATCATTGTATTTCTAAAAGCGTGTTTATAGATTACTTTACTTTCAGAAAGACCTTTTGCGCGTGCAGTTCTGATATAATCAGCCCCTAGTACCTCTAAAGTATTAGTTCTTGTATAACGCATCAAACCACCAATTGATAGAATAACACTAACAAAAACAGGTAAAATTAAATGTGTAACAATATCACCAAATTTTTCAAGTGATCCTGCAAATGTATCCATATAGTTTTTAGTTGGATAAATTAAACCACTTGGTGGTAACCAACCTAAATTTACTGCGAAAACTTTAATAACGATTGCAGCAAAGAAATATGTTGGTAAAGATATTCCAATCATTGTAAAGATTGTTACTAAATAGTCACGAATTGAATATTGATGAGTTGCGCTTGATATACCAAGTGGTATAGCTATTAAGAATTGTAGGATTGTGGCGACCACCGCTATCGCAAATGATATCCACATGTTCTCTGTAATAACTTGTGCAACCGGTTTTTCATATTTAAATGAATTTCCTAAATCACCTTTACATAATCTACCAATCCATTTAAAATATCCACCAACAATTCCTTTGAACGAATTATCATCAATTCCATACATCTTTTTAAAATTATCAATATCCTCTTGGTCCATTTGGCCCATTTTTAATTGTTCACTATATTTATTGTCAATATAATCAGAAGGCATTAATCTGATCATAGTATAGATAATAAGCGATACGCCTAATAGTACAAAAACAGATATACATAATCTTTTAACTATATATTTAATCATGTTTTCACCTCTTATAATAACGCATTAATCCTAAAGCCTATAATCAGACTTTAGGATTTTTATATTTTAATTTTTTAGTTTTTATTTTTCTTTATTTAAAGATACTAACCAAAGATCACTTGTTAATCCACGATATGGAGAAAGTTGATCATTAGGCGTTAAACTGTTTGCATCAATCTTACTTACATTATATGCATATAAGTCATTTCTTTGATATGTAGGAAGTTCAACCGCAAGTTGCATTACGATATCTAATGCACGAGCATAAAGTCTTGCACGTTTAGTTTGATCATTTGTTTTACGTGCTAAGTCAATCAATTCTGATAATTGTTCAACAAGTGCTAATTCAGCATCATACTTACCACCAACATTTAATAGGATTTGTTTATAACCCCAGTTAAGTACTGATGTTGCACTTGAGTCTTTATGATAAACTTGATACATATCAGGGTCAATTGTTGAACCCCATGCAGCTGCCCAAACTGTTAAGTCACCAGTTGATAGTTTCTTTAAAGCATTGGCATCAGTAGTAACTGTAATTCTGAAACCTGCTTTATTTAGTAATTCACTAGAATAGAACATTGCTTGCCATGCTGGATGGTCTGTTTCTTCACCTGCTACAGTGAAAGTATATTCTAAACGGTTAGTACCTTTTACATAAATACCATTTGCGTTTAATTTATATCCAGCACCTTCTACAAGCAAGCGGATGAAAGCAATTTGTTCTGCTTCTGAGAATTTTTCACCTGCTTTTTTGCCTAATTCATATACATAATCAGCATATGCAGGATTTACTACTGTTAAATCTTCTGGAATTGCTCCACCAATGTATGGATAATATGGAGTACATCCAGTAGGATATGCCCAACTTGATTTAGACATTGGACGATGAATTGCTGTTGCAGTAGTTTTATAATAGTTTACACAGTCTTGTGTGTTAATTGAATGCATGATAGCTTGACGTACTGCCATATCAGGAACTTTACCAGCATTAATACCGATATATCCATAACCTGATGTTTGAATTGATTTATTAGCAATACCTTCAGAAGCTTTACCATTTAATTCTGTAATTGTTTCAGGCTTAGCATTTGGTTCTACAAAGTCTACTTGACCTGTATATAAAGCATTTAACATTTGATTAGATGAAACCACTTGTAAACGTAATTTTTTAATTTTTGCAGGGCCCATGATATAGTAAGGATTTCTTTCATAATAAATTACACCTAAACTATAGAAATCACCTGCAGAAACATTAGTGATACCACCACTTGATTTACTTGCAGCGTAAGGACCAGCACCAACTGGAACACCAATCTTATTAGGGTCTTTAACTACTTCATTCATAAATGATTGTGAAGCATACTCAACACCAAAATTAGTTTCATAGTTTACATCATCAAATTTTGCAATTTGTTCAGCACTTGAATAATAATACATTGGTGCAACTGTGAATGCAAAGTTCCAAATTGCTTTAGGGTCAACATCTTTAATTGTAATACTTAATACTTCATTACCTTCTTTTACTGAACCATCCGCATTATATGTAGGTGCATTATATGTAACTCCATTAACAGTTACAGAATTTTTGTGGTTAGCAAATTTAATACCAGAAATATTTGTATATTTGATGT
This sequence comes from Bacilli bacterium, assembly GCA_017411715.1. GTDB lineage: Bacteria > Bacillota_I > Bacilli_A > ML615J-28 > CAG-313 > UMGS1109. The sequence continues at coordinate 25,196 of JAFQPO010000011.1, read as the reverse complement.
TAGAACTATCTTTGAAGTGTTCTTCCATAATTTCATTTGTAATATATTCATGTAATGTAGAAGCAGTCATCCAATAACTAACAACTTCACTAATAGAATATGGAATTTTATCTTCATATACTGTTTGAATTGCTTGATCCATTGTCCATGATTTTAATTCAGATGGATCATTCGCTAAAGCAGATTCAAGTTTAGCATCTTTTTTATTCCAAGTGATATAGCCTTCAGCATATAAGAATGCTTCAACATCTTTAGTAAATGGTTTATATTTATTACCAGCTTCATCGCTAAATACGATATCTTGGAAAGTATCACGATTATTTGCATAGTCATTTTCTAATTCTTCTGCAAATAATTCAATTGCTTTATTATAATCCTTAACAATTTCACTATTTCCAGGAAGGCCTTGATAAGCTTTTAAGTATTCAGCAAATTCTTCAGGTGTAATATCTTCATTTTTATGAGCATCTAAAACTTTTTTACTAGCATCTTTTAAACTATTTATACGACCTGTTGCTTTTACTTGGAAAGTGTTTTTAAAACTATCTTGTTCGTTTTCATCAGATTCTTGAGTACGATATTCTTTTAAACCAACGATATCAGTTGAATAGATAGTACTAGAACCAGTATATGTAGGGTCTAAATATACATATAGATTAAATAAAACATCTTTAATAGTTAGAGCAGAACCATTTGAGAATTTAACATTATTTTTAAGTACAAAATAATATGTTGTTGTTTGGTCAACTCCTTCAGTCCCTTGTGATACAATTTGTAGATCTTTTGTTACTACAGCTTCTTTATCACCATAAGTTGGGTTACCATCTTTGTCATTACCTAACATTGAAATTTGAGTCATTCCTACTACATTACCATCAGCAGCTGATGTTGAGAAGAATGGGTTAAATACTTTATCTACTTCTTGAGATGAGAAAACAATTGGATCATTTTCATTATCATAATATTTAATTGGATATCCAGGCCCTACTTGAGTAGATCCACCAGGATTATTTCCTTCATTTCCACCTTCATCGCCTGAGTCATCACCACATGACACACACGTAAGTGCCGCAATTAATACTAAAATTAAAGTTAAAAACTTGTTAAATCTAGTCATTGATTTCATATATTATTCCTCCTTCTTTCCTACAAAAATATTATTAATAATATTATTTTCAATAACTGATGTAGCATCACTTTGATAAACAGCTTTATCTGTCATAATTATTAAATTTTCTTCTATATTAAATCCTTCTGGTAATATTGTATAGTCAACTTTACCATTGAATGTAACATTAGAAATCTTTGTGTTTGTAACATTCATACCAATTGTTGAAACATAAATTTCTTTTGTTTTAGTATATTCAGTTTCAATTGTTATCTGAACATTATCAAATTTTACATCCCTGACTTCCGCATTATTCATATCGCCAAATAGACTAATTCTCAAAGCTTTGTCTTCATCTAGATCTTCATCTTTTGCGGAATATCTAATTTTGAAATTGGAAATAGTATGATTATTACCTAAGAAAATACGATTATAATCTTCGAAATTGAATTCTTCGCCACCTAAGTCAATATCAGCATCTAAATAAATGTTTTGTTTTCTATTTGCTTTTAATTCTTCTTTGGTTCTAACTACAGCGTATCTTCCTTGAATATACTTTATAATAACATCTACTTCGACTGATTCATCTCCAGGATGAGTATAATTAGGATCCCAAGGTGTTTCATTTTCATCATCATGAAAAGCACCTATTGCTGTAAATACTCCACCAGTTCTTTTTGTTTTATAGTAATCATAGTCCATAAAATCAAGTTTTTCACCTGGAGTAGTTTCAGAATATCCTAATTTTTGTTTTACACCATTTTCGTCATAATAGCAGAAATTATAGCGATACTTAACGATCTTCTGCCAGCCAGCATAAAGTGTAATTCCATCATTAGTCATTTTATCAGTCGCAAAATCCCATAAATCACTATATGTTGGATTATCTTCAGTTCCTGATTTAGTTTTAAACCAACCAATAAATTCATAACCGGCTCTTATAATTTCCTGATTAGAATTAGTATCAGCCCCAACTGTAACAGGGTTATAAATTGTTATAGAATTTGTATCACTTTTTTGATAGTAATGTTCAATAGGGAATTTACAATTCTTATATTCACCTTTTTCAAGTTCGAAAGTAACCTTTACTTTATCAGAATGATCACCCTCACTTCCACAACCTACTATAAAAAAGCTTCCAATAGCTATGATAGCAATTAATAAATACCTAATTTTTTTCATAAAATCACCTTACTTCTTTTGATTTACTATCACATATTTATTTATCTTATTATACTACTTTTTAAAAAGCATTTTTCCTCTTTTGCACTGAAAACGCTTAACCATTTTTAAATTTAAAACAATTTTACACAAAAAGCACTATTTTTGTATCAAATGTTTTTTTCTTGCCAATTGACTTTTTCCTATGAACAAAAAAAGCCAAACACTGTTTTGTGTTTGACTTTTTATACTATTTTCCAAAGTTTTTAATTTCAGCAATAACTTTTTCAATGAACTCTGCTTTATCTAAACTAACAGAATTTTGAGTACCATGAGCACGATAAGTAATCTTATTATTTTGTGCTTCTTGATCACCTAATACTAAAGTATAAGGAACTTTCTTAGTTTGTGATTCACGAATCTTATAGTTAAGTTTTTCTTCACGATCATCAATACTAACTCTAATATTATGAGCTTCTAATTCTTCCTTAACGGCTTTTGCGTATTCAATATGAGCCGCATTATTAACTGGAATTATTACCATTTGACGTGGTGCAAGCCATAGAGGGAATGCCCCCGCAAAATGTTCAGTAATAATACCAATAAAACGTTCAATTGATCCAAATAATGCACGGTGTAACATAATCGGTCTAATCTTTTCACCAGTTTCTGAAACATATGTTAAATCGAAGCGTTCTGGTAAATTCATATCAAGTTGGATAGTACCACATTGCCAAATACGATTCATTGAATCACGAAGTTTGAAATCAAGTTTTGGACCATAGAATGCACCATCACCAGGATTTAATACATACTTGATGCCTTTTTTCTCCATTGCGCTAGCAAGTGCACTTTCTGCTTTATCCCATGTTTCAATTTTACCAATATATTTATCAAGTGGGCGAGTTGATAATTCGATATGATATCTTAAGCCAAAGATTGAATAAACATAATCATATAAATCAATTAAACGTCCAATTTCGGCTTCAATTTGATCTTCAGTTAAGAAGATATGCGCATCATCTTGAGTAAAGTTACGAACTCTAAATAATCCATTTAAAGCTCCACTTGCTTCATGACGATGAACAAGTCCTAATTCTCCAATACGTAATGGGAAGTCACGATATGAATGAATGCTGTTTTTATAAACTAACATACCACCTGGGCAGTTCATTGGTTTAATCGCGAACTCTTTTTCATCGATAACAGATGTATACATATTTTCCTTATAGTTATACCAGTGGCCTGATGTTTCCCATAATTCTTTATTAAGCATAATTGGTGTTTGAACAAATTGATATCCTTGTTTTGTATGAATATCGTACCAGAAGTTTTCTAAATTATGACGTAAAATCATACCATTAGGTAACCAGAATGGGAAACCTGGTCCATATTCACTAATCATGAATAAATCAAGTTCACGGCCAATCTTACGATGGTCTCTTTTTTTACGTTCTTCTAAAATATTTAAATGTTCTTTTAAATCAGCTTCATTTAAGAAACATGTACCATAAATTCTTTGTAATTGTTCGCGTTTCGCATCACCTCTCCAGTAAGCGCCACTTACACTAAGAAGTTTGAAATTCTTTAAGAATTTAATGTTTGCGACATGTGGTCCGCGACATAAATCTAAGAAGTTACCTAGACGATAAGTAGTAATTACTTCACCTTCTGGTAATTCGTTGATTAATTCTAATTTATATTTATCATGTGCAAAAAGCAAAAGTGCTTCTTCTTTAGAAACTTCACTTCTTTCAAAATCAGCAGAAGCTTCAGTCATTGCTTTCATCTTCTTTTCAATCTTTACTAAATCTTCTTCGCTTAGTTTAACATCACCTAAGTCAATATCATAATAAAAACCTTCTTCAATTGATGGTCCTACACCAAATAAGGAATGAGGATATAATTCACGAATTGCACTTGCTAAAAGATGTGCACATGAATGATTAACAACATCTTGAATTCCTTCAACACTAGCAGTAACAAGTTCAATTGAACTATCTTCACAAATAGGACGACCTAAATCGAAAAATTCACCATTGACTTTTGCAATCATACTTTTTTTAGCAAGACCTGATGAAATAGATTGTGCAATTTCTCTTGAAGTAATTCCATGATTGAATTCTTTAACAGAACCATCTGGGAAAGTAATTTTAATTAATTTTTCCATAATAACCTCTTTTCTAATACCAAAATAAAAAAATCCGCCCCTACAAAAAAGGACGAAAAGACTCCGTGGTACCACCTTAATTCGCAGTAAAAACTGCCTCAAATCCTTTAACGCAGGAATACGACTCTATTTCGATAGAGCAGTTCCAAGGTGGTAACAATTTAAGTTCATTAGTAGTTCTCACTATCCTACCTCACTTTGAATGAATGGATTAAATTATCGTGTCCTCTTCATAACTTTTAACTACTAGTATTATAATACTTTTTATGATTTTTTGCAACCTAAATGTTTTAAAAATATTTAGCATAATTATATTAAACTATATTCACAACTTTTTTTTGACTTTGGAATTAATTGATGTTATAATATTAAAGAGGTGATACTATGAGTGAATTCGTGGGTATGGAAAAACTATCTTTAGTTGATTTTGATTCTAAAATTGTTTGTACACTCTTTTCAAGCGGTTGTAATTTCAATTGTGCATTTTGTCATAATAGTCCTTTAATTGAAGAAGTTAAAGATAATTATTTAAAATTTGAGGAAATTATTGCTTATCTAAAATCTAGAAAAAATATGCTTGATGGTGTTTGTATCACCGGAGGCGAACCAACTCTAATGGATGATTTAAAGGAAAAAATTATTCAAATAAAAGAATTAGGGCTACTTGTAAAACTTGATACTAATGGGACTAATCCTCATATTTTAAAAGAATTAATTGAAGAAAAACTTATTGATTATGTAGCAATGGATATTAAAAATTCACTTGAAGAATACCATAAAATTTGTAGAGTAGAATGTGTTAATCTAGATGCGATAACTGAGTCTATCAATATACTAATGACATCTAATATTGATTATGAATTTAGAACTACTTTGATTGATGAGTATCATAATACTGATAATATTTTAAAAATAGGATCTTTGATTAAAGGAACTAAAAAATACTTTTTACAAAAATATACATACCGAGACACTTGCCCTCTTGTATTACATGAAGTAAAAAAAGAAAAGGCCTTGGAATTCCAAAGCCTCTTAAGCAAATATATTGAAAGTGTTAATTTGCGTGGTTATTAAGATATTTTAATGCAGATAAAGCAGCGATTGCACCATCTGACATTGCGGTTGTAACTTGACGAATTTTTTTTTCTCTGGCGTCCCCCGCAACAAATAACCCACTAGTTTTTTCACTTTCTAAGTTTTCATTAACTACCGCATATCCGGCCTTGTTGATTTCAACAAGGTCTTTTATTATTTCATTATGTGGTATTTGTCCAATCGCAATGAAAACACCATTAATCATTAATTCAAAATTTTCTTTAGTTTGTAAGTTTTCAAAAACTAGTTTTTCTAACTTTTCTTCTCCAACTAATTCTTTTAAACTTAAATGATGAATAATTTCAATATTTGAAGTGTTTTTTATCTTTTGAACTAAAACATCATCACCAAAGAATTTATCAAACAATGTACATACATATACTTTAGGACAATAATTACTAAGTTCTACTGCGTACTGTAAAGCACTATTACCATCACCAATTATAGCAACTTCTTCACCTTTATAAAATGCTCCATCACATACAGCACAGTATGATAATCCTTTACCAAGTAGTTCTTCTTCATTTGGAAGACCTATTTTTTTATGAGAAGCACCTGTTGCGTAAATTACTGATTTAGCATAAAAAGTACTATATTCACACTCTAAAGTAAATGTTTCATTTTTAGTAAGAGTTATTAAACGTTCTAGTTCAAAGTCTATTTCTAAAGATAAGATTTGATCAAACATTTTATTTGCTAAATCAACTCCACTTGTTGAAATAATACTTGGAAAGTTCTCAATTTTAGGTGCTAGAGCCATTTGCCCGCCAACACTTTCAGCTTCTAATACTAAAACATTTAACCCTGCTCTTTTAGCATATATTGCGGCTGTTAGACCACTAGGTCCTGCTCCAATAACAGCTACATCATATATTTTATTATTGAGCATTTTCTTCGATATAGCGTTTAATTAAACTAACATTATCATAGCAATCAAATTTATCGCCATTTGGAACTAAAAGAGTAGGAGCTTTTCTTACACCATAACTTAATGTTAGTTCTTTATTTTCTTCTGCGTCAACTACTTGATGTTTAACACCTGCTTTATCAAGTAACATCTTAGCCATACGACAATTTGGACATGTATGAGTTGTGAATAAAATTAATTCTTTTTCACATTCTTTATTTTCAAATTCAACAGTCTCAGCAGTTAATTTTTTACGACGACCTAATTTAGATTTTTCAATATCGTATTCTAAACGATTTTTAAATTCTTCTGCTTTACCATCATTCCAGTTTTGAACAGGACGATAATATCCAGTGATACGACTATATACTTCAGTTTTCTTACCACATGTAGGACACTTGTATTCTTCACCTACAATATATCCATGATTTTGACATACAGAGTAAGTTGGAGAAAGTGTATAATATGGTAAGTGATAATTTTCAGCAATCTTCTTAACTAAAGCAGCACTAGCTTCCCATGAAGGTAACTTTTGACCTAAGAAAACATGGAATACTGTACCTGAAGTATATAAAGTTTGTAATTCATCTTGAATATCTAACGCAGTAAATAAGTCTTCAGTATAACCAACTGGTAAATGAGAACTATTTGTGTAATAAGGAGTATTACCTTTTTCTGTTGCGGTAACGATATTAGGGAAATGTTTTCTATCATGTTTAGCAAGACGATATGAAGTTGATTCAGCTGGTGTTGCTTCTAAGTTATATAAATCTCCATATTCTTCTTGATAATCTGATAATTTTTCACGCATGAAATTTAAAACATTTTTAGTAAATTCTTGACCTTCTTTAGTAGTTAAGTCACATTTTAACCATTTCGCATTTAAGCAAGCTTCATTCATCCCTACAAGGCCAATTGTTGAGAAGTGATTATCAAATGTTCCTAAATAACGTTTAGTATATGGATATAAGCCTTCATTTAATAATTTTGTAATAACATTACGTTTAATTTTTAATGATCTGGCTGCTATATCCATCATTTTTTCTAAGCGATTATAGAAGTCTTCTTCATTTTTAGAAAGATAAGCAATTCTTGGCATATTAATTGTAACAACACCAACAGACCCTGTACTTTCACCACTACCGAAGAAACCACCTGATTTTTTACGTAATTCTCTTAAGTCTAAACGTAAACGGCAGCACATACTACGAACATCACTTGGTTCCATATCACTATTAATATAGTTAGAGAAATATGGAGTACCATATTTAGCAGTCATTTCAAATAATAATTTATTATTTTCAGTAGGACTCCAGTCAAAATCACGTGTAATTGAATATGTTGGAATTGGATATTGGAAACCACGTCCATTAGCATCACCTTCAATCATTATTTCAATGAATGCTTTATTAACCATTTCCATTTCTTTTACGCAGTCTTTATATTTAAAGTCTTGTTCTTTTCCACCAACAATAGCATTTAATTCAGCCATATCATTTGGAACAGTCCAGTCTAATGTAATATTAGTAAATGGAGCTTGTGTACCCCAACGGCTTGGTGTATTTACACCATAGATAAATGATTGAATACATTGTTTTACTTGTTTGTAAGTTAAATTATCAACTTTTACAAATGGTGCAAGGTAAGTATCAAATGATGAGAATGCTTGAGCACCAGCCCATTCATTTTGCATGATACCTAAGAAGTTAGTCATTTGATTACAAAGAGTAGATAAGTGAGCAGCAGGAGATGAAGTAATTTTTCCAGGCACTCCTCCTAAACCTTCTTGAATTAATTGTTTTAATGACCAACCTGCACAGTAGCCTGTTAACATTGATAAGTCGTGGATATGGATATCAGCATTACGATGAGCAGCTTCAATTTCCGCATCATAAATTTCTGATAGCCAATAGTTAGCAGTAATCGCACCTGAGTTAGATAAAATTAAACCACCAACTGAATAAGTAACAGTTGAGTTTTCTTTTACACGCCAGTCATTAATTTTTAAATAGTTATTTACAGCGTCTTTATAGTCAAGGATAGTTGACTTAATATTACGCATTTTTTCATGTTGTTTACGATATAAAATATAAGCTTTAGCAATATCTTCATAGCTTGCTTGAATTAAAACTACTTCTACACTATCTTGAATGTCTTCAACAGAAATAGTTTCTTTTACTACTTTATCACTAAAGTTTGCGGTAACTTTTAATGCAAGAAGCTCTATAATATCACTTGTATAACTTTTATTTAAAGCATCAAATGCTTTAGCGATTGCATCTTTAATTTTTTGTAAGTCGAATTCAACAATCTTACCATCGCGTTTTTTTACATATAACATCCTTATTACCTCTTTTCTTTAGTATTTGAAGATAAAAAAAGGCACCCTTATTCTTACATAAAGTTCCTATTTTTTTCTCCTTTTTAGTAATAATATTATATCATAATTCGACTTTTTTTACCTTTTATATACACTTATATTTTGTTAATTTTGAGTACTAATTTTGACAATAATTTTTTCAAATTTTTCTCTAATTTGATTGTAGTCATTTATTACTAAAACAATTTTTCCTAGTATATCTTGCCCTAATTTTGGGTGTTCATAAAGGAATTTTAATACACTAACATACCCCATATTAACAGCCTTAACCGCATGATAACATACATCAAATGTCGTATTAAGTGGTTTCATTTTCTCTACACAAAGAGCCATTTTAGCTGTTGGAGTTAACATATCACTTGCATTAGATGTTTCATTAATAATGTTTGTAAAAACTTCTTCATGATGTTTAAATAGTTCCATTGCCTCCACAATATTTGCTAATAATTCCTCATTACCTATTTTTTTCGCATAGTTATAGTAAATTCTAAAAGTACTATTTCCCATATGAATATAGGATAAAAATTTATTGAGCGCTTTAATTTTTTGATTTTCTTTCATTTTACATACCTCCATTTATAGTATTGACAAAACTTTAATTTTTAGTATAAAAAAAGGCTGAAATTAAATTTCAGTCTTTCTATAAGTAAATATAAAAGTAAATTCCTAACCATTGTACAATCGCACCAGCTAAAACAAAAAAGTGCCAAATAAAATGTGATACTTTTTTATTCATCGCAAAAGGAATGATACCTAAACAATAAACAATTCCTCCACCTAGAATATAAAGGAATAAAATAAAGTCATGTTGAATCATATATGGCAAGAAAATTATACCACACCATCCTAAAATGAAATACAAAGGCATATGAAGCCATTTTAATTTTGCGGGTCCAAAGACGCCTATAAATGTAATACCTATACAAATGATTGCCCATTGAATTGCACAAAAAACAATTCCTTTAACTCCTCCTAAATAACTTAGTAAAATTGGAGTATACGTTGCGCCTATTAATAGGTAAATTGATGAGTAATCAAAACGTCTAAAAATTCTTTTTACTGTACTACCATATGGAAAAGCATGATATAAGCAACTCATCGTAAATAATACTATCATCCCTATACCATAAATATAAGTAGAGAATTTATCTGCGAAACTATCACTTGCTAAAAGCATTAATAAAAAAGCTGCTACGGCGAATAAACTTCCCACACCATGTGTTACCGCATTTCCTATTTCTTCTAAAACATGACGATATGGAGGGTTAACCACTTGTTTTGGATTATTATTAACATATTCAGTTAGATCACTAATATATTGATTTTTAATTTTTTGTTTATTTAATTTATATATTTTCTTATTATCTTTTAATTGATTTGATAATTTTTCCCTTAGATCTTTTTTACTCATTTTATCCCCTTTTTGTCATTGCTATTTTAACTATTTCTTTAATATTATCATAAGTTCCTTTATCCATAAATTCAAATATTGGCATATATTTAATTTCTTTTATTCTTTTTTCTATAGAATAAGGTCTAACAAAATTATGTAATTCAAATACAATAGGATAAATTGCTTTTTTAACTAACTTATTATAATGATTAATAAATCTTATTTCAAATGGTTCTAATTCTGTGATAAAATGTCTTCTTTTTAGTTTTACACCAGTTTCTTCAAAACATTCACGCATAGCGGTTTCAACAGTAGTTTCATCATTTTCAATATGACCTTTGGGTAATGAAATTGTTAAACGGCCATAGATTTCTTCATTTGTTACAAGTAATTTGTCTTGATAAAATACAATAGCCATTGCACTTCTTTCACAAACATATTCGTCTTTAATAAAATCAATCACTACGTTTTTAGCATCATCATTTTCCATAAGGCTTCCGCTAATAGATGATTGTTTAAATTTCTTAGAACTCATATATAAAATATCTGGTACTTTATGTTTATCTACATGATATTTAAATGCTACTTCAAAATTATTATTTTGGGTGTTGGTTACGACAATGAACTTTTTATTAATTTTAGTATATTTTTTATATAAACACTCATCAGTGCTAAAATAGCCTCTTAGTCTTTCATTAAAGATAAAATAATTGGCACAAGGAAATTCACTATAATTAGGTACAATAAAAATAACTAATTCAGAATCAAAAATACTTTCATATAACTTATATAAATTATCATTTACCGGACATTTTTCTTTTTGTAAACATTCATAATTACAGTTTCCACATTTATGATAATCATTTTCACTTAAATTATAGACAATACTTTGTTCAAAGTTATCTTTACATACATTTGCGATATGCAGCGAATTGCCATTTTTACGACTACTGAAATTTATAATTGTAACCATTATATCACCACCAATAAAATGATTATATACCTTTTCAGGTTTTTTTGCAAGTTATTTTGTAATAAATTTTATATATAAAAAAGTCTGTTTAGGTATAACCTACTCAGACTTTTCTTCTTCTGATTCACAATCAATGACATTATTTTCTTTAATCATTTCGTTAAATCTTTTTTTCATAATTGACATCATTTTTCTTTTTTTATTATAAGAAATTACGCTAACAACAATACCAAAGATACCTCTAGCAATAATTAAGATACCACATATTGATAATAGTGTTGGCATAGTTTCATTATAAAATAATAGACAAATACCAGTTAACATTGTAAAAATGTGTAAACCAAGATTCCAAAGATCAATTTTACCACCATTACTAGAAACCATGATATTAAATAATAATGGTAAGAAACTAATCACTATTAAGTATAACCCAAATATGATTGAAACAATTCCAATCGCATCATTTGTCATAACAATGCAGAAAGTTCCGATAACGGCCTTAATTCCGCCTATAATTAGCTCATGGCCTATGGTTACTGTTTCTTGGCGTTTTATAAAGAACGTGATTATTTCCATGATACCACTGATTAATAAAAAGCCACCAATAAAATATACAAGTACAAATTCAAACATATTTGTAAAAAATGCCATGAAAACACCTAATAATATGTATAAGCTATTACTAATGACTTTTGAGTATAATGTATTTTTCATCGTCGTTACATCATCCTTTCATTAATCTAAACGATAATCTTTTTTATCTTCTAGCTCAACAATCTCCATTAAAACATGAATTCTTTCAAATATTCTAGATGCTCTTACAACATCAAAATCTTTTGCGCTCTCCGCAAGATGTGATCTTAATTGATCTAAGTTTAAGTTTGAACTCATAAATGTTAATCGTTTATATTCCATTCTTTCTTGAAGGATCGGACCAAGTATTTCATCACGAATATAACTATTTGGAGTTTCACCACCAAAATCATCTAAAATTAAAACTTCTACTTCTTTTAATCTAGCTATCATATCTTCAGTAGTTCCTTTAGGAATTGCACTTTTAAATAGTCTTACTAAATCTGGATAATAAGCCATAATTACTTGATGATTTTGTTTAGCAAGATTAGTTGCTAAATAAGTTAATAAATATGTTTTACCACTACCATGTGATCCATGTAAATATAAGCCTTTAGAAATTGGTTTATTATCTAAATAATCTTTGATTTTAGTTAAAACAGATAATCTTTTTTCATTTAAATAAACATCAAAATCATTTTTTCGCTTAATACCAATTAAAGTTAAATTATAATCAAGACGCTTATCAATATCATCTTTTAATAAATATTGACATTCATCATAACTAATAGAGACTACACCTTCGTCATTTACAAGAAGTGGTTTATATCCTTTATGCGCTTGTTTACAATACTCTAATCCCTTACATTCTTTACAACTATCACATTTAACATAATATCCTAAAAACACATTTAGATATTCATTAAATGCATCAATTGTAATATTTTCTTTTTCTAAGAAGTTAGCTACTTCATTATCAGATAGTAATTCTTCCACAAAACTTTTTACTTCTTTTGATTCAGTAACATGTTGTAAATATTTTTCCATATTAATTCCTCCTTAGTTATTTCTTAAAGAAACTTTCAAGTTCTTCCATTGAAGCTTGTTTCTTATTTGCACTTTGTTCATTTTTAAGACTTTCATCTACTTGTTTTTGATATTCTTCATACCAGCTAGCAGTTTCTTTAACATTTTTACTGCTTCTAGCTTTTGTTTTTGGTGGATTATTAATTATTTCTAAAGCATCTAAAGTTGTCTTAACATTTTGTCTAATCCAAGTATTCAAGATTTTTAAAAAATAATTATAGCTTGGTATCTCACCATTTTTATTAGATAACACATAAAGAATTAAAGCATTCAAAACACCTACTGAAACACCAGTATCATTTAATAATCGATTAAACATTTCAATTTCGCTTCCTGTTGGTGCGGTGCCATACTTATTTTTTATAATTTCTGCAGGGCTCAATGTTTCAAGGGCTGTAACAAGTTTATCATTAGTTGATACGATAACATTCTTCTTATGCTTAATAGCAATACCCTTATTTTTATCTTCATAAGCTCTTCTTGCGTAATGTCTTAGCATATCAAAATCAACAGTTTGTCCATTTGATGCAGATAGCACAACCTCTTTTAATTCTTCAGCTGTTAACATAAACACAAAAGCTAATTGATTAATTTCATGATATAATTCACTACTTCTTAAAACTTCATCACTAACAAGATTTGATGCGCCAACTAAAACCAAAAAATAATCATAGTCAAAATGTTTGGCCTTAATAGTGATATTTTGTGGTGTATCATTAATCCACCATGATTCATCATTTGATTTGTAATATCCTACTTCAAACACTTCATCAAATGAAGATGTAATATTTTCAAATTCGACAACATTATAACGATGAACCATATATTCACCAATTATATTCATATAACCTTCTTCACCTAAAGCAACGTTTAATAAATTGGAATACATTGAATTAGTTAAGAATTGATATGGTGTTAATACATTTTTAACAACATATAAATATTGAACTTCATATGGTGTAGATTTAACATAAGTATCTAAAAGACCAATTGCTTCTAATGATCTTCTAGCTTCTAAAAATGCTTCTTCGGTTAATTTTAATTTTTTACAAAGCACTTCATGTTTTATAGGATTAGATTCAGTTTTACCAAATTCTAATACTGTAAAAAAACTATTATATAAAGATGAGGCCATCACTCCTACAATTGGTGAATAAAAATCATCAAATATTTTACGTTTATATTCACTAAGTGGTTCTGATGTAACTACAACAAAAGTGTCAGATTTAATATTTAATTTAATCATTATATGAGCTTTCCTTTTCTAATCATATTAAGTGATTTTTCTAATTCCGCATAAAACTTGCCTATTTCTTGTAAGCCTCTTCCCATTGATATTAAATACTTAGTATTAATTTTTAAATCAACAGCCATTTCATAATACCCAACTGCTATAACACTAATAATAATTTCACTACGACTTGATGATATTAAAAACTCTTTATAATCATCATTTACATTGACAATAGTGTATTTTAATTTATCGCTTACTTCTAAAATTGCTTTTTTAGTACTATTATAATCATTACGAAAATATCTAGTTAAAAGTTCATCACTTTTAGCGTTATCACTTGTTGTAAAATCATTACGAAAATTATCTAAAAAGCTCATTGTAGTCACCTCTATTTATTTAGTTTATGCAAATACTCATCTATTTTTAAATATAGCGAATCTAAATCAGTTGAATTATCAATCACATCAAAAGCTTGATTAATATTATCTAGGTTAAATTTAGCACGCTTAATTTTCTCATCAAACGATAGTTGATTACGAAGGATCGCAGCAATATCACTATCACTAAGATTATTACGTTTTCTAATTCTTTGATAAATTACTTCTTCTTCCGCATTAATAATTAATACATTATCACATAATTCATCAAATGATGCTTCATATAAAAGTGGAACATCTAAAAATAATATGCGTTTTTTATTATCTTTGATTATATCATTTTTTGATGTTTTTATCCCTTTTAATACCTCTTTTTTTATTATTGGATGAATGATTGATTGATAATTGTTTTTAAATGTTTCATCTTCAAACAAAAGCATTCTAAACTTATTACGATCTAAACATTCATTTTGATAAATCATCTCTACTTTGGCAGAATCAAACTTTTTAAGTTGATTCATAATTTTTTTCAAATCTGATGTTTTATCTTTAGTTAAACTTCGTGATATTACATCAGTATCAATTATTTCAAAATTTAATTTTTTTAAATATTCAACAACAGTTGATTTACCACTGGCAATATTGCCAGTTAAACCAACAATTGTAATATTTTTATTTTCTTGGCAATCTTCACAAAAGTAAGTCCCTCTCCCACCAACAAATATTTTTTTAATGGTTTTGTTACAAGTTTTGCATTTTTCGCCTTCTCGACTATGAACTAATAATTGTTGTTGAAAACGACCTGTTACTCCTAAACTGCTTGTATATGATCTAATAGTTGTTCCTCCACAAAGAATAGCTTCTTTTAAAACGCTATTAGCATATTTTAAAATATTAGTCGCATCTTCAACATTTAAATTACAAGCAAGAGTTAACGGATTGATTTTTGATAAATAGCATATTTCATCAGCGTAAATATTTCCAATTCCACAAAGTATAGTTTGATCTAGTAATACAGTTTTAATTGGCGTTTTTAATTTATTAATTTTATTATAAAAATACTCAACGTCACTACATACATTTGCCTCAGGCCCAAGTTTAGCAAGAGCGGGATAGTTCATAATTTCAACAAAGTCAGTTGTGTCAAGCAACACCATTTTACCAAATTTTCTAGTATCATGATAACGTAATTCTTTACCACTATAAAATTTAAAAATTACATGCTCGTGTTTTTCAATTTCATCAGTAGAACTTTTAATAAAGAATTTACCTTCCATTCTTAAATGAGTAACTAAAGAAACATTATCAAAAACAAAAATTAAGTATTTACCGTATCTTAGAATATCTTTAATTGATTGATTAGTTAATTTAGTACAAAAATCACTTTCAGTAGTATTTTCTAAAATCCCACGATAAATGATTTTTATATCTTTAATTTTTTCATTTTTGATTTGATGGAGTAATGTTTGTCTGACCGTTTCTACTTCAGGTAATTCAGGCATTTTAACCTCGATTAAATTTAACTAACTCATCAATTGGGCGATCCACTTGATGGAACGCATCATCATTTTTAGGCATTCCCACCGCTATCATACTAAATAGTTCATAATCATCACTAATATTTAAAACTTCTTTAATTACTTCAATTCTACCAACTGTATCTTTTAATCCAATCCAACATGTACCAATATTCATTGCGGTTGCGGCTAGCATAATATTTTGAGTTGCAGCTGCTAAATCTTGATGAGCAAGTGGGCATGGATTTTTTGTTAAATCTAAAAGAACTAGAATAAATCCACTAGCGTCTCTAAAACGATTTACCATAGGTACTTTTTCAGCAAGTTCTTTAATTATTTCACTATCATCAACGCAAATGAAACTCCATGGTTGACCATTTCTAGCACTTGGTGCCATAACACCTGCTTTTATTAATTCTAAATATACTTCTTTCGCAATTACGCAATTAGGTTGGTATTCACGAACTGATCTTCTTTTATAAATAATATCTAACATAGATTCCTCCTACTTTAAATCCCAGTTTTTTCCATATTCAACTTCTGCAACAAGCTCTAAATCAAAATCAATCGCTTGTTCCATAGTTTCTTTCACAAGTTTTGTTACAACTTCTAATTCATCACTAGGTGTATCAATTACAAGTTCATCATGAACTTGTGAAACAATTTTCGCTTTTAAATTAAGATTAGTTAATGCTTCATCTACTTTAATCATCGCAATCTTAATAATGTCAGCTGCACTACCTTGAATTGGTGAATTCATCGCTGTACGTTCACCAAACTTACGAAGCATATAGTTACTACTCTTTAATTCTTTAATATGACGCTTACGATTAAATAATGTCAATGTATATCCCAAATCATATGCTTTTTTAATTTCATTGTCTAAAAATTCTTTAATTTCAGGGTATACCGCAAAATATTTTTCAATAAATAAATTAGCTTCTGCTGGTGTAATATGTAATGATTCAGATAATCCCCAATCACTCATCCCGTACACAATCCCAAAATTAACAGTTTTAGCTACTCTACGCATATCTTTAGTTACATCTTCATAATTAACATTATAAACCTTTGAAGCCGTTGATGCATGTAAGTCTTGCTTATTTTTGAATGCTTCTAACATATTATGACATTTAGCCATATATGCAAGTACTCGAAGCTCGATTTGTGAATAGTCACAACTTACTAAATATCCATCCTCAAAACTAGATTCAAAGGCTGAACGAACAATTTTACCATCTTCAGTACGAACTGGAATATTTTGAATATTTGGCTCAACACTTGATAAACGACCTGTTTGAGTTAAGGTTTGCTTGAATGTAGTATGGACTTTTCCATCCATATTATTAATTTCAGAAAGTAAGCCCACAACATAAGTAGAATAAAGTTTTGTATATTTTCTATATTCTAATACTCGCCCCGGTAAAATATGTTCTTTACTTAATGCTTCTAACACTTCCGCATTTGTAGAATAGCCAGTTTTAGTTTTCTTTCCATGACCTAAACCAATTTTTTCGAATAAAATTACCCCAAGTTGTTTAGGTGATGAAATATTAAACTCACATCCTGCTAGTTCATAAATTTCAGCTTGCAACGCATTAATCTTTTCAGTTAATTCCTCACCTATTTCTACTAATCTTTTCTTATTAACATAGAACCCATTTAACTCGGTTTTCGCAAGCACTACCGCAAGTGGTAGTTCAATATCCATAACAATGCTAAGTTGATTATTTTCAATTAGCTTTTTAACTAAATCATCTTCTACTTCTTTCAAGAGAATTAATTTTTCAACTGAATAATTCATATATACATCTTCAGCTGGAATAACACATTCACTTTTTTTACCATACACATCATCAAAAAATGCTAAATCATTACTAACATAATTTTCAAAAGTTACTTTTACATCAGTAGTTGTAGTAGATGGATCTAATACATAAGATGCAAGTAAAAAATCAAATTCACACCCTTTTAAATAAATATCATATTTAGTAAGTGAGGCATATACTTTCTTTAAATCAATCGTACTCTTTTTAATATCTTGGTTTTCTAAAATACTTTTTAAATCATCATTATATAAATAACTTTCTTCAAAGAAGAATGCTTCATCTTCACACAATATACTAAGGCCAAAAATATGTCCTTTATGATAGTTTTGGTGAGTTAACTCTACTTCTAAATATAGCTTTTTATTTAATGTGTCTTTTAATTTTTGAATATCATTTTTGTTAATTATAATTTCTTTTTTCTTAGCTACTTCACTAGATGATTCAACATTATCAACAGGAAGTTTTTTAATAAAACTACTAAATTCTAACTTTTCATAGAACACTCTTAAATCATGGTAATTAAAATTTTGTAATTCTAATTCTTCAAGTGTAAATGGAAGTTCAATATTACGAACAATTGTCGCTAAAAACTTTGTTTGTAAAGCTACTTCTTTTGATTCTTTAACAAGTTCTGCTAATTTACCTTTTAACTCATCAGCATGATTAATAATTTCTTCTAAAGTCTCATATTTTTCAAGTAATGTCAGTGCGGTTTTTGGACCAACGCCTTTAATACCAGGTAAATTATCAGAGGAATCACCAATCATAGCTTTATAGTCAACATGTTGATATGGATGAAACGATAATTTTTCAAAGAAATTGTTAACATTGTATTCATCTAACTCACTCATACCTTTTTTTGTTAAAAAGACAGTAACATTATCAGATACAAGTTGTAGTAAATCTTTATCTCCGCTAAATGCTAAAACATTCATCCCCGCATTAGCTCCTAGATTAGCATAACTACCAACAATATCATCTGCTTCATATCCATCTAGTTCTAAGCGTTTAATTTGCATAATATCAAGATATTCTTTAATTAAGTCTATTTGCATCGCAAGTTCTTCAGGCATATGTTTTCGTGTACCTTTATAATCACTATATGCCATATGTCTAAATGTTTTCTTCCCCTTATCAAAAGCAACCATAATATAATCTGGTTTAGTTACTTCTAACAATTTATTAAACATATTGATAAACCCAAAAAGGGCATTTGTATAAATGCCAGTTGATGTCTGCATTAAATTACCTGTATATGATGTCGCATAGTAAGCTCTAAACATTAAACTATTACCATCAACCACTACTAAAGTCTTTTGTTTTTCTGTATTCATCAATATCATCCTCTTTATTTAAATTATATTATTATTTTATCATATTTTTAATTTTTTAGCCATTATTTAGAAAGTATAACTAATTAAAATAATTTAATGATAATATATGAGGGATTATTTATGAAAAAAACACTTTTATTTATATCGTTTATTATAATATTTATTTTATCTTTGACACCTTTCATATTTAAAAACAATCATACCACTACCAAAAACAACAATCAAAATTACGATGCATTATTAAAATCTAATAACTTCAATTTATCCTTAAAAGATGAATACTTTAAAACTTATGATACTCTTAAAAATGATTTAAACAATAACTATAATATTACAACTCTAACTCTTAATAAGATTAATTACCCTAATTTTCTATCTGCATATAATGATACAAAACAATATCTAATTATAAATAATATTCCTCTAGTTAATCGCATATATGGTTTAGATAAAGATTTTATCCCAAGCAATTTAGTTAGTGTAGAAAATGTTGATTACATTAAAAGAGATAACGAAATAATGTTATTAAATAAGGAAGCATTAAATGCATATCAACAACTATATAATGTGGCTAAAACTAAAAATATTAATTTAACTATTTTCTCAGCATATAGAAGTTATGAAAAACAAGCAACTCTATGGGGTGAGTCACTTGATCCAAACAATAAATTTTTAGCTCTTCCTGGACATAGTGAACATCAAACAGGTCTAGCTATTGATGTAAGTACTAGAGAAATCGGTTTAACCAATCATTTATTTAATACTAAGGTTTTTCAATTTCTTAAACAAAATGCCCATAAATTTGGCTTTATCATTAGATATCCTGAAAACAAATCAAATATTACCGGTTATTTTCAAGAAGCTTGGCATTTAAGATATGTAGGTGATATCGCTGAAGAAATTTATAATAGTAACCTTTGTTTAGAAGAATATTTATATTATAACTACGAAATACCAATTTTTTTATAACCACTTCTTTTTTTATTCATATTATAATAAAGAGGAGTGAAAAAATGCAATATCAATTAGTATATAATGATAAAGGAGAAAGACTTTGGATACCTTTACTAGCGGGAGCCGCAATCATCTCTGCCCCACTTTGGCTTAACAAAAATAATTGTTGTAATAACCAATATCCGATATATCAACCATATCCTGTTTACCAACAACAGCTTCCTTATCCTTACCCTTATCCATACCCTTATCCTTATCCTGTTAACTATTCAGCTTCTTAATGTTAAAAGCAGCATCCAATGGATGCTGCCTTTTTTAGTAATTGATATTATCTACCAACGTATAAACCTTGAACCATAGTTGCAAGAGTAATTGATTGAGTTTCTCCACCTCTTGTAATATTAACTGTGTAAGTTACACAAGTAGTTTGAGAAGGTTGTTTAATTACTCTACCATGGTTATCAATGATTTCTGGGTTATGAGATTCAAATGAAATTTCATAATCATTGTATTCAGTTAATAATTCATATTCAGCTTCTACTAAGCCTAAGAATTCATACCAAATTTCAAGATCATTTTCTAACATTGGTTGAGGACAGTTCTTACCACTGAAGAAATGGTGACCTCTAACTCTTGTAATATCAAGGTTAAGTTCTTGCATTAATCTAGCTACTAATTGAGCTGTGATTTGCCATGTATACCAAAGGTCAGAACCTTCATTTACACATGATTCAATACCAACTGAATTTCTATTACCACCAGTTGAACAAATGCGTCCTTCATAAACTTGAGTATAGCACCACCAAGTAGTACCCATATAATATTCGCCATCTACAACTTTGAATGGTAAATCTTGATCATTAATGAATGATTCAGGAGTTCTACCAGTGAAAGCAGTAGATTTATATCCAGAAGCAGAAGAAATAGTACCATCAGCATTTAATGTATGGTTAGTTCCTCTACCATCATAATTCCATGGAGTAGGCATCTTAACAGATGTTTTTTGTCCATTAATTTCGAAATAGAAATCTTGAGAGATTGTGAATGTTGGATATTGAGCATCATTAGCTCCTACTCTTACGCCTGTAGGCATCCATTGGAATTTACCAACTTGAGCCATAGCACCAGAGTCACCTGCATGGAAACCACCAGTAGTATGATCTAGACATTGATAAATACCATCATTACCAGTTGTATAGTGAATTGATACAGAGTTAGCACCAACGAAGTAATTAGCATTAGCTTTAGCATCAGCACCGGCTGCCATATTACCTGTGTAGTGAACAGTGATGAATTCAACTGATTCCATTGTATCGTAATAATCACCTGTATTATTTTGTTTTTCAGTGTCTCTACGAGATGCATCTACAGAATAGTCATAATTCATTAATAATTTAGATACACTACCGAAGATATCTTTATTGTATGTTGAACCAATATTTAAGTTATATCTTTGGAATACATTACTTTCATGGCTTTCAAGAATAAATCCTAAAATGTCAGCAGCTTCTGCTTCTAATACTGTAATAACATATTCTAATTTTAATTCAGCATTTTTAGAAGCACCAGCAACGATTCTTGCCATACCTGGAGCAAGTAAAGTAACTTTACCATTTGCATCTACTGTAGCAATTTCTGGAGTTAATGAAGTCCATGTAGCAGCTTCTTTTGTACCATCATTGTAAAGAACGTTAGCTTTTAATTGTAATTCTCCACCAACGATACCATAAGATTCACCTTCAAAGTAACCTTCAATATAATCTGGGCAGTAAACTGTTAATTCAAATTGAACATCAAGTGCACGGTTACCATAAACTTTCATAGTGATTGTTGTTGTACCTGTAGCATAACCAGTGATTAAGCCTTTTGGAGATACTGTAGCAACACTTTCATTACTTGAGAAGAATTCAACTTCTTTATCAGTTGCGTTAAGTGGTAATAAGTTCCATACTAATTGATGAGATTCGAATAATAATAATCTATCAATTTGATTAATTTCTACAGTTTCAACAAGAATTTCATCTTCCCATTTAGCGTAGAATTTTTTATTTCCAGCTTCAACATCTGTAATAGCAGTGATAGGGCTACCTGTAAATTCAGGATTATCATACCAACCTAAGAATGCTAAGCCATTAGCCATATGTAATTCTGGAAGTTGAACGATTTGTCCACCACGATAAGTTGTTGGAATTTCAGCAGGAATCTTAGCTGCATTACGCATCTTACCTAAGTAAGCATTAAAATATGATTGTCCTGTTGATGACCATGTGATGAATTGGTGTAATCTAACCATTGTAGCATATGTATCTGTGTAGAATACTTGAGTAGCATTAACAGCTAGCATAGCTTCATTAAATAATGCAAAGAATTCATTCCATTTTTCATAATACTTAGGAACGTTGAAGAAGTATTCAGTGCTTCCGTCTTCTGCAGGATAGTTACCTAATTTAGTATTACGTAAATTAATATCTGAATATCCAGCAATTAATGTTTTAGTAGCAGCAACATATTCATCATATCCTCTAGTTTCACCATTTGATTGTGCCCATTCATATAAATCTTTGAATAATTCTTCAATGATTTCTTCACGATCAATTGCAGCACGAGATGGCCATAAAGCTTTTTCTTTGTTTGTTACGTATTCGATAGTATAAACCTCACCTTCTAATACTGTAAATTTAGCTACAAGAACTAAATCGCCTTTTGCATCAGCAGGGATTTCCATTACTAATTCACCATTTAATAACCAACCATTGAATTGGTAATTAGTTTTTGTTAATGAAGGTAAAGCAATTGGAGCTTCATTATAGCTTGTATATGCATAAGTGAATGATTCACGAGTTTCTCCACCTTCTAATTCATAAGAAATAGAGTAGAATTCTAATGGAGTAGTTTCAGTTTCTGCAGGTTTAGTAGCAGAAGCAGTTCCATAAGATGCTAAATGTTTAAACATATCTGCATATGCGCTTAAGTCAGTAATAACGTTACCATCATTATCTTCATAGTAGTTAGAACCAAATACTGCTAAATGAGGATTTGTAGTAGAAGTATCTGTATTTCTATATGAACCATAATAGAAGTTAGTAGGAACGCCTAGGAATTGGTTATTTTCAATTGAGCAGCTCCAATTAGCAGAAGTTGCACCATTATTTCTTAACCAGAATAAATCATAGCAATGATCAAACACATTGTTTTGGATATACCAATTTACAGCTTTTTGTTCTTGGAATCTACCAGCACTGATAACACCATGTAATGATTCAGTAGCATCTTGACCAATTTGTTTGAATACATTGTTTTCAACTAAAATAGTTGTTACTTCATTTTGTAATGAAGAAGATAGCATATATAATGCATTATAACCATGATTTGCAGTAGTTTGTTCAAATCTATTGTTAGTTACTGCAACCATACCACCTGCATATCCACCTTCAACGCGGATAGCATCTTGACCGAAGTCTTCAAATACGTTGTTGTCAACTGAAAGATGAACTGCTCTATTAACTAATAATACAACAGCATCAACATTTACGAATTCGTTATTAGCGAATGTAAATTGAACAGCTTGACCACCACTTGATAATGTAAATTGAACAAATGCGTCTAATACATATCTAGTCCATCCATCCCAAGCAGTAGATGAAGCGTTAGTATCGTATACTTTATTATTTTCGAAAGTTAATCCTTCATATGTAGCATTATTTGATGATGCTTTAACTTGAGCAGCACCAGTAAATGCTAAACCATCAATTGTTAAATTTTTAGCTTCAGGAGAAACAGTTAATACACCTTTAATAACTGCTTCTGCAACTCTTTGTTCTGAAGTTGCTTCAACACCAGCGTTAGGACCTTTAATTGTTAAGTCAGCAACACTGATTGTTACATTTTCAGCATATTCACCAGCAACAATAATAATTGTATCGCCAGCTTTTGCAGCAGCTAATGCTTCTGCTAATGTTGGATAATAATAATCTTCACCAACACCTACATATAATGCATCTTCACGCCATTTTGCAACTAATTCTAAGTTACCAGTTGTACCAGCTTCAATTGCTTCAACTTTTTCGCCATTTAAATACCAACCAACAAAAATGCTATCAGCTTTTTGAGGAACAGGTAATAAAAGACCTTTTTGAGAGTCGTATCCAAGAGGAGCGCTACCAGCAAGTTCTCCACCAGCTAAATCAAATGATAATCTGAAATAACGATCTGGTTGAGCGTTTACTAAGTAACCCATATAAGCTTCTGCTACTTCTTTTGCGCTTGCGCATACTGTAGCATCAACTGTAACACCGTTCATTGCAACTTCACTTGGAGCAGCTGCTAATGCTTTACCATTTTTGTCAAGATATAAGTTTTTATCAAATGTTAATTGGTTTGCTGCAGTTGGATGAGCA
Organism: Bacilli bacterium; assembly: GCA_017411715.1. Lineage (GTDB taxonomy): Bacteria > Bacillota_I > Bacilli_A > ML615J-28 > CAG-313 > UMGS1109. Next base: position 708 of record JAFQPO010000011.1, on the reverse strand, counting down.
AATAATGTTACATTTTCAAATGTATTATATTTAACAAATGATGGAGCAGCAATTGCTTCAAAGTAACCAGGAGCATTTTTAGAATCACCAATGAATGTATTGTTATAAGCTTCTAAAACACCACTTCTTACTCTGAATAATGCAGCAGCAGCGTTAGTTACACTACCACAAGTTGACCCATCAACGATATTGCCTAATAATAATACGCTTTGAACTTTTGATGATGCTGTCCATACAACGAATTGACCAATTGTATGAATATAAGAGTTTTCAATTCTTAAGTTAAGACTTGAAGATGTACCATTAGCTTTGAAGAATGTATTCATATCAGAGATCTTACAGCTTAAGAATGCGATTTCTTCGATTCCACCACCATCTTGGAAGAATACACCTGGAATACCAGGGCCTCCACCTGTACCTTGTAAATGAACACCGTTAAATACGATTTTCTTAGCAGCTAAGTTACCAGCTACATCTTTTGCAACTTTGATAACTGCTTCATTTTCACGTTCTCTTGATGCTTCTGCATCTTTGTAAGGACCAACGATTGTTAGGCTCTTATTAATCACTACACTTAGTGAATATTCACCAGCTGCTAGGATGATTGTTGCACCTTCTGGAGCATTTTGTACTGCTTCATCAAGTGTTGCATAATCAAGACCTTCACCTACGTAAACTTCTTTAACTTCTTCTTCACTCCATTTTGCT
>JAFQPO010000015.1 GCA_017411715.1 Bacilli bacterium | reverse complement strand
AGTTTCCTTATCTCTATAATAACCTAGAATAAAATAACTATTTAATTCGCTATCATATTCTACCCAATTTATTACTAAATCATTTTCCTTAGCAAACAATCTTTCTTCAAGAGAAAAATCACTTGTATTATAAATTGACAAGGCGGATTTAGTTGTTGATTCATGACGTTCTATATTAAATATATATTTACCATCTGGAGAAAAAATAAAGTTATCATCTTGTGATCCATCAATCTTAGAAAATCTAAATTTTTTAATAAGTTCTAATTCATCAAGTGAATAAACCGCTATACGACCTGATGAACTTTTTACTACTAGTAAATCTTCATTCGGAGAAACACAACCCTTATAGCCATAATCCAAATCTTTGAACTTTTTAATTTCTCTTCCATCTTTATTAAAAATATATACTGTTTTGCTAGTTAAGTATATATCATATTTATTTGTTTTTATATGAGTCCAATATTTTTTAATCATTAAAAGCCACTCCTAAAAAAATCAATACTATTTACTCACTTATATTATACACTAAAACCAATTTAATTTCCAACATTTTCTCTTATAGGTTCGAGTCCCGTTAGAACTAAAGGCTCGACACCCGTAAGTTAATGATTAGAGTCCGTGCCAGTCTCCAATAGTTGTAAATACAACTATTAGTGTTTAAATCTAAATGTTACATAAATGTATAAAAAATAGACTATTTCACTATATTTCAAGCAAAATAATCTATATAATAAAAAATTAGCCTTCTATATCAGAAGACTAATAGATTTCAGAAAATGGTACACCCTCAGGGATTCGAACCCAGGACCCACTGATTAAGAGTCAGTTGCTCTACCAACTGAGCTAAGGGTGCATGCCTATATATTATATACTAACAAGGCAAAAAAAGCAAATATTTTACTTTAACTTGATTTTCTTTTTTGTTAGTAAAATAATGAAAATTAATAGACATATTATAACAGATAGAAGTGATCCTAGTGGTGCAGCTACTCCCATTTCAAGTAATGAATTAGGATGATCACGCCATGCTAGGAAAGCTACTGGTATTCTTACAAGTGATAAAGAAGTTATATTGTGAATAAAAGAGAAGATTGAATAACCATATGCACAGAAATACCCACTGAAGCAGAAGTGAATACCTGCGAAAATTGTATCAAATATGTAAGAACGTAAATATTGACTAGCATATTTAATGATTGTTTCATTTTTTGTGATAATACTTATAACACCTTCATTCCAAATTGCACAAGGAATTGTGACGATTGTTGCGAAAGCCATTGTAATAAGTAGTCCATATAAAAATGTTTTGGATGCTTGATTGTGCTTGTTAGCACCTATATTTTGAGCAGCCATTGCTGATATTGATGATAACATGCTTGATGATACAATAAACAAGAATGAAATTAGTTTTTCAACAATACCTACTGAGGCAGAAATATCACTGCCTCTTTTATTAGCTAAAATAGTTATAGTGATGAATGCAATTTGAATTAGTCCATCTTGAATAGCGATAGGTAACCCATTTTTTAAGATATGAAAAGTTGTTTCATTATTAAGTTTGAAATCATTTTTAGTAGGTTTGATGATGCTTTTGTTTTTTATGAGTTTGATTACACCGATTAGTAAACATAATCCTTGAGAAAAAACTGTTGCTATTGCAGCTCCAATTGCTTGCATGCTAAATAGTCCAACAAGTAGGAAGTCAAGACCTATATTAATAATACATGATGCTGAAATTAATATCATTGGGGTTTTCGAATCACCTAAGCCACGGTATGTGGAACTAATAATATTATAACCGAAGATAAATGGAATTCCAATAAAACACGCAACTAAATATGATTTAGTCGCTTCAACGGCATCACTTGGTACATCAAGGACTTTTATCAATGCATTACAAAGAAGAATTGCTAGAATTGATAGAATGATTGATGCTATTGAAAATAGGATAATGCTATTACTGATAGTTTTTTTGATTTTTTCAGTATCCTTTTTACCAACTGCGTTACCGATAGTAATTGTTATACCCGTTGATAGTCCTACTATAATCACCATTACCATATGCATGATTTGGCTACCGTTAGAAACAGCAGTTATTATATTTGGCTCATTAAACTGAGTAATAATGAATAAATCTGCTAAGCCATAGAGTGTTTGAAGAAAGTAGGATAGAAGAAAAGGAATTGAAAAGATAATTAAAGTTTTGAAAACATTGTTATTCGTTAATTCATTCATTTTGTTCACCTTTACTTTGTGTATTATATCATAAATTGTTTGTTTTTGCAAAAAATTAATTAAAGTAATATGATGGTAATATTCTTTAAAATATGTTAAAATTAATTAGTTTTAAAACTAATTAAGGAGAATATTATGAAAGAAGTTCAAGCAATTAGAAAAATTAGAGATATTGAAAAATTAATGCATAATAATATTAGAGTCGAAAGTGATAAATTAGGTGTTAATTGTACATATCGACATATCATTTTTCATTTAATTAGATGTGATGGTCAAACTCAATTAGAACTAAGTAAGAAAACTTTATTTAGTGCACCTACAATTAGCTTGACTTTACAAAAGATGGAACAAGAAGGTTATATAAAACGCGTACAAGATACTGTTGATGGAAGACAAATGAGAGTCTATCTAACAGAAGAAGGTCGTAAATTAGATGAAGCAGTTAGGAAAATTGTTAAAAACTTTGAAGGAATTGCATTAAAGGATTTTTCTTCTAAAGAGGTTGATTTGTTATTGTCGCTTCTAACTAGAATTGAAGTTAACCTTGGAAGGGAGGACTAATGAAGACATTTTTTAAATATTTAAAGCCATTTTGGTTCTTTGCGTTACTTGCTCCTTTAACAATGATAGGAGAAGTAATAGCAGATTTGTTTCAACCACAATTTATGGCTAATATTATTGATAAAGGAATAAATTTAGAAACTCCTAATTTAGAAGTAATTTATAAAAATGGTGCATACATGATTATTGCATTAGCATTAGGAGGTTTGTGTGGGTTTCTGTCAGCTGTTTTTGCGAGTATCACGGCACAAAAATTTGCTAATTCACTTCGTAAAGATTGTTTTGAAAAAGTAATGAATTTATCATTCGAACAAACTGATAAGTTTACAACAGGATCTTTAGTCACTAGAATTACAAATGATATTACAATTTTACAAGATATGGTTTCCATGCTTGTTAGAATGGTAATTAGAATGATTATGTTATTTGTCGGTGGTATTGTGTGTATGATAGGGACAAATGAAAAATTCATAATAATTCTAATGATTATTTTACCTATCGAAATTTTATTAGTTGCTATTTTTGTTAAATTTACAAAACCATTATTTATTGATGTGCAAAATAGACTGGACAATATTAATATTGTTATGCAAGAAAATGTAACAGGCGCAAGAGTAGTTAAAGCTTATGTTAAAGAAGATTATGAGTCTAATAGATTTAGTAATGTTAATGAAAAATTATGTAACATTATGTTAAAAGTTCAAAAATTAATGGCTTTTGTTAATCCTGTAATGATGTTTTTTATTGATGCTGCGATAATATTTATTATTTATGTAGGTGGTAATGAAGTTTTTGGTGGGACAATGCAAGTTGGTGAAGTTTCTAAGGCTTTAACTTATATTATGCAAATTTTAATGTCAGTAATCTCAATGGGAATGTTCTTCCAATCAATTACTCGTGCCGCAGCTAGTATGAATCGTATTAACGCTATATTAAATAGTGAACCGACAATTAAAGATGGTAGTTATGTAAGTGAGAACTTTGAAGGGAATATTAAATTTGAAAATGTTGATTTTATTTATCCGAATGGAGGAAGTAAACCAATTCTTAAAAATATTAACTTAGAAGTAAATAAGGGAAGTAGTCTTGCGATTTTAGGGGCAACTGGTTCTGGTAAAACTTCACTAATTAATCTGATTATGCGTTTCTATGATGTAAGTAGCGGAAATGTGATGATTGATAATATCAATATTAAAGATTATGATTTAAAAAATCTACGTTCTAGTATTAGTTTAGTATCGCAAAAGACTGAACTTTTTACAGGTAGCATTTATGAAAACTTATGTTGGGGTAAAAAAGATGCTACATACGAAGAAGTTATTGAAGCTTGTAAGATAGCTCAAGCCGATGACTTTATAAATGGTTTTACAAATGGTTACGATACTATCATTGGTGAGAAAGGTTCATCATTATCAGGTGGGCAAAAACAAAGATTATCAATCGCACGTGCCATTATTAAAAATCCTGCCATTTTAATTTTTGATGATGCAACTAGTGCATTAGACTTAGCAACAGAGGCAAAACTTTATGCGGCACTTAGGGAAAAGTTAAAAGACACAACATTTGTTTTGATAGCTCAACGAGTTGCCAGCGCAAAAGGAGCTGAAAAGATAATTGTTATTGATAAAGGATCAATTGCTGCGTATGGTACAAATGATGAATTACTAGAAAACAGTGAAATATATCGTGATATTTATTATTCACAACTCAAAACTGATAGTGAGGTAGGTGAAGAAAATGAATAATCCAGCTAGAAATAGACCGCAAGGTGGAATGGGAAGAGGACCTGGTGGTAGAATGATGTTTAGAGAAAAGCCAAAAGATACTAAAAATACGTTAATTCGCTTAATTAAGTATTTAGGTGGATATTGGAGACTTTTGGTTTTACTATTTGTAGTTATGATTTTTATTACTTTTGCTTCATTGTCTTCATCAATAGTTCAAAAGTATGCAATAGATGCAATCAACCCTGAATATACTGAGTATGATAAAATAAGTGTTACTTTGTTTAGAATTTTTTATCCTGACAAAGTTGATAGTTTAACAGCTGGAAATGCTAGATATGAATTCTTTACTTTAATGCTTGTTATTTTAACCTCAATTTATGCCTTATCTATTATATTCTCATTTTTTAGATCATTAATAACAGCTTATATTTCTCAAAGAACTGTTTATAAAATGCGGAAAGATTTATTTAGCAAAATTGTCAAATTACCGATTAAATTCTTTGATAATACACCACATGGTGATATTATGAGTAGGATGACTAACGATGTTGATAGTATTTCAAATACGGTCTCACAAGGGATTGGCTCATTTATTTCTGCTATTTTAATGGTTAGTGGTTCATTTACTGTAATGGTAGTATTTAGCCCCTTATTAACCTTAGTAAGTGTTGTTTCAATTTTCTTAACAATCTTTGTTTCAACAAGAATGTCTAAATTAATGAGAAAGTATTTTAAAGAGCGCCAAAAGTTACTAGGTAAGTTAAATAGTCTAGTTGAAGAAAATGTTACCGGATATCGTACTGTTGCTAGTTACACAAAGGAAGAAGATATTTGTGAGGTATTTAATCATACAAGTAATAGTTTAGAAAAATGTGGTATTAAAGCTCAATTATATTCAGGAGCAATGGGACCAATAATGAATATTTTAAATAATATAGGCTTTTTATTAATGGTTGTATGTGGAGCGCTATTCTTAATTTTAGATGTTAAATTTAGTGCAGGCTTATTTGGACCATTATCTGTTGGTACAATTATCTTATTTACAAACTGCTCTAAACAATTTTCAAGACCTATTAATGAAATAGCACAATTATTTGCTCAAATTGAAACTAGTTTAGCTGCTGCAGAACGTGTATTTACAATTATGGATACTGATTTGGAAGTCGATGAAGGCCAAATCCATTTAGATGATGATTATGTAATTAATAAAATAAGATTTGAACATGTGTATTTTTCGTATGTTGAAGGTGAACTTGTTTTAAAAGATTTTAATTTAGAAGTAACATCAGGCCAAAAAATAGCTCTTGTTGGTTCAACAGGTAGTGGAAAAACCACTGTTGTTAACTTATTAATGCGTTTTTATGATGTTGACAGTGGAGCAATTTATATAAATGATATTGATATTCGTGATATTGTTAAAGATGATTTAAGAAAAGCAATTGCGATTGTTTTACAAGATACGATTTTATTTACTGAATCTATTACTAAAAATGTTTCTTATGGAAATTCAGAAATGCCATTTGATAAAATTGTTCAAGCGTGTGAACTAGCAAATGCAGATAATTTTATTGAAGCATTACCAGAAAAATATGAAACTGTTTTAAAATTATCAGGTGCAAATCTGTCACAAGGTGAAAGACAATTACTATCAATTGCTAGAGCAACTGCCGCAGAACCGAAAATTTTAATATTGGATGAGGCAACTTCAAGTGTTGATACACGAACTGAAAAAAATATTCAAAACGCAATGGTTGCATTAATGAAAAATAGAACAAGTTTAATAATAGCGCATCGTTTATCAACAATTAGAGATGCTGATAAGATAATTGTTATGAAAGAAGGACGTATAATTGAGAGTGGTAATCATAGTGAATTAATTAAACAAAAAGGAACTTATTATGATTTATATCAAACTCAATTCGCAGGTAATACAATATAGGAGGATAATTTATGAATAAAGTGTTAATTAATTATGACGGAAGTTATGAATATGTATTAATTCCTTATACAAAAGGTTATGTTGAAGAATTAGCTAATTTATATCCTAATTATGCTAACTTATTTGTTGGTGGAAAATACGAAGAATTCGATTTATTCATTGGTGATGCTAAATATCACTTTATGAATGTAGAGGCAAAAGATGAAAATAAAGTATTAAGCGCTTTGCTTAAAAATGTCAAGGCTCAAAAAGCTGATGTATGTGTAAATTTAAAGTATTATCGTTTAGGTAATATGAAATCATTTTTATATGAATTTATAAAAGGATATCTTTTAGCAAGCTATAAATTTACGAAGATTAATAAAACTACTGCTGAGGCTTGTAGTTTAAATATCTTAACTAATGAATATAGTGGAATAGAAAAACTAATTAATGAAGCTTATAAAGTGGCTGAAAGTGTTTATTTAGCTAGAGACTTAGGAAATATGCCATCTAATATGATGACACCTGCAATTTTCGCAGAAAAAGCTAAAGAGCTTGCGGAAGAATTAAATGTAGAATGTGTAGTATATGGGAAAAAAGAATTAGAAGAAATGAATGCGGGAGCACTACTTGCGGTATCACAGGGGTCTGATTGTGAACCAAAGATGGTTGCTTTAAAATATCAAGGTGCTGAGGATGCTCCTTGGTATAGTGTGGTAGGAAAAGGGATTACATTTGATAGTGGTGGATATAATATTAAGTCTAATGGTGGCGCAGGTATGAAATATGATATGTGCGGAGCCGCTAATGCTCTTGGAACATTTAGTTTAGTTGCTAAATTAGGACTTAAAGTTAATTTATTAGCTGTTATGCCATTAACTGAAAATATGATTAATGGTAAAGGCTATAAGATTGGTGATGTATTTACATCTCTTAGTGGGCAAACAATTGAAATTACAAATACTGATGCTGAAGGAAGATTGATTTTAGCAGATGCATTAAGTTATGCATGTAATGAGGGTGCTAAATATATTATTGATATGGCTACTTTAACAGGTGCTGTAGTAGGTGCCTTAAGTGGAGAATATACAGGATGCTTTACAAATGATCAAGAATTCTTAGATAAATTTGTATCTGCTAGTAAACTATCTAAAGAACGTGTTTGGCAATTACCAATTTGTGAGGCATTTGAAGAAAGACTAAGAAAAAGTGATGTTGCAGATTTAATCAATTCGGCTCAAGGCGGAGCTGGTGCATCAGTTGCTGCGTCATTCTTAAAAGCATTCATTAAAGAAGATGTTTCATGGATTCATTTAGATATTGCCGCAACCGCAACTTCAGAAGGAACAGATGTTAGATATCCTAAAGGTGCAAGTGGAGCAATGATTGAAACAATCGCGAAATTATTAGCAAATCTATAGAAATAGCTTTTAATTTCAAAGTATCATTTTTTTGAAAAATTAGAAGGCTAATTATCATTTTAGCCTTCTTTTCTTTGTTAAAACTTTGTATTTTCATTTTAAAACCCTATTTTAAGAGCTTGAATAAAGTTTTTTTAGGTAATTACACATTCATTTGATTTTTTATAAAAAAGACGCTCTAAGGACTGATTATTTTACAAAAAGTTACGTTTTTGGTATAATATTATTGATTTTAAATAAGAGGTGTCTTATGGATAATAAAAAGAACAAGAAGAACAAAAAACAGCGAATTCGTCCTCCGTTTTGGGCGACTATTGCATTTTGCCTAATATCTAAATTTATTCTTTTCTTTAAAGGAAGAGTAAAGTTTAATAGAAAGAAATTAAAACCATACAAAAAAGATTTTATTTTAATTTATAATCATTATTCTAATTATGATCACTATTTAGTATCAGCAGGCATGAATTTTAGAAGCCCTAATTTTGTTTTGACTAATTATTATTACTATAATAAGTTTTTAGCAAAAGTATTAGATTTATATCGTGCAATTAAAAAAGATCAATTTAAACCGGACACTCTATCAATTAGAAAAATGAAGCGTGCAGTTGAGAAAAAAGCAATTATTGCGATCGCGCCAACTGGCCAAGTATCAATTGATGGAACAATTGGCTATTTATCAGAAGCTGTTGTTAAATTAATTCGCTTGTGTGGTGTTGATGTTATAGCTCAACGTTCACACGGTGCACACATATGTTGGCCTAAATGGAGATTAGCTTCACGTAAGTCAAAAGTTTATGTTGATTATGAAGTCGTTCTTACAAAAGATGAAATTAAAGAATTATCTGATGAAGAAATCTATCAAAGAGTCCGTAATTCCATTGCGATTGATGATTATGCGGAACAAGAAGTTAAAATGAATAAAATTAAATCTAAATCTTTGACTGCAGGACTTGAAAATGTCTTCATTCGTTGTCCTAAATGTGGCGCAAAATATTCATATGAAGCTAATAAACATGAATTAGTATGTAATCATTGTCATAATCATATAATTATGAATAAATATGGGTTCTTAGAAGGTGCTACAACTGATGATGTAACATTTAAAAATGAAGCGGAATGGATTATATGGCAAAAAGAAGTATTAAAAAACGAATATTTTAATACACCTAACTATAAATTATCAACAAAAGTTAATGTTAAAAATAATCCGCATCATGAAAGATTACTCGAAGATGTTGGTAGTGGAGTAATTACTTTAACAAAAGATCGTTTATATTATGAAGGAACTAACTTGGGTGAAGATTGTACAATTGAATTTAATTATCAAACATTAGTTCAATTACCGTTTAAATTAAAACATCATTTTGAAGTTCCTAGTGATAAAACAACATTTATGTTTTTACCAATTGATAATCAAAAAGTGATTTTTGAGTGGGTACAATTAATTGATATCATTAGAGAAAATAGGGAAAATAATGGAAATTAAAGCATACATTAAGTTAAAACCAAATGAGGAAGTTAATATATTAAAAGGATTTCCTTGGATTTATAAAAACGAAGTTAAAGAAATTGGAGGAGAAATCTCTTCTGGGGGAATTGTTAAAGTATATGATAGCAATTCTAAGTTTGTAGGAATTGGCTATATTAATTTAGCTTCAAAGATTGTCGTTAGAATGCTAACTTTGGATGATTGTGAAATTAATCAAGCTTTTATTACAAATCGTGTTTTACAGGCAGTTTGTTTACGAAAGGATTTAGGTATTTATGATGCATGTCGCCTTATCTTTTCTGAAGGTGATTTATTGCCAGGTGTGATTGTTGATAAATTTAATGATTATTTGGTAATAGAAATCGCAACATATGGCGCTGAAAGGTTAAAAGAATTAATTATTAACGCTTTAGTAGATATTGTTAAACCGCTTGGCATTTATGAAAGAAGTGATGGCCAAAACCGAAAAAAAGAGGGATTAGAGCCTCATATCGGCTTTATTGGTGATGAGTTTGATCCAAATATCATTATTGAAGAACATGGTTTAAAAGTAGAGGTTGATATCTTAAATGGGCAAAAAACGGGATACTTCTTTGACCAACGTAATAATCGAGAACTGATTTCTAAATATGTTAATGGTAAAAAAGTTCTTGATTGTTGTACTCACACTGGTAGTTTTTCAATGCATGCATTAAAGTATGGCGCAGAAAGTGTGACTGCAGTTGATATTAGTAATACTGCTTTACTTCAAACAAAGAAAAATCTAATGTTAAATAACATGGAAGCAACTTTAGTAGAAAGCGATGCTTTTATGTATTTAGATTCAATAGAAAAAGGAACATTTGATGTGATCATTTTAGATCCTCCTGCTTTTATAAAAAATACGCAATCTTTTGATAGTGGTTGTGCAGGATATGCTAAACTTAACACAAAAGCATTAAGTAAATTAAATCAAGGGGGCATTTTAATTACATTTTCATGTTCAGGTCTTTTAAAAGCAGAAGATTTTTTAGAAGTATTAAATGTGGCTAGTAAAAAATCAGGTGCTAGTACGCAACTGCTTGATTTTAGACTTCAAGCAGAAGATCATCCGATGTTACTAGAAAGGCTAGAAAAAATGTATTTAAAGTGTGCTGTACTTAGGGTAGTTAAATAATATGAAAACAAATAAGAAAATAGAAAAAAATGTTCCTACTCAAGTTAGATTAAAAGGAATAGTCGAGGGTTATAATGAAGAGTTTGCTGGAATAGTTGATGCGAAAGGGAAAAAATATTCTCTTCGTGGCGTATTAGTCGGGGAAGAAGTAGAATTTACGGCTGATTCAAATGGCAAAACCACTCTTCAAAAACTAAATTCTACTAATCCAAAAAGAGTTAAAGTGACATGCCCAATATATTCTAAATGTGGAGGATGTCGTTTACTGCATCTTGAGTATAAAGAACAATTACGTTTAAAAACTGAAGTAATTGAGAAGTTATTTGGTAAATATACAAAGGTGAAAGTTAATGAATGCCTTGGAATGACAAAACCATATAATTACCGTAATAAAAATCAAGTTGTTTTTAGAAATGATCCAAAAGAAAAAATGATATGTGGATTCTATCAAGAAAATTCTCACAATGTCATTCGTTTTAATAATTGTTTATTACAAGATGAAACTAGTGATAAGATAGTAGCTTCAATTAAGGAAATATTAATTAAAATGCACATTAATGCGTATGATGAAGATCGTAAATATGGATTAGTTCGTCATGTAATGGTTAAAAGAAGCTTTAAAACTAAACAAACTTTAGTAGTAATCGTAACCGCAAATGATAATTTACCAGGCCGTAGTAACTTTGTGAAAGCAATACTTGCGAAACATAAAGAAATTACAACAATTATTCAAAATGTTAATTCTCGTCAAACTAGTGCAGTTCTTGGTGATAAAAATATCGTTTTATATGGACCAGGTACGATTCTTGATGAGTTGTGTGGTTTAAAATTCTTAATCTCGACACAATCTTTTTATCAAATTAATCCTTTCCAAACAGAAGTGTTATATACAAAAGCACTTGATTCATTGAATCTAAGCCAAGATGATGTTGTATTAGATGCATATTCTGGAGTTGGAACAATCGGCTTAATCGCAAGCCGTAAAGTTAAAAAGGTAATTAGTGTTGAATTAGTTAAAGATGCGGTGACAAATGGGATTACAAATGCTAAATTAAATAATATTAAAAATGTACATTTCTTTTGTGATGATGCAACAAAATTTATTAATAATTTAGCAATGAAAAAAGAAAAAATAGATTGTGTTATCATGGATCCACCAAGAAAAGGTAGTGATGTAGCTTTTATGAATGCGGTATTAAAACTAATGCCTAAAAAAGTATTATACATCTCATGTAATCCATATACACAATGCGAAGATTTAAAACTTTTATATGATAAATATGTTATTAAATATATTCAACCAGTTGATATGTTTCCTCATACAGCATCAATTGAGAATATTATAACTTTAGAAAGGAAGAATTAATATGTGGAATGTTATTAAAGGAAATGAAAATTTAGTTGTTGAAATGAATAACTTTTGGAATAAAGCTGTTGCGTATGAAGACTTTTTTAAACCAATATCTTTAGAAGACTATAAAAAAATGTTAACAAAACTTCCTAATTTTAGTTTTGATGGTGTTGGCTTAGTATATGATGGTGATAAAGTTGTTGGTATGGTTATAGGCGTTATTAGAAATGATAAAAAAGGTGCTATTAATGCTATATTAGTTGACCATGAATATCAACATCAAGGAATTGGATCAGCTTTACTTGCTTTTGTGGAAGAATATTTTAAAAATGCTGGTTGTGAAGAAATCTTAGCATATGGTTTCTTACCTTCTTGTTATAGTTGGTACATTCCTAATACTGATCATCATGATCATCCGTGTGCACCAGGCATTAGAGTTAATAGTAATGAATATTTCTTCTTATTACATAATCGCTATGAAGCAACTGGATTCCAAGATGCTTTCCATTTAGCACTTGCTGATTATGAAATTAGTGAAAGTATTAGTGAAATCTTAGAAGAAAATAAGAAAAATGGGGTTACTATTGAAATTTATAATCCTGAAATTCATAGTGGTGTTGAAGAGTTCTGTCGTGAATTAAACATCTATGACTTCGAAAAAGTAATAAAAGAAAATTTAGCTCTTGAAAAACCTTATCCATTCTTAGTAGTAGTAAAAGATGGTAAAGTTAAAGGTTGGACAGGTGCTATGTGGAATGAAGAAAGTGGGCGTGGACACTTTGACGGTATTGCGATACTAGAATCAGTTAGAGGAAAAGGTTTAGGGAAAGCATTATTCTCATTACTTGCATATCATTCAAAACTTAATGGCGCTAAATTTATGACTTTTTATACAGGTCTTACAAATCATGCAAGATACATTTATATGGGAGCGGGCTTTAAAATTATTCAAAGCTTTGCGGTAATGAAAAAGAAAATTAAGAAATAACATTATCAAAACAATATAAAAGATCATTAGTAAAACGATAATAGCATATAAATATATAGAGGAGAATGTTTATGAGAGTGACAACTATGATTTTAACTACCTTAAATTATGTTATTTCAAGCTTTTTATGGCTACTTGGTATATTAACTTTTTTCACTAACTTTATAGGTCTTTTTGCTCTTTGGCATTTAGTAGGATTTAGTTATATATTTTATTTACCACTTACCATTATGCCATTTATTGTAGCTTTAAGCTTTTCGTGTTATATCAAAGATGCCAAAATGCTGATTTTAAATATTGTTTTCTTTTTAATATCGGTTGGAGTTACATTGTTTACTTTATTAGTATCAACAACTTGGTTTTGGTAAAATAAAACCCTAATAAAGATTTTTATTAGGGTTTTTAATTTATAGTTCTTTATCAAAAATGGTGAAAAAAATTATCGAAATGTGTATAATATACGAGGTGATAAAATGAAAGATTATAAATTATTAATATTTGATATGGATGGTACAATCTTAGATACATTAACTGATTTAAGCAATTCAGTTAATTATATGTTAAAAACTTTAGGATATCCACTAAGAACAACTAGTGAAATTAGGAGTTTTTTAGGCGATGGTGTGTATGCCCTTGTAGAAAGAGCTCTTCCTAATGGCTTATCTAGAGAAGAAGTAGATGCCGCATATGAAATCATGAGAGATTATTATGAAATTCATTGTGCTGATGAGACTGCTCCATATGAAGGAATTGTTGAGTTACTTCATAGTGTTAAAAAATTTGGTTATAAATTAGCAGTTGTATCTAATAAAGATGATTATGCGGTTGTTGATTTATGTAAAAAGCATTTTGATGGCGTGTTTGATGTGATTATTGGTATGAATCCTAATCGCATGAAAAAGCCTCATCCACAAACTGTTTATGAAACACTAGATACATTAAACGTTGAAAAAAGAGATGCTGTATACATTGGTGATACCGAAGTTGACTTTAATACAGGTAATAATGCGGGGCTTGATGTAATTATTGTTAGCTGGGGATTTAGAGATTACGAGCAAATGAAAAATTATAACATGAAATATTATGTAAATACAGTTGAAGAGTTAAGAAAATTATTAGTTAAATAGGAAAATATCATTTAGTAAATAGGTAGACATTTTGTTTCAAAATGTCTTTTTTTGTGCTTTTTAAATACCATTTTATGCAATCTAAGGGAAGAAAGGTTGCGAAAAAAAACTAAATATATTATAATATGCATAGTAAGATAGCGAAATATGCTATAACCTATGGAGTATCGTATGAAACGTATCAAATTTATTTTTGAAAAAATACTGCCAATAGTTTTAGCTTTGGTACTGGCAGTTAGAATGCTTTGTTATGACACAAATATTGTCTTAGGTAATTATGTAGGAGAATTTAATTTAGCTTATGATGAAACCACATTCTCACCTTTTCCTAAATTGTTAACTACAATTTTGTTATTTGTTATTTGGATACAGTATTTAGCGGTTGTTATAACAATAATGAACAATTATTTTAAACTTCCAACAGTTAAAATTATTTGCCGTTATATCGTAAGTTGGAATTTTATTTTAAATTTAGTATTTTTAGTTCCTATTTTAATACTATTTCAAGGAAGTTCACAATTTAGTATATTATCAGTGATGCTAGTGTTAGAATCTCTACTAGGTATTACGCTAATTAATTATGATATTTATACTAATAAAGTTGAACTTACTTTTAAAAAACTTTTAAAAGCAATTGGTATATTTTTATTAATTATGATACCATTTATGCCGATATACTTTTTACAATATGTGGTTGGGCCTTTCCCAATGAAAGCCGCAATTTATAATTTAAGATTCCCACATCGTGTTTTATTATATTTGGCTGTTATTATACCAATGGTAATTTATTTTATTCTACGTAATAAGCCACGCGAGGTTATTCGTTTTACTTTGATTATTATGTCAATCGGGGTAATGATTGGTTTTAGCGTAGGATTCTGTTATGATATTTTTTATAATCCGTGGGACTTACCTTTACATTTATGTAATACTGCGCTTTATATAATACCAATTTGTTTAATATTTAAAACGAAGAGGTTATTCTATTTTACCTATTTTATAAATGTTTTAGGTGCTTTTATTGCGATGGCCGCACCTAACTATTCAGATGGTAGTAATTTATTTGAAGCAGAGATTATTAGGTTTTGGTACAACCACTGGATGGCATTTTTTATGCCTTTATTAATTGTAGCGCTAAAAGAATTTGAACGTCCAAAAATCAAACAATTTATTTATTCAATGGTTTGGTTCTTTGGTTATTATGTAATGGTATTAATCTTAAATGTAGTTTTCCTTGCCTTCAAAGGAATTGATAAAGACTATTTCTTTATTAATAGTGAATTTATTGCTGATAAGTTAGGTAAATGGGCTGAAAACTTATTTAGAATTACCGTATCTTTTAATGTTAGTGGTCATGAACTTGTGTTCCATCCACCATACCAAATTGTCTATTTTGTAGTTTATATTTTATTAGGACTAGCTGTTTGGTTTATTTATAATGAATTTTTCAGAATTGCTGATCGTCATTATGCATTAAGTATGAAGCTTAAAACTATTAAGATGAATCAATATGTAAGTGACATTGAAATTACGAAAGAAGTAAGGAGCGATATGATGAATAATGATATTGTTGCGCATTTAGAACTAGAGCATTTCTCTAAAAAATATGCTAGTAGTAAAGTATATGCGGTAAAAGATGCTTCATTTGAAGTAAAAGCTGGCGAAATATTTGGCTTCTTAGGACCAAATGGGGCTGGTAAATCAACTATTATCAAAAGTATGGTTGGTATTCAACCAATTTCTGAAGGCCATATTAGAGTATGTGGTTATGATGTTACGAAAAATCCTGTTATGGCAAAAGTTAATATTGGTTATGTTCCTGATCATTATGCATTATATGAAAAATTGACAGGACGTGAATATATTAATTATATTGCGGATATTTTTGATGTTTCTTTAGAAGACCGTAATGAAAGAATTAACAAATATATTAAGTTATTTGAGCTTGAGTCATCAATTGATAGTAAGATTAAAACTTACTCTCATGGTATGAAACAAAAAATAACTATTATGTCAGCCCTTGTTCATAATCCTAAAGTTTGGATTCTAGATGAACCTTTAACAGGGCTTGATCCAAATAGCATTTATCAAGTTAAGGAATGTATGAAACAACATGCAGCTGAGGGAAATATAGTATTTTTTAGTTCACATTTAATTGATATTGTTGAAAAATTGTGTTCTAAGATAGCTATTATTAAAAAAGGTCATGTTGAATGTGTGAAAATGGTGTCAGAAATAGAAGAGAATACTTCGTTAGAACAATTCTATCTTCAAGCAATTTCTGGTAATTTAGAGGATTCTAATGAATCAAATTAAAACCCTTGTTTTATTACAACTAAAAGATAAAATAGATTTTAGTAGTTTGATTGATAAAAAAACTAGAATTAGAACAGTTATTTTTGCGATACTTAAATTTTTAATTATAACAGCTGTCTCATTTTTGATAATGTTTTTTAGTTGTATTGAAATTATTAATATTTTTACACCATTTGAATCACCAAGAGCTTTAATCTTAGTTATGTCATTTTTATTAATTCTATCTATTATTTCATGCACTTATGATTTAATGAAAAACTTATATTTTGCTGAAGATAATAGAGTGCTGATAACATTACCAGTAAATAGTAATTTGATATTTATTTCTAAGATTATTGTTTTTGAAATATATGAGTTAAAGAAAAGCTTTAGCTTTTTAATCCCTATTACTTTTGGATGTTTGTTATTTCTTGCTTTAAGAGGTGTTGCAAGTTTTGCGATATTGATTTGGTGTTGGTTGCCGATGCTATTTATTATCACAATACCAGTTGTTGTTGGAGCAGTCTTGTCAATACCACTTATGTATATTTATCGCTTTGTTAAAAAATATACTGTGTTACAATTAATATTATTTGCCGCTTTACTTGGTGGAGGGAT
This sequence comes from Bacilli bacterium, assembly GCA_017411715.1. Classification (GTDB taxonomy): domain Bacteria; phylum Bacillota_I; class Bacilli_A; order ML615J-28; family CAG-313; genus UMGS1109. The sequence continues at coordinate 16,179 of JAFQPO010000015.1, read as the reverse complement.
TGCAGGAATTGTTTATTTAATTAATTTAATTCCAGAAAATATCAATCTTATGAGCCAATGGGCGCCAATTAGTGATTTTATAGGTGAATTTTTGTTGTCAGTTGAAACTAAAATGGTACCATTTAGATTTTTAATAGAAGCATTAATTGGTGAAAAAAGCGGTGTATCTTACCATTTTACATGGTGGATATTATTAAAAACTCTAGTTATTATTGCATTTGATGTAGTTGTTTTATTAATTGGTTATTTTACATCACGACCATTATTCTTTAAAATGATGGCTAAGAATTTTGAATTAAATAAAAATGAGAAAAAAAGTCTTAAAAATCGTCGTTTAAGTAAACATTGGACTTTTATTAATAAAGAATTCAAAATTAATATTAGAACTATTGAAATATCAGTTAACTATTTAATAGTTTATATCGTTGTTCCTTTAATGATTTTATTATTAAATGCATTGTATAAAGCAATGGATACAAGAGAATTAGGTAATTGGTTAATTTATACATTTAATATGTTAATTATTTGTTTACCAATGCTTGCTTCTAATGCGTTAGTCGCAACTTATTATAGTAGAGAAGGAAGAGCTGCCTATTTAAAAAAGGTAAAACCGATTTATGCTTTATATCCATTATTTGTCAAAATATTATTTAATATGTTATTTTCAATACCTTCAGTTTTTGCTTCTTGCTATATTTTTGGTAATTCGGCGGAAATTAATCCATTTGCGACACTATTAATTGCAATTGCGGTATTACTACTTCATTTTGGACACATGATTTGGAGCGCAATGCTTGATATTATGAATCCTCAAAATGAACAATACGCAACAACTGGAATCACAGTAGATAACCCAAATGAAAATTTCTCAACTATTTTAGCTTTTATTATTTCGATTCTTTTTGCGGTAATATCATATAAGATTTTTTCTGAAGTTAATTTATACCATTGGGGAATGTTTGCAGTGGGAATTAGATTAATGATAGTTAGTGGAATTTTCTTTGGCGGAATCTTAATGCTATTTATTAAGCGAATAAAAGCTTATTATTACGAGATTCAGGGGTGATTAAATGAAGAAGTCTGTTATTATAACTATTTCAATTATTTATATTGCTGCGATTTTGGTAGTTGGATTTATGGGAATTGCTTTAAGAGTAAGTAATCCTGAAGTATATATTAATCAAATAATTTTGGTTAAAGATGAAAATCATGTATGGTCCACAAATAAAAATAATGCTGATTATTATACGGCGGTTAATTTTGATAAAGACAACCCAAATGCGAATGTTGTAGCTTTAAAATTCACTTATGGTTTTGAAAATCCTGAAGATGCTAAACCTGAACATTCTTCTAAACCATTAATTTATTCAAAGTTTAATGTTGAACGCGATGGTGTTGAAGTACAATATGCAGGTGGAGCATATTTAGTTAAATATTACCGACCTGGAGAATATAAAATTATTTTTACGGCTAATGATGCTAAAAAGAAATCAATTACAGTGGTTATTAATGTTATGCCAGATGTAAGTGATATAATTTAGAAAAGGAGATTTAATCATGAAAAAAATTAAAAGATTATTGATTGTTGTAATGTTTGCTTTAATTCTTGCTTCATGTGGAGAAGGCGGAACTAAACATGTTAAAGTAACTTTTGAAGCTAATGGTGGTGAAATGAGTACTACTGTTATGCAAGCTGAATGTGGTAAGACTCTAACTTTACCAGCAGACCCAACTAAAGCTGGTTATGAATTTGCTGGTTGGTTTATTGATGCAGAATTTACAACTGCTTATGATAATACTAAACTTGTTGAAAGTGGATTTACTTTATATGCTAAATGGGAATCTAAAGAAGTAGAAGTATATGTAACAAGTGTTCGTATTAATTCTGGTTACCTTGCTTATGAAACTAACAAATCAAGTGAAGGTAAAGATGAAAAAATGCAATTTATTGATGATGAAGTTGCTTACTCTGTAGGTGATGATAATGCATGGTCAGCTAAACCTGAAGTAGGGTTCTCATTTGTTAATGAATTTGGTGTTTTCGAAAACATTGAAGTTGAAGAATGGGAATATGAAATTAAAGTTAGTTTAAAAACAGAAGATGGTTATGTTGATATTGCTACACTTGAAGAAAAATATTTAGACAAAGAAGTTGATACTAAAAATGTTTTAGTTGATTTCTCAGAAGCTGCAATTGGTAAAGAATTCTTAGTTTCTGTAGTTCCAACTGGTTTAACTGAAAAACAATTAGCTGATATTGCTACATATCGTACTGAATATGAAATTTTAATTGTTGATGGATTCAATGTATATAATGAATTAGAATTATCTTATCTTGAAAACCGTGCTGTTGGTGAACAAGCAACTGCTTGGAAAGAATTTAAAGAAAAACATGGAATAGATCCTGAATATCATCCAACTAGTATTGTTTTACATCAAAATTTAAATTTATTAACTGAACATGTTCCTTCATTTTTCTTCTATCAAGCATCAGAACTTAGTTCTTTTGATGCTGACTATGAAAAAGCGTTAGGTTCTGCGAAAGACTATGAAGAAATCTTTGTTCATGAATTAGCTGATAATGAAGAATTTACTGTTCATGGTAACTATTTCAACTTAGACTGCAGTAATTTACGTGAAGTTGTTCGTGAAAATGGTGATATTGATACAGATGGTTTAATTATTTCTCATGCTTTATTCTTAAGATTTAAAGGTGCTGAATCTGGTAAATCAAGACTTGAAAATATTAGTATTGTTGGTAATGCTGCACGTGTTGAAGATCCTAAAAAATCAGGCGGACATATTTTCGTTAAAGCAACTGGTCCTAAATTTGATGCATATAACGTTATTTCTTCATGTTTCTTTATCGTTTACTTCCCTGATTTAACTAATCAACCATTCACAATGACTAAATGCCGTGCTTATGACTCATTTAATAGTTTTATCTATATTTGGGGTTCTAAAGGCGTTACTGTGGATCAATGTGTAATGAAGAGTGCTGGTGGACCAGTTATCCTTCAAGACCATGTTGATGTAGGAGAACCTACTAGTAGATCAAGTTCAATTGAAATTAAAAATTCTACTCTTGAATCATATGTTGCTGGTACTGAAGGTTGGTTTACAATTGTAGGTGCTGCTGCTGTTATGCCACAAATTAAGGCTCTTGATGCATGGTTTAATGCATTTGGAAGATCATTCCTTAAAAAAGGTCCTAGTGGTGATTACTATATGAACTTTGTTGCTTTAAATAAATCTGGTAATGCTCAAAGTGTTACAGCTGAAAAAGTTGATGGTTCAATTAAAATTGATGACCTTCCTGCATTTGACTATGGTCTAACTAATCCTTATGTTAAAGCAATGCTTGATACTACATTTGGTGTTACTCCTGCTTTCCAAACTAGTGCATCTACACTTGAAGCGGGATATGGATTCTTATATCAAAACCCTGATATTCTTCCATCACCATTTGTTGCTGATGTTGTGAATAAAGCTCCAATTATGGATCCAACTAATGCTATTTACCAAGGTGATTACTTAACAATTTATTTCAATGGTATGGCAATTGTTTTAGGTTATGGTCCTGCTGGAGAAAGTCTTTAAAATTTGTATAAAATTATTTAAATAGCTAATAATATGGATGGTGATAGTATGAAGAATAATAAAAGACACGTTTTAACACTTATTTCATCAATCTTTCAATTATTTAGCGCTTTGGCTTTTCTTGCTTTAACAATATACTTTTTAATTCTATTTTTAAGTGTTGCTTTAAATAAGACACCCGCTGCAGACTTAGGAGAAGGTATAACTAGAGTAATTATTATAATTTTATCGGTTATTTTAATTCCTGTCTTTATTATATTCTTTATTAAGAATTTAGTACTTGGTTTATTACAACTTAAAAATAGTGCTAAACCTACACTTGGTAAAGGTATAATGATAACTCAGTGTGTCGTAAGTGGTATTTTTACATTGATATTAATTGTATTATTGTTATTATCGATATTTACTGAAGACCCACAAATAGCTTTGATAATTATAAATGTGTGTTTATTAGTATTTGAAATTGTCGCAGTCACATTATCGGTTGTTGATTATAACAAGGAAAAAAAGAATAATTTGAATGAATAGACGCTTTTTTAAGCGTCTATTTTTTTATTAATAAAGTGTAAAAATGTCAAAAAAAATATTTTGTGATATAATAATTGTAGTTTTATGATTGAGGAAAATATTATGGAAGCATTTAATAATGAATTATATCTAAAAAAACAATCAGATAATATTTTAAAACGAATTAAAATGTTTGATAATAAACTATATTTGGAATTTGGTGGTAAGATTTTCGATGATTATCACGCGATGAGAGTGTTGCCTGGTTTTAAAATTGACTCCAAAGTTCAAATGTTACTTGAAATGCGTAATCGTGTTGAAATTATTATTGTTGTTAACGCGAAAGATATTGAAAGTGGTAAAGTAAGAGCAGATATGGGAATAACTTACGAAAATGAGGTTATTCGTATGATGTCAGCTTTTAAAGATATGAAATTATTTGTTGGTAGTGTTGTTATTACCCAGTTTAATAATGAACCAAATGCGGTTGCGTTTATCAAAAGACTAGAAACAATGAAGGTTAAAACCTATAAACATTATGTGATCTCTGGATATCCATCTAATGTTAGTAAAGTGTTAAGTGATGAAGGGTTTGGTATGAATGAGTTTGTTAAAACAACTAGACCGCTTGTGGTTGTTACTGCTCCTGGACCTGGTAGTGGTAAAATGTCAACTTGTTTATCACAAATTTATCATGAAAACTTAAATGGTGTTAAAGCTGGATATGCTAAATATGAAACTTTCCCAATTTGGAATTTACCTTTAAAACATCCAGTGCACTTAGCATATGAAGCCGCAACAGCTGACTTAAAAGATGTTAATATGATTGACCCGTATCATTTAGCTGCTTATGGAGAGACTACTGTAAACTACAACCGTGATGTAGAGATTTTTCCCGTTTTGAGAGAATTGTTTGACCACATTTATGGTGAAAGCCCTTATAAATCACCAACTGATATGGGGGTTAATATGATAGCTTATTGTATAGAAAATGAAGAAGAAGTAAGTAAAGCTTGTGAACAAGAAATCATTAGACGTTATTTAATAGCTTTAGCGGATTCTAAACTAGGCAAGGTTAAAGAAAATGTAGTAATAAAATTAGAACACATTATGAGTCAAATGGGTACTTCAGTTGATCATAGACCTTGTGTAGAAGCAGCTAGAGTTAAAATGGAAGAAAAGAAATGCCCAGTAATAGCACTATCATTAAAAGATGGTTCGATTGTTTATGGCAAAACAACTAATTTATTAGAAGCATCTGCGGCTTTAATCTTAAATGCGATTAAACACTTAGCGAATATTAGAAAGGATTTTCCACTTATTCCCGCAAATGTTATTGAACCAATTAAAGCAATCAAAGTTAATGCTTTAGGTAATAGAAATCCGAGATTAGTAGTTAATGATATATTGATTGCGCTTGCGATATCAGCAGGGTCTAATCCTTTAGCGAGCGAAGCGTTAAAATATTTAGATCAATTAAAAGGGACAGATGCACATGCAAGCTATTTCTTGCCAGTTGATGTTGAAATAACACTTAAGAAATTAGGCATTAATATTACAAAAGAAACAAATTTTGACAATGAATAGGTGAAGAAGATGAATAAATATCCAAAAATGATAGCCCATCGTGGTTTTAGTGGCTATGAAAAAGAAAATACAGCTTGTAGTTTTGTGGCTGCTGGTGTAAATTCGTTTTATGGTATTGAATGCGATATTCATAAAACAATCGACGGGGAGTTTGTGGTTGTACACGATCCTGATTTAAAACGTGTAGCTTCTGTTGATGTGATTATCAAAGAATCAACTTTAGAAGAGTTAAAGAAGATTGATTTGCTTGATGTCAGTGGGACAAAAACTTATAGTTATTATAAGATTCCTACTCTTTGTGAGTATTTATCAATTGCTAAAAGGTATAATAAAGTTAGTGTGATTGAATTTAAATATGAGTATAGTGAAGAAGATGTATTGAAAGTTATTGATATTGTTAAGAGTTTTGATTATTTAGAACAAACTGTGTTTATTTCATTTGTTGGTAGTAATCTAGATTATGTAAAAAAACATTATCCACACCAAAAAGTTCAATTTCTAACATCTAAAGTTTTGGATAATATGATTGAATACTTATTAGAACATCATTTTGACTTAGATATTTATTATAAAGCTTTGACTAAAGAATTACTTGATGAATGTCATGAAAAAGGTATTTTAGTTAATGTTTGGACTGTTAATGATATTAATGATTGTAAAAATTTAATTATTGATGGAGTTGACTACATTACAACTAATTATTTCCCTGATGCGGAAAAAGTTATGAATAATTAGTGGTTTTATTAAAAAAAGTTTCTATATGGGCTTATTTTAGGCTTATTTTAACAAATTGGAGGAATGTATGAAAAAAATTAGAAATTTATTAATTGTATTATTAGGACTTGTGTTAGTAGGTTGTACAACTAATACTACACCTAGATATAAAGTAACTTTTGTTGATATGGATAAAAGTACAGTTGTTAATGTTGCACAAGGTAGTACTGTTAAAGCTATTGATGCTAACCCACAAGAAGGATATGAATTCTTAGGGTGGTATTATGGGGAAGACCTATTTGATTTTTCAACTATCATTGGTGCTGATTTAACTTTAACTGCTAAATATGATTTAAAAGAATTAAATGTTGAATTCTATGTTTTAGATGAATTAGTTCATAGTGAAAAAGTTAAATATAATGAAAAAGTAGCTGAGTATACACCATCTTTAACTGAAGGTAAGGTTTTTGCTGGCTGGATGTTAGATGAAGAAGCTTATGATTTTGACACTCCTGTAACAAAGGATTTAAAACTTGTTGCATCAATTGAAGAAAAATTAACTGTTTCATTCTATAATGGGGATGTATTATTACATACTGAATATGTTTTAGAAGGAGAAAAAGTAAGTAGTTATTCTCAAAAGTGGCCTGAACATTTAATATTTAATTATTGGGCTTTAGATGGCGAAGAATTTGATTTTGAAACACCAATCACAAGTAGTATTAAGTTAGATGCGAACGTTACTAAGAGATGGTTAGTTTCTTATTATAGTGATGGTGTGTTATTACGCACTGAATATGTTTTAGATGGTGAAATGATTGCTGAAGACTTTGAACCTGAAAAACAATATGCAATTTTCCTAGGTTGGTTTACAGGAAATGAGCCTTTCGATACTGAAAAACCTATCAAAGGAGATATTATCCTTACAGCTAATTGGGAATGTGAAAAAGTTACTATTTCTTTTGATTCAAATGGTGGATCAAATATCAGCAGTGTAGTTATTAAAAAAGGTAGTGGGCTAGAAATTACAGATGCTCTTATTCCGACTAAGGCTGATTGCACATTCCTTGGATGGTATTATAACGGAAAAGAAGTTACTAAATCGACTGTTTTTGTGACTGATGCGACAATAGTTGCTAAATGGGGAGAAAAAATGTATTCAATTAGTTATGATTTAAATGGTGGTAACTGGGTAAGAGAAGTTCTTTACCCTACACGTGAATCTTTAGTCAATGCTTTCTTAGCAGATGCTAGTAAATTTGTTGGTGTAACGCTTAAAAAAGAATCTATTCATGACCAAACAGGTAGTTTATCTAAAAAACTTTCTGATATGTTTGCTTCTAACGTAACTATACCTGGTGAGTCTGTAACATATAAAGCTAAATGGGCTTGGTTTATGAATTATATGATTTCAGTTAGAGCAAAAGATGAAACTACAAGCAGTGGTGTAACATATTTAAAGAACTTAAGTGATACTTATAGTAATACTTATTGGCGTTATGAATTATGGGCATTCTTAAATGAAACAAAAGCAGGATCTTGGCCTTACTCAAGTGACTATTCAGTTTCTAAAAATGCAAATGGCTATTATGATGTAATGCCTGGTGAAGATATTGAAATTATTGAAAGTTTCTCTGCATCAACTCCTACATTTAAATTACAACTTCCTGAAAAGAAATACGCAACATTTATTGGTTGGTATGATCAAAATGGTAATTTAGTTGAAGAAGTTAAAATCGGAACTAGTAGTAATTTGCAATTAACTGCTAAATATGAAGATGATGTTTATAATATCGTTTATTATTTAGATGGTGGTAATGGAGAACATTTACAAAAAACATTCAAACCTGCTGATGGTATTGATATTACATTAGGCACTCCTTCAAAGGATGGTTATGCATTTATGGGATTCTATTTAGATAGTGAGTTTGTATCAAATCCAGTTTTATCAATTTCTAAAGGAACTGCTGAAGATGTTAATTTATACGCAAAATGGGCTAAAGAACAACTTGGAGAACATTTAACAATCAGTTTCTATGGTGATAGTATTTCAACTTATAGTGGAATGATTCCAAGTGACGCAACATTCTATTATCCAATTTATTCATCAACTGTTAAACACGCGGATAAAACTTGGTGGAGAATGGCTTGCCAAGAATTAGGCCTTGAATTGTTTACAAATGTTTCTTATTCAGGCTCAACAGTCAGTGGAAGCAGCACAAGCTGTGGTGAAAATGACACTAGAATTGCCAAACTTGCTAAAGATGGCGAAGCTCCTGATATCTTAGTTATTTATCTAGGTATTAATGACGTTGTATCTAATAGAAGTGCCGCAACATTTAAAGCTTCTTATAGAAATATGATTAATAAGATTCAAGCTGCATATCCAAATACTCAAATCTTTGTATGCAATTTACCTTATGAAACATACACTGATGGTTCTAACCCTAATGGTTACAATTATCCTGGTTTAAGAGAATCATTTAATGTGGTAATTTCTGAAATTGCTGCTGAATATAGCTTACCTTTAATTGATTTAGATAAAGTTATTACTAAAGAAACAGAATCAATGGCAAATAGATTCTATCTAGGTGACAACATTCATCCAAGCTATGAAGGTATGAAAGTTATTAAAGATGCGGTAGTTAAGAAAATTAAAGAATTTTATAATAAATAATGGAAAAAATCAAAGTAGGCTTTATTTAAAAGCCTACTTTTATAATGAAAAATGTTGCTAAAAGACAAAAAATATGGTATAATATTTCTACTTATATTTAAGGAGCTATTTATGAGATTTGAAAAATCATGTGGTGGTATTATATATTATAATAAGGAAGGAAAAAAAGAGTACTTATTAATTAAACATCTTAATGGAGAACATTGGTCTTTTCCTAAAGGACATATGGAAAAAGGTGAGACTGCAATTCAAACCGCTAAACGCGAAATTTTAGAAGAAACTGGCTTAGATGTTTTAATAAATGAAGATATTTTTGCCTCAACTCTATACTTTCCTAAAAAAGATGTTATCAAGCATGTTATTTTCTTTTTAGCTGAATCTAACTCTAAAATAATTACTATACAAGAATCTGAAGTTCTTTCATATAAATGGGTTAGTGAAGAAGAAGTGCTTGATGCGTTAACTTATGAAAATGATAAACAAATGTTCAAAAAACTAATTTAGCTCATTTGATGTAACAATAGAAGAAGTTCCCTTGTCTAACCTTCTTCTAAAAAATAAAACAAGGAGGATTTATAATGAAAAAAGACATAACAAAGGATTTAGTCCTAAATGCATGTATTTGTGCAATTTATGTAGTAATGACGGTTGCGGTTCCATCATTTTCGTATGATTATTTTCAGTTAAGAATATCAGAAGCTTTGATTTTACTTTGCTTCTACAATAAAAAATATTCCTTTGGGATTTTAAGTGGTTGCTTTATTGCTAACTTAGTCGGACCATTTGGAATAATTGATGCGATATTTGGTACACTTAGTACTGGTCTTGCGGTGATACTAATGATAAAATGCAAAAATGCTTTTGTTGCATCTTTGATGCCAACATTAACTGTATTTATAGTCGCATTAGAAATTGCTTGGCTTGATGGTTTAATGGGAATGTTTTGGATGATTTATGCATCTGTTGCTTTAGGTGAATTTATTGTTTTAAGTGTTATTGGCTTATTGATATTTAAAGCAATTGAAAAGAATAAATGGTTATGTGAACAATTAGATTTTAATAAATAAGAGGGGTGTTATTAATGAGTATACTTTCATCTAATTTAAAATTGTTACGTGAAGAATTAAGCATGTCGGTTGAAGATCTTTCTTACAGAGTGGGAATTAGTGCCTCAGATATAGAAGCTTACGAAAAAGGTACTAAAATCCCAAACGCTAGTAATTTAATTAAATTATGTGAAATTTTGAGGGTTCCATACGAAGATGTAATGGAAAGGGATTTATCAGAAGAAAGAAAAACTGCTCAACAAGAAATGAAAAAAGCCTATAAGGAATCAAAAGAAGGGGAATTTGATTGGTATTATGGCAACAAAAAAGAAAAAAGATTCTTTGTCTTTTATATGATCTATTTTATTTTAGGGCTAGCTCTTGCGGGAGTCGCAATATGGTTTGTTGTTACTAATATTAATTATGATGTATTAGCTCAAATATATCCTGAGGCTGAACTGCCACTTTTAAAAACAATTATGATTACAGAGTATGTATCATCTATTATAGGTGTGTTTGGCTTTGGTGCGGGAATTTTTATTTTGGTAGATTATTTTAAATCACATACTTTTGTCTTTAATTGGTGGTATATCTTTTTATTAAGTTTGATTATTTCTATCATTTCGATAGGCGGAGCTATTTTGAGCATACCTTTTTTAGTGAAATCAATAAAGAAAGTTTTTTTAAAAAAACGTAAGTAATAATATTGGGGTGTGTAAATGGTTTATTTTGAAATTGCTTTATTAGGTGTGGCTTTAGCTCTTGATGCTTGTTGCGTTAGTATGTCAAATGGCTTAAATGACAAAGTGCTAAAGACTCAAAAAGCTTTATTATTCGGCCTCGTATTTGGATTTTTCCAAGCACTAATGCCTTTAATTGGATATGGAATTGGTGAATTGTCTGGTGTTATGCTTCATAGTATAATTCAAAATGTCGATCATTTCATAGCTTTTGGCCTACTAGCAATAGTTGGTGGAAAGATGATCTATGATGGATTTAAACAAGAAGATTGTGATGAAGAAACGAAAATGACATTTTGGCTTTTAATAATTCAAGGTATCGCGACATCGATTGATGCATTAGCAGTAGGCTTTTTAATTAAAACAATGGATGGAGCTGATATTTGGCTTTCAATTTTAATTATTGGTTTAATCACATTTGTTTTAGCATCACTTGCCTATATAATAGGGAATAAATTTGGTAATATTCTTAGCAACAAGTCAACTATCATTGGAGGTTTAATATTACTTGCGATTGGATCAAAAATCTTAATTGAACATTTAATTAAGGGAATATAAAAAAAGGCCTATTGGCCTTTTTTATTTGCAATATAATTGTCAACTTCAGTTTCAATAAATCTTAGTGGAACTGGACCACAATCTAAGATTAATTTATGGAATTCAATTGGGTCAAAATTGCTTCCTAAAGCATTTTTAGCACGATCGTGCATATCCACTAGTTTAAAATATGTGAAAAAGTATTGTTGAGAATTAGTAGGAACTTCTACAAGTTGTTCAAATATTCTTTGAGCAGCTTCATATGTGTAACCGCTGAAGTATTTTTGTAAGTAATTAAGGGTTTCGTTGATTGTCCAACCTTCATAGTGGATACCTAAATCTAGTCTTGCGGTTAAAATACCATTAAGTTCATCATATAGTTTTAAATATTGTAATACATCTTCATCAATACTATTAAAGAAGTTGTAACTGTAAAGTTCTGCATAAGTTGCCCACCCTTCAGTGTAACCACTACTTTTTAGAATCTTTCTAATTGGGTTTGCATTTTCTAATGTTTTAAAGTAGATATTTTGATACATATGACCTGGGATGCCTTCATGAGCGAGTGTAGTGTATAAATAGTTATAATCACCATCAATTTTTGCGTTATTTAAATAAATAAATTCATTTTCATAATCATCAAGAGGAGAAGTCATGTATGCGGCAGGGCTAAAATGATTTTCCATTGATTCATCGATATATTTGATATTGATATTAGGATAAACATCAATCGTTGGGAATGCTCCACCAATAAGTGTCTTGAAAGCTTCCATTTGTTCTTCTGGAGTAATAGTCATTAAAGATGTTTCTGCAACTTTTTCACTGATTCCTGGTTTAGATGATTGTAAAGAAACTATTTTGTTAATAGTAAGTGTCATTTTTTCATCAACATACTTAATTGCATCTTCAATTGGCATGTCATAGCCTGTTGCGTCGGTGAATAGTAATTTATAATAATCTTTCCCAATTTCGTAATGCGCAAGCCCTAAATTATTAGTCGCACGACCTTTAATTTGCGGAAGGTTATCCCTAACGTAGTTGTATCCTTCACATAAAGAGCCTAATACTTTTTCTTTATTAGTTTTTATATAATCTGCTCTTTCTGCTTCTGTTAGATTTAAGCTGTTAAGTCTTTCATCAAATGTTTTAATTAGGAAGTGATTTTCTGCATCGTTAACAAATTCAACACATTGATTAATAACTTTATCAATTACAAAGTCAGGCATACCATAACCATTATCAGCCTTTTCAATTTCATAGTCAACATATTCTTTAAATGTAGCAGGAACTAAATCCATGAATTTAAAATATGTTTCAACGTCTATTTTATCGTAGAATTTATATTCAGAAAATAATAGAGGAAGTTGAGCTTGATAACCAAGGTATGATCCTAAATAGTTGTTTGACAAATAACTCATTTCGGAAGTTTTGTTATTAATGCTATCTAGTAAGTCGACTAGGATATTGTAAGTCATTCGTTGATCAAAATCTAATTGACTGTAGTCATATGTTTTCACTTGACCAAATACAGCGTTAATAACGATTGTACCAAGTAGTGAACCTCCATTAGATGGCGTTGGTAAAGATGGTTCATAGTTTGCTTCAAAACCAAAGTCTTCTTGTTGTCTAAAAAGCCAGTGAAGTGTTAGTTCGTCTTCTCCAAGTAGTGTTGGTACTAAACTATAGGTATATTCATTAAAAGTTGAAGGATCTCTTTTTCCTTCTGTAAATTTACAGGAAGATGTTGTACCTAAACTTAAAAATACTAATAAGATAATAATAAATTTTTTAAATAATTTCATGTTAAACCCCCTTTTCTATATTATACAATAAAAATTACTTAAATACTTGAATTTTGATAATTTACAGAAAGTGCTAAATATTAAAGATTAAATTACTTTACAAAAACTATTAAATAATGTATAATATTATAGTACGAAATGTCTCAATAGCTCAGCAGGATAGAGCAACGGCCTTCTAAGCCGTGTGTCGGGGGTTCGAATCCCTCTTGGGATACCATTTGAAAACTAACGCTTCATAAAGAAGCGTTTTTATTTTATAAAACATTTATATGGTAAAAAAAACACAAATATGATATAATACCTAAGAATTTGGAGGTAATTTAAGTTATGAGTAAAATAATGGCTGTAAATGCAGGGAGCTCTTCTTTAAAGTTCCAATTATTAGAAATGCCTGAAGAAGAAGTGATTATCGAAGGTTTAATTGAAAAAATTGGTTTAGAAGATCCTAACTTAGTTATAAAATATCAAGGTACAAAAACTGAAAAGATTGTTGCTGCTTCAAATCATGCTGAAGCTGTTGAAATTCTTTTAAAAGCTTTAATAGATTTAAAAGTAGTTGAAAGCTTAGAAGAAATTGATGGCGTTGGTCACCGTGTTCTTCACTGTGGAGAAAAATATACTGACTCTGTTATCATGGATGATGAAGCTATTAATGTTGTAGATTCTGTTAGTGACTTAGGCCCTTTACACAATCCTGCTAATTTAACTGGTGTTAGAGCATTTAAAAAAGCTTTACCAAACGTTGTTCAAGTTGGCGTTTTTGATACATCGTTCCATTTAACTATGCCTGATGAATCTTATATGTATGCTGTTCCTTATGAATGGTATGAAAAATATCATGTCCGCAAATATGGTTTCCACGGAACAAGTCACAAATATGTTGCTGCTGAAACTGCTGCAAGATTAGGTAAACCTATTGAAGAATTAAAGATTATTACTGCTCACCTTGGGAATGGCGCATCACTTGCTGCTATAAAAGGTGGTAAAGTTGTTGATACATCAATGGGATTAACACCGCTTGATGGTCTTCCAATGGGGACAAGATGTGGTACTATTGACCCTGCGGTTATTGAATTCATTTGTGGTAAAGAAAAACTATCTGTAAATGAAGTAAATACTATCTTAAATAAAAAATCTGGTTATATTGGTTTCTACCCTGCAAGTAGTGATGCTCGTGAATTAAGAAAAGCTCAAGCTGAAGGCAATTATAAAGCTGATTTAATCTTAAGAATGCAAGCTAAGAAAATTGTTGACTATATTGGTAGTTATTATGCTTATATGGGCGGTTGTGATGTATTAGTATTCACTGCTGGTATCGGCGAAAAATCACCTGAAACTAGAAAAGAAGTTTGCTCAAGATTAAAAGAAGCATTTGGTGTAGAAATTAATGAAGAATTAAATTCAACTATTTATGGTAAATATGCAGAAATTTCAACACCTAACTCAAAAATCAAAGTGCTAGTTGTTCCTACAAATGAAGAATTAATGATTGCACGTGATGTAATGAGACTTGGAAATATTAAATAATATAATATAGGGGGTAAAACCCCTATTTTTATAAAATGGAGGTAATTTCATGAAGAAAATTGTTGTAATAATGGATTCTTTTAAAGATACAATAGATGTTTTCGATATTATCAAAATAGGCAAGAATGCTGCGAAAGAAGTTTTTGGCGATGAAAATGTACCTCTATTTTGTCCAATGGCTGATGGCGGTGAAAACACAGCTTGCGCCATTTCCTACATTTTAAGTGCTACTGATATTAAGACAACGGTATATAATGTTAGTATGAATGAAATAAATGCGACATATTGTATGGATGAAGATAACAATGCTTATTTAGATGTAGCAAGCGTTGTAGGTTTTAATAGTAATAAAGATGATGAAAGAAAAATTAAAAAGGCTACTAGCTTTGGCGTTGGTCAATTAATTAAAGATGCAATTTCAAAAGGAGCTAAGAAAGTTTATTTAGGACTTGGAGGATCTTTGACTAATGATGTGGCATGTGGTGCTTTAATGGCGCTTGGGGCTAAGTTTTATAATAATAAGGAAGAAGAGGTTTTAGCTATTCCACAAAATTTTTTAGACATAACTAAAGCTGTGTTGCCATATAATAAAGAGTATGAAGAAACTGAATTAGTTTGCTTGTGCGATGTTACTAACCCATTATATGGAGAAAATGGAGCTACGCAAATCTTTTCAAGACAAAAAGGCGCATCTGAGCAAGATGTTTTAGAATTGGAACAATCGGTGATTCATATTTCACAAATACTACAAAAAGTAAAAAAACTTAATCCAAATGATCATGGTATGGGAGCAGCCGGTGGAATGAAATATGGATTAAATGCCATTTTTAATGTAGATACGCAAAGTGGTGCTAAGTTTTTGCTCGAACTAATTGATTTTTATAACATAGTTGATCAAAATACGATTGTTATTACTGGCGAAGGTAGACTTGATAGTCAAAGTTTTCAAGGTAAAGTAATTGGCACAATTGCGGATGAAGCTAAAAAAGCTGGTGCTATGGTTTATACAATTGTAGGCACTACGAAACTATCAGAAGAAGAATTAAAACAATTTAATATTGATAAATGTTGGAAATTAAATGATGGACAATTACCAATTGAAGTAATAAGAGCGCATGCAAAAGATGAACTATACAATGCTTTTTTAAGTGCTTTTGAGTATGCAAAAAATGATATTTAATATGAGTATATCTTTTGACAAAAATGATTAAAAAGAGTATAATATTATAGATTGCATGAGCTATTTATGATTTTTGAAAAAAACATAAATAAAAAGTGCAAAAAAACATATATTGAGAGTGTTTTTCTTGACAAAGAAACTAACTTTTGATATAATACTAAAGCAATGTGCGTACTGCGCACATAAACAGAAACAAAAAGGTCTTTGAAAACTGAACAGAACAGGTGGAGCAGGATAAAAACTTTATTGAGAGTTTGATCCT
>JAFQPO010000010.1 GCA_017411715.1 Bacilli bacterium | reverse complement strand
TTGGTCTTTCATTAGAAAACTTAACATGGGAAGGAAATAGATTAAAATCAATTGGTACAGATATTACATACGTATATAATTTAGCTGGTATAAGAACTAAAAAAACTACACCATATGAAACTACAACATATGTAGTAGATGGTAGTAAAATAATTAGAATGAATAAAAAACTTATAGATGATACCGTAATTACTATTGATTTTATGTATGATCAAAATGATATCCTTATTCAAGCAAAAACAAAAGAAGGGTGTTATTTCTATGTTAGAGATATTACAGGAAACATCAACGGACTTATTGACAAAAATGGCAACTATGTGGTAAAATATAGATATGATGCATGGGGGAATGTACTTAATACATCAATTACTCAAAATGTCCTAATAGCAGAACATAACCCATTCCTTTACAAGGGTTATTATTATGATGTTGAAACTAAAGTTTATTATTGCAACTCTAGATATTATTCACCAGAACTTTGCAGATTCATTAGCCCAGATGATGTAGATTATCTAGACCCAAGTTCTATTAATGGTCTTAACCTTTATGCGTACTGCGGAAATGATCCAATCAACTATGCCGATCCATCAGGTCATGTTGCTATTTCAACATTGGTATTGTGTGGTTTGGCTTTGGTTGGAATGGGATTAACTATTGGTGGTGTAGCTAGTGATAATAATTTAATGGCGGCTATAGGACTAACAATGGTTGCAATACCAGCATTAATTAGTGGAGGCATGGCATTGGCATGTGTTGGCGCATGGGGAACAATGGCAATTGGTGGTGTTACAGTCGTTGCTGGTGTTGGAACTGGATTGTTTGCTTCTGCCGAATATCAAGAATCATTTACAGGAAACAACTGGATGTCAAGTGGGTTAGGAGAAGATTGGTATAATGGTTTAATGTTAGCAACAGCATCTATCGCAACTGCAGGTACTTTTGTTTCATTAGCTGGTGTTGGAAATTATGCGACTGCGGCGAAAGGTTGGGGCACGGTTATTAAGAATGGTAAAACTATTGGCCCTGTTAAAAATATGCGTAGACACTTTATCAAACATGTAATTAAAGAAAAACGTTACACTTTAGGTACAAATATTTATGCATATTCAAACAATGCTAGATTTTTAAATAGTACAATAAATGTCTGGAAAGTAAGTAAAACATCTGGAAATTTAATTGGAAGAACAACTTTAAATGGGAAAAATGCTAAATTAATTAGAGATGTAGTAACAGAACTAATTTTATCTTTATGTTAGGAGGAAATATGATTAATATAAAAATAAAAATAAAAGCAAAAGAAATAATTAATTTAAAACTAACTGATCATTTTAAATATAATGAAGATAGTGAATTTTTCGATGATATTGAAATTTACGAGGAAGCTTTTGATTATGCTTATTTATTGGTTAGAAATCATAAAGAATTATTTTCTAATTTTGTAACATATAAAAATCATGCTAAAGAAGTATTGAAGTATTTACAAGAACGATTTGATCATGTTGAATCTGGATATATTTATGAAAAATTATATGAGTTTTTCAATTTAATTAATAATGAAAAAAATATAAAAGTAATCTAAACATCAGCTGTTCTACTAGTTTTTTTGGGGGATAAATATGGAATTAGATGTATTTAAAAAGTTTTTACATAAATATTTAAAAGAACATGGATTTACAAAATTCAAAAGTAAATATTATTTAAAAGCGGATAAATTTACTTGCATGATTCATTTTTTCAGATCGTATTATGGACCTACTTATTATTTTGATTATTACTTTTTTCTAGGCGATTTTGAAATACCTACTGATATAAATCAAGAGAGTGTTGAAACATATACCTCTTGTGTTGGTAGTAGATTTTATTTTACTGAAAAAGATAAGTACTCATGCGATTACTTGGATTATGATGAAGAAAAATTGAAAGTGCTTTTAGATAAGAATTTTGCTGAAAGAATAATTCCACCATTTGAACAAGGGGAAAAATATTTAAAAGAATATTTTGGAACATTATATACCTCATTTTTACTTGATGAAAGAATTGTGCCTTTTTTAGAAGATTAATAATTTATTTCTAAATGAACTTTTGACATAAAGGCATAAATAAAAAACTAAGCGAATCTGCTATTGTGGATTCGCTTTTCTTCTTTATATGTGGAACAATTTACAAAAAAATGTTATAATTAATATATTAATTATAAAATATATTTTTTGAAAGTTATCAGAGAAAGAGATGAGCATATGGATTATATAATAATAAACAAAGATCAAAGAGAAAAAATCAAACAAATAACAAGTAATAATTTTGAGATGGAGTGGAGCGATCCTAAATTAATAGATATTTTGTCGGGTTCTCTTTCACGATTAGAAAATTATAATTGTGATGAACCAGTACGTGCCAAAGTAAATGAATTAGAAAAAATTTATAGTTCATATAGCATTTTTTAAACAAACAAGATGCTATTTTTAAATGATGTAAAAAAAATAATTGATGAAATAATAAGCATATCACCAACATGGTATGGATTAAATTTATTGAATTTAGAGCAAGAATTAAAATTGCATAGTTTTTGTTTAATTAAAGGGGCAGGGGGAATTGGAAAAAGTTATTTTATTAAATGCTTAGAAGAAAAAATGGAAGAATTAAAAATTCCTCATTTGTGTATATATGGTAAATTTCTTGAAGATATATCTATGATTGATTTTGAACAAATATCAAAAATATCAGAAGAGGAAGGTTTTGTCATCATAATAGATGCATTAAATGAGTTTTCGGACGATAATCAAAATAAATTACTTGAAGAAATCAAAAAACTTAAGAAAAATAAAGTTAGATTTATTATTTCTTATAGAACCCATACTATTTCAAGTGAAGTATTAAAATCGTATGAAAAATTAAGTGATATCACTTTTGAATTTCCGGGAGTTTCTTTTGAATCAGCTTTAGACGAACTAACAAAAAAAGCAATACCCGATATTTATAAGTATGAAAATATATTATTTTCTAACAACGCATTAATTTTAAATATGCTGTGCGAAATATTAAATAACGATAAAATAACTAAAGAGGAAATTAATTCGCTTGTTTCAATTACATATATTTATGAACAGTATTTTAAAAAAGTGCTAGATAAAACGCTAAAACATTTAAAAATTAAAAGGCATCCTATTGAGTTCTGGAAAGACACTAAAAAAATAGCTAATTGGATGTATGCAAATGATATAAAAAGAATAGACATTAATTCCCTTAATAGTTTATTAGATGATTCAAAAGTATATATTGATGTTTTAAACCAAGCGGGTTTTTTAAATGCATATGAATATAACTCTATTCTATATGTTTATTTTAGTATGGATTCTCTTGCTGACTTTCTTATAGCGCGCTCGCTATTTGAAGAACTGGCTGACAAAAGTGAAGTAGAACAAATCAAATTGATAACAACAAAGTCTGAGGCTTTTTATGAAATTAGAGAAGCATTAATTTTAGTAATTTT
The DNA here is from genome assembly GCA_017411715.1 of Bacilli bacterium. Taxonomy (GTDB): domain Bacteria; phylum Bacillota_I; class Bacilli_A; order ML615J-28; family CAG-313; genus UMGS1109. The sequence continues at coordinate 23,586 of JAFQPO010000010.1, read as the reverse complement.
TGATTATTATGGTTCGAATTATAATTTAATTTTTAAGATTTTAAAAGATACATCATTAATAGAGATATTTAATTATGAAATGATATTAAAAATTCATTTTGACTGTAAAAATATACCTGAATTCTTAAAGTACTTTAAACCAGCAGATTTTTCTAATTTGATTAATACATTTGGGGGTTTTACTAATAAACCTTTCAATTGTGTAAATTGTTTGAATCAATATTATAAGGATGAAAAAAAGCAAACAATAGAATTATCAAGAGTATTATCTGATAATTATTATTTAAGTGAAACAAAAGGGAGATTAAAGAATTTATTATACTTTATTAATCTTAATGATAAACCTGACAAACGACTTGATGAGGCATTTTATTTTGCTGTATGGTGTTGTGCTGCCCCAAATCAAGATGTTAGACTGCTTTCTGTGAAATTACTATATGATATTGTAATTGAAAATGAAGAATATAGAGACAGATTAATTAGTGAATATTTTACTATAAAAGATTTCTATATTAAAGAATGTATAATTCACGTGTTGTCTAATTATCATTCATTAGATACAAAGGTTATTAATTTTTTTAATAGTTTAATCAAATCTGATGATTTATTAACATCAAAAAGTGTAAAAAGGATTTCTAAATATTTACCAACCAACAAGGATTATATTGATTGGAATAAAAAAAATTTGTTGTTAATTAATACTAATTACGAGATATCAGAAGAATTAAACAGTCTTTTATTCAAAATGGATTTAATGGATAAACATTTTATGCCGTTTAGATATTGGGGTAAGGATAGAATAAATATGTATCATAAATTTATGGGAGAATCTAAAGATGTTATAAAAGAATATAATAGATTAATTAATGAAAAATTTGAGTGTGTAAAATATGGGGAATGTAGAGGGACTATTAATTTTGAAAAACATATTTCTGATAAGATAGATTTAAAATATAATAATGAACTTATTGACATAAAATCTTATCTGTTCTCGTTAGAAAACATACTTAAAGATGTTTTTGACTACTATAATCAAGAAATGAATGATAACACTAAAATTAGTTTAGATAGAAATTTCCATCATTCTTTATTTTTAAAGTGTGTTGACATTGCAGTAGGACTTTTATATGCTAGTTTAATGTGCAACTATTATTTAAAAGATTTTTCTATATTTGATAATGTGCATAATACTCTTGGATTTGATGTTTATGACCCCTTCGAATATGGAGAAGAAATTAACATAATAAGCCCAATCCCCATTTATCAAAGTATTATTGAAAGATTAAATCAAAAGATTATAAATAAAATTTTTATACCAAACTCTAAGAACGTAGAATGGGTCAAGAATATAGAACTTACAAAAAATAATTTATTATCATTATTTTCACCAATATCAGTTAATAAAACTGAATGGGTTTTATTAGCAGGACGTATATCGATAAAATATAGCGAAGGATATGATTTGCTGTGGGCCGATAATTATGATGTATGGTTTTGCACATCTTCTACTGAAACAATATATGAAAATGGTAATGCAAGATATTTAACAATTGAATTGAATAACTATCATAATTGCATAAAAGAATATCCTAATTGTGTAGAACAATCCTATTTGTGCAAATCAATAAAAGAACTTAAAGCAAATTTTGAATTATTAGATAGCGTGTCATTAGTTTTCCCACCTTCAGATTTAATAAAATATTTTAATTTAAGATTTTGCAAAAAAACAGCATCTTGGATTAACGAAAAAAATGAATCAGTAATTTTATGTAATAATAATAAAAGTTCGTATTATAATGATATGGTGACGAGCTCGATTTATATTAGAAAAGACTATTTAGATGAATATAGAAAAAATAATCAAATTAAATATTTTTGTTTTACAGAAAGATATACAATAGAAACAGGGTATTCTGATGAAACCTCAGTTCATTTTGAAGTAATAGATGAGAAAATTAATAAGGAAATATTAAATTATAAAAAATTATAGAGACTATGATAATACTTCCGAAAAATGTAAAATGTGTTATATAGGACTTAATGATATTGAAACTAATTTAGATTTGAAGGATGAGTGGTTGGAATACATAGAAATAATAAAAAAACAAGATTATAGTGATGGAGAAGATAATTAATATTTCGACATATTATTAAAAGTAACCATATGAAAATAAAGATTTGTTATATAAAGTTAGTAGATAAGGAGGTAATCATATGTTTAAAGATAAGTTAAAAGAATTAAGAGAAAAATCAGGAATATCTCAATATGAACTAGCTGAAAAAATTTTGTTTCAAGAAGCGCAGTGGCTAAGTGGGAAAATGGTTTAGGAATGCCCGGAAAAGAATCTCTTGAATTATTGTGCGATTTCTTTAATATATCAAAAGAAGAGATACTTAAAGAAGATGATCCTTTAATTGTAATTTATAATGTTCAGAAGAAATAAAATAAAATTATTAAATTACTTATTTTGGTTATTTGCATCATAGTTGTGGTTTTAATAATTTTGAAATATATAGAGCAAGAATACTTTATATATCAAGTGACGGGATGATACCATTTAAAAAAGGTAATAATAAAAGAAGATTATATCAAAAGAATAGAAAGAAAAAAGGTGGCTAATGCCACCCTAACTAATTCTATAGCTTTTTTTGAAACCCTATATGTTTATATAGAACCAATAAAAGTAGGTATACTTTAATCGGTATATCTGCTTTTTCTTTTTTTGATAAGATGCAAAAACTGGGTATCCCAGTTTCGCTTTTAACCAAATAAATGAAAGAGAGGAAAAGATTATAGGTAAAAAAGAAGTTAAAGCTGAATATTATTCAGAAAGTAAAGAAAATAACATATTTTGTTATTGAAGAAGTGGAAGAGGAATCAATATTTAAATTAATAGAGGAAATGTTAGTTAATATTATTTTAACTGGTTGTAATGGCGGACTATGTTAATAAATTATGGTATAATAACATCATATAATTTAAACAAGAAGGAGGTGCAGTAATGATAGAAAAAAGTAATGTAACAATTGTTGAAGACATTAAAGATCAAACTAGAAGTGCACAACATAGAGCTATTTTAAATGCTAATAAAGAGATGTTAATTTTATATTGGAATATTGGTAAAATTATTAATGAAAATAGCACTTGGGGTAGTAAATTTTTAAATAAATTATCTAATGAAATATCAAGTGAGTTTCCAACTACTAAAGGTTTTTCTGTTAGAAATCTTAAAAATATGGCTAGATTTTATAGAGAATATCCAGATATTGAAATTGTGCAGACGCTGTTTGCCCAAATTACATGGAGTCATAATTTGGAAATTTTACGTGTAGAATCTAAAGAACAAAGATTATGCTATATTAATAAAACAATCGAAAATGGATGGTCAGTAAATGTATTAGCTCATCAAATCGATACTAATTTGTATTCTAGACAAATTGAACAAAAGAAAGTATCAAACTTTCCAATAAACCTACCTAGTCCACAAAGTGAATTAGCACTAGAAACTATGAAAGATCCTTATGTATTTGATTTTATTGAATTAAAAGAAGATGCTCAAGAAAAAGACTTAGAAGAAGCATTAATTAATCATTTGCAAAAGTTTTTATTGTTTATTTAAATTTTGGCACTTTTCAAAAAGTATAGATTGATGTTACAACAGATAGCTTAGTTAATATTTGATAATATTTATAAAGTGATGTTTTTATGTGATATAAAACTAAAGCATTTTTAATCGTGGATTATAAAAAATATTTATGATATAATATTGTTATAAAAAAGTTAAATACTTTAAAGGAGAATTGAAATGAAAAAAGTTATCTTAGGTATAGTGTTTTTTCTTACTACAATGTTTGTGGTAGGATGTGCTCCGGCTACTCCTCAAGCATCACTTACATTAAAGAATAATGAGGTCGATATGTATGAAGGAGATACATATGAAATTGAAGCTATTCTTAAAAATGCAAGTGGTGAAATCATCTATACTGTTATTGGTGGAGAAGATTTAGTTTCTTTAGAAGGTAATGTCGTTACTGCACTTGTAGAAGGTAAGGCAGTTGTTCAAGTAACAGTTGCTGGTTATCCTAATTTGAAGAAAGAATTGACGATTGATATTATGGAAAAAGAACATATTCACAAACATGTAGTTTGTCCTGAATGTGGTAAATGTATGGCTGATGATTGTGATGGGTTAGAAGAAGAAAAATGTTTAGGACATGATGCATTAGTTCCAAGTCTTACAGTAGAGCAAACTGAAATTGAGTTAAAAACAATTTATGATAAAGTAGAAATCAAAGCAGAAGTTAGTAATATTACAGCTAATGTTGTTTGTGAAGTTATTGAAGGTTTTGAATTTGTTAAAACAGAAGGACAAGTAGTGATGCCTGCATCTACTGCTTCAGGTACTGCGAAAGTAAGAGTATCAATTGAAGGATATCCTGAAATATATATTGATGTAGTAGTTATTGTTGATATTGTTGCCGATGAAGTTTCGCCAGTGATTGAACTTGTTGAAGGAGCTTCATCTACATTAAAATTAAACTGGAATAAAGAAGCATCACGCGAGTTTTTAATGAATGGTCTTATTGCTTCTGATAATGTTGATGGTGATTTAACTAGTGAAGTTAAAATTTCACATGCAATTGATAATAAAGCATATGGGACATATGTAGTAAAATATGAAGTTAGTGATAAATCAAATAATACCGCAACTTTTGAAAGAAATGTTGAAGTAGTTTGGGATTATGCGGTTAAGTTTATTGGGCACCAAGGATCTTATTATGGTGTTCCTAATACCGAAGAAGCATTCTTATACGCGGCAGAAATTTTAAAATATCAAGCATTAGAAACAGATGTTAAACAAACTAAAGATGGTGTATTTGTATGCTGTCATGATGATACATTTGGTGGTTTAACAATTGCTAATACAAATTGGGCAGATTTAAAAGATGTTGTTGTAAATTCAAGTAGAACATCTGGCTACCCAAGTCAGTATGGTGAAATGCCTGGGAATGGTAAATATTCATCTAAAATTTGTACATTAGAAAGATATTTAGAAATTTGTAAAGAATACGGTATTTATGCGGTTGTTGAATTAAAAGGATCACCAGGGATATCTAATAGTGATCAATCAAGAATGCCTGAACTTATGGCATTAATTGAACAAGAAGGAATGCTTGAACAAACAATTTTCTTAGCAAGTGCGTATAATTGTTTAATTTGGGTTAAGCAAAATGGATATGATTATATTCCTTGTCAATATTTAGTTGATTCATTTGCTTCAGAAACTGTTTTTGAAAGATGTAAAACTTATGGACTTGATGTTAGTGGATGCGTGACATATGGTAATGGACAAACTGAAAATACAGCTGAATGGGTCGCAAGATATCAAGATGCTGGAATAAAAGTTTCAACATACACATTTACACAATATAGTGATTATAGTGATGTTCAAAAATGGATTAATATTGGTGTTGATTTCGTTACTGTCGATTGGCAAAGTATGCATAAATTAACTCTACCTGATAATAGTGACATTGTTTATCATACAGTTAAATTCTATGATCATGAAAATAATTTATTAAAAGAAGCCAAAGTAAGAGAAGGTAGAACAGCTGCATCTCCATTAGCTCCAGAAAGAAAAGGATATGAGTTTGCTGGCTGGAGTGAATCAATTGATAATGTAATATCTGATATGAGTGTTACTGCTTTATATGATTTAGTTGAATATAAAATTACATATGATTCAAATTTATATGTAATTAGTAAATCATCTTGGGTAACAAAAGAAGAATTTGTTAGTGATTTCTATAATGATTTATTCAGTTGGTTAGTTGCAAATGCTGCTCATTTATCAAGTGTTACAGTTGAAAATGGTAGTTATAAAATTTATGTAAATTCTACTGAATATGGAAGTTGTACTGTTTCAAGTGCACAAGATATTAGAGATTTATATGTTTATACATTTGAAAGAACATTTGCTACAATGATTTATAAACCAATTGAAGGTGCTAATTCATATGATTATGTTCCAGAAATTGATAATAATTATTTCTTAAATAGTGAACCTTATCGTACTAAATATATAGGCTGCAATGAATATTTCTTAAAAGCTATGGAAACTGCTTATCCAGCTTATAGTTATACTTATAAGCAAGCTTCTAATAATCGTGTGCAAATCTTCTTTAGATTCCATCAATGGTGTAATGGTTCAAGTATCTCTGCTTTTGGCAACTATCCAGAAAAGAATATTGTTAAATATTTAGTTGGTGTTGAAGCTACTATGCCTACTGATAATGTTGTTTATACAATTGAAGATGAATTTGTATTATCAGCACCTAGTGCATCAATTGAATTTTTAGGTTGGTATTTAGATCGTGAGGGAACAAGTGAAAAAGTAGAAAAGATAGGAAAAGGCACAACAGGAGATATTATTCTTTATGCTAAATGGGAAGAAGTAGTAGTGCCTGATGTTTACTCAAAAATAAACTATGTTCTTGATGGTGGTACAAATGATGAAAATAATCCACAAGAATATTTAGAAGGTGTTTCAACTATGCTTTATCCTGCTAGTAAAGTTGGTTATGTATTCAAAGGATGGTCAAAAGAAGCAAACAGTAATTCATATATGTCTTCAATTAGTGAATTAACAAGTGGTGAAATTACACTATATGCTAATTATGATTATGAGGTATATGAAATTGAGTATGATTTGCAAGGTGGAGAATGGGGCAATAAAGCTGAATTTACAGGAACTCCAGTTACTTCTATTTCAACTACTTTAAAAGATGGTTTCTGGGCAGGTGCTTATGCGGATGGCATTTTCTTAAATCATGCATCAAGTGACCCAGCTGCAACATGGTCTTTTAGAGTAGGTATCGGTTATAGTGAACAAATGGGAATATATTCAGTTATTAATATTGCTGATTCTGGTGCATCATTTGATGAAACCAATGTTGAATATGTAATAACTATTTCATCATCATATAAGCAATATGCTTCAACCGCTACATTTAGATCTGCTGTTAAAATTGGTCAAGGCGTTAAAGTTACTGGTGATTTAGATTCAGGTGCCGCAACAATAGAATTCTATGATCCATCTGCTATTTCAGGTGCGACTATTGAAAACTATGTTAAAGAATACACCATCGCATCACTTCCTATTTTACTGCCTACTCCTAAATTAGAAGGTAAAGTGTTTGTTGGTTGGTCATTATCTGCTTCATCAAATGAAGTATTTACATCGCTTCCAACTGGAACAATGGGCAATATAACTTTATACGCAGTTTTTGCGGATAAATAACAATAAGAAAAAGGTGATTATTGATATAAAATAATCATCTTTTTTATGTTAATTTAATGTATTTTTAATCCTAGTATGATATAATATTTATAATTGTTGCGACCGCAACTAATAGGAGGAATTATGCGTATTACTAGATGGGTTAGTTTAATCGAAAGATGTGGAGCAGAATTTAGAAAAGCAGAATTTGAAGATTTAGGACTTTGTTCTTGTAATCATATGTATATTTTTTATTTGTGTCATCATCCAGGCACTAATCAAGATGAATTATCAAAAATGTTACATCTTAATAAAAGTAATGTAACAAGATCCCTTCAAAAGTTAGAAAGCGATGGATTTGTAACAAGAGAAATTGATTCTTCTGATAAAAGAATGATTAGAGTTTATCCAACAAAAAAAGCAACTGAAGTGTTGCCGAAAATCATTGAGAAGTTAAATTGTTGGAATGAAATGATATTAGAAGATATTAGTGAAGAAGAAAAAGTGTTGTTAAATAATTTATTAGAAAAGATATCAAGAAGAGCTTGTCAAAAGACAAACCAAATGTATCACAATGAATAGGGGGCTTTATGAAAAGAGTATTTGGGTATATACAAAAATATAGACTCCGTTTGGAATTTCAAATGGTTATAAAAATTATTGGGACACTCATGGATTTGGTAATTCCTTATATTTTGTCCTATATTATTGATGAGGTTGTTCCTACGAATGATGTTCAAAAGATTGTACTTCTAGGACTTTTAATGATTGGTTGTGCAGTTATTGGATTAGTAGGAAATGTTAAAGCCAATCAAATGGCATCGATGATCGCAAAACGTGTAACAACAGAATATAGACACGATGTTTTTTCAAAAATTCAAGAATTATCACCAGCTCAAGTTGATGAAGTTACTATCCCGTCTATTATATCGAGAATGACAACTGATACATATAATGTTCATCATATGGTTGGGATGATGCAGCGAATTGGTATTAGAGCACCAATTTTATTTATTGGTGGAATTATTGTTACTTTAATATTAGATGCGAAGTTAACATTAGTTTTAATTGCGATTTTACCAATTATCGTAATTTTAACATATATAATTTCTAAAGTGGGAATTCCTTTATATACTAATGTTCAAGTGGCCCTTGATGAGTTAGTGCGAGCAGTTAGAGAAAATGCGACTGGAGTTAGAGTAATCAAAGCTTTATCAAAAGAAAATTATGAGAAAGAAAAGTTTAGAAAAATTAATAAAGATGTAATTGATCTAGAATTAAAATCTGGTTATACAATGTCAATCTTAAATCCAATTATTAATTTCTTACTTAATGCGGGGTTAGTGATGGTTATTGTGATAGGGGCAATAAGAGTTAATGGAGGAGATTTATTACCAGGTAAGATTTTAGCATTCACAACATATTTTACAATCATTTTGAACGCAACATTATCAATTACAAGAATCTTCACAATGTTATCAAGAAGTATTGCTTCAGCTAAACGAATTGAATATATTATGAGTTTCTCAAAAGACTTAGAAGTAAGTGAAGAACCGAAACTAGAAACTACTGATTATATTACTTTTTCTAATGTATCTTTTTCATATCACAAACAAGTAGATAACTTAACCGATATTAATTTCTCAATTAAAAAAGGTGAAACTCTAGGTATAATAGGCGCAACAGGTTCTGGTAAGAGTACTTTAATTCAATTACTTATGCGTTTTTATGATGTTGACAAAGGAGCAATATATATAAATGGTCGAAATATTAAGTCGATACCTAGTGATGAACTTAAGAAAATGTTCGGGGTAGTATTTCAAAATGACTGTATTTTCTCAGATACAATCTTTGAAAATATTAACTTTGGACGAGGCTATGATATAGAGAGTGTTAAAGAAGCGGCTAGAATTAGTTCGATTCATGATTTTATTGAAACATTACCGGAAGGTTATAATACTGAGCTTAACGCAAGGGGAACTAATCTTTCAGGTGGACAAAAGTTAAGAGTTTTAATAGCTAGAAGTATTGTTGGTAATCCAGATATTTTAATCCTTGATGATGCTTCAAGTGCCCTTGATTATAAAACAGATGCGGCAATTAGAAGTAAAATTAAAGAAACTAAAACTGGTACTACACAAATCATTGTCGCTCAAAGAATTAGTTCAGTGTTATCAAGTGATCATATTTTAATGCTTGAAGATGGTAAGATTATTGCGAGTGGAAAACACGAAGAATTACTTAAAACATCCCCTGAATATTTAGAAATTTATAAATTACAAATGGGAGGTGTACAAGATGCAAAATAGAGGCCGTGGAAGAATGATGTCACAAAGAACTTTTTCTAAACCTAAAAATAGAAAATATGTTCTTGTCAGACTTGCTAAATATGTTGTGAAATTTAAATGGTGGTTTTTAATCGCATTAGCACTAACAGTAGGAAGTAATCTATTTGCGTTAATTGGACCATATTTATCAGGAGAAGCACTTACTTTAGTTGATGAGGGAGTTGGAAAGATAGATCTTACTAGAATTTATGAGATTGCGGGAATGATGATGTTATTTTACCTGTTATCATCAGTATTCTCATACATTTTATCAATCATCATGATGAAAACAAGTAAAAAAATAATCCAAAGTCTTCGTCAAGATGTTTTTGATAAATTATGTCAATTGCCAGTATCTTTCTTTGATAAGACTCCAACGGGAGATATAATTAGTAGAATGTCATATGATATTGATACAATTAACACATCTTTATCACATGATATTATTCAAATTGCAACAAGTGCCATTACTATCATTGGTTCACTTGTAATGATGATTATCATTTCACCACTTTTAGTGTTAGTATTTGTTGTAACAATTCCTATTTCATTATTATTCACAAGATTTATGTTAAGAAGAACGCATGCTTTATTTAAAAGACGTTCTCAATCATTAGGTGAATTAAATGGATATGTTGAAGAAATGATAAGTGGAGAAAAAACAATAAAGGCTTATGGTAATGAAACCAAAGTGTTAAGAGATTTTGATGAAATAAACAATGATGCAACACTTGCTTCTTATAAGGCTGAATATTATGGTAGTATTACAGGACCTGGTGTTAACTTTGTTAATAATTTATCATTATCATTAATTTGCTTATTTGGATCATTATTGTATTTATTTAATCCAAATTTTAAACTTGGTAAGATTTCTTCATTTGTCTTATATTCAAGAAAATTTTCAGGACCAATTAATGAAATAGCTAATATTTTTACTGATATTCAGTCAAGTTTAGCAGCAGCAGAAAGAGTATTTAATTTATTAGATGAGCCAAATGAATTAGAGGATAAAATTGATGCGGCTATATTAAATGATGCACTTGGACAATTTGATTTTGAAAATGTTAGTTTCGGTTATTTAGAAAGTAAAATCATTTTAGAAAATTTAAATCTTCACATTAAACCAGGTCAGATGGTCGCAATCGTAGGTCCAACTGGGGCTGGTAAAACAACAATTGTTAATTTATTGATGCGTTTTTATGATTGTAATAGTGGAGATATTTTAATTGATAATGAATCTATTTATAATATTACTCGTCAATCACTTCGTAAAAACTATGCAATGGTTCTACAAGACACTTGGTTATTTGAAGGAACAGTTTATGATAATATTGCCTATGGCGCAAACAATCCTACTAAAGAAGATGTTATAAATGCAGCGAAACTTGCGAGAATTCACTCATTTATTGAGCGTCTTCCAAATGGATACGATACAGTATTATCTGATGATGGTATTAATATATCTAAAGGACAAAAACAACTTTTAACAATTGCGAGAGTGATGTTAACAGATGCGAAAGTATTAATATTAGATGAAGCTACATCTAATGTTGATACACAAACTGAAAAAAGAATTCAAGAAGCTATGAATAAATTAATGGAAAATAAAACTTCATTTGTTATTGCGCATAGATTATCAACAATTGAAAATGCGGATGTTATTTTAGTAGTTAATAATGGTAAGATTGTTGAAAAGGGTACTCATTTTGAATTACTTAATCAAAAGGGTTTCTATTATGAGTTATATATTTCACAATATCAATAAAATAGTGTATAATTAATATATCGAGGTGATTAAATGTTATTAGCAATTGATATTGGTAATAGTAATATTGTACTTGCTTGTGTTGGGGATACAATTGTAAAAACATCAAGAATTAATACTCATCCATTTTTACAAGTACATGAATATCAAAAATTATTTCTGGACTTTATGAATGATGTAAATGGAGTAATTGTTTCATCAGTTGTACCAAGTATTGATAATACTATTAAAGAATCTATAAAAAATGCATATCATCAAGAATGTATGTTTGTAACGCCTGAGTGTAGTGAAATTGAAGTTTTACTTGATAATCCTTCGGAAATAGGATCAGATTTATTAACTACAGCAGTTGGAGCACTTGCTAAATACAATCATACTTCAATCATTGTTGATTTAGGAACCGCAACTAAATTTACCGCAGTAACGATTGATAAGAAATTTTTAGGTGGTTCAATTGCTCCGGGGATTCATTCTTCTTTTAAAAGTATTTTTAGTAGTGCTGAAAAATTAGAAGAAATAGAAATAATTAAACCAAGTAAAGTAGTGGAAACATCAACTCTTGCATGTATTAGTAGTGGTATGGTTTTTGGGTATGCTAGTATGGTTGATGGTATGGTTGAAAGAATAAAAAAAGAAGTCCCAGACGCATTAGTTATCTTAACTGGGGGACTTGCTCCTTTAATTAAAGAATATTTAACTATTGAATATATATATGATGAACATATTCTAATTGAGGGATTAAAAGATTTATATTTAAAAAATAGATAAGTTCTAAAGATAGTATTAATTCATAAAATATAGTGGTGATAAAATGAATAATAGTGATCCATTGATTTTAATTGATACAATCAAAGTTTTAAAAGAAAATAAAACCCAAACTATCTATGATAGTCGAGATGGTATAAAGAAAAAAACATCTGAGATAGATTCGAAGATTGATAGTTTAGTAAGTTTAATTAGTGATGATACACAAGTTTTATTTAAGATGGAAGTAAAGGATGAACTTGATGCGATATTACTAGGAAAAGATAGTGAATATATATATTATAAAGAAAAAGGAATAGATAAGAAAACTAAAATTAAAGATATTTTGGCTATAGAGTTAATTAGGCTTTAATTGTTTATGAGTTTTCTTGTCTAATACTTCAAAATATGTTATAATGAACTGAGGTGTAAAAAATGTTTGAAAATGTATTAAAGAATTTTGGTTTTGGATGTATGAGATTACCAATGAATAATGGTGAGGTTAATCTTGAAGAATTTCAAAAAATGGTTGATTACTTCTTAGAAAATGGTTTTAATTATTTTGATACCGCAACAGGATATTTAAATGGCTTAAGTGAACTTGCTTTAAAAAGTTGTTTAACTTCTAAATATCCACGTGACAAATACTTTTTTGTTAATAAATTATCACCAAGTTTTTTTGAAACTCATGATGATCTAGAACCATATTTTAATAAGCAATTAGAAAGTTGTGGCGTTGAATATTTTGATTTATATTTAATGCATGCACAAAACGCTAATCTTTTTAAAAAGTATCAAGCAGCTCGTGCTTATGAATTTGCGCTTGAGAAAAAGGCGCTTGGCAAAGTTAAACATTTTGGTATTTCATTCCATGATACGCCTGAAGTATTAGACAATATTTTAACAAGCTATCCTGAAATAGAAGTAGTTCAATTACAATTTAATTATTTAGATTATGAAAATCCCAATGTTCAATCTAAAAGATGCTATGAAGTATGTGTAAAACATAACAAAAAAGTTATTGTAATGGAACCTGTTAAAGGTGGAACTTTAGTAAATTTAACTAAAGCGGCCCAAGATATTTTAACAAGCCATACAACTTCATCTAATGCAGGATTCGCGATAAGATTTGCGGCTAGTTTTGAAAACGTAAAAATGGTATTATCTGGTATGAGTAATTTTGAACAAGTTGTAGATAATATAAATCATATGAAAGAATTTAAACCATTATCACAAGAAGAATTCCAAGCTGCTTGGGATGTGGTAGAAATTCTTAAAAAAGAAAAACGTATAGCTTGTACTGAATGTCGCTATTGTGTAGATGGTTGCCCTAAGAAAATCTTAATTCCTGATTTATTTAAATGCTATAATAATAAAAACTTATATAATGATTGGAATAGTAGTTATTATTACAACAAAGTTTTAACAGTTGATAATGGACTAGCTAGTAGTTGTATTAAATGTGGAAAATGTGAACAAAGTTGCCCACAACATCTACCAATCAGAGAATTACTAGAAAGTGTTGCCGAAAAGTTTGAAAAGAAATAAAAAAATACCAATCTTACTATTACTCATTAGCATAACTATTATTTTAATAGCTAGTTGCTTATGGGTTTTAATAGTTAAACTAGATTCATTAAAACTAAGTGAAAATAGTAGAAGTGATATTGTAAGTTTTTATATTTTATTAGGTGCATCAGTTAGTTTGTTAATAGTAAGTATTTTATACTATCATTATAATATCAAACAAACCTACCGCGTAGCCTATCTTGCGGGGGGGTGTTTCTGGTGTGCATCACAAGTATTTTATGGAGTTAAAGGTGTATTAAAAGTAACTAGTGGATATATGGGTGGAGATGTTGAAAATCCAACTTATGATTTAGTTAAAGATGGAGAAACAGGTCATTTAGAAACAGTAAAAATTGAATATGATTCAAGCATTATTTCTTATAAAGGTTTACTTGATATTTATTTTGATAATATCGAACCATTAAACGATCAAGGTCAATATATTGATGTTGGTAGTAACTACTTGTTAGCAATTTTTGTTAATGGATTGTATCAAAGAATAATTGCTAATATGTATTGCCGAAAAGTTGAAAAAAAACTAGGACAAAAACTAGCTGTTAGTATTCGTAAGAAAAATGCATTCTATTTCGCAGAAGAAGAACACCAAGATTATCATATTAAAAATCCAGAGGCATTTGAAGAAGAATTAGCTCATTCAGGAAGAAAGAAAAAAGAAAAAGGAGTATTTTCACAAGCTGGAAAATACTATAAGATTATAAAAAATAATGGTGAAGATTTTAATATAATTGAAATTACACAAGAAGAATATGAAAATTATTTTGAAAGGAATTAATTATTATGACATGTAGAAAATGTGGTTATCAACAAGAACAAAAATTTGATGTTTGTCCAGTATGTAATGAAGTAAGTGTAAAAGTTGAAGAAAAATATAAATCAAAATTATTAGCAGGTTTATTAGGAATCTTCTTAGGTGCATATGGTGTACATAACTTTTATTTAGGCTTTACATCAAAAGCAGTAATTCAACTTCTATTAGGAATTTTCTGCCTTGGTATAGGTTCAGGTATTTGGGGACTAATTGAAGGAATTTTAATTTTAACTGGTTCAATTAGTGAAGATGCTGCAGGGAATCCATTAAAAGAATAAAAAAACTGTCCTTTTGGACAGTTTTTTGTTGTTTTAACGAGATACTTTTGATGCATCAATTGTCATACACACTCTAATTCCTAATGTAGGTGCATCTAAGTAGAATGATTTTTCAATCGCATAACCTTCATAGTCAACTACTGAAGAATAGTTTTTAGTATATCTTAAACCCCATCTTAGTAGCCACATACTGCTATATTGATCTCCAAGAGCACTTGATGATGCACCTTGACTTGATGCGTAATCACTAGTTACAGCAGCACGAGTTTTAGAAACATATCCGTTTGATTCGAAACCATATAAGCTATTAGTAATATCATCATATGATGGTAAGAATATCTTATCTAATGTATCATTTGCTGGATAAGTAATTTCGTAGTCTGTAGTAGTTGGATCATTTTCAATTAAAGTGGGAATAATGATAGAATCTTCAAATGCATTAAATGCAGCGTTGTAAAAATCATTTAATAACCATTTTCTAACATCACTATGTTCATAGTTTGTAGGATAAATTATTTTTCCATCTTGTTCTATTTCTTTAGGATTATTTTTGAATTCGCAAGTATCTAAGATTGCTGTTGAAAACAATAAGATACTATTTGCTTCATAATCA
Organism: Bacilli bacterium; assembly: GCA_017411715.1. Lineage (GTDB taxonomy): Bacteria > Bacillota_I > Bacilli_A > ML615J-28 > CAG-313 > UMGS1109. The sequence continues at coordinate 8,181 of JAFQPO010000010.1, read as the reverse complement.
TGATATAAGATTCGCCATTTGATTGGTTCAACTTTGAAGTAAGCAACTTCGCCAACTTTAAATTTTGTATAATAAGGATAAGCTTCATCTGTTATATTCCAGTCTCTATATCCTTCATATTCGTTTTTGATAGTTACTTTAGCGTATTGTTCGCCATCATATTCATAATAGCCAAACTCATTTGTAGTTTCTAATTTTTCTAGTTCACTGATAACCGCAAGACTAAATATTCTTGTTTGTGGGTAATGACCAATATAAATATATTCTTCATCTCGATTAGTTGCTTTGTTGTATTCGGTATATATTTTATATAATTCAACTTCTTCAGCAACTTCGTGTTCGATTACTTTAATAAAAACATATTCGCTAAGTTCATTATATTTAACAGTGATAGTAGTATCACCTAAATTATTAGCAGTAATAATACCATTTTTAACACTTGCCACAAAAGGTGTAGATGAAGACCAAACAAGATCTTCGGCGTTAATATTTTCTGTTAATACTTCAAGTTTTTTTATGTCGCCTTGTTCAATATAGATAGTTCCGGTATCAAGTAAAGTTAATTTGTAATCTTTAGGTTCATTTTGGGAACATCCGTAAAGAAAAATGCATATACTAATTGTGAAAATTAAAAATAATTTTTTGTGCATATTATTCATAAAATCCCCCTTCGGTCTTTTTTTATTATATCAAAATTGATACTAAAGTTCAAGATATTTACAAATATATAAAACAAAATACTTGCGTTTTCAAAACGAGATGAGTATAATGATAGCACAATAAGGAGAAGTATATATGCGTAAATGTTTTACAATTAATCCAAATAGAACACCAGAGGAAATTAAAGAATATGAAGAATATTTAGTAAAGACTAATATTTATCAAGGTGCTGAGATTTTTTATCCATATCAAAAGACAAAACATGAACAATCACTTTACAAAAAAGCAGTTAAAAACTTTTTAAAGTATGATAATTTTGAACTAGTTTGTCATTTGCCATATGGAGCTAGTTGTAATCTTGCGACATACCAAAATATTGAACAAACAATGGAATTATACGAAAAAGCAATTGTTTTTGCGGCTGGATTAGAATGTAAAAAATTGACTTTACATCCAGGTAACTTAGATGGAACATTAGAAAGAGAAGTTGCATTAGCTGTTGCAGCTAGTAATATCAAAGAACTTACTAAACTTGCTAATCGTTATAAAATGACAGTAATGATTGAAAATTTAGTTGGATTACAAGAATTATGTCTTGATGTAAAAGAACTAATGGAATTAATTGATTTAGTTGATGAACCAAATATTAAACTAATTATTGATTGTGGACACTATCATGCATCAAAAGGAAGTTCTAAAGATTTAGTTGCACTAGTTAAAAAAGTTGCTCCATTTATTGTTCATTTGCATCTAAGTAATAACCATGGTGAAAGAGATGAACATGCTTCTTTAGTAGGTGGAGGTAATATTGATTTTTATTCATATTTTGCGGCTTTAGAAGAAATTGGTTATAAAGGATTATATTGCAGTGAAGTGCTATATAATAGTTATTTAGATTTAATTGAAACAGCTAAACAAATGGATTCTTTTATTCCACTTCGCAGACAAAAATAATGGATAATAAATATAACAAATGTTGATAATTTTTGATAAAAAATGACGAAATAGTAGTCAAAACGGGGTACCATTGTACAAATGATTTGACAAAATTGAAAAAATATGGTATGATATTGCGTATAGTGGAAAGCACTATAGAATATATTTAAATGATTTAAAAGATAGCTCCATTTTTTAAATGATTTAAATAAAAAATAAGGAGAAAATAATTATGATGAAAAAAATTGGCCAATACTATGCAACTGTTTTCAAAAAATTCGGAATCTTAATTCCAGTTTTAGGAATCGCTGCTGCATATGTTATTTTAATTCTTATGGAAAGAAATAACGTATTTAGTGCATTAATTCATGCTAGCAAAACTTGGTTTATCGTTTTAGCAGCAGTTGGATGCGCAGCTTTAGTTGCTGGTGCTGTTTATGTTTATTTAAAATTAAAAGCACCTCAAGTTAATGTATTAGACTTATGCTTATTTGCTGTTACAGCATTAGCTTTATTAATGTTAGTTATGTTCTGCTTTGCACCTGGTGCTGGTTTCATGGGTGTATTCAAATGGACAGTTGTTGCTGTTGTATTTGTTGCAGGTTTAGTACTAAGCTTCTTCAGAGTTAAATTTGTTGACTAGTATTAATTATAAATTAAATTAATAAAATATTGTAATTTGTCATATAGTATAGGAGCATACTATTAACCGCTAGATTTCTAGCGGTTTTTTGTTTTTTATTTAATACAATTTTGTGACAAATAAAATGTTTTTTGATATAATATATAAAGGTGATGCTTTTATGAAAAAGAATATAATTATTTGTCTTATCTGTCTTAGCATAATATTTTTAGTTGGTTGTACACTTCCTAGTCAACCAGGACAAACTCCTAATGCAGGCAAATATAAAGTTGTTTTTTGTGATAATTATGTTGGTGAAAAAATTGAACAATATTATGATGAAAAAGCAATGCCTTTAGAAAGAGAAGATCTTGTTGGCTATGTATTTGAAGGTTGGTATGAAGATAGTGATTTTACTGCTAAATATGATTTTCAAAGCATTTTAACATCAGATATTATGCTTTTCGCAAAATATACAGAACCAATATATAAATCAAGTTATTTGAAAGATATTTCAAAATTTGAAAAATTAACTCATCTAGAAGTAGAAGTAATTGCTTCATATGTTGGTGAAGATTATATTATTTGTGAAGAAGGATTAGGTTTGTTAATAAAAACTGATAAAGAAATTTGTGAAAAAATAACACCATTTACAATGATTAGTTTAAAACTTGCGGTTGAAAATGGCGAGATTATAAAAGTTTTAGATACTGAAACTATTTCTCGTGTCATAACATTAAGTTTTCCGAATTTATCAAAAGCATATGAATTGGAATATATGAGTTATAAAAACTGTAAATACCAATTAGTAAATTATAAAGGCGTAGTCACAAGCATTGATGAAGAAAACAAGATTGTTATTCTTGATGAAATTTTCAAAGTTAAGTTTGATTGTAATATGCCAAAAGTACTAACTGATGTAGAGTGTACTCTTGAAAATCTAGTGGTGATGGATGATGTAAATTATCATTTCTTATATCAAAGTTTTAGCCGTATTGAACAAAAGGTAAAAGCTCCAACAACAACAATTAATGATTATGAAACACTAGATGATATTTTAGATGATTTTGAATATCCAATTACAAAAGGCCTTCCAAGTGTGGGTAGTCCTAGTGTTTTAGTAATTCCAATTGAATTTACAGATTATTTAGCACCAAGTGATATGAAAGAAAATTTAGAACTTGCCTTCTTTGATAAAACTGGTAAAATAGGTTGGGAAAGCTTAAGTAGTTATTATTATAAATCTTCATATGGAGCCTTAGATATTAAAGGTACTGTTTTAGAACCGTTTAATACTGGTAAAACAAGCAAGTATTATGAGAATAAATATAATCAAGGCAATGAAGATGTTGATTACGAAATTATTCAAGCAGCATTAAAATATTATGATAGTATGATTAATTATAGTGAATATGACTATAATCAAGATGGTTATATCGATTCAATATATTTTGTATATACTGCTCCTGTTTCATATGGTGAGTCATATGATGAATGTGATTTATGGTGGGCTTATACTTATGAGTACTTTACAGAAGATTATGAGTATTATGATAATGTAGAAGCTGACTATTATGTGTTTATGGGGTATGATTTCTTATTTGAGGAATTATGTTATGGAGATAATCCATTGTATGTTAATATTAACGCCTCAACCATCATTCATGAAACTGGACATTTACTAGGTCTTGATGACTACTATGATTATGATGCTTCAATTGGGCCTGATGGTGGACTTGGTGGGGCTGATATGATGGATAGTAATGTCGGTGATCATAATGCATACAGTAAGATTTTATTAGGTTGGATTAATCCTCAAGTTATAACAGGAACTGGTATAATTGAATTATCAAGTTTTTCAATAACAGGAGAAGTATTAATTATTAAAAAAGAAAATGATAATAATTTATTTAGTGAGTATTTAATTATTGAATTTTATGATCAATCTGGGTTAAATAAAGTATTCTCAGATGGATATAATTTATATTCTGAAAATGGACTAAAAATTTATCATGTTGATGCGGATTTAAAAACTAATCCAGATTCAATTACTGATATTACCGAAATGAATAATACTGATACAAGATATAAGTTAATCTCCATTTTGGAAGCTGATGGTAATAATAATATTACAAGTGGAGATGGCTATTTTGAAAATGGTGATTTATATCAACCTGGCGACAAACTTATTGACTATAAATGGCATGATAAAAGTTTATTAGAGTATGATATATATGTTAAATATATCGAAGGATATAAAATTATAATAGAAATTAAGTAGGTGTACTATGAAAATTATAGTTATAGGATGTGGCACAATCGGTAAAACGATTATTAAAAATGTTTCTAAAGAAGGCCACAAAATTGTCATTATTGACACTAATAAATATGATGTAGAAGAATTGATTGAAAGATATGACGTCATGGGTATTGTTGGTAATGGTGCAAGCTTAGATATTCAAAGAGAAGCAGGCGTTAAAGGTGCAGATTTAGTTGTTGCTGTAACACCACAAGACGAAATAAATATTCTTGCTTGTTTAGTTTCTAAAAAATTAGGTGCTAAGAGTACAGTAGCTCGTGTTCGTAATCCAGAATATCGACGCCAAAGTATTTTGATGCAAGAAGAACTTGGACTTTCTTTGATTGTTAATCCTGAAGAAGAAACAGCAAAAGAAATAGCTGATATGATTAATTTACCATCACTTCTTAAAATGGAAACATTCGCGAAAGGTGCAGTTAACCTAATTGAAATTAAGTTAGAAGAAAATAATCCTTTAATTGGTGAAACACTTATTTCAATGAGTAAAAAACTTAAATCAAAAGTTTTAATTTGTGCAGTTGAGAGAAAAGATGAAGTTATTATTCCATCTGGTAACTTTAAATTTGAAATAGGAGATAGAATTAATGTTACTGCTGATAGCCAAAGTATTGTTAATTTCTTAAAGGAATTGTCGCTTATTACAACACCACTAAAAAATATTATGATTATTGGTGGTGGTAGAATTAGTTATTATTTAGCTAAGGGACTAGACGCAAGAAAGCATAAAATTAAAATCTTTGAGTATAATCGTGAAAAAGCACATTACTTAGCTGAAAACTTACCACGCGTAACAGTTCTTTGTTCAGATGGTACTGAACAAGATACTTTACTTGAAGAAGGTATTGAAGTAACAGATGCATGTATTTCATTAACTGGCGTTGATGAAGAAAATATTATTCTATCAATGTATGCGAAAAAAATTGGCGTTCCTAAAGTAATTACAAAACTTAATCGTGATGGATTCTATGGTATGACTGGTGAGTTAGGACTTGAAGGAATTGTTTCACCAAAAGACATTGTTGCGAATAAGATTATCTCATATATTCGCTCAATAACAAATGTTCGTGGAAGTAATGTTATCAGTTTATCAAGACTTGTTAATAATCAAGTAGAAGCGCTTGAATTTAATGTTAAGAAAAATTCAAAAATTTTAAATACTCCTTTGAAGGACTTAATTATTAAGGAAAATTGTTTAATTGCAAGCATTATCCGTGATGAACAAGTAATAATTCCTAAAGGCGATGACTGCATTATGTTAGGTGACCATGTTGTTGTAGTTACAACACATCGTAATTTTGATGACTTAAAAGATGCGTTTGAGTAGGTATAATTATGAATTATAAAGGAATTGGTCAAATACTTGGTAAGATAATGATTCTTGAGGGAATCATGTTAATTATACCTTGTATTGTAAGTTTTATATATAATGAGTCAATTATCAACTCAGTTGCTTTTATAGTGCCAATGGTACTCCTTTGGACACTAGGAATCATATTACAACATTTTAAACCCGAAAGAAAAGGTTTATATCAAAAAGAAGCTTTCGCAACAGTTGCGTTTGCGTGGATAATTATGACATTGTTCGCAGCAATACCATATATTATTAATCGTGAAATTCCTAACTATATAGATGCGGTATTTGAAATGATGTCAGGTTTCACAACTACGGGAGCATCTATCGTTGAAGATGTAACATTACTTTCACATAGTTCATTATTTTGGAGAAGTTTTACCCACTGGATTGGTGGGATGGGAATTCTAGTTTTCATTTTAATATTTATTCCTGAAAGTAAAGAAGGATCTTCTTTATATTTATTAAAAGCAGAAAGCCCAGGGCCTAAAGTTGGTAAATTATCATCTAAAATGAAAATGACATCGACAATTCTTTATTTAATATATTTAGGTTTAACAATTCTTGAAATAGTGTTCTTACTATTTAGTCCTGATGCGATTGGGCCTGATGGTAAAGTTTATGAAATGAATTTATTTAATAGTATGTTAACTGCATTTGGTACAGCAGGTACTGGTGGATTTGGTTTTGTTGCGGATAGCATGGAACATTTCTCAAATTACTCACAATATGTCATTTCAACCTTCTTAATTTTATTTGGTATTAATTTTAGTTTATATTTCTTAATCTTGATTGGTAAAATTAAGGCGGTATTAAAAAATGAAGAATTGCGAGTATATTTTGGCGTCGTATTTGCTGCTATTGCTTTAATAATGTTTGATTTAATTCTTAATAAAGTTAATTCATTTGCGGAATTAAAAAATGTTAACTTTGAAGAAACCTTTAGAATATCTTTCTTCCAAGTTGCCTCAATCATAACCACTGCTGGTTACACCAATGCTAACTTTGATCTATGGCCAGAAGTAAGTAAAATGGTTCTGATAATTCTAATGCTGACAGGTGCAATGGCCGGATCTACTTGTGGTGGTATAAAGATGTCTAGAATTGTAATATTCTTTAAAGGGATTGTTATGAAGATTAAGAGGATTATTAATCCTAGATATGTTGCGAAAATGCAACTTGAAGGAGAAATTCTAGAAGAAGATACTGTTAATGATGTATTTGCTTTTATTGCAATATATATTCTAGTAATTGTTGGTGTTGTGTTTATACTATGTTTTGACCCTGCCTGCAAAAACTTTAGTCAACCATTCTTAACTAATATTACCGCTAGTATTTCTTGTGTATCTAATATTGGACCAGGTTTAGCAAGTGTTGGTCCGTATGCAAGTTTTGCAGAATATAGTTATTTTTCAAAAATTATTTTAACATTAACAATGCTTACAGGTAGACTTGAAATATTCCCTGTTTTAATACTTTTTAGTAAAAAAACATGGCAAAAAATGTAAGAAGATGCAGATTTAAATATCTGCATCTTTTGAATATATTATAATGATGGCATAAAAATATAAGGGTATATAAAAAATAATTATCTATGATATGTTAAAAGGGAAACAAATTGTTTCCCTTTTAATTTTGTAAATGTACACTTTTGTAAACAACATTTATTATATATATATTTTAACATTTAAAAAAACAAAAAGCAAAATATATACTATTTCATAATAAATATTTATATAAGCGTTTAGTTTACAAAAGTGTACTTTTGTGGAAAGGATGATTATGAAAAAAAGAATATTTATAATAGCATCTATAGTTATAGTGTTTTTACTTACTATGACATCGTGCATAGGTAAAAAATACGAAATTCGTTTTGATACCAATGGCGGGTCATATATTGAATCACAAGAAGTAAAGAAGAGAAAAAAAGTTGAAAAGCCTGATGATCCACAAAAAGAAGGTTATACTTTTTTGTATTGGGAATTAGATGGCAAAAAATATGACTTTGGTCAAAAAGTAAAGAAAAGTTTTACTTTAGTAGCCAAATGGGATGCATTGACATTTACAATTGATTATAATACAAATGGTGGTATTAACAATAGTGATAATATAACCAAAATAAAAGCGGATGAAGAGTTCAATTTAAAAAAGCCAACAAAAGTAGGCTATACATTTAATGGATGGTATACAGAAAAAGAATTTGAAACAAAAGTAGAAAAGATAGAAAAAGGAACAACCAATAATATTACATTATATGCTAAGTTCACTCCAAATAAGTATACAATTACATAC
>JAFQPO010000016.1 GCA_017411715.1 Bacilli bacterium | reverse complement strand
ATGACTACTAAACGTGAAGAATTTAATAGAATGATTGATATGTGCAAAGCAAAACAACTTGATATCATTATTACTAAAAGTGTTAGTAGGTTTGGAAGAAACACAATTGATGTTCTTACTACACTTCAAACATTAGTTGATTTAGGCATTCGTATATATTTTGAAGCTGAACAAATGTGGTCTGATGATCCATCAACTAGAGTCTATATAACTGTTGCAACTGCTGTTGCTGAAGGTCAGGTTAAAGAAAGACACGAAAACATCACTTGGGCAATTCGTGAACAAATAAGAAATGGCACATCACCACTTTACACTAAACCTTGTTATGGTTATAAGAAAGATGACACAGGTGAACTAGTTATTAATCATCAAGAAGCTAATGTAGTAAAAATGATATTTGACAAGTATTTAGAAGGTTATAGTATTATTGGTATCATTGACTATTTATATAATCTGAAAATACCATCTCCTACAGGTCTTCCACAATGGTCAAAACGCACCATTGAAAAAATACTTAGGAATGAAAAATATGCAGGTAATGTAATTCTTCTTAAAACCATTAATGAAATTAACAATAAAGGATTTATAGAAAATATTCCAAACCTTTATAATCCTAAGTATCAAGTTGTAAATAATCATCCAGCAATTATAAGTGCTGAACAATTTGAACAAGTCATACAAGAAATTAAGCGTCGTTCTAATGTGTCATACGATGAGTATGGTAAGGCACATAGGAAAGATAGTAAATATTCAAGTAAAGTAAAAGACCATTAAGGCTAGCATTAGCTTTAGTGGTCTTTTGTTTATTTTGTATTATTAATAATATTTTTCTTCATCTTTCTATAACTACATTTATATCTATAATTTTGAACAACTTCTATTTCTCCATCATATACATCTACTTTAAATGGAGTTTTTCCTTTTAATAAATAAATACTAATTAATGTATCATCACTACAGTTAATTGGTTTTATTTCTAATAGTCCTTTTGTTCTAATTAAGGGAGCAAGATAAAATGAAGCAAGTTTATTATCTTCCAGGTATTTTTTATATTGTAAATCTCTAATTTCACTATCTATATAATGAGTCATCCTTAATAATGCAAAGAATAATCTACATAACCTAGAATTCACATATTCCATAACATAAAAATTACAATCATTTGAAACTTCATATAATTCACATACATCTTTTAAACTTTTATTATCTATTGGTTGCATAACTAGTTCTTTGTTATTTTGAAAACAAGTAGAGAATGAACTACAAAAAACCATTACTTTCATTATAAATTATTCCTCCTACAGTATAAAATAAATAATATCAAAAACTAACAAAGCAGTGCCTAAAACTATAAATATAATCCAAACATATTTAACATAGTAACTTTCATCATTTCGATGGCAAATACTGTACCATTTTCCATTGATGCTCCATAATCCATTAAACAATAAAAAGATACATAATGAAACTGATTTTTCAACTATTCCATCAATAAATATCATACTCAATATCATTGAAATTACTAGTAAAATATTAATTATCCAATTTAATGTTTTAAACTTAGTTGGTGGTGTAAACTTATAATCTTTCATATCGATCTTCCTCACATCTAAATTATACCACATTTCATCTTTTATTTCTACTATTTAAAAAGCCAGCTAACCCTTTTTGTTGTTTGGTTAACTGACTTGATTGTTTAATTTGATTTTTCCCATTTTGCATATAATATAGTTTCTTTATATTGATATTCATTGTCACTATTATATACTTTTGCAGAAATTATATCATTTTCAAAATTCCATTTGTTGATACATTCAGTTTCCTTATACCATCCGGCAAACTTATATCCTTCCCTTACTGGATCTACTGGTATATAATCTATTAATTCATTATCATAATCATCAATCCAATAATAACCAAAATTAGGTGCACCTTCATAATTCCATTTATAACTTACATTTGCAGGCATAATAAACTTACTAATTTCTCTTTCAAATGCTTCACTTGTTACAAAAATTTGTCCTCTGTTAGGAATGGATTCAACATCGTTTGATAAAATTATAATTTTAATAAATCCATTAACAACAGTTAAATTTCCACAATTGGTTACACCATCACTAATATAAACTTTTTTTAATTTTTCACTACCAAAGTTTACTAAAGTAGTAATAAGTGAATTAGCTTTTAATATCACTTTATTACCCTCATACTCACTAGGAATAAACAATACTTCCTGCTCTTTTCCTTTTTCAGTTAATCCAGTTAAATATATTAAACCATCATTTAAATACTCATTTTTACTATATGTAAAATATTCATCTTCATATGTTTTTATAGGTTCATCAGTGCACCCTACCAAACATAATCCAAATACTAATAAAAATACACTAACTAATATTTTCTTCATATTAATTTACCTCCTATTAATATAACAAATAAATTCCATATTTTTTTGAACCTTTCATATATAAAACAATTTATCATAGTAAAAAGTGACAAAAAGTTTTGTATCTACATATATATTATACCATTAGTAAATATGTAGTGTCAAATTATATATCTCTTATAGGTTCGAGTCCCGTTAGAACTAAAGGTTCAACACCCGTAAGTTAATGGTTCGAGTCCGTGGTCAGTCTCCTATAGTTATTAAATCTAAATGTTTCATACTTCATAAGTGTTAACAATAAGAACAAGAGTGAACTATCTTATACACGTATAATATCACCTTATTAATATATGACTTATTATTTGCTTATTTTAACAAATTATCTAATGGTAAATATATAAACAAATATTTTATAATGACTAATTCTTAATATAATTTAGTGTGAAGCTGTATATACTTTAATCAATTACATTTTTAATTGTATCATAAAAAACCATGTTCGAATAATGATTACTTTTTAGTTTGTCATAATTAATACGAAAGTCATCACCACTTACATCTACGATTATTTTGTCTAAATCGCGATTAAGTATACAGCAAGGGATGTGTTGTGGATTTTTTGTGTCTCGATTATGCTTATGGTAAAAAATAGCATGCAAATAATATTTTTCATCAAAATGAAATGATACATATTCAACCGATTGATTATAACTTTGATACCCTGCCCAATCCACTCTAATCTTATAAAATATACAATTTCCATACAATTGTTTTACAGTTAAATCTTTTTGTGAATTCATATAAATATCAAAATCTCTTAATAAATTATAAACAGTTGTAAAGTGCTCTCCTAATTTTATCTGTCTAATTAATTTTATAACTCGTTTTCTTTGACGACCAACTCCATTAAACATATAGTCATCAACAAATTTTAAAAATCCCATATTTACTCCTATAACATCTATTACGTTTATATTAGATAATTTTTAGATCAAGCTTTAACATCAGTAAATTATAAACTCCCAAATTTTACCAATTTAAGTATAGCAAAAGAATTTACAACTTGTGTTAAAGGTTGTCTACCAATCCCTTCAACAAAATGATTTAAATGTTCAACTAATTCTTTTAAAAAAATACTTACTATAGGATCGTCTGCATTATCAAAAAGTGACTTTGGAACAAAAAAACGCGGTGTTTTAGTTAAAGCGTGAACAGTATTATAGGATTTATCAATACCTACATAAACATATTCTTTATCTGAAAACTTAGGATAATAAAAACTGATCCATTCATCTTTTAATAGTATTTCATAGATATCTTCAATAGTTTGAACATCTATATTGCAAATAAGTTTATTGTTTAATAAAGGTAAAAATAAATTAATAGCACCATTATTAGTGGGTACAGAAAAAGGAATACAACAAATCTCCCCTTTGCTCATATAATCTTTGAAATAATTTTTATAAAATATTGGCATATTATCTCCTCATTAAAAAGTATGTTAAGCTATAGATTTATTACTACGGTCATATAACTGATACCATTTTTCATAATAACCATCTCCAAAATCATTATCATCTACGAAATAATCTGGTAAGCAATCATCGTATTCAATATTAAGAGATTCAGAATGAGCATTTACTGAAATTGTACTTAATGATATACATAAAAATATAAATATAACTAAAGCAATTATTTTCTTCTTCATAATTATTATTCCTTAAGTAACTTTAAAAGTTCTTTCGATTTAAACCAGTAATATTTTACCAACATTTCATTTTCATTAATAATTTCTTCATACTTATATTCTAAAATAGTTGTTAAATCAACACCATTTAATAGAGTATAATCTCTTATTTTAATGTATTCTTCATCATTTATCGTTTCAAATTCAAAACTAGAAGTGCCAACTAACTGTATAAATTTATCTCCTGTTAAACATTTATAATTTTTTGGTAATGAATGGTTATAATCTAAAAATACTAAATATTTTTTATTAGTGCATTCGTTATATACTTCATCATATGTAATGTACTCATTATAAGTGTTATTCCATCTTTTCCACTCATAATTTTTATTATATAAATGTTTTGATTCGACATATAACTTTTGAGTTTCTAATATTTCTCCTTCTAATGATTTTTTAATAACATCTTTAGTTTCAGTGATAGCAACTAATTCATAATCTCCTATCTTTGATGGTATTTCTTCATCTTTAGGTATTGCATACCAAATCATATCATCATATTTAATAGTATCTTCTTCTGATACTACTCCAGCGTATTGCTTTTGTTGATGTAAGCTAAGTTTAGATAAGTAAAAATTAATTCCTGAAAAACAAAACCAAGCTGATTCATTATAAGCTGATTCTAAACTATATAAAAACCAATCTGCTTCATCTAAAACTCTTTTAGCATTTGCACTTAAATAACAACATGTATAATAATCATCATATTTTTCTGCCATTTCTATGCTAATTATTTTATCTAATTTGTTTTCATCTTTATAATTTTGAAGTGTATTAATTGAAACAGCATAAATTGAAATTTCTGAACTATAACTTCTTGGATCAATATTTTCCATCACATCATAACTTAACTCATATGTTTCTTTTGCTACGTTATACTTACACTTTCCACAAACTATACAAATATTTTCTTCATAATTACATTCAATAACTTCAGTATAACTATCTTTATATGACGCCCCACAATTACAAGTATATTCAATATAACCTTTTTCAGTGCATGTTGGTTCTACAACTTGTTCTTGATATGAATGTTCATGTGCTCCTATAGTTTTATCTTCATTTACAAATTTAACTATAAAATTCTCAATATCATTTATTTTTCCTTTAACATCTAAAATTAATGTTACTGGAACTTGTTCTTTTTCTTCGTTAATAAATCTAGTAATCCCTATTTTAGCATTTTTAATTTGATCAAATTCATATTCATTAGCTTCATTATCTAATAATGTAATTACAATTACTGAATTATCTTTAAAATATTCTTCATCATAATTTTTAAATATGTCATATTCTAATTCTGTAATTTCCGATTTTTTATCATAATGATAAATTTTATATTTTTCACTATATTCTAAATTACTAATTTCTTTTTTTTCAACTTTGAAATCAGTTATTTCATATCCAATAGTACAACCAGATAATATAGAACATACAAATGTAATAACTATCATATATAATAGATTTTTTATTTTTATCAATAAATTCACCTCCTATTAATATAACAAATAAAAGTTCATTTTTGTTGGAACTATTTTACTTATTTATATTATAACACATAATTAATAAATATGCACTAGAATGCTGTCTCTTTTTAAGAGAGTTTTTATCCTTTCATATATAAAACAATTTAAACTAGAAAAAAGTGACAAAAATTTTATATTTTAATAATACCACATTTATTTCTACTATTCAAAAAACCAGCTAACTTTTTTTGAGTTAACTAGCTTAATTGATTATTTACTATTTTTCATATATCTTATTAATGTCAGACGTTATTAAAATTAAGTTATAAGGAAAGAAATCTTCTTTTTCTTTATTATCAAGTAATCCTGCTTCATTAAATGACTTTACAACTAAACCTTGGATATCCCATAATTGAGTACTTAATATTGAAATTGTATAATCCTCTAAATATTGTGGTAAATAGTCTCTCATATTATGAGATAATTTACTGATAATAGTTCTTAATTTTTGTTTTGCTGTATCTAGTTCACTTGATTTTGTTATTGCTTCTACCTTTTTAAAATCATGATATGTAAAGAATGGGAAATTAAACTTAATTTTATTATCAACAAGTTTTAAAAATCCTTTATGAATATATTCATTAATTTGATCTTTTTTATTAACTAAAACTCTATTAATAATATTTTCAAACGGTGCATTACACCAACCTAATAGTTCATTTAATAACTCGTAATTTTCAGTTCCATTAGCTGATTTATTATACGCTAATCTTCCGATATTTGAGGCATTGTGAAATGTATATGCATTCAATCTACCAATTCCATCTTCATAAGAATTAATTCCCATATCAATTAAAAACTCATTTGCATCTCTTAAGTCAGTCATATAAAAGTCCCACTTACCTCCTCCAGGTCTATCATGATAAGAAAACATTGGTTTTGTGTCATTTAATATATTATAATTTAAAAACAAACAAAAACTCCACATTGCTTCTTCATTAGTGAGATTCGCATATGTAATTAATTCATTATATTGATCTATATGATTTTTCGCAAATTTTATTAATTCATCAGTATATTCTTTATAATTATTTAATAAAATTTGTGCATTAGAATTTAGTATATCTTTTGTAATATAAGGAAAGTTAGTAATATACTTATTTCCGTCTATTTTTTTTAGCAATGTTACTTCCACTAATTGTCCTACAATATCTTCAACATAGGGTCTTGAAATTCCTAATTCTAATGAATAGTCTTCAATTGTACAAGGATTATTATATGAATGATATAATAAATTTTTATTGATTAACGTGTTGACATAATTATTCGGGTTATATGTTCCAATTTTCATCATACCAAACCAAGCTGAAAAATTTTTGGGAACATAGGCTTTTCTTCCATTTAGTTTTTCCATATCTAAATACTCCTTTAACTTTTTTCGAACTTCAGTTAATTTCCATTTAACTGTTCCAAGAGGCATATTTAATTCTTCTGCTATGAACTTTAGAGTTTTATCTTCTACATAATAAGCGTAAAGTATTTCAGCGTAATCTTTACTTAATAGTTTTATGGCTTGATTCATTCTTCTAATCTTTCCATCTTCTAACATTTCATCAAGAACGGTTTTAGAATCATCTGCATCATCAATATCCTCTTTGTATTCAAGATTATTTCTATCTTTAATAGTTTTTCTTAAATACATGTTATACTGATTTTTACAAACACCCCATATGTAATAATCTAAATTATCAATACGTGCACCCTTATCAATATTTTGGATTATTTCTAATAGAATTGTTTGTGATAAATCTTCAGCATCCATTCTACTATTACATCTTTTCACGCAATAGAAAAATACTTTACTGGCATAATCAACTACTTTTTCTTTTAACTTGTCTTTGTTCATATCATTCATATTTTTTACCTCTTCACTTATATAGTTGCAAAAGTTTTAAAAAGGTTGGCAATTTTACTAAAAATATTATACTATTTTTTTAATAAATTTTCCACCATTATCTCTTATTGGTTCGAGTCCCCACTAATGCAAAATACTTTAATTAGTTCGAGTCCGAACAACTCCCCTATTCGAATCCCCACTAGCTCCTACCATCTTTTAGGATATTTTTGCTCTGAAAATAAAAAAAATAGCCCTTTCGGACTATATTTACACAATAAATCTCTTATTTATTTATATTTAAAAAAGACTTATTGACCAAATCTAATGGTGATCCATACGGGATTCGAACCCATGAATGCATGCGTGAAAGGCATGTGAGTTAAGCCGCTTCTCCAATGGACCATTTATTTACTCTACCATTATACTCTTTTTCAACTTATATTGCAACGAATATGCACTATAAATATTAAAAAAAGCAAATATTTCCTATAAAGGAATATTTACTTTTAATTTTCATAATCAAAAACTATCAATTCTTTTAGATTTTCATCAAAAGTTTTCGCCTTAATCATAGCAATTTCATGTTTATATGGCGGATATACTAAATCTTTTGATATAGGACTTGTTACATATGGCGTTTCTAAAATTTTAGGGATTGATGCAAATCTTTCATCATAAATAACTTTTGATAAAGTTTCGAAACCTATTGTTCCAAAGCCGATATTCTCATGACGGTCTTTATGAGAAGATAGTGGATTTTTACTATCATTAACATGAATGACTTTTAAATAGTCAAAGCCTATAACATCATCAAATTCTTTAAAGACGCCATCATAGTTATTCACTAAATCATATCCTGCATCATTAATATGGCATGTGTCAAGACATACACCAATTCGTGATTTATCTTCAACCATATCAATGATTGCTTTTATTTCTTGAAAAGTTCTTCCACATTCAGTTCCTTTACCGGCCATTGTTTCAATGGCAATAATAACATCTGAGTCATAAGTATTTTGAATAATATAATTAATACCTTCCGCAATACGTTTAACACCAGCTTCACTTCCACTACCAACGTGAGCACCTGGATGTAAAACCATTATTTTAGCACCAATTGCGGTTGTCATAATAACTTCTTTAGTCAAAAAATCAACCGCGAAACTAAATTTTTCTGTATCTTGCTGAGCTAAATTTACAATATATGGACAATGAACAATGATATGTTCTAAAGAAATGTTAGCTTCTTTTAATGCGGCATGCATTTTATCAATATTCATTTGGTTGACATTCTTACGAAAAGTATTTTGAGGAGCCCCTGTATAAATCATAAAACAGTTTGCGCCATAACTTATTGCTTCTTCAACAGAACCAAGTAACATTTTAACACCATTATTACTAACGTGACTTCCTAGCAGCATTTTTTGCCTTCTTTCTATAAATAGACTCGATATGTTCTCTACGAGCTTTCTTTAGTTCTTTATTAATTAATTCCATTCTTTTTTTCTTATATCCTGGTTTAACTTTTTTATCTAAGCGGTATTTTTGATGCAACTCTTGTTCTTTTTGGTTAATATAAGATTTAGGTCTTTGAGGTTTTAGATTTGTTTCTACAAATTCACCCTTAACAATCTTTTTGAATGTTGCGTTAAGACCTTTTTTAGATAAAGCTTTAACATACTCTTCTGTATCATAAGTATACAAGCTATATGCAACACCAGTGTTATTATAGCGAGCTGTACGACCTACACGGTGAACATAGAATTCAACATCTTTAGGTAAATCAAAATTAATAACATGGCTAACACCCTCAATATCAATCCCACGTGATGCAATATCACTTGCTACTACATATTGATATTTAAGCTCATGAATTCTTTTTAATGTTTGTTTTCTTGTTCTATCATCTAAGTCACCATGAAGTTTAGTTACTTTAAATTGATTCTTCGCTAAAAATTCTGCTAACTTATCTACATCTTCTTTCTTATTTACAAATATTAAAGCAAGATATGGAGTAATTATATTTAGAAGTTCTAATAATACATCTTCTTTTTGCTTTGCTTTACACGGAATCATAATTTGTTCAATTGATGATTTCG
This sequence comes from Bacilli bacterium, assembly GCA_017411715.1. Lineage (GTDB taxonomy): Bacteria > Bacillota_I > Bacilli_A > ML615J-28 > CAG-313 > UMGS1109. Next base: position 18,040 of record JAFQPO010000016.1, on the reverse strand, counting down.
CAAGATGAGTTTCTTCTAATACAATTTCTTTTGCACCTTCTAAATAGCGATTAATAAAATTTCTTAAACCTTTTGGCATTGTGGCAGAAAATACCATAAATTGAGGGTTTTCTTGAATAATACCAATTACTTTATCTACATCTTCTAATTCCTTTTCAGAAATAACCATATCACCTTCATCAAGAACAACCATCTTTGCACTATATATTTTTAATACATTTGATTTAACAGCTAAATCATAAATTCTTCCTAATGTGCCGATTACAATATGTGGATTAGAATTTGATAATTTTTTGATTTCAGTTTCACGATTACCTCCGCCAATAAATAGTCTAACATCAATTTGATCATTGAATTTAGCCATTTGAGCAGCAACTTCATATAACTGAGCAGCTAGCTCTCTTGTTGGAGCAATTAAAACTGCTTGTACAGTATTTAAGCTTGGGTCTATTCTATTAAAAATAGGAATTAAAAAAGAATGTGTTTTACCACTACCAGTTGCACTTTCAACAACTAGTGTTTCATTTTTTAAAGCTAGAGGAATTACTTTTTCTTGGACTTCAGTTGGACTTTTAAAATTTATTTCATTAAGGGCATCTAAAACATATTTTTTTAATCCAAAATCACTAAATTTCATTCTAACACTTCCTTCCTATAAGCATATTATTTTTGATTGTTTCTAATTTTACTTTAACAATTTTATTTGTTAAATCATTTTCTGATTCGATTGCGACTTCTAAATAATTTGAAGTATGGCCTACATAATAACCATTTTTCTTTTGTTCTACTAAACATTCAGTAACACTACCTAAATATTTACTTTGATAATCATTCATCATTTCTTTTGATAATGTTTGAAGTATTTTAGCTCTTTGTTTAATAACTTCGGGCGCTAAATGGCCATCTAAACCATCCGCAACTGTATTCTTTCTTCTTGAATAAGGAAAAATATGCATTCCCGCAAAATTAATAGTTTTAATAAATTCTAATGAATCATTAAAATCTTCTTCTGTTTCACCTACAAAGCCAGCTAAATAATCAGTTGTGATCGCAACATCTCCTAATGTTTGTCTTATTTGATTAATTTTATTTAAATAATCAAGTGTATTATATTTACGCATCATTCTTCTTAATGTATTATCACAACCACCTTGTAAAGGTATGTGAAGGTGTCTAGCAAGTTGAGGATAGTTTTGATAAACATCAATTAATTCATCAGTAATTTCCATTAATTCAATGCTAGATAATCTAATTCTGTATAATGAAGGTACTTCTTCAATTATTTGTTTAATTAGTGAAGCAAGTGTAATATTACCTAAATCTTGACCATATGTTCCTGTATTAATACCAGAAATAATTATCTCTTTAACACCATTTTCAACAAGATGTTTTATTTCACAAATCACACTTTCTGGATTTCTACTTTTAATCGGCCCTCTAGCATAAGGAATTGCACAATATGTACAAAAATTACGACATCCATCTTGAATTTTAATAAAACCTCTTGTATGATGAGTTAGTTTATCAAGTGATAATTCTTCAAACTTTACATAATTATTAGAATCCTCAATCAAATTAATTGATTGTTTATTAATTTGAAATTCATTTATTAATTCATAAATCTTGCTGCGATTATTATTACCAACCGCAATATCTACTCCTAAAGATGATAATTCATCTTTATTAAGTTGAGCATAACAGCCCATAGCAACTAAAATTGCTTTATTATTTGTTTTTCTTAAACTACGAATAATTTTTTTGCTTTTACTATCTGATGTTGAAGTAACAGTACATGTGTTAACAATAATAACATCAGCTTCTGTTTCATTTTCAACTTGTATATAACTATGATTGATAAGCATTGCGGCTAAAGCTTCTGATTCATATAAATTAACTTTACATCCTAATGTATGAATATAAAATTTCATTATAATATTTCCTCGCTCCCCGCAAAAATAGCCATTACAAAAAGTGGCGCAACTTCAGTTCTTAAAATTCTTTTTCCTAGTGATATTTTTTTAAAATTATTATTTTCTAATTGTTTTAATTCATTTTCACTAATTCCCCCTTCAGGTCCAATTAGCACTAAAACATTTTTAATATTATCATCATTAACAATTGAACTAATATCATAAGGATTAGTTGTTGTATCACATACTAAACAAAGATCATAGTTTTGACTTTGATTAAGTAATGCTTTAAATGAACAAACATCATAAAGTTTCATTAATGATGTTCTGTGTGATTGTTCTGAAGCTTCTTTAATTATTTTTTCTATTCTTGTTCTTTTTTTATCTTGCTTATCTAAATCAATTTTAACATTACAACGTTCCATAATTACCGGCATATAAGCATAAGCTCCAAGTTCAGTAATTTTTTCAATTGTATCTTCTTGTTTTTCACGTCTAACAAAAGCATGAGCAATAGTTACTTTAGTTTTTAATTCATTATCAAAAGAAAGTTCTTCTATAATTTGGCCAACGCACATTTTAGGGTTAATGTTAGTTAACTCAACTAAATATGAACTATCAGCCGCTATAACAACAATTCGTTCACCTACTGTCATTCTCATAACATTAGCTATATGAAAAGCATCTTCTACAATTGTTACTTCCCAAGTTGTAAGATTTAGACTATCACTATTTATAAAATAATGTTGCATAGTTATACCTCTATTTTCTACTACTTTTTCTATTTTACCACAAAATTGTTTTTTTCGATATTAAAACGCAAAAAAAGAAGCAAATTTTACTTTGCTTCTACTTTTCTTTTCTTCCAAAGAATTTTTTCACTTTGTCAAAGAAACTATTACTTGATTTTTCATCTGTTTTAGAAAGTTTTGTGAATAGTTCTTTTTGTTCTTGAGTAATTTTAGTTGGTGTTAATACTCTAGCTATAACATACTGATTACCAGTACGACCAGTTGTTTGATTATTAATACCACGGCCAGATAGTTTAAATTTAGTGCCTGATTGAGTTCCAGCTGGAATTTTAAGATTTACTTTACCTGATAACGTAGCAACTTCGATTGTTGTTCCTAAAGCTACTTCACTAAATGTTAAAGGTAATTCACAATAAATATCATTTCCATCACGTTCAAATATTTCATGTGGCTTAACAGTCACATTGATGTACAAATCCCCATTTGGCCCACCATTCTTACCCGCTTCTCCTTGATTTGACAAACGTATTGTTTGTTCATCATCAATTCCAGATGGAATAGTGACATTTATTGTAGATTGTTTCTTAATTCTTCCTTGACCATTACAATCACTACATGGTTTAGTAATTTTTCGACCTGTTCCACGACAATCTGGACAAACACTTTCTGTACGCATACGCATTCCAAACATTGTTGCTTGTTCAGTCATAATTTTACCACTACCATGACATCTTGTACATGTTGAAATATCTTTTAAACTATCAGCACCAGTTCCATTACACTTCGTACATTTTTCTGCACGGTTTAAAGTAATTGGTTTTTTAACTCCAAATGCTGCTTCTTCAAATGTTAAAGTAATACTTGTTCTTAAGTCAGATCCTTTACTTGGACCATTAGGATCACGTGTTCTTTGTGATCCGCCACCAAAGAAAGCACTGAAAATATCTTCGAAACCACCGAAATTTCCGTTAAATCCTGCACCACCTGATGAGAATCCTCCCATTGGGTCTTCAGTACCATATCGATCATAGTTTTCACGTTTTGCGGGGTCACTTAAACAGTCATACGCTTGTTGTACTTCTTTAAATTTCTCTGTCGCATTTGGTTCTTTACTTACATCGGGGTGATACTTTTTCGCAAGACTACGATATGCTTTTTTTATTTCATCTTCACTAGCAGTTTTACTAACTCCTAGTACCTCATAGTAATCTCTTTGATTCGCCATGTTTTGGCCCCCAGTCTATTATATTTTCTATTTCTTATTTTATTACTTAACATCTTCGTAGTCTGCGTTTACTACGTTGTCATCAGTTGGATTTTGATCGTTTGACTGACCTTGTTTAGCAGCTTGTTCTTTTTGAACTTTTTCATATGCTTTTACTGCGATACCTTGTGCAGCTTTTTCAAGTTCAGCTTTTCTTGATTTAATTAATTCTAAATCAGCACCAGCAAGTGCATTATCAAGTTCTCTTACCGCATTTTCTACATCTGTTTTTTCTTGTTCTGTTACTTCAGCACCTAAATCTTCAATTGATTTTTGAACCGCAAACTTAATTTGTTCACATTCATTACGTAAATCAGCTTCTTCTTTACGTGCTTTATCTTGAGCCGCATTTTCTTCAGCTTCTCTTACCATTTTTTCAATTTCTTCATCACTTAATCCACTACCGCCAGTGATTGTGATTGTTTGACTCTTACCTGTTCCTAAGTCTTTAGCACTTACATGAACAATACCATTAGCATCAATGTCAAATTTAACTTCGATTTGTGGAACACCACGTGGAGCTAGAGGAATACCAGATAATTGGAAACGTCCTAATGTTTTGTTATCAACAGCCATTGATCTTTCACCTTGTAATACATGAATATCAACACTTGGTTGATTATCTGCAGCAGTTGAGAAGATTTGAGCTTTTGATGTAGGAATAGTAGTATTTCTTTCAATTAAACGAGTTGTAACACCACCAAGAGTTTCAATACCAAGTGATAATGGTGTAACGTCTAATAATAATACGTCTTTAACATCACCAGCTAAAACCCCACCTTGAATAGCAGCACCCATTGCTACTACTTCATCTGGATTAATACCGCGGTTTGGTTCTTTACCTAATTCTTTTCTTACTAATTCTTGTACTAGTGGAATTCTAGTAGAACCACCAACAAGTAATACTTGATCAAGTTGAGATGCGCTTAATTTTGCATCACTTAATGCTTGACGTACAGATACTGTAGTTTGGTTAACTAAATTTCTGATTAAATCTTCAAATTTAGCACGTGATAAACTAACATTTAAATGTACAGGTTCATTATTTTGATTAGCTGCGATGAATGGTAAAGAAACTTCTGTTCTTGATACACCACTTAATTCTTTTTTAGCTTTTTCAGCAGCATCTTTTAATCTAAACATTGCGCTACGATTACCAGTTAAATCAACACCTTCAGCAGCTTTAAATTCAGAGATTAAATATTTAACAACTTCATTGTCAAAGTCATCCCCACCAAGACGGTTATTACCAGCTGTTGATAATACTTCAAATGTACCATCAGCAAGTGATAAGACTGATACGTCAAATGTACCACCACCAAGGTCATATACTAAAATAGTTTGTTCTTTATCCATTTTATCAATACCATATGCAAGTGCTGCAGCAGTTGGTTCATTAATAATACGTTTTACTTCTAAACCAGCAATTTTACCAGCATCTTTAGTTGCTTGACGTTGTGCGTCATTGAAATATGCAGGTACTGTAATTACAGCTTCTGTAACTTTTTCTCCTAAGTAGCTTTCAGCAGTTGCTTTTAAGTTTTGAAGAATCATTGCTGAAATTTCTTGTGGAGTATATGCTTTATTATTTACATTTACTTTATAATTTGTCCCCATTTGACGTTTGATAGATGATACAGTATTAGGGTTAGTTGCTATTTGACGACGAGCATTTTCCCCAACTTGAATTTCACCATCTTTAAATGCTACTACTGATGGAGTAGTTCTAAAACCTTCTGGATTAGCAATTACTCTACTTTCTCCACCTTCCATAACCGCAACACATGAATTTGTTGTCCCTAAGTCAATACCAATAATTTTACTCATAATTTTTATACCTTCCTTTTTCCTTTCTTATGCGCTTACTTTAACCATACTTGGTCTTAAAACGCGATCTTTGTACATATAGCCAGTTACGACTTCTTCTACAACAATACCAGCTTCGATTCCTTCTTTTTCAATTGTTTCGATAGCTGCGTGAATTGTTGGATCAAATGGTTTATTAAGAGCTTCAATTTTCTTAACACCATAGTTTTCAAGTAATTGTTGGATTTGTGTATTAATCATTGAAAATCCAACTAAATATTTTTTTAATTTTTCATCATCAGTTGTTACTCTAACTGCACGGTCAAAGATATCAACTACTTCAATTAAATCTGTTAAAAATTCTTGTAGTGCATATTTACGATCTTTAATTCTTTCTTCGTTTGTGCGACGTTTGAAGTTTTCAAGTTCTGCACGATCTTTTAACATTTCATTTTGACAATTTTGAAGTTTAGCATTTAATTCTTCATTTAATAATTCTAACTCTTCAATTTTTTTGTTTAATTTTTTATCTTTTTTACTTTGTTTTACTTCCTTAACATCTTCAGTAGGTTGTTCATTAACAATTTCTGTTTCTTGTTCTTGTTCTTTTTCATTTTCTAATTCTTCTTCTCGATAACGATTATTCTCCATAATGCACATCCTTTAAATTATTTTCTTAATATTAGCCGCGATATATTCAAGAAGAGGAATTATCTTACTATATTCCATTCTTGTCGGGCCTAGAACCGAAATAGCTCCACGCTCACCTGTTGCACTTTCATATGGAACAGTGATAACTGTACAATTTTGTAAAGCTTTAATTTCATTTTCTTGGCCGATTCTAATTGTGATGCCATCCGCATCACGTTTTACGACTTTAAGTATTTCTTTGTTTTCTATTACATCTAATAGTTCTTTAACTTTTTCAATATTTTGAAATTCCGGTTGTAATAAGATATTTGATTGTCCATTTACATGATAACGATCTTGAACCATATCATAAAAAGCATTAACACACGCATTTACTAAATCCTCACGATACGATAAGAAATCTAGTAATTCTTCACTTAATGTATCACTTTTCAATGTTTTATGAATATCAGCTACTAATGTATCATGTAAAATTTCATCAAGCACTTTAACAACTTTTTCAATTTCTTTAACACTAATTCCTTCCGGAACAATAATTTTCTTACTTTCAACATGACCTAAATCAGTAACAAGCAAGATTATCGCGAATCTTTCTTGAAGCGACAGAAATTGAAGTTTTTTAATTCTTGAATTAAAAGCCGTTTGTCCTAAAACAATTGATGCATAATTAGTTAAGTCTGATACTAAACTCATTGATTCATTAATTGCTTCTTCTTTCGAAAGATTACGCTTTCTGAATATGTCATCAATCATTGGGAATGCTATTTCTTCTTTTTGTTCATTCATGATTTCTTGAACATAAAGTCTATAACCAAGTTCAGAAGGAACACGACCACTTGAAGAGTGTGTTTTTTCTAAATACCCAAGATCTTCTAAATCTGCCATGTCATTACGTAAAGTGGCCGGAGAGAAAGAAAGTTCGACACGTTTTGATAATGTTCTTGATCCAACTGGTTCATTAGTCTTAACATATTCTTCTACTATAGCTTTTAAAACTAACTTTTGTCTATTAGATAACATTATATAACCTCCTTTATTAGCACTCACTTGCCTTATCTGCTAACATTATATCACATATTGTTAGCACTGTCAAGTGTTTAGTGCTAATTTTATAATATTTTTACCTAAATTTCACATTTGATACATAAAAAAAGTTCCTAAAAAGGAACTTTCTTATTTAATTTTTAGATAGAAAGGATTATTCTTAGCCTCAAAATGAACACTTGTAGCTTCATCATGCCCAGGATAAACAATACAATCATCTTTAATACTTAGTAGTTTTTTAATACTTTCTGATAGTTTATATTGATTAGCAGTTGCTAAATCATAGCGGCCAATTCCTAAACGGAACAATGTATCACCTGTAAATAAGATATTATCAATTCTTAAACTAATTGAACAGCTTGTATGTCCTGGAGTTTGTATTACTTTTATTTTCTTACTCTTTAGCGGAACACTCATTCCATCATGCAAGAAAATTGTATCTTCAGGACTTAAAGTTTGAACGGGCTTTTTAGTGAAGGCAAATTGATATGAAAGATTCGCATCATTTACTTTAATAAAAGCATCACGTTGCATATAAACCTTAGTATTATAATGAGATAAAGTCTCAAACAAATTAACAAAATGATCATAGTGTCCATGGGTTAAAATAACACCTAGGACTTTTTTATTATCAACCATTCTAATGATTTCTTTTAACTCAACTGCTGGGTCGATAATAAAGCATTCATCTTCTACAGCTAACACATACGTATTAGCAAAGCCAAAAGAACTAACCTTTACATTAATGTCATTATTCATTATTTAGTACTTGGTAAACTAGCAGCCGCAATACTTTGGCCTACACGACGGCTATTTTCATCTGGCATCATAATTTTAATGCCAGCATATTCAGGATATTCACTTGCTAATACTTCGTTAGCTTTAGCAATTAATAAATCTCCACCTTTACCACTTGTTACGCGGCCTAATAATAGTAAGTATTTAATATCATAGAATCTTGCGTAATAAGGAAGAGTATATCCTAAATAAACGCCAATTGTTTCATAAATTTCTTTAGCACGTGGATCATCTTCGGCCATTAATTTTTGAACAATTTTTAATTTTTCAGCAGGAGTTGAAGCACTATCTAAATCAATACCAGCGCGAAGAGCAAGTTTAATAACGCTATCTTGGCTAAAGTATTTAACACCACAACCATAGTCGCCACTCCATTCATCAACGATAGAATCTTTATTAAAGTCAACTGGCACGAATGCAAGTTCACTTAACCAACCATTTAAATTGCCATCAGAGTTAATATAACCAACAGCTTCACTTGTACCCATAGCAATACCTAAAACGTTAGTGTCATTTAAATCTAAAGCACCTGCTAAAGCTGTAACGTCACCATCATTAGCAACTTCTAGTGGTACATTACCAATTTCTTTTGCGGCACGAATATAGATATCACGAACTTCCGCATCAAATTTATCGCGTGGAACTTGAATGAAAAGTGATGCTACACGTACTTCATTATTAATATAAATACCAGCACTACTTACACCAATAGCATCAACTCTTGGCATTTTAGAAGCTGCACGACGGAATGAATCAAGGATTCCTTCATAATGATATTTAGGATCAGAATTAACTTTTGGTAGCCATACTACTTCTTCACTATAAATAACTTCGCCATCAACAACAGCACTAACTTTTCTATCAGACCCTCCCGCATCAAATCCAATACGGCATCCATCTAAATGTCCACCAGCAGGAATTGAAGCAGCAATAGTTGTAGGAACTTCTTCATAGTTCATTACTACAACTTCAAAAGGTTTATCATAAACACGACTCATGAAATCAACATCAAAACTTCTTGCGCCTTCTAATGTAAAGATTTCTTTAATTTGTGAAGTTACACTTTCTTCACCACCGATATATACTTTAAACCCACCAACAACCCAAAGAATACTTTTAATAATTCTTTCTACGATGCTTAAACTTTCTTCATCGTTTGGTACAACTTTTAAATCATAACGATAACGATATCCATTTTGACGTTCTACACATATAGCAACATCTTTAGCTTCTGGATTATTCTTTGTTTTAGCTTCTAATTCTCTTACTTTTTCAATCATTGGTTGAAAATCTGGATCTAATCTTAATTGATATTTTAAATTCATAATTACACCTCACTACTATAAAATTATATCACAATAATACATATTTTTCCAAATATTAACTAACAAATTTTAGTCATCTAATCTTTGATGTGGTAAGCTGCTGTATAAATCATCTAAACGATATCTAAAACGTTCTTCACCAACAAAAATATGAACAACAACTTCTCCTAGATCGACTAAAAACCAAGTTGATGAATTACTAGCCGAATAGTTACGAACATTCATTCCTAATTTACTAGCTTCATCTTTTAGATAGCCACAAGCAGCTTGTCCTTGATTATGATTTTTACAAGACGCAATAATACTATAATCATAATATGGTGTTAATTCACTCATATCATAAATGACAACATTACTTAAAACTGCTTTATTAATAGCCTCTATAATTTTATCTAACTTTCTTTCCATTTCTTCTCCTTATAATATAAGCATGCATTTTTAGTTAGTGAAAAAACCATTTCATTTTTTTCTTCTAACATCCTATTAATTTCTTTTAATATTTCATAAAGTCCATTATCAAAATCGCGTTTAACATACTCACGATATACATTAGCTGTTTTATATGTTCTTGAATCCTCAATCACATCACTAACGTAAATAATTTTGCATAAAAGACTCATATTTGGTTTACCTGATGTATGATAGTTAATCGCATCAATTACTGCTTCATCAGTTACCCCAAACTTTTTTTTAGCTATAACTCCTCCAACAAAACTATGCCAAACATTAGGACATTTTAATAATTCTTCATATTCACTATCTGATAGACCAAATTCATTTTTTCTTTCTTTAATTATCTTTAATTGTTCACATTCTGGTATTACTTTACCTACATCATGTAACATCGCTGAAAGTTTTATTTGTTCTAAATCAACGCAGAAATTGTTTTGTTCAACAATTTCTAATGCTTTTTCCATAACTTTTATGGAATGATTGTATCTTTTAAGGTTATCATATTTCACAAAATGTAAATAGATATCCTGTTTTATATCATCATACATCATAGTAAGTTTGGCACCAGTGTAGTTAATATTGTTCTTGGTAAAGTCACTGTTACTTTAAAGTTTTCCCCTGTTAAATGAACATAGCCAATCCCCGCAATACATAAATCCCAATGTTTAAATTCTTCATCACATGATAAAGTATAGGTTTTTGATGTAAATTCACCAAATCTTTTTAACTCTGTTTCATCAACTGGTGGAACTAATAACTTATACATTGATTTTGTAAGGAGCTCTTCTTTGTTACTAGTTTTAGTACGATGAATGTATAAATCATTAGAAACAAAATAGCTAACATTCACATCTCCTTCAAAATCTAAAGTCACAAGACCACCTAAAAACATTGTTTGATTTTCTTTTAACTGATAACTACGAGATTTAATAAATGTTCTTGGAACTACTTGTTTTAATGATTCAAGTCCTAAATAAGTAGTAGCTGTCATTAAATTTAAATATCCCGGAGTATCAACTAAGAAACATTCTTCTTTTTTATTATTTGTCCCAATTGAAATAGGTATAAAATCTAAAGTTGTTTGATGTTGATAACTAGTTGTAATTAAATCATTATCAATCATCTTATATTTTTTCAAAAGGCTATTAACAAAAGTCGATTTACCAACACTTGTTGAACCTAATAAATATGTTTTATTGCCTCTAAAATATGTTCTATTAAAATAGTCCATTACACGGCGGATAATATCATCAATATTTTTTTGTTTTAAAGCTGATATGAAAAAAACATCTCGAACATTTAAATTATCATTCAAACCTATTTGTTTAATCTTTTCCCCTAATGTATTTAACTTAATACTTTTAGGCATTACATCAGTTTTATTAACTAAAATCATAACAGGATTATCACCAATATATTCACTTAATTTAGGGATAAATCCAGAATAAATATCAAGCACATCAATTAGAAGCAAAATTAATGCTTTCTCACCTTTTAATTTTGATAATTTTTGATAATAATCATTTATAACATTAACAAGCAATTTACTGTCATTAAATAATTCATATGTAGCACTACTATAGTCTTTATTATGATGGATAACATCATAACATCTTTTACAATATACCGCTTCTCCTCTATCGACAGTGGCACTTACTGGAACATAGCCAGGCGCTTCTTTATCAGTAGATTGGATTTTAATTCCACATCCTATACATTTACTCATCTTTCACCTCATGATATAAATTAATCATTTCTTTGTATTTTTCTAAATCAATTTTAGCTATTTTTCTTAGTATTCTGGCCTCACGCATTCTATTAACCTTTGTATACCAATGTTCTGTAGAACGATCAATTGATTTTACTAAAACTGAATCAATTTTAAGACGGTTGAATGCTAATATATCGGTTAAGATTTGATCACCTACTCCAATGGCAGTATTTAAATCAAATCCATTTTTTTCTAAGAATTGTTTCATTTTATTAGGATTAGGTTTTTTTGCTTTTGCGATAAAACCGCTTATTAAAAACTTTTCTTTAATCATTTCAATTCTTTGACCGTTATTATTACTAACTAAATAAATCTTAAATCCCATATCCAACAATTTCTTATTCAATTCAATTAGTCTAGTATGTGGTGTTAATTCTTTATACGAAAGAAGTGTATTATCAATATCAAAAAGTATAATTCTTTTGCCTTCATCATATAATTTATTAAAGTCAATATCATATACAGTTTTAAAAACATATGTTGGAATATAAGACATAATTTCACCTCTATCTTATATATTATACAACATTTTTGACAAAGAAAGGACACTTATGCTTAATTTATTATCTTTTTTACTACTCCCTTTGATTGGCGCAATCAATTCCGAAAGCTTTCCCGAAGTCTTATCTAAAGAGGAGGAAGATAAATTAATCCAAAAGCTAAAAGAAAAAGATATCACAGCAAGAAACTTATTAATTGAACACAATTTAAGATTAGTTGCGCATATCGTTAAAAAATTTGAAAACACCAAAGAAAATAAAGATGATTTACTTTCTATTGGTGCCTTTGGTTTAATTAAAGCAGTAGACTCATACAATCCAGACAATAATGTCAAGCTTGCAACTTACGCCTCACGCTGTATAGAGAATGAAATATTGATGCATCTTCGAAGTAATAAAAAATATAAAGATACTTCTAGTTTATATGCGCCAATCGGAGAAGATAAAGAAGGTAATGAAATTAGATTATGTGACATTATTGAAGATGATTCGCCCCTAATGATTGATAAATTACTAAACGAAGAAAAGAATCAAAGTTTAGAACAAGCTCTATCAATCCTTAATAAAAGAGAACTAGAAATAATATCTAGAAGATTTGGTTTAGGCAATTATTTTGTAGAAACGCAAAAAGAAATTGCTAAAAGTTTAAAAATCAGTAGAAGTTATGTTTCTCGCATTGAAAAAAGAGCATTAAGTAAACTTTATTTATATTTACAAAAAGAAACTTAAAGAATAGTTATTTCATCATTATTTTGTTTTTTATTTTTCTTTTTTGTTTTATATGCCTTATTACCAATTCTAAAAATCACTATGATTACACAACATGCTAAAAGGATTACTACAGCGATGATAATTTCTGTATAATTGCGCATATAACACTCCGCATCATCACTACAGCCAATTAGATTATCTTTGATGATTGTAAAATTAATGGTTTTTGTGGTAGTGTTAGAAAAAGCATCCGTAGCTTTAATTGTTAATTCATAATCACCTACTTCAAATACTCTATCACCATTATATACTTCACCATTCAATAAAACAATTATATCTAACTTTCCTTCAAAATTATCAAACACTTCATAGACAATTCTTTCTTGCTCAAAATACTTTTTATTATTTTCTAAATGAGAAATATTAATAATTGGACTCATTGTATCAATTACTTCTACAATACTTTCATACTTACTACTTTCATTTTTACTAGCATCAATTGAAGTAACAACAACTTTTCCCTTAAATCCTTTAAAAACATTATCAATAAACTCATGTTCTTCAACCACACAATCATCAATATAATACATCTTCTTAACTTCAGGACTATTATCTAAATTATCAAACACTCTAAAACTACTATCAAATAAACTATCAAAATCATCTTTATTATAATCATACATCACAACTCGTCCTTCTCCTATGATCTTTGGCGAGGTCGTGTCCTTTAGGGAAATCTTTAAACTATATTGAGGACTCGTATTCCCACTTTGATCTTTTGTATAGTAGACTGCGGTAATTTGATGATTGTTAGCTAGTTCATTTATAATATCAGTGATTGGTTGAGCTTCCTTATTATAATAAGAAATAATTAATAAAGGATTTTTATCATATTGGTCAAAGACACTTAGTAATTTACTAAAATTAAATCCTTCTAAACTAGTATCAACAACTTCTAAATCATTTAATATTGTAACCTCCGGATAAGTTGTATCTAAAACATTAACATCTAAAACATATTCATCTGTTTTATTATCACTTTCATCAACTGAATAAAATATCACCCTAGCTTGTTGGTTTTCTTTTAAGTATGACAAAAAGGACTGATAATTAGTAATTTCTTCTAAATTATTATTAAAATATTTAAATTTTAAAGAAACATTTTGATCATAATTATCAGTTACTGTAATTCCACTAACGTTAGAATCTTCTAAGAAATTAATATTAGTAGATAAATCATTTATGTATTGATCTTTAATTATTAATTCATTTTTTTCAAGTTTTATAACCGGACTAGTTGTATCAACAACATCAACTGCTTTTGCGTAAAAGGTTGTCAGTTGAGTTATTTTATCATAACATTTAGCTTTTATAACATAAGTACCAAGTTTAGTCGTTTCAACTTCTTCAGTTATTATTTCAAGTAAATATTCATCATTTTCTCTATTTAATACATTTAAGTCATTAATGATAGTTTCTTTTAGTGTTTCAACATTACTATTTACTTCAAGCTCATATTTTTCAGTTTTCCAGCCTATTTTAAGCGATTCTACGCATTTTCTAGTAACACTTTGATAATTTATCGTATTATTTAAAAAAGCCATTTTCATACCATATCCACTTGAATAAGTTTCACTTAAAAACAATTTACTAACATCTTTTATATCTTCTTTAGCTCTAAATTTAATACTACATAAATGATTTAAATTTGAATAATTGTATCCTTCTAAATTATTAGCTTTTAGACATAAATGTAATAGATTAGCTTCAATTTTATTATTAATTACTTCTTCTTTATTATATATTGATGAAGTAACAGGCAAAGTAAACCCTTCTAATATTTCAAGTTTCTTTGGATCTACTAAAATATAAACATCACTTTGATATAAAGATACATAGTCTTCTAAAACAATTTGAATAGTGAACTCTTCTGATTTTTTAACTTCAAAACTACTATATACCAATTTAACTAAAATATCAGAATTAGCTGATACTTTAAAATTATGAATATTAAAACAAATTATTAACATTAATAAAAAACAACCAATTTTTCTCATTATACCACCTCTATCATATTATAAATGATAGAGTTTAAAAAGATTGTCACATTTTCAAAAGAAAAACCTTAAGCAAACGATTTTACTCGTCTACTTAAGGTTATTTTTATTCTTCAAAATTTAAAGTGTTAATAATTTTACCATCTTCAGTTATTACTGAAATTACACAACCAGCATAATAAGTTTTACTATTCCAGTTACATAATGCAAGTTCAATAGTTATTTCTTGACCATCAAATTGATGTAAGAATTCGTATTGATTTGCGCTTGCTGAATATAAAGTAAATTCTACTTTACCATCAGGACTTAATAATTTAAGATTAGTATAATAAGCTGTTTTATTTAATTTAACAACTGCTTTAACAACATATACTTCATTAGAATGATCTTCCATATGATTATATTCATAAAGTTCATTTAATGTTTTAGTAGCATCGAATGTTGCGGTTGAATATTCATGGTTACCATAGTAGTTAACTAAGATTTCCGCATTATAAATATTAATTTGTCCAGCTCCGGCATAACCATCTTTTACTTTATGATCTTTTGTTCCTCTAACAATTACTTCATCACCTGATGATAATAATTTAATCGCAGCTTCTTCTCCTGTTACAGCAATAACACCTGTTTCATCAATTAGATAGAATCCAC
This sequence comes from Bacilli bacterium, assembly GCA_017411715.1. Classification (GTDB taxonomy): domain Bacteria; phylum Bacillota_I; class Bacilli_A; order ML615J-28; family CAG-313; genus UMGS1109. The sequence continues at coordinate 2,347 of JAFQPO010000016.1, read as the reverse complement.
TTTGATTTACTAAAGATGAAGCAACAATACCTCTAACTGTAACAATTTGATCATCTGGAGTATCAATTGCTTCTTTAACAGTGATTGTTTCATATTCAGATGGAAGTTTATATTCAACTTCTACAGCACATGTATCAGTATATTCACCTAATTTAGCTGTGATTGTAATAGTCGTAGAACCAGCATTCTTAGTATGTAATACTACACCATCAGTAGTGTTTTCAAAATAGCACACATCTTCATTACTTGAAGCATAGCTAAATTCTAAACCACTAAAACCTAAAATTTCATTATCAACAGATGTTTTTAAGTTAAGTTCAGGGTCAGCTTCATATACACTTAAGAATTGATCAACCGCATAATATTTTAAAGCAAAGCTAGGAGCATCTTTTAAATCAAAACTAAACTCTTCTTCGATTACTTCAATTGGTATAAATCTTACGATACATCCAGAAGAAGTTGATTTATAGTTAATTGGTGATAAATAAACAGTACAAATTTTACCATCAAATTCATCTAACCAACTAAAATCACTACCATTACAAGATGTATAAGTATAAGATCCCGTTACACCATCAAGATCATTGAAATAATAGTTAGTAAAACCAGTACCCACAGCTTTTTTAACTAAAGCTGTAACTTTATAAATTGTAGTTGTATTATTTTCTAAAACACTAGCATCAACAATGTCTTTAATTGTAGATTCAGAAATCCACTCTTTATTATATTCAGAATTACCTAAATCATTTTCTAAAATTTGAGGCTTTTGGATTTGACAACATCCTTTATAACCATGTTTATCTGCGTTAGATTGTTCACTTGCTAAAACATAGTAAGTTTTTTCACCAACCAATGTTACTGTATTACCAATTTTAACAGACCCAGCCGCATCATTTCCATAAACATAAATAGATTCAGTTTCATCTACTAAATAGAATCCATTTGGCACAAACCCATTCGCATAAGTGATTCTAGCAACAACACCAGTTACTTTTACAAGTTCAGAAGCTTCAAGGCTTCTTGCTTCAGCGATTGTTACTTCTTGATATAAAGTTTCATCTACTTCAGGTTTAATATGATTGAAAGCTTGTAAGAAACCACGATCCATTTCTGGTTTTTCTTGATATGTCTTTAACATACCATATAACACAACTTCATCACCACTTACAGGTTTATCAGTTAGTGCATCATATCTAGTTTGTCCATCAGCTGAATATACGCCATATACGTATAACTCATATTCACCATCAGTGATAGTCATTTCACCATACATACCATTTGATACAGTTTTAATAATACCGTAAACATAATATTTTTCACTAGTACCAGCATCACCAGCATTTTGAGCAAGGTCTAAAGCTTCTTTGATTGAAATACAATCAAATTGATCTTTAATTGATTCTTCAACTTCTTCATGACCAGCACATTTATCTTCTGGACATTCTTTATCAGTACATTTGCCACATTCAGGACATACTACATGTTCATGAGTAGGTTTTTCTGTTTCTTCTCCTGGTGTTTTTTCAGGTGGGATTGGTAATTGTGCGTTACATCCACATAAAAAACAAAAACATAAAGCAACAGATAAACAACTTAAAAATGATTTAAATAATTTTTGCATTTTCAAATACCTCTTTTCCATATCTATTATAGCACAATCGACAAAATATGTCATCATATTTAATCGTAAAATCACATTAATTTAAAAGTAAGCAAATTGCAGACTTTTAAAAATACATATAAGAAAAGTTATTTACGATATTTCAATGCTACTATTGTTATTATTAATATAGAAAACAACAGACACAAGGTTCCTACAACAATTAAAGTAATTCCAAAAGGCAAATAATAATTAGCCAGTGGTTCCACAAGTTTCAATACTTTTGTACTAATTAATACTCCCAACACAATACTAACTATTGATAAAAGCATAAGGAATATTGATTGAAAAGCATCTTTCTTTGACAATTTTTTAAACATTATCTTCACCTCTTATTCTTCTATATTTTCAAGACCTATAACCATATATTTTATTTATAAATAACTGTACACAATAATTTATATTCTAATAGCCAGAAAAGACTTTAAGGAGTTCTAATCAACTCCTAAAGAATTATTTTAATTTATCTTCTATAAATTCTCCTTTTATTATGCTCTTATTTACCGGTATTGGGAAAATATACAAAAAAATCCAACTAGAAGTCATCATTGACAAATCAACAATCATCATATTTAATCGCAAAATCATTTACAACAATAATAAACTAATATTAAAAAAGTATTTACTTTCATTTAATGAACTTAAATACTTTCACTATTATTACAGTTTATTTTATTTTATTTTATT